>CAJURY010000092.1 GCA_910589155.1 uncultured Oscillospiraceae bacterium | reverse complement strand
TCTGGAGGCTCTCCGTGACCGTGTGGGCAGGGCGAAACAACCCCAGCGCAAGAAAAAAATCCGGCTGGAAAAAGATACCCGTATCAATCTTCTTATGGACATTCAGGCCCGTCTTCAAGGACGTGGCCCCGGCTTGGAACGGTGGATGAAAATTCATAATCTGAAAGAAGCGGCCAAAACCCTGAACTACCTTACCGAGCATGGCATAACCGCATATGACGTGTTGGTTGAAAAATCAGAAAAAGCAGCAGCAGACTTTGAAACCCTCTCCACTTCCATAAAGCAGATGGAACACCGTATGGAGCAGATTGCCGCCTTAAAGACCCACATCATCAACTACGCAAAAACACGGAACACTTATGCCGCTTACCAGAAGAAAAAGGCAGCCGAAAAACCGGCTTTCCGAGCCGCCCATGAAACGGATTTGCTTCTCCACGAGGCGGCGAAACGGGCTTTTGACGCCCAAGGCGTAAAAAAGCTGCCCACGGTCAAACGATTACAAGCAGAGTATTCTGATCTGCTGGGCAAAAAGAAGGCTGCCTATGAGGAATATAAACGGCTGCGCCAGGAAAATCAGGAATTCCAGGCAGTGAAGTCCAATGTGGACAGCCTGCTCAACATTCAGAAAGAGGAACATCAGGAAAAAGAAAAGAACCAGGAACAAAGCCGCTAAAAAGGGAGGCCGGAAGCCATGGACACTCGTTCACGATTTCCGGCTTTTCTTATGCAGCCAGACACCCTTGGATAGATAAGTCTTCTCTCCCTTTGCTTTTCAGATACAGGAAGAAATGGGCTGGATTCCGTAGCCGCCGGCGAGTGGGAAATGTGTATAACTGGCTATGCTGCGAAGCTGTGGGAAATGCTGTTTGCTGGCTGTGGGAAAGCCGCTTTTGCTTTTCCATAGGCTGTGAACAGTATTTTCCATGGCGAAGCGGCCAGTTATGCACATTTTCCACTCGCTTTTTTAGCGGAAAGCGCTGCCTTTTGCCTTTCAAGCGTAGCGTAGCCACCACATTTATGTGGTGTTCG
>CAJURY010000091.1 GCA_910589155.1 uncultured Oscillospiraceae bacterium | reverse complement strand
GGCGATTTGCTTCTTGCTCTTATAACTGACTTTGCGGCTCTTGCCATACACCAGCTTTCCCAGATAGGCGGGATTTCGGATGATGCCGTTTATTGTTGTTGCGCTCCAATCTGTGGGGCGGGTCGTTTCCTTGCGGGGCGATACGCCTTTTACCGCCGCTGGGGTTAAAATACCCTCGCTTGACAATGTTCGAGCAATAGCGCGAAAGCTGATACCGCTGACAGTCATGGAGAAGATACGGCGGACAATGGGCGCTGTCTCGGGGTCCGGTATCAGCTTGTTTTTGTCGTGGGGGTCTTTGGCGTAGCCATATACACCGGAGGAAAGATACTTCCCCGCCCTGGCTCGGGCGGCTAGGGCTGAACGGGTCTTGTTCGATATATCTTTAACGTAATAATCGTTAAAAACATTCTTGAAAACTGCGCAATCTGTACCCGCTCCCGTGGCGCTGTCGTAGCCATCATTGACGGCAATCAATCTTGTGCCCAGCTCCGGGAACACGATTTCTTGATACCGTCCGCTCTCGATGTAGTCACGGCCCAGCCGGGAAAGGTCCTTGACGATCACCGTATCGACCCGGCCTTGCTGGATGTCGGAAAGCATCTGCATGAATTGCGGACGGGCAAACGTGGTCCCGGAAATGTTATCGTCGTAATATTCCCGGCAGTTGGTGAATCCCTGACTGTCTGCGTATTGCTGCAACATAAGGATCTGCGTCTCGATGCTATCGGAAACGCCGTCTCCACGGAATTGATTCTGACGGTTGGCCCGGTCCTCGGGGCTTCTCCTGGCATAAATGGCAGCTTTGGCGGTGTTGTTCTGCAAGTTCATTTTTACGCTCCTTTCATCGTCCTTGCAGAATCACAACACTTTTTGAGATACTTTTATTATACCAGAAAAAGACTTGATTTGCAAGTGATTTGCGTTATTTATCGCTGATTTCTGCAACTTTTTCATCTATATAATCGTTATAGATTTTCTCAACGTCTCCCGTATCTGCGAAAGAATGACGGACAAAAACGACTGACTTTCCCATTACTAAAACATTCGCGTATTTGTGCGGCTCTGGCGGCTGGTCCCAGGAAAGACCGCTATGATCTGCGGGTTCTGCGTTCAGTGATTCC
>CAJURY010000090.1 GCA_910589155.1 uncultured Oscillospiraceae bacterium | reverse complement strand
CAAGGTTGATAAGGTCTTTGATATTCCCGGCGCGTTCCCCAAGTGTCACCGCCGCTGTAAACTTGTCTTTGTCCTCGTCGCTCTGCATTTCTAAGAGCTTCGCTAAATAGTTCAGCTCGTTAATGCCCGCGCTCTGGATAACGGGAAGCGGCACGTCAAAGGGCTGCTGTTCGGTGTTTGCAAAACCGTTGATGAAAAAATCCTGCGGGTTGTCTGCGGTAATGCCGACGCTTTCCATAGCCGCATGAAGCTGCTCTGTTGTGGTCGGCATGGGAAGCCACTCGCCGCCCGGTTCGCCTGTTTCAAAGCGACTGCGGCTGTCGATAAGAATTGAAAACTGCTCGCTCATAGGGTCATGCTCCTTTCTCTGCCCGGTGGTCTGCCCCGCCGCCTGTTCTGCGGGGGCTGCGTCTGTTTTTTCAGTTTCCTGTCCGGGCTGCGTCCGTTCTTCCCCCTCAACAAAATAGCCGGGTAAAAGCTGCCCGTTTACTTTGAAATGTTCTGCATATTCCTGTGGGATAGAGGGGGATATTTCAGTGAATAAATGTGCGTATGCCTTGATACGCCCGTTCAGATACTTTTCCATAGCCGCCTTGTCCGCAAAGACTTTTCTTTCCTGTCCTGCGATTTTCGCCTGTCCGTATTGGTGGGGGCTGTTGGTGTAAATGCTCCATGAGAGCGTCCATGAGTAAGGGATAGATTTCTCTTTTTCCCTGTCATACCGGGTATTCTCGGATACGCGGTAACGCATTTGGTAGACGCGGTTACTGATGTGCTTTCCGTAGTCGGCAGCTTCCCATTGGTTAGCGGTATGCTTGACTTCGGGCGTCCTTACATACTCAATGGCTTTGTCAATGGCAAGCGTCTTTCCCGCCTGTTCTTCCCAAGCCGCCGCCTGTTGCTGCAAGGCTGCAAACGCTGCCTGTTCAGCCGCCGCGTATTCCTCCCGCAATGCCCGCAACTGCTCTAAGGGCAGAGTGGTCAGCCCGGAAATGTCAGCGGTCTTTTCTTCAAAATACACTTTGCGCTCTATCCGCATACTGTCAGCCGGTTCTAATCGGTCATGCTCATATACGGAATAGCCTTTCTTCATTTCCATTCATTCGCTCCTTTCTGAAATGGCGGCGCACCGCCGCGCTTTTCTGGTACGCTCCCTACTACGGCGCGGCTGTGCGCTTTGCCAAGATTTTTT
>CAJURY010000089.1 GCA_910589155.1 uncultured Oscillospiraceae bacterium | reverse complement strand
GTTGGCGAGGGGCTTCGGCAAGCAGCAGAGCAATACCCTCCCAATGAGATAGGGCACAAGAAATACTAAAAACCGGTCTTACTGCGCCACTGACAAGGAGAGCGGCAACAGACAATTCACGCCACAGGCTTTCGTGTGCCTCAAGATATTTTGAGTAAATACCCCCATGGGGAAAAAGACCGCCCTTTATCTACGATTGCATAGCATAAAAGGGCGTAGAGCATCTTCCCATATAACCAGGCCCGGCAGCTCTCCGGGTCAGTTTTAGGCAGTTGCCCCAGCTGCATGATGGATTTCAGGCGCTTGAAGGCAAGTTCCACCTGCCATCTGAGCCGGTAGAGCTCAAGAACTTGAGCGGACGAAAAAGTATCTGCGGTCAGAGATGTACCAACCACAAAATATTCGCTCATCTCAATTGTATCCGGATCCAAAGGCTTTTTGTGCGGCGCTCTCATTTTGCGGCGTGTCTTTCGTTTCGCACGTTCCGCCTGTTCAGGACTTTTTCGTACCGCACAGATCCGCAGCGGCTTTGCGGATGCGGGCTTTCTGGGCTCGGAGTAGTAGTGAAGCGTGACATCCAGGACTTCTCCCGCGGCCAGTTCCCGCAGCAGCGGCAGTAATTCCACACAGCGGCCGCCTTCGTCATAGTACTTTGCTGCTTTGTGCTTCAAACGCATCACAAAATCCCCGCCAGCACCAACAATATAGTCAAAGCTTTTGGCCTTGCCATATAGCCGGTCCGCCAGGATGATATCACCTTTTTGGATCGGAAATCGAGCAGTCTTTTCTCCCTGGCTGTGGGGCGTTATCTCAAAATAATCATTCCTTAGACCGAATATTTCCCAACTATAGTGTAAGATCCAGTCGCTCCCGGTGCTCCCCTGTTCACTGATATGTGATCCGTCGATGGCTCGGACACAACGTCCCTCCAGCCACTCTGGTTTTGTTACCGCTGTGCCTAATTGCTCCAGCATCCCCTCACACATCCAGCGCAGCCATTCCGCGCTTTTTCGCACACGATGATAGAGAGCTACGCTGGATATGTCGCTTATTCCGCCTTCTTTCGCCACGGTGCTCGTTTCCTTTAAGGACAGCCCCTCGCCAAAATGCAGCAGTTCCACCCGCAGCAGCTCCTCCGCGCTGCCTACTTTCCGGGTCCGACAGATCGCTTTGCTCTCTTTTGCTTTTTCTTCCCAGCCGTTGGGCAAAAAGCTTTTCAGCTCTTCCCATTCTTTCGTTAGCTTTTCCATGCTGCCAGTATACCATATTTTTCTCCCGTTGTCACTATTATTTTAACGCTTATGGGCCGCATTCCCAAGGAGCTGAGCTCTTACCTCAGGGAAGATAATTTGCTAGCAACTCC
>CAJURY010000088.1 GCA_910589155.1 uncultured Oscillospiraceae bacterium | reverse complement strand
CAACGCATGATGTTACGCCGCTACGCAGAGCAAAACAGCCTGTATATTGTCGATGAATATATAGACGATGGCTATTCAGGAACGAACTTCAACCGCCCGAATTTTCAACGCATGATAGGCGATATAGAGGCGGGCCGTATAAATTGCGTGGTGGTGAAAGACCTTTCCCGGTTTGGTCGGAATTACCTTGAAATGGGAATGTACACAGAAATGCGATTCCCGGAGTTGGGTGTCCGCTTTATCGCCGTGGATAGCGGAGTAGACAGCAACAACCAGCAATCAACCGAGTTCACCCCATTTTTGAACGTCATAAACGAATGGTACGCAAGGGACATTTCCCGCAAGGTTACAAAAGCTATGCGGACCCGGTTTGAAAACGGTGCTCACTATGCGGCTCATGCTCCGCTAGGCTACCGCAAGGACCCGGAGCAAGTAGGGCATCTGCTGGTGGATGATGAAACAAAATGGATTGTCGAAAAAATCTATGCTCTGGCTGTTCAAGGTGCGGGAGCTTCAAAAATCACCCACATTCTAGCGGCGGAACAGATACCCACCCCGTCATGGTTAAACTTTCAGAGATACGGCACATTTTCCCGTATCCACGAAGGACAGGCAGAGGAAAAGCGGTATGCCTGGAGCATTTGCCAGGTGCAAAGTATTTTGCGGGATGAAACCTACATCGGCAACAGCGTACATAATAAGCGGGCTAATGTATCCTTCAAATGCAAGAAATTGATTCACAGGCCCAAGGAAGAATGGTTCACGGTAGAGAATACCCACGAAGCCATAATCAGCAAGGCCGACTTTGACCGGGTACAAAAGCAGATCGCCAGCCGCCGCAGACAGAGGAAGAACGGCACAACGCAGATTTTCGCCGGGCTTGTCAAGTGCGCTGATTGCGGGTGGTCAATGAGTTACGGTGTGCATAAGGGCGGCAAAGCTCCGTTCTCCTACTTTCAATGCACGAAATACGGGCAGGGCCTTCACCAATGCACCATACACTACGTCCGGTATGATGTGCTTTATGCCTATGTCCTCTCCCGTCTGCAATACTGGATTAACGCCGTTCATCAGGACGAGCAAGCCATATTGGACAGGCTTTCCAAGTCCACCATGACGGAGCAAGCCGCCGCAAGCAAACGGGCCGCACAGGAAAAGAGACGGGCAGAAAAGCGGTTGACCGAGCTTGACAACCTGTTAGCCAAGATTTACGAGGACAGGGTAAACGAGAAAATCACGGAGCGCAATTTCTCCATGCTGTCCCAGAAGTACCAGCAGGAACAGGGAAAGCTTGAGAAGAAGATTGAAGCGTTGACGGCCCAGCTTGCCAGCACCAAGGAGCAGGAGGACGGCATAAACAAGTGGGTGGAGTTAATCAAGCAGTTTTCCAGCCCCACGGAGTTAACCGCCGATATGCTTAACACCCTGATTGAAAAAATCCTTGTCCATGAGGCCACCAAGGACGAGGACGGCAACAGGGTACAGGAAATCGAGATTGTTTACCGCTTTGTTGGCAAGATTGATT
>CAJURY010000087.1 GCA_910589155.1 uncultured Oscillospiraceae bacterium | reverse complement strand
TTTTTGTGCAAATCCTAATCAATTTTTACTTCATAATCTTGCAGCCTTATCTTAGTCTTCGGCAAAACTAGCAGCTGCAAAAATTTTTAACGCTTTTAGCACATCCACTTCTTCCACTCAAACTACAGAAGTTCAAGAGCGATTGAGATATGCTGATTTGCTTCGCTTATTCCAGCATACTAAAGGCAGCTCAAGAGTGCTTTAGATGCGAGGAGTCAGATTATGAGTGAGGTAGGCGTACCAAGCGTACGCCGACGAAACGAATAAAATGACGACAAAGCAGATGAAGTGCTATTGAGCTGACTTCTTACTCGTTGATGGCGATTACAACACCAGCGCCTACAGTCCTGCCACCCTCGCGAATAGCAAAACGCAGACCCTCCTCAATAGCAATCGGAGTGATCAATTCAATGTCCATATCAATGTTATCGCCAGGCATTACCATCTCCACACCATCAGGCAATTTGGATACGCCAGTTACGTCAGTGGTACGGAAATAGAACTGCGGACGATAGCCGTTAAAGAACGGAGTGTGACGGCCACCCTCCTCCTTAGTCAGTACATATACCTGACCACGGAATTTGGTGTGCGGATGAATGCTGTCCGGTTTTGCCAAAACCTGGCCGCGCTCCACCTCTTTGCGGTCAATACCACGCAGCAGAGTACCAATGTTGTCGCCGGCCTCAGCAAAATCAAGCAATTTGCGGAACATCTCAACGCCGGTTACAACGGTGCTCTTAGGCTCATCCATCAAACCTACGATGGATACGTTGTCGCCAACCTTAACCTGACCGCGCTCCACACGGCCGGTTACAACAGTGCCGCGGCCGGTGATGGTGAATACGTCCTCAATCGGCATCAGGAACGGTTTGTCAATGTCACGCTCAGGTGTGGGGATATACTCGTCCACTGCATCCATCAAATCCCAAATCGGTTTGCAGCTGGGGCACTCGCGGCCGCCGCAACCACATTCCAATGCTTTCAGAGCGGAACCGGAGATAATCGGAATATCGTCGCCCGGGAATTCATACTCGCTCAGCAGCTCGCGAACTTCCATTTCCACCAATTCCATCAATTCGTCGTCGTCAACCTGGTCGGCTTTGTTCAGGAATACCACGATATAGGGTACGCCAACCTGACGGGACAGCAGAATATGCTCACGAGTCTGAGGCATCGGGCCGTCGGCGGCGGATACTACCAGGATAGCGCCGTCCATCTGAGCTGCGCCGGTAATCATGTTCTTAACATAGTCGGCGTGGCCAGGGCAGTCCACGTGGGCATAGTGACGGCCTTCGGTTTCATATTCTACGTGCGCAGTGTTAATCGTGATACCACGAGCTCTCTCCTCAGGAGCAGAGTCAATCTGGTCATAAGCCTTGGCTTCAGCGCCGCCGGCTGTTGCCAAACATCTGGTAATGGCCGCTGTCAATGTGGTCTTGCCGTGGTCAACGTGACCAATCGTGCCAATATTAACATGCGGCTTTGTGCGTTCAAACTTTTGTTTTGCCATGTCGTTTTTCCTCCA
>CAJURY010000086.1 GCA_910589155.1 uncultured Oscillospiraceae bacterium | reverse complement strand
CGCCACTATCTTTTTGGTAACTTCTGGTTAACTTAATGGCATTGCTCAACTTGAGACGCATTTTCAACCGATGTTAGGGGCCAAAATCATGCTGAACCGCCGCCTGATAGTAATTATTGATGGTCGTTGGGGCGTTATATAGGGCGGTCAGCAGGTAGGCCCGGATGTTGCGTATCTGCGTGGTGTTGTTCCGCAGACAGTCGAAAACATATTCCAGGTGTGCGGAGTCCAATTTGTAAAAGCGGTCTTTCACCTGGGCGATGGGCAGCTCCTCGCCGCCTATGCGGAGAGTAGGCCGGGTAGTGCATAGCACGTCAACGATCAGCTCCGCTATCTCGTCCACGTCCTCCCGGTTGAATTGGCTGCAAAGGCTCTCATAGCCAATAGCTTCATCCACTTCTCTCCGCTGCTCCAATCTATCCATCCATCCCATGCCCGGCGGGGAACCTGATGGAAGGATAGATGGATCAGTATAGCTGAAATCAGTTTGATTTGATTTAATATAACTTGGTGCGACTTTTCCGCACTCTGGGCTGCGACTTCCCCGCAGTCTTGACTGCGGTTTTTCCGCACTCTGGGCTGCGGCTTTTCCGCAGTCTTGGCCGCTGAAAAGCCGCGGCCTGGGGGAAGGCTCCGGCGCGGGTTCTGGCGGCGGGGGAGGGACGGCGCGGGTGGTGAACCGCTTGACATAGATTTTTGTGGGGCGGCCCTGGCCCTGCCGGACACGTTCAATCAGCCCAAAACCGTTTTTCCCGTTGTCCAGTTCCACCAGCATCCTGGTGGCCTTGTCGTGGCCGCAGTTCAGGTCCTCCTGTATCTCATCCAGCGTGTAGTAGATATAAACACGCCCCTGTTCATCGTACCAGCCGTTCTTGGCTGACAGGCTCATGCGGTCCAGCAGCAGGCCATATAGTAGCTTTGCGTCCATGGACAGGCGTTTGAACCGCTCCCCGGTGACAAGCTGGCGGGGGATGCGGTAGAAAGAAAATTGATTGCTCTCGTCGCCGTAGTAATAATCAAAAGATGTTTCTGCGGCCATGTCCCGGCCCTCCTTTCCGGGCAATAAAAAAAGGCGCTCCCTTCGGAACGCCTTTCATTTGGGCTTTCGCCCATATTGCCTTTTTCAACAGTATTTTCATGTTCAGTATATCAATGCAGGGAAACGTACTAATAACATATTTCATCGGGTAGTCGTTTAGGCAGCCTCGTAGAAAAACTCTGCAAGTGAATTTCTCTGGCCGCCGTATATCACCATTCTCTGTTTTTTGATTTTTCTTCCTAAATTTCCGCTCAAAATCCTATGACTTTTTTATCATAGAAGTGCCCCGCTTGGATATCCATCCATACTTCTCCTCTCATTTCCAGACTCCCTTTCCAGGGTGTTTTTCCACCCTATTGGGAGTCTATCTTTTTTTCCTCCTCTCCGCCACTTAATTACATTTTTTCCTCGGCGTTTTCTTACATTTTATCACTGGCGCTGACACATGCCGATCTCGTCGAATTTGGTCCGCATCAGGCTCTTGCCGGACACCGGGG
>CAJURY010000085.1 GCA_910589155.1 uncultured Oscillospiraceae bacterium | reverse complement strand
CCCCGGTCAGCTCGTTTGCGCCAATGGCGGGAAGCTCCCGCCCCTCGGTCTGCGACACGTCAAAAACAGCGACAACTTTATAGGCGGGGATTTGGATTTCCTTTGTTTCCGTGACGGGCTTCCCGTCACTCCCGATCACTGTCTTTCCCGTCTGCGGGTCTTTCTTCTCTACCTCCTGCCGGATTTTGTACGGCGACGGGGCAAGTATGCGTATGCCCTTTTCCCCGCGCATTACGTTCCGTCCAAAGTTATTTTTCCATGCGTTAAATCCGGCGATAAGGGAAGCGTCGGGCTTCTGCATGGCGATCAGCAGCGTATTGTTGAAGCTGTAATTGTGGAACTTTGACATGACTTGCAGATATTCCTTGTAGCGTTCACTGTCAAATAATTCCGTGATACCCTGCTCCAAGCGGTCTGTGATCTCCTTGATCTTTTCAGCGGGCTTGTCGGCGGTGAGGATGATCGGGTTCACCGGGCGCGGCGGTGGCGGGGAACCTGTCGGCGTTCCCGGCTGGGGTTCCTCCTGCTCCGGCGCGGCTTCGTCCTTTTCCAGCTTATCCGGGGCGGGACGTTCCGGCTCCGGGAAACTCATTACCTTGTATTCCTTTGGTATGTCGCTTTCGCGCCCGTTGTACCACTGTGAAAAGGTGTTGCCGTTGTTGTAGATATAGCCCTGCTCCGTAAACTGTCCCCGGTCTTTCCGTACCGCGTCCCGCCCGTATTCCTCGTACTTGAAATATTTCTTTGCTTCTTCGGGCAGCTCCAATTCGTCCAGCTCGTCAATAAGGTAATAGCCATAATCGGCTTCGGTTCGGACAGTGGGATAAATCCAGTAGCAGTCAAGATTTTGTGCAAGGTTGATAAGGTCTTTCACGCTCCCGGCGTGTTCCCCCAAAGTTACCGCCGCCGTGAATTTATCCCGGTCGTCGTCGCCCTGCATTTCTAAGAGCTTTCCAAGATAATTCAGCTCGTCAATGGTGCTGCCCTGTATCACGGAAAGCGGCACGTCAAAGGGGTATTGCTCGGTGTTGGAAAATCCGTTAATGAAAAAATCCTGCGGGTTCTTCGCTGTAATGCCGACGCTTCTCATGGCGGCGTGAAGCTGCTCCGTGGTGGTCGGTATGGATAGCCATTCGCCGCCCGGTTGCCCGGTTTCAAAGCGGCTGCGGCTGTCGATTAAGATTGAAAATGTTTCGCTCATTTGCATTTGCTCCTTTCTTTTATGGCAGCATTGCGGAAGCTGCTTTTTTTATTGTTGCCCGGTCTGCCTTGCAGCACCCGCGCTTTCTGCCAAGTTTTTTATTTTTTCAAGAGGGTTTGGGACACTTCCCAACAAGCAAAATCCCCGTCCGGCGCGTCAGCGTCGAAAGGGGATTTACGGAAAAGGGTACTCTTTTCCTATGCTTGCTACGGAACTTATTTTTTCTTCGGTAGCTCAATCTTGTAGTTGACGTACTTCCCGCCCGTATCGGCTAAAACAATGCTTCCGTCGTAGGTTTTGCCTGTTTTCGGGGAATACAAGCCCTTGACATTCACCTTGCCGGATT
>CAJURY010000084.1 GCA_910589155.1 uncultured Oscillospiraceae bacterium | reverse complement strand
GCTGGCCTATCCGCGTTCCTTTGGAAAGTTCCTGCGGTTTGTTGCTTACATTACTGATAATGGCATGGATTTCCCCACGGTAGCCGGAATCCACAGGAGGCAGTTCACAGACCAGCCCCTTTACCGCCATGCTGGTGCGTGGAAACACATAGCCCGCATATCCGTCCGGCACTTCAATCCCAAACCCAAGAGGGACCTTTGCGATCTCGCCCGGCTGTAACGTACAGTCATAGGGCATGTAGACATCCGCGCCGGCATCGTTCCCATGCGGACGGAAAGGGCGGCGGTCCTCCGGCACGCCAAAGTCGATCAGTTTGATCTTCATGCGCTGCCTCCTTCCAGGATTGCCGGGTAGTCTGCCCTTAAAATATCCCCCGGCGTCATATCCGCCGCCAGTTTCCGCCCGCAGGTCATTTTCTCCTCCAGGCATTTGTCCATCTGGCAGAACGGTCCGGCCTGGGAAGGCGCAAACAGCGCCGGGCTGAGTGCGTATAATTCTTTCCAGATTTTTAAGAGTACGATCCGGGTCTCGTCCGTGTTCCTGCGGCACACCCGCTGGCCGATGATGTGTTTCCACTGGTAGGGCGTTGCGCTGATGAGCAGCACATTCCGAAGCCCCTGGGGCGTGACGTAACCCGCCGCGTCATGGCCGATCCTCTCATGGCAGAGTTTTTCATAACACCCCATGCCTTCCCGGCAGCTTATTAAGTACAGCTCCCGGATTTCAGCCGGGGCGGTTAAAATCTCATAGGGCACGGCAAAATCCGCCTGCCCCGTGTAATTGCTGTACTGTAAGGACGCGCTCATAAATTTTACTTCGTTTTGGTGGCGCGTGATCTGTGCAAGGAACCGCCTGCTTGCCCCAACGACAGCCACCGTAATGACCGCAAATTTCTGTACCGTAGGGTGAGGAAGATTTCCGATCGCCTCCACAGTTTTTTCACTGAATGACTGTTCATAGAGTGCCAGCAGGTCCTCCATTGTGGCGATTTTATGCCCTCGTTGGGTGAGCCTTGCCGCAAAGACCATGTTCTTCTCGGCCTCCGTAATCGCCTGGCAGTTCAAAATTTTCACTTCAATCCGGTTGATTGGTATGTCCCTCCTTTACAATGGCTTTCAGCAGAAACAGATAGTTTAAGCTGTCCGTGATTTTTTCATCCCATGTGCTCATGCCGTAGTCTGTGCTGTCGTCAAAGCACATGTCATACAGGGAAACGATATGCTTTGCCAGCATACCGGCAAGGGCACGTTCCGGCGTAGTGTGCTGCAAAGCGGCAGCCGCCTTAAAAGCTCCCAGCCGATCCGCATCGTCCCCGGTATATTCTTTTGTTTTTCGTTGTAGCGTGTCGGCACAGAGCCGCACCTGCTCGTCAAATACGGCATTGACTTCATTTTGTGTGATATGGCATCCCTCCTTTTTGAAAACAGAAAACCGGCTATCCTAAAGAATCTTAGAATAGCCGGCAAATAAATGGTTATGTAGTTGTTACAGGGTATTGATCTCTTTTTCCAGTTCCCGGACCGCCGCTATGACAGTATCGAATGTAGGTACATCAC
>CAJURY010000083.1 GCA_910589155.1 uncultured Oscillospiraceae bacterium | reverse complement strand
GCTTGCGCCCCCTTACAGAGCGAAAAAGCGACAGTCCTGTTCCTTGCCGCTATCATCGGATTGCGGCAAGACTGGCGAGGGACTGTCTGGACAATTCCCATATCTCGTCCAGGCGTTTCTGTAAATCTTTAATGTCCGCCGCATAGATGCTCCCGGTTTCGTTTGCCCGCTTCGCGTACTGATTCAGATTATTCGTGCATCGCTGGAGCATGGAAACAAGCTGGCGCACATCCTGCAAATCCAGCCTGACACAGATTCCGTCCAGTGCCATCTTGCGGACATAGGCGCTCATGTTCAAAATACCGGCGTCCTCCATTTTGAGTTTTATCCGCTCCTTGTCCTCCGGCGAGATGCGGATTTTCAATTCTTCGTTCAGCCTGCTCATAACTTTTGCATCCTCCCATCGCAAATAAAATCAACCGTTTTTAATTTCCGGCATCGCACCGCAAATCAGGTTTTCAAAAAATGGCCGGACACGGGAGACAGATTCCCATGTCCGGCGCATATTTCATATTTCCGTTACGGTTAGTGGTGTTGTTCAATTTGAACAACACCACCAGTCGTAACACTTTTTGCTCCTGCCGTTACGGATAATCAAGTGTTCAATTTGGACACTTGCTCTATCTGTAACGGTTTTCCTTCGTTTCGTTACGGTTGAGGTAAGGGGTCAATTTGACCACTTGCCTTATCCGTAACGCTCTGGCGATACGCCCGCTGGCGGCAGGCATTGCAGCAGTAGACCGCATCCGACCGCTTGGGGGTGAAGGTTTTTCCGCATCCTTTGCAGACCCGGTTCTGTCGTTTTTCCAGCCGCCGCTGTTTCAAATCTTTTTGATAACCCCTGTTCCCGCACAGATGATAATAGCAATATTTCTTGGTTTCAATCAATGTGTAGAAGTCACGTCCACAGCCCTTACAGACGATTTTCCGCACAGCCGAGTACGGCCTTATCCCGGCGAGTTTTTCTTCATTCCATTGCTTCAGCGTTTCCTGATTTTCATATTCCCAGTCACAGTTCCACATGGGATTTTCCCTTCCTTCCATAGGACAGGGGCAGGCCAAAAATATCTGACCCACCCCATACTGTGTTTATACGGTTTCTGCCTCCTGTCCCTCAGTCCGCTTCTGCCGGTACCGCATTTTACTGTGCGCTTTCCTTTGGCAAGCCTCACAGCAGTATTTCACATCGCTTCTGGTCGTGGTGAACATTTTCCCGCAGTTTCCGCAGACACATTCACGGCTCCTGCTCGCCGCCGCTTCCTGGCGGTAAAATTTCGCCCGGCAGTTCGGGCCGCAGAACAGAGAATTCGACCGTTTAGATTCAAATTCTTCCCCACAGCATTTGCAGATCAGCTTGAACGGCCGGCCGACAGCGTGTTCGCCGGCCTTGATCTTCTGGTAGCGTTCACGGCTCTTGACTCGATGCCGGTGCAGAGAGGCCTGCCGCTTTTCTTCCTCCGGTGTCAGCTCCGGGGCTGGGAGGTCAAAGCGTCCGATAAACTTCAGATAGATGTCCACCTCCTGCGTCCGGTCGCCGTCTACCTTTTCCGGGGCGTGGACGATGATCTTCTCGATGAACTCGTTT
>CAJURY010000082.1 GCA_910589155.1 uncultured Oscillospiraceae bacterium | reverse complement strand
GCCGTGAGTCCAGGAAAGCCCCTACCCACCTGGAAACAGCCGACTGAGTCAACGCAAGCAAGACCCCACGACCCACCGGCGTTTTATACAAAAACAATATCACCGATTTTTTCATACTTCCATCGCCAATCCAATAAATAGAATAACAAATTCCACAACTCCCGTAAATACAATTCCAATTTTTCCTACTAAATAAGGTTTCCGAATCTTAACTGGCAGCAAAAACAAAAAAGCCAGCAAAATTAACAGCGCCGAAAAAAACATTTCTCCGCCCCAACCGTCCACCGCCACATAAAGCGCGGGAACCGCCAAAGCCGCCGATGTGACGGGAAGCCCCAGATACCACTGCATTCGCCCACCTTCTTCCCGTTGCCGCTCTTCTTCCAAAACATTAAAATACGCCAGCCGAATGAGCGCGCAAAGCACATAGAGACTTCCAGCCAAAAACGACAGGTACGTTTGGCCGCTTATCCGGTAGACGAACACTGCTGGAAAAACGCCAAAACAAATCAAATCGCTGAGGGAGTCGATCTGCATGCCAAACCGCTTTTCCCGGTCATCTCTCTGCCGGGTAGCTGCCACGGCGCCGTCGAACATATCGCAGACGCCCGCCGTCATCAAGCAAATTACCGCTTGCCCATAAGCGCCTTCCACTGCCAGCAGTATCCCCGTAAAACCCACCAGCATCCCCAGATAAGTCAATACCACTGTATAATTGTAGTAGCCACACAGCCGCTTCTTTTCCTCCATTTCCTCTCCACCTTTCTTGAATCTTACGCCGCCGAAAACATAATGCTGTAGACCAGGATACACCATGGTTTCCCCAGCACAATAATTGCGGCAAATTTGCGCGCGCTCATTTTCGTCAACCCGGTAAAATAGCAAAAGAAATCATCTGGAAACAGTGGCAAAACCATGCCCAGAAATAACATGGCCGTATACGATTTGCTTTTAGCCGCCCACGTAGACCATTTCTCATACTGCTTAGCGGGAAACAATCCACTGACAAATTCCTTTCCATATTTTCTTGCCAACAAAAAGGCCAGCAAGGATCCTGCACATATACCAATGTAATTGCACCAGAAGCCGCCCATCCACCCGAACAGAGCGGCCCCCGCCACGCATCCCAAAAAGCCTGGCAAAACAGGCAAAACCACCTGCGCCGCCTGAAGCGCTGTCAGAATTAGCGGCGCTGCAAGCCCAAATCCTGCGATATACTGCTGCAAGCTTTTCGCCGAGTGGAATTTTCCATCCAGATACGCTTTAAACAAAACAGCGCAAAATGCCAGGCAGGTCAACAGCAGACCTGCCGCCATCCATTTCCTCCATCTGTCCACCCGCTTTTCCATGGTCTCTTTTTTTTGCCTTTTAATTTCCTGCGCTTACGCTGGTTTTCGCGCCTGCGCTAACAGACTTCTGCGCAGTTCCTGCGCCGCTGGACTTCTGGCTACTCCCCGTGCTGCTGGAGCCGCGCGCGGTCCCTGTGCCGCTGGACTTCTGGCTACTCCCCGTGCTGCTGGAGCCGCGCGCGGTCCCTGTGCCGCTGGACTTCTGGCTACTCCCCGTGCTGCTGGAGCCGCGCGCGGTCCCTGTG
>CAJURY010000081.1 GCA_910589155.1 uncultured Oscillospiraceae bacterium | reverse complement strand
CCCCTTGCGCCGCAAGGGGTTGCATTTGTTTTTTGGTAGACTTTTGGTAGACATGAGGGAAATTGCTTTTCTCCAATTTTTATGTTATGCTCTTCTGGGTAAAATACGGAATAAACCGCGATAACGTGGAAAAAAGGGGATCAGTTCAAATGAACACGCAGGAACGCATCATCAGCCGTTTTTTAGACTATGTAAAAATTGACAGTGAGACAGGAGATGAAGCCGCAATCGCGCAGAGGCTGGCCGTGGATCTGGAGCGTCTTGGCTGCTGTGTCACAACCGATTGCATTCAGGAGATGGCAAAAACAAGTGGCTCCAATGTGTATGCGGTGCGCCAAGGAGACCCAAAGCTTGCGCCGATTCTTTTCAGTGCCCATATGGATACCGTTGCTCCAGGGAAAGGGATTCAGCCGGTTGCAGGGGCAGACGGCTATCTCTATTCCAACGGCACGACGGTGTTAGGCGGAGACGACAAGGCGGGAATCTGCGCAATTATGGAGGCGCTGGAACGCACAGCCAGGGACCATTGCCGCACGGTGGAGGTGGTATTTACCGTGCGGGAGGAAAGTGGAATGCTGGGCTCCAAGCATTTGGATTACAGCAGACTGCAATCCAAAAAGTGTGTTGTACTGGACTCGGATGGGGGACCGGAAAAAGTGATTGTCGGAGCCCCGGGACAAAACAAAATTTACGCGGAGATTTTTGGAAAAAAGGCCCACGCGGGCCTGGAGCCCGAAAAAGGAGTCAGCGCCATCCAGGCGGCGGCCCACGGCGTAGCCGCTATGGAGCTGCTGCGTATTGACGAGGAAACAACCTGCAACATCGGTACCTTTCTGGCGGATGGACCAACCAATATTGTGGCGGAAAAGGCGCGGCTGGTGCTGGAGGTGCGCAGCCGCAGTGCGGAAAAGCTCAAGCGGCAGACCAGTCAGATGGTACATTGTTTGGAGCGGGCCTGTGAATCCTTCGGTGCAGTACTGAACTGCCAGGTCGAGACCAGCTATCCGGGTTATCAGCATGACCCGGACAGCGAATTGGTCCGCCAGGTGTTTGCCGCTGTGCGAAAAAATGGACTTGACCCTGATCCCGCGGTCAGCGGCGGAGGCAGCGACGCAAACGTGTTCAATCAGCACGGCATTGCGGCGGTAGCCATAGGCGTAGGCATGGAGCGGGTACACACCAACCAGGAGCGGCTGTGCATTCGGGATATGCTGCGGGCGGCGGAGGTGTGCGCAGACCTGATCCGAGGTGAGTGACGGGACCATTCTGACCAGGGCGGCAGAGAATGCCGCTCTGGTTTGCGTTCTGCCGTGTTTCCGCAGGCCCGGTGTTTTGGCGGCTGCTTCAAATTTTCCGCCGGGGCTTGTTCTGGTGGTCCTGATCGTTCTCGGCTGCAATCTGCTGGGCGACGGAGTCAGCAGCCTGTTCAATATGGAAGAAACGAAAAAGATTCTGGAACTGAAACAATCGAAGGCTTTAAAAATTTTAGCTTGACAGCGGAACGGTTCTATGCTATCATAATAAAGCGCTTACAGACCGGAAGCCGCCAGCAGACTGGCCGGAGTGGCGGAATTGGCAGACGCCCGGGACTTAAAATCCCGTGGGAGTGAT
>CAJURY010000080.1 GCA_910589155.1 uncultured Oscillospiraceae bacterium | reverse complement strand
TTGTATCGCTATTTGGGCTGCTATTCGCACTTAACTCGTGTAGACACTGTCTAGTCAGCGTCACCAGCATCCCCCCAACATCCAATTTCCTTGCATCCTGGGTAACAGCGGACACGATCACGTTGCTCCCGGACGCCATCAGGTTGGAGTAGCTTAAAATTTTTCTGGTGCGAACCTCATAAAGTTTCTGGCTCCCATCCCGGTTTTCCCGGTAGAAAAGCTGATGAACAGCGGCGACAAGCTGGTTGATAAGCCAAGCCAAAACAGCGCCACGGGAAACGCTCCACAAATCAATGCTGCCTTTCACGACCATATTTTTCGCCAGATCGTTGTTGACGGTGGCGACCAGCGGAACAGGCAAGCCCTGTTTCGTAAAATAGTCCGAACCGAAGTGGATTGCTTGCCGGGCAACCGCTGTTGGGAGCAGTAAGGGGTCTTGCTGCACAAAGTTTCCAGCGTTTTCAAGCATACCGAATGTGCTGCCCGGATACACGCCATAAATCTGCTTATTCAGCACAGCAAAACTTTGAAAATCGTACCGGGTCAGTGCGTTTGTAATGATATTGGCTGTACCGAATATCCAGCCTAATACCGGGTCGTGGCCCAATGTTCGGTAGCGGTGGGTCGTACCGGAAAGGCCAAGATTTCCCAACTGTCTTTTTATATCGGGCGAATAGAAATTAACAGCGTCATAGGGGACGCTCTGCGTCAAAATTGCCGCAACATCTGGTGGGACTGGCCGCCAATCTCCTAAATTAGCGTTCAAAATGCCTTTTTTTAGTCTGTCTCCCTCTTTATCCGTCATACGTAGCATATCATTCGTAAGCAGATACTGCCTTGCGCACTGGATATGGTTAGCACAAAGCTAAATAGTCTTGCTGATGATGAAAGCAGCTACACTATTTTACTTTCACACCGACCAGAACTATTTGAGAGCTATGCACATTGCAATATTGATTTGGTTCTAAGCGGACACGCACACGGCGGTCAATTCCGTCTGCCATTTATCGGCGGGCTGATTGCCCCCGATCAAGGGATATTTCCAAAGTATGACGCAGGGCTGTTTACAAACGGCAGTACAAATATGATTGTTAGCCGGGGATTGGGTAACAGCATTATTCCTATCCGCTTTAATAACCGCCCGGAAGTCATTGTAATTGAACTTCTTAATACAGACTTGTAAGAACAGCTTATAGAAAACTGAATGATAAAGTGATCTGCCGCACGACGGCAAAAGAAAAAAAGCCGTCGTACAGCAGAGGTATTTTCACACGCCTATTCTTACACGGCGGCTTTTGAGAGATCAAAGCCGCCGTTTCTTTTTATTTCTTAAAGAAGTGACAGCCTATCCCTAAAGATACGGCGGCTAAAGGAGGTAGCCGCCATGAACTATAAGATATACCGGCAAGGTATGACGGTCTTTAACTTGTCAAAAAAATCCCGTCCACCGCCGGGGAAAATTCTACCTATGAGTATGAACACACAAATCATCTGAATACCACTTACAATTCCAATACGCCTGTCTGCGTTTTTTGCAGACGGGCGTATTGTGTTTCCACGAAAAATATTAGACATCTTGCGAAAATAAGGTGCAGTGGTAAAATAGGGGCATGAAAT
>CAJURY010000079.1 GCA_910589155.1 uncultured Oscillospiraceae bacterium | reverse complement strand
AAAACAGCCCCTTTTTCTGTGATAGGTGAAAGGCGCATTTTCCCCTTATCCTTTCGTGGAGATTGAAAATTGAATATACGGTATTGTAAGCACAAAACCTGCGCACAAGCGACACGGGACGCGCCGCCAAGACCGCCAGCTTCAGGAGGTGAAGAATAAGCTGGCCGAGCGATCTACGCAAGTTCCGGACCCGGTTCGTTACGCTGGGCGCAATGACTGCGCAGGGGATAATGACACTTGCTCACGCCCGTCCATAGACTTGAGACGGAACCCTGCGGCGCACGTTTGACACGGCGCTGTGGAGTTATGACAGCCCTGCAAAGGGCGGCTTACAGTATCCCCTCCCGCCGGGGGCGCGTGGCAAATACGACGGTCTGTAGAAATCGACAAATCAGTCAGCCGCGCCGGAACACCGCCGCTTTATGTCATGCGGCATCAGCATTTTCCGGCGCGGCTGCATTTTTAGAAGCAATCTGCTTCATGCAGTTTTTCATACAAAGGAGGGCTATCAACCTATGGCAAATCAAACCTCTACCTCCTCTTACAGAGAGGTCAAGATTGGAAACACGCTCTATCGTGTGACCAGCGTATTTACCGGTGAGAAGGACCTGGGAAAGACGCTGGAGCAGCTGGCGGTCCGCCGCGCTATGACGGAACTGTCCTCCTGCCCTGCGACTTAGCAGCTACATAGACCTTGCGGCTGGCCGCATCCTTGCGCGGCATTAGCTCCTAATGTAAAATCACAGTATCGGAGTAATCCGATGGGAGCCATCCGCCGCACAAGGTATGAATACATAAGCCGGGAGGTAAAATGATATGGCTGAAAAGACATACAATGTGGGCATTTATTGCAGACTAAGCAACGACGACGAGCGGGAGGGCGAATCCGTCAGCATTGAAAACCAGAAGCTTCTGCTTCAACGGTACGTCCGGGAGCGAGGATGGAATGAGATCGACGTCTACATCGACGACGGGTATTCTGGAACGAACTTCCAGCGCCCTGGTGTTCAGCGTTTGATTGCCGACGCCAAATCCGGGCGGATCAATGTCATTCTGGTCAAAGACCTCTCACGCTTCGGTCGGAACTACATCGAGTTCGGCCAGTACACCGACTACCTGTTTCCGTCGATTGGATGCCGGTTTATTGCGCTGAACAACGGTGTGGACACGGAGAAGAGTGACAGCAGCAATGATGTCATGTGCTTTGTGAACTTGTTCAACGAGTTCCACAGCCGGGACACCAGCAAAAAAGTAAAAGCGGTCAAAAAAGCCTGCGCGGAAAATGGAAAGTACATGGGGTCCTACACACCTTACGGCTATCTGCGGGACCCGAACGACAAACACCATCTTATCATTGACGAAGAAACGGCTCCGGTTGTGCGCCGGATTTTCGCAATGCGGGCCTCCGGTATGGGATATTTTGCGATTGCCGCGGCATTGAACGACGAGAGGATTCAGTCTCCCAGGGAGGCGTACTATCAGGCGCGGGGGCAGGCCAATCCGCACCGGTCAATCAATATGTGGTCCAACACTACGGTCAAAACTCTCCTGCGGAATGAGGTGTACATCGGGAATCTTGTGCAGGGGAAATTCGGGAGTATGTCCTACAAATCCCACAAGCTGGTACG
>CAJURY010000078.1 GCA_910589155.1 uncultured Oscillospiraceae bacterium | reverse complement strand
GTTCATAGTCATTTCTCCTTTTCAGATTTTTGTAAAGTGTATTTCAAAAAGCGGTTGCTTCTTGATGGTAATTAGCTAACCCTGGCAAGCTCCGCACCCTCGGCGGGGGTCTTGCGGCTGCTTTTCGCTGCACCATCCTTTTCGGCGGGAGCGGGAGGGTCAACGGGGAGAACATACAAAATCTTGCCGTTGCCGCTGATGTCGGGGAGCTTGCCATAGTCGGGGAACTGCTGCATAAACCAGCCCTTAGTGAACAAGTAGGGGTTTTTCTGTTGGGCGGCAATCTCCTTGACCGCCTTAAATTTGATAAGCAGCTCGGCGGCGTTCTCATGCAGATTGATGTACCCCTCCATGCGCTCATAGGTCAGGCCCTTGTTCGCGTTGGCCTTGGAGGGGGAGCGGTGGGTTTTGTGGACAATCCTCATACCGGGGTAGGCCGATTGGAGCTTAGACAGCGTTTCAAACTCGGGCTTGCTGGGGTCGCTGGCGGCAAGGGCAAAGCTCTTGCTGACGGTGATAGTGTTGGTGGTAAAGTTGATTTTGTACTCTCTCACTTTGATAACCTCCATATTTTAATAAGATTTGTTGAGTGACGGTCTTGTATTAGGCGGCGGACTTTTCCGCAATTTCCTTTTTACCATACTGCGGATAGGTTTTGAGAAACCACGCCTTGACCTTGGGATAGCTGGGCTTATCTTTGCCCGTTGGTGTGTGATATACCTTGATAGCCTCAAACGCTTTTACGCCCTCACCGCTGCTGTCCTGGGCTTTGATGTACTTCTCCATCTCGTCCAGTGTCAGGCCCTTGTAGGTGGCCTTGTCAGCTCGGATAACGGCGGTTCTGTGCTGGATGGTGTAGTCCGGGAAATCCCTGTGGAGCTTGGTAAGCTCTCGGTATTCCCTGGTGGAAATGTCGGCGGCGCGGGCGGCAAATGCCTTAGTTATGGTGATGGTCTGCTCTCCGTGATTGATGATGTAATCTTTTTTCATGGTGTCGCTCTCCTTTTTATTTTGAATTTTGTTTTTCAAGAGGTTTGTGTCTCTCGCTCTTTTTGAAATTAGTATAACATGGAGCAAAGAAAAACCTGTACTTTAATAACGACATGTGCTATAATGAAGAAAAGAAAAAAACAGACTTCTAAAAAGTCTGCAAAATCCATCGGCAAGCGGCAATTTTTAGAAATTCCCATTTGTTTTTTCGCTCGGCGGCTCTAAAACTTGTAAAAAGACGTGGAGTATTGAAGAAATCAGCTTATTTCTTGTTGCAAAGATGTTCGGGCTTCTAAAAACTTGCTCAATTTGTCTGAAAATCCGTTAATTAGGCGTGAAAACGCTTGATTATAGGGCAAAAAACTGAATATCCACATGTGGCAAAATATCAGCGGCGGCGGCGGAAAACTATCCACAAAAACTACCACAACGGGACTGCGGCACAGCGAAAAAGAGGGGAACAGGTTTCCCCGTTCCCCTCAGAAAGTGCTGAAATTGTGGTAAATTGCAGGGTTTTAATCAGCCGAAGTACCGCTCCAGCAGCCCCTTGAATGCCTTGCCGTGGCGGGCCTCGTCGCGGGCCATCTCGTGGACGGTGTCGTGGATGGCGTCCAGGTTGTTCTTCTTGGCGCAGGCGGCCAGGTCGA
>CAJURY010000077.1 GCA_910589155.1 uncultured Oscillospiraceae bacterium | reverse complement strand
ACCATGCCCATATGTCAGCCAGGTGGCCGGAGTTGGAGCGCGGGGAGTCCTCTATTATAGCACCTGTCCTTGGTTCATTGCAACCATTTTTGAAAGGACAGGTGCTTTTTATGCGCAAAGAGCAGATTTGCCCGCCTCCGGTACGCCGCGCCGCGCTGTACATCCGCGTCAGCACCGAAGAGCAGGCTAAAAAGGGCTACTCCATCCCCGCCCAGCGGGAGGACCTGGAAGAGTACGCCCGCGCCAACGGCTACGCTATCGCTGGGGTGTTCATCGACGAGGGCAAGAGCGCCCGGAAGAAGTATACCGCCCGCCCTGCGTTCATGCAGATGCTGGAGGGGGTCAAACGCGGAGAGATTGACGTGATCCTGTTTATCAAGCTGGACCGCTGGTTTCGGAACATCGCGGACTACTACGAGGTACAGAAGATTCTGGATGCCCACAACGTGGCCTGGAAGACCACCCAGGAACACTACGACACGGAAACAACCAATGGCCGGTTGTATATCAATATCCGCCTCTCCGTGGCTCAGGATGAGAGTGACCGGGACAGTGACCGCATCAAGTTTGTGTTTCAGAACAAAGTATCACGAGGTGAAGCTATCTTTGGCAGTATGCCGCTGGGCTTGAAGATAGAGGACAAGCACATTGTTCCAGACCCAGAGACCGCGCCGATTGTGCGGGAGCTCTTTCACCATTACGAAATGCACCGCAGTATCAGCCGTGCGGTTCGGGAAGTGGGGGATCAGTTTGGCCGCGTCCTGTGGCTGGATGGGACCCGTAAAATGCTGGCGAACCCGCTCTACAAAGGCGTCTACCGGGACAATCCAACTTACTGCGAACCGCTGATCCCGCCCGAGGAATTTGACCGGGTGCAGGAACTTTTGAAGGAGCGGTCAATCCGCCACAATCAGACCGGGCGGGTCTATCTGTTTTCCGGTCTGCTGGTCTGTACGGTGTGCGGACGAAAAATGGCGGGGCGCTACTGTACTACAAAACGAAAAGAGAATAATTGGGAATACTTTCTCTACCGCTGCCCCACGGCCATGCAGTATCACCGCTGCCCGCATCGAAAAGAAGTCAACGAGGAAAAGCTGGAGGCGTGGCTGTTGGAGCACATACAGGCGGAACTGGATGCCTATCAAATGCAATGGGAATCCGCTGCCGCCGTATCCCCACGCCCCAAAGTAGACCGGGCGGCCATCTCGCGAAAGCTGGAAAAGCTCAAACAACTGTACATAGAGGATTATATCAGCTTAGAGGAGTATCAAGCGGATTACAAAAAGTACCGCGAGAAATTGGATGCAGAACCATCTGAACCGCAGCGCCCGGACTTTGAGCGTCTACGCACATATCTCCGCGCCGATTTTCAGGCCGCCTATTCAGAACTGACGCTGGTCCAGCGCCGCGACTTTTGGCACAGCATTATAAGGGAAATCCGTCTAAATGAAGAAAATACGCCCCAAATTATTTTTTGCTTGTGACTGTACTAATACATTTAGTCCTGTGGGCCGGATGAATAACTGCAAGGCCCAGGCGGAAGAAACTATTCTGGCGGAATTGATTTATGTTTAGGGGGATTATTCATGTTGACGTTTGAAAAGGTATTAGAGGTTTTCGGGGACTATCTCCAACAAGACC
>CAJURY010000076.1 GCA_910589155.1 uncultured Oscillospiraceae bacterium | reverse complement strand
TACCAGACTGGATTCCCACCAGCTATATATTCGGCACCGAACTGGCGCACACCTCAGGTATATTATACAGTATTTATAAGTAACGCGCAATATAAAATTTGAATTTTGACAAAAAAATAAAGCCATTACTGGCTTTGCAAGTTATCTCAAGATGGGAAAGTGTCAAACTCCCGAACAAAGGCACTGCTTGCAACTTTGGTGAATGCCCCAAAATGAGGTTGAATACCGGTCGATTTTGTGCTATACTTTGAAAATGTCAATTCGACAAATCGGCATTTGTAAGATTGAAGGGAGATTTCTATGAGCGCAGACCTACCTTTTTTCAAATACCACCCCGACCCATTCGCCACTGAGACTTTTCGCAGGATAGATGAGCCAGTTACTTGCCCCTGTTGCGGTCAGCAAACCTCCATCATCTACGAGGGGCCTTTCTATTCTAAGGATGAAGTGGATCACCTGTGTCCCCACTGTATCGCCAGCGGTGCGGCGGCGGAAAAGTACAGCGGCGAATTTCAGGACAGTGAATCCACTGACGAGGTGGACAGCCCCAACAAACTGGACGAATTAGTCCACCGCACCCCCGGCTACTGCGGCTGGCAGCAAGAGTATTGGCGCGCCCACTGCAACGACTTCTGCGCCTATCTGGGCACGGTGGGCTATACGGAACTTGAGGAGATGGGCTTGGTAGATGAGGTTCGGGAAACCTTGCTCGATGACTGGTATGAAGAAATTTTTACCGACTTGACAAAAGACGGCAGTATAGTCGGATACCTGTTTCAGTGCCTCCATTGCGGGAAATACCTTCTGCATATCGACTGTGACTGAAAAGAAGATCCCTTAATCATTTTAGTTTATCGGGGGATTTCACTCGGGTGAAATCCCCCTTGACAAATGCCCTCTTGAAATGGAATATTTGAAGAATCTGCCCTGGTGGGTGTTTCTGATTGCGGCTGTCTTTGTGGTTTATCTGGCTGTGTGTTTCATTTTCATACGCAAAAAGAGCAGCAAGAAAAAAGCGTTCCGGGCGGAGCATCCGGAGGCCGCGTCCGTTTATGCGGAGTTTTCGCTGAAGGGCGTCAAGACTGTTCAAATTAGCATTCTCCAGGTTGACGGCGCGCCTTATGGGGAGTATTACCCGGAGGGTACCAAGCAGGCGTACCTGCTTTTGCCCGGCAAACATGTTCTTGAGGTGCAGGCGCAGACGCAGCGTCCTGGTGTGCTGTACCGAAATGTAATGGAGACATTCGGCCCCGCCACAATGGAGATTGAAGTAGCGGAGCGCGGAAAATACACCGTAGGATTCGATACCTAGCAAAAGGAATTTACCTTTACAGAAATAGCGTAAACACCTCTTTAGAGCTGTACGTGCGTCGAAGGGCAAGGCCGCGAGGGCTCTGCCCTCGCGCTCCTGCCAAGGGGATTAAATCCCCTTGGAACCCGTAATTTTTAAGGGCGAAAGGGGTTGGGGTTAAGTCTGCACAGACTTCATTGCTTCTGCCACGCAGTCAGTCTTATTCACGCAATACGCTTTTTACGTAAAGAAAAAAGCTCCCTCCTGCGGGCGGGGGAGTTCCTGCGCCGCAGAAAGTCTCAAGCGTAATACTACCACGCTCACAGGCTCTGCGGGGAGGGATTTTCTGCCACGATCGGAATCCTTCCACCACCGTCGTCCCGTTGGTCCGACGGCGGTCCC
>CAJURY010000075.1 GCA_910589155.1 uncultured Oscillospiraceae bacterium | reverse complement strand
GCGGGCTGCCGTGATAGGTTCTTTCAGCGTCCGGGGAGGGGTGAGGGTACGGTGACGCCCAGCCCTTGCCTAGCCAAAAATGAAAAAAATTCGCTTGCGGGACCGCCGGAAAATAAAAAAGGGGGTGTGGTTTTTGAAATTATACACGACAAAGACGGTGGCGGCATGGCTTGACTTGACGGAAAGCCGGGTGCGGCAGCTGCGCAAAGATAAAATCATAACAGAACGCCAGCCGGGACTGTATGAGTTGAAGACCGTCACCCATGAATACATCAACTATCTGCGGAAAGGCAGCCCAACGGAAGCCAGCGTTGACTATAACACGGAGCGGGCAAAGCTGGTGAGGGCAAAGCGGGAAAGCCAAGAATTGGAATTGCGTCTGCGGAAAAACGAACTGCACGAAGCAGAAGAAATTGAAAAGGTCATGACCGATACATTGATTAAATTCAAGGCAAGGCTGATGGCAATTCCTGCGAAACAAAGCCCGATATTATCAAAAAAGAAAGACCAGACAGAGATTTTCAAGCTGCTAAAAGCGGCGATTGATGAAGCACTGGAAGAACTGGCAGACTTCCAGAAGCTGTTTGGCTACACGGTAGAGGATGAAGAAAAAGACAGCTGAATTATTCAGCCGGATATATTCAGTGTTGCAGCCGCCGCCAGATTTGAAGTTGTCGGAATGGGCAGACAAATTCCGGCAGCTGTCTTCCGAAGCGTCCGCAGAGCCGGGAAGATGGCGAACGTCAAAAGCCCCGTACCAGAAAGAAATAATGGACGCTATAACCGATATAGGGATAAAAAAAGTTGTGGTAATGTCTGCGGCGCAAGTCGGAAAGACTGACGCAATGATTTTGAACCCAATAGGCTATTACATCCACTATGAGCCGTCCCCCATCATGGTATTGCAGCCAACAATAACGATGGCAGAAACATTTTCAAAGGACCGGCTTTCACCAATGCTGCGGGACACGGCAGTATTGGCAGACAAAGTGAACGACAAGAGCCGGAACAGCGGAAACACAATCTTGCAGAAGATTTTTCCGGGCGGTCGTGTGACAATGGTTGGGGCGAATAGCCCGTCAAGCCTTGCTTCCCGTCCAATCAGAATACTTCTGGCAGATGAAATTGACCGATACCCGGCAACGGCAGGAAGCGAGGGGGACCCGCTTTTTCTTGCCGCAAAGAGGTTGACAACATTCTGGAATAGAAAAGAAGTCAACGTGTCAACGCCGACAATCAAGGGGCTGTCAAGGATTGAAGTGGAGTATGAGAACAGCAGCAAGGGGGAATGGCACACGCCCTGCCCGTGCTGCGGGGAATTGCAGCCGCTTACATGGTCCGGCATAGTATTTGACAAAGACGATTTATCAGAAATCGGATATGTATGCAGCAAATGCGGCGTGATTTCAAGCGAAGTGGAATGGAAAGAGGGCTTCAAGGACGGCTGCTTTATCCATGAAGACCCGGAAAACCCGGTAAAAGGATTTCATTTGAACACGCTTGCCTCCACGCTTGCCACATGGCGGGAGGTCGTGGAAAAGTTTCTGGTTGCCAACGAGGAAGTGAAGAAAGGCAACGTGGAACTGATGAAAGTATGGACCAATACCGAAATGGGGGAAACATGGGAGGAAGACGGGGAAACCATAGAAGATGAAGAACTGATGAAACGCCGGGAGAATTACAACTGCGAAATCCCGGCTGATGTGCTTTATC
>CAJURY010000074.1 GCA_910589155.1 uncultured Oscillospiraceae bacterium | reverse complement strand
TATAGCGATAGGTAAGCCTACAGTATCTGACGTTTCCGGCTTTTCCCCCGCTCCGCACCGTGCATGACGGCTTTCCCGTCACACGGCGCTCCATCAACAGTAATTCGCACACATTATCACAAGTTATTACCTTGAACATTTTTGCTTGTTCCGCTGTTTCCCACTGAAACCGATTAAGCAGAAATCGGCGGATTTCCCGCTTCTTTGCGGAGTTTATTGAGTTTTGCAAGCTGTTTTTTGTTTAGGGCTAACTGAGAAAGATACTTTGTAATGGCCGGCTCAGATGTAGCATGAATCAGGATGTGTATGCTTTCCCGGACAAGAATCAAATTCTGGTAATTATTCTTACCGCCCATAGCTAAGGGAAGTTTGTGGTGGCAATGAATATCACCCAGCGTTTCAAATACCTGCCCGGTAACGGCGCATTTTCCGTACTGTGCGCAGAACAGTGACAGCCGGTTGTCGGCATAAGCGGCACTTTGGCTATGAACCTCCTGACGCAAAAGGGCGTGGAGCATTCGGGTATCGAAAGCAAGGTTTTCGTGGATTCTCGCTCTGCCCTCCGGCGTGTACTTTTGAATCAGAGGATTTTTGTATTTGGGGCCGCGTGTTCGCACGTAACTGATGGGCGCAATCGGGAGATTTTTGATATACCGAATCAGCTTAGAGGAACCGTATCGGTCTACAACAGCTCCGCCGATTTTTTCCTTTGGCTCCTTTTTCAGCCTGTCGCCCAGACGCTTCATGGTTCGGCTGACCTGATAACTAATGTCTCGAAAGTCCACGCTGACACCTGTTGCCATCTGGTAATACTCATGCTCACCCATGACAAAAGCATTGTAGTTGAGAATCGCCCTTGCTTCTGTCATGCCCTTGGGTGGCCGCGCAATATCCTTGATTTTTCGCTTTGCTTCCGCCGTAATCCGTTTGACCGCCTTTTCACTGACGCGCGATTGGACAATTTGCTTATTTTTCTTCTGCCACAGGCGCATTTTAATGCCGAGAAATTCAGAATAATGCTTGTTGAGATTGACCACCCGCGTCTTTTCCGGCGATACGTCCAGACGAAGCCGCTCTTTCAGCCATTGGGTAACAGCAATCAGCGTCCGCTCCGCACAGTCCTTTGTAGGGCAGAATATGCGGAAATCATCGGCGTAGCGTACAATGTGCATTTCTTTCAGGTTGGTTCGCCGCATTGTGGTATATCCATGACTTTTGTCAAATACAATGCGCTCCTTTATCTGCCTGTTTTTCCCTCTGGCCACGGCCACCGGATGATTCTGCCACTGGCTGTCCACCCACCAGTCCAGTTCGTTCAGCACGATGTTCGCCAGCAGCGGTGAAATAATGCCGCCCTGCGGCGTACCCTTATCAGGGGTCACGACAGCGCCGTTTTCTAACTGAACCGGGGCTTTCAAAATGCGTTTAATCATGTAAATCAAACGCTTATCCTGTATTCCCAACGCCCACATTTGCTTGATGAGTTTGGAATGGTCCACATTGTCGAAGAATCCCTTGATGTCAAACTCAACGACATACTGCATATGGGATAGCTGCATATGCTTACAAGCCGCCGCGACTGCGTGTTCACAGCTTCGGTTTGGTCGAAACCCATAGCTGTTTTCGCTGAATTTTGCTTCACAAATTGGCTCCAGCACTTGTAAAATACATTGCTGTATCAGCCTGTCCCAGATACAGGGAATCCCCAGCGGACGG
>CAJURY010000073.1 GCA_910589155.1 uncultured Oscillospiraceae bacterium | reverse complement strand
ACGCCCTGAAACGCTTCCCCTGAGACTGCGTTGGAGGAAAGGGAGCGCAATCTCCTGGACTGACACAGCACGCTGAAGTCGGCTGAACACACTCGCCTTATTCGCCAGCAGCAATGCAGCGGTAGGGCAAAAACGAGCCAGAGGTGGCCGTGAGTGATAGGCCGGGGGTTCATAACCGCATATGGCGAGAATGTAGTAATACTGACAAAGTCCCGAATGTACAAGTCTAAATCTCGAGCGGTCAAAAAGGCTGCTGCCGCGATAGCGGCGTGTGTGAGGTGGAGTAAAACTCGCCGTTATGAAACACCTTATGGCGTTACAGGCGCCATCCAGCACACAGGCTTATAGGGAAACCTAAGTGCGGTTGCAAAAGAATAGGAATATCGGAACGTGGAAAGTTCCTGACGTGGAGCTATTGCGGGCTGAGAAGCGCTGAGGAGGAAAATCGTGTCGCCGCTTACCGGAGGTGCGGTATAACTTTCTCTTAGTCAGGAATGAAACAGCAGCCATGGTACCAATGAAACCGTGAAAAAAGTAAGCGGTGGAGGGACGGGCTGTAGTCAAGGTAAGATTGCAAGAAAAAAATCAGATTGCAAACAAACTCCATAGGTTCGAGTAGGACTAAGAAAGGCCGAATCCAGACAGGAAGCAGGCCGACTATGGCAACAAAAGACAAGGCTCAAAAGAAGGCAAAGCTGCGCCATGCGGAATATTATGATTTTCAAGAAATCCAAGATAAGTTGTATGCGGACAGTTTGAAGGGACGGGAATTTAAGCACTTGGTAAAAATTGTTTCCACTCCTGAGAACATACGCTTGGCATACCGCAATATCAAAGCAAATCATGGAAGCAAAACCGCGGGCACAGACGGCAGAACAATCAAGGACTTGGAAAAGCTCTCAGACGAAAAACTGGTTGCGCTGGTACAGCGTAAGTTGGACTGGTACGAGCCGCAAAGCGTTCGCCGCGTAGAAATTCCCAAAGGCACTGACCCCACAAAAAAGCGTCCGTTAGGGATTCCGACAATATTGGACAGGCTGATACAGCAATGTGTACTGCAAGTGCTGGAGCCAATCTGCGAAGCAAAATTTCACGACCACAGCTATGGGTTCCGCCCCAACCGAAGTCAGGAGCACGCAATCGCATTAGTCTACAAGAATATCCAACTTTCCCACTATTACTTTGTGGTTGACATTGATATCAAAGGCTTTTTCGACAATGTAAACCACGGCAAACTGCTCAAGCAGATGTGGACGCTGGGTATTCGGGACAAAAAGCTGCTCAGTATCATATCCGCCATGCTGAAAGCAGAGGTGGCGGGCATTGGCTTCCCGGAAAAGGGTACTCCCCAGGGCGGTATCATTTCACCGCTTTTATCCAACATCGTACTCAATGAGCTGGATTGGTGGGTTGCCAGCCAATGGGAAGAATTCCCTACGCGCAGAAAGTATTCGGTAAATTACCATAGCAACGGAAGTGCAAACTATGGGCATAAATACGAGGCGCTCAGGAACGGCACGCGTCTGAAAGAAGTCACCTGTGTTCGTTATGCCGATGACTTCAAGCTGTTCGCAAAAAGCTACAAGCAGGCAAAAAAGCTGTTCTATGCGGTAACGGATTGGCTAAAGCACCGCCTGGGCCTGGATATCAGTCCGGAGAAATCGAAAATAGTAAACCTGAAAGAAACATATTCGGAATTCCTGGGCCTGCGAATTAAAGCGG
>CAJURY010000072.1 GCA_910589155.1 uncultured Oscillospiraceae bacterium | reverse complement strand
CGCCACCTTGCCAAGGTGGAGGTAGCGGGTTCGAGCCCCGTCGCCCGCTCCACAAAAGAGGACGGGAGCAAATAGCCTTTGCTCCTGTTCTCCATACGGTGACATAGCCAAGTGGTAAGGCAAGGGTCTGCAAAACCCTCATTCCCCGGTTCAAATCCGGGTGTCACCTCCAGAATATCAGAACACTATAGATGCCGTAGGCTGAACGCCTACGGCATCAACCGTTTCCGGGTTTTTTATGCCCTGAAATTTGAGGTATGAGACAACGGATGCCAAACGGCTTTTCCAGCAAATGGGACGGATTCGAACCACCTTTCCCCCGCTGTTTGGACGGAGAGATCCCGCAGGCAGAGGGATCCAAGGGCATTTTGGCGGGATGTTGGCGGTAGAAAAACGGTAGAAATTTTGACCTCGGAATTGTTCTTTCTGCACAAGTTTTTTCCGAGGTAGTATTTGTTGAACCCCCAGCGCCCATTTTGAAAATGCTCCAAAATAAAAAGGGCGCTGGCAGTTTCGATTGAAAAAGTTATAAGCTCGATAGATCGATCCGGACGGACAGAGAGGCGGTTTGTTGGTCGTGTGACTAAAACAAGCCGCCTCTTTTTTGTTTCCGGAGATTTCAGGAAGGAATCGTCTCGGCGCAGCAGGAACTGTGAGTGTAGCGATAAAAGCCTGGTGCCCGTTTTGAAAATACACCAAAACAAAAAGGGCACCGGCAGTTTGAACCAAAAAAAGTTACAAAAGAGGACGGAGAGGCGGCTTGCTGGTCACGCGACCAAAATAAGCCGCCTCTTTTTATTTCCAGCGGAAAAAGAAGAAATGGAGGGAACCCATGCACGAGCAAAATACAGGGCAGAAAAATCATTACTTCTAAGAACTCAACATGGAACCGGAACACAGCATGGAGCAAACCTTTAATTGAATACGCACAACGAGGGGCCTGTAATTGCCGCACAGACGCGGTGAAAACAGGCCCCTCTTTTTATTTTTGGGAAAGGAGATCGAGATGAGCAAATATTTTGTACGGGACACCTCTCTGGCGGAGCTGGAACGCATGATGATGGAAGTTCCCAACTTCGCGCCCCGGCGCTCCAGCAGAACAGTCCTCTGCCGGTACCACCCCCAGGAGGCAGACATGGACTGCCACAGCTGCCACCACTACCGCCGCAACGGGTCTGGGAACCTGGCCTGTCTCCACCTCACCGAACGGCTGCAGGCAGGGATGGTCACCATGGATGAGCTGACCGCTGGAATGGTCCGGCCCTGGAAGCATTCCAGACTGAAAAAACGGGCTATGGAGATCGCCCGCCGGACCGGCGGCTTCCACTTCAAAGAGCAGCTCCACATCGCCCGGATGCTGAAGATGACGGAGGGCGAGGCGAGCGTCAACAGCCGGTGGCTGGCGGCGGTATATCTGCTGTCCGCCCATGCCGGACTTTGGCAACAGACGCTTGCGGCGGTCACGCCGGGAAAAATCGATTTTAGTAGCGTCAGACTGCGGAACAGTACCGTTCCCGAGTACATCCTCTACCGGGCGGCGAAGGGCATCTACTCCGGGACGCTTGGCGCGGCCTCCGAGGAACTGGCTGATCCAAAGCTGGTGGAGGACGAACCCCTGCTGCTGATTCTCTGTGCCGCCCTCATCGCCCGGTACGGGCCGGAGGTCATGAATGTGGGGAGGAACAGAAAATGATTATGAGCCTATCCGTAAATAGGAAAATGTGATAAAATAACCACCAAGGAAGGT
>CAJURY010000071.1 GCA_910589155.1 uncultured Oscillospiraceae bacterium | reverse complement strand
TTCCTCGCCCCCAGCTTAACGCCTGGTATACTTGGCCGGACAAAACGCTGTATGACATCCTCACCCGGCAGGAGTACCTGGGCCATACCATCACGGCGAAAACCTGCAAGGTGTCCTATAAGTCCAAAAAGACACGGAAAAATCCAGAGGACAAGCGGTATTTCTTTCCCAACACTCACGAAGCGTTGATTGACGAGGAAACCTTTGCCCTTGCCCAAAAGCGTATCGCCACCCGACACCGGCCCACAAAATCGGAGGAAATCGACCTGTTTTCGGGGTTGCTGTTCTGCGGGGACTGCGGCTACAAAATGTATCTTCAAAAGGGCGCTGGAACTCCGGAACGGAAGCACGCTTACACCTGCGGCAACTATCGGAACCGGGCCAGAAACGATTTTCTTTGCACGACGCACTACATCCGCAAAAGTATCTTGAAAGAACTTGTCTTCGCCGATTTACAGCGGGTTTTGGCCTATGTGAAGGAGCATGAGCAGGAGTTTGTTCGTACCGCCGCCGAGTGTGGAGAGCAGGCCGCTAAAAAAGCCCTTGCCCAGCAGCAGAAAGAACTGGACAAGGCAGAACGCCGGATGGATGAACTCAATCTGTTGTTCCGCAAACTTTACGAGGACATGGCCTTGGGCCGCTTATCAAGTGAACAGTTTGCGCTTCTGACCTCCGGCTATGAGGACGAGAAAGCGGCGCTGACGAAACGGGCGGCGGAACTGCGGAAAGAGATTGACACTGCCACCGAGCGTGGGGCGGATGTGAAGCGGTTTGTCGCTCTGGTGCGCCGGTACTCGGAGATCAGCGAATTGACTTATGAGAATGTCCATGAGTTTATTGACCGCATTTTAGTCCACGAGCTGAACAGGGAAACCAACACACGGAAAATCGAAATCTTTTACAGCTTCGTGGGTAAGGTGGACAGCGGCGAGGAACCGACAGAAAGCACATCTTATTTCCGGCAAATTGGCGCTGATGTCAAGAGTTTTGCCGTTTGATAATACAAAATGCTGAGGTAAGACAGCGCACCATCTTTTATGGTTACGCTATCTTACCCCAGCAAAATTTGTCCCTGTGTAGCCGTCATCTGCGTAGCAGCGCGTGTTGGTGAAACGGTGTTCCTTTGCGTATTTGGTGAGCAATTTCTTTTGGTTCACGATGGAATTGCTCTCGCCTTGGAGATCATCGTCACGACTGAGGCGGAGATATAACGCCGTAACACCGTGTTTGTTGCCTGTTCTGGACTGCATATTTCCTCCTTCCCGGCAGCCAGACAAACACATTTCTATTTCATTGTAGTGGCCCTGACTGCGAAACGCAAATGTGCAAATCACTTTTTCCTCGGCTTGATGTCCTCGGTCAGAATGAGTCGTTTCATCTTGTCGGCCAAATCCTCCGCTTCTTTCCCAGCTTCAGATTCTTTAAAGGCAGAAACGACCTCATATTTGACGTTGTTGACCGTATGCTCGGTCAAAGGGGCGGAAAGGCTTCTTTTCATACCTGCCCCCTGTTCTCCTTGGGCGTCACATCGAAATACGCCCCCTTGCGCTCCTTGCAGTAGGCGCAAATCTCCTTTTCAGCCTGTCCCGGCGCGGCCTCCCGCAAAGCAAAAGCGCCTGTGCCGCGAAAAGCGTCAGCACAAGCGCCGCATAAGCAGAGGGTCAGTTTCGGGGGCACGGGTTCGATAAGGCCAATACTGACCGCCAGGGCGTGGTTGATGCCCCGGATATGGTTCTCGTCCAGCCTGCCGATGTAGCCGGACAGCCGCCGCTTGTCCACG
>CAJURY010000070.1 GCA_910589155.1 uncultured Oscillospiraceae bacterium | reverse complement strand
GCGCCGGTCAGCAGGGTTTGGGGAAGGCACTCCCCAACAAGTAGCAGACCAGGGGAACAAATGAGCGGAGCGAAATTTGGGCCACGGGTCGATACTTGCTCTCAGTTACCATAGCTGATACAATAGAATGAAGTCTTCAAAAAATTTTTGAAAGCCCTTGTAAGATTTTTCGGTATTTTACGTCTTATAGGGGTGAAGGGACCTTCAAATATCGGAGAGGAGGCGCAACCTTGGAGGACTGCCAAATCATAGAGTTGTACTGGCATAGGAACGCAGAAGCAATATCCGAAACCGCCAACAAGTACGGAGCTTACTGCTTCTCCATCGCCGAAAATATACTGCACAGCGTGGAAGATTCCGAGGAGTGCATCAACGATACATGGCTTCACACCTGGAACGCGATTCCGCCCCAGCGCCCCAAGGTGCTTCGGATGTTTCTGGCGAAAATCACGCGCAATCTCTCCTTTGACCGTTTTCGCGCACGAAATACAGAAAAGCGGGGCGGCGGTGAGATCACCTTGGTTTTGGACGAGCTGGTGGAGTGCCTCTCCGGCGGGAAGGATGCGGCAGTGGAATACGAGTCCAAAGAATTGGAGGAGTGCATTCAACGTTTCGTGCGGACGCTGCCGGAGCAGGAGGGAAACATATTCCTGCGCCGATATTTTTTCAATAAGCCAGCCGCTGTGATTGCGCGGGAGTATGGAATGACAAAAAACAATGTGACGGTAATCCTCAGCCGGACGCGAAAAAAACTCCGGCGGGAACTGGAAAAGGAGGGCTATCTGTGAATGTTGAAAATCTGTACCGGGCCATCGGTACGGTGGATGGCGATTTGTTGGAGCGGTGCGAAACCGCTGTCCGCAGAGGCGGGGCAAAGTCTAACTGGCTGAAATGGGCGGGCGCGGTGGCGTGTTTTGGCCTGATTGTCACAGTAGCTATAGCAGCATTACCGGGCATTTTGAAAGGGCCAGGTGGAGTTGTGTCGCCTCCTTACTCTAATGTGCCTGGGCCTGCGGTCAGCGATGGTGATAATCACTCCAACGCAGACTCGTCCCAGTCGGTTGAACCTGGTACTGTCCAAGTTGGGGATACTCGGGCTGAAAAATGGCTGACCGCAGAAGAACTGGGATTGGAAAATTCGGAAGGGATAATTTCCAGCGGCCTTGCAGTTCCGATTTTCATTTCCTATCAGGGCGGTTTTTATGGTGTTGTGGGCGAGGGCCAACTGGACAATCCGCGTTTTGCCCCCTCGGAAAGCGAGAATTTGCTTTTCAATACCCATTATACTCATACTGTTTATCTGGTGGAGGGGCATACTAACTGCATCGCTATTCACATCAATGGCATGGAGGTCTACGAGAAAATCTTTGATGTGACCTTTGTGGTAGATGGAACTACCTATGCTATTGCCTACTCCCCGGTAATGAATGCTGACTACAACTTGGGAGATGTGGTGCTGGAAACCGAAGACTACACTGTTTATGAGGCAGTAAAACTCCAAGGGGAACCAGCCCGGTGCGTGGAATACATCGTGGACATTCTTCCCCTTCTCCAGAGAGAGAGGCCGAACCTTTTTGACGGCTCCGACTTGGAACCGGACGGGTACTATAGGGAACAGTGGCAACTTGCCCTGCCGCTGGAGTGAGCAACCCTGGAGACAGCCCTATAAAACGCACCGCATGGCCCTATGGCTGTGCGGTGCGTTTTTGAGTGTTTTCGGAATAGCGGGGTGGCTGTCAATTCGACAAAGTTTCTTTGTGATACTTTACCGCACATGAGCATT
>CAJURY010000069.1 GCA_910589155.1 uncultured Oscillospiraceae bacterium | reverse complement strand
ATGCACAATCGCGGTTGCGCTCTTAGTGGGATCAGCGTTGGAGGTGGCGGTAACGGTGAGGGTTGTTGCGGATTCGTCCGCGCCGACCGTCAATACACCCTCGCCGCTGATGGTGGTAGCGGCGGATGTATTGCCACTTATGCTCCAAATAATGGTCTCGTCATACTCGCCGGTGCCAGTAACAGTCGCGGTAAAGGCCTGGGTTTCGCCTACTTCCACGCTGGCAGTCTCAGGCGCAATCGCAACGCCTGTTACAGCGCCGGTACTGGCGCCTGCTTCGATCTGCACATTCACATCGTAGGTCCAGTTTTCGATCCGCATAATCTTGAGAACTTCCGCGTCATTTTTTACATAGCCGGAAGGCACGGACATGCACTTCAAGGTATAGGTGCCCAGGGCAACGGTAGCGCTGCCGCCGGAATCAGAAGTGGTGCTGATCTGAGCGACCATCTCGTCCGCTTCATTGTAAACACCATAGCTGACGCCGGTGAGGGATTCGCCGTTTGCATTGTAGGCAAACAGACGGATGGTGCCGGTGGGCGCGTCAAAAGCAGGGGTATTCACGGTGTAAATATCGGAAATCAGCTTGCCGGAACGCTTGACCTGCAAGTTCAGCGTGCCGCCAGCACGATTTACGAGAACGCCGTCAATGGAAACAGAGGTCTCACCCTCCGCAACAGCCACAGAAGCCTTGGTATAGCCGGCATCAGCGCCGTTGCCATACACGTAAACCATGTCGCCGGCCGCCAGACCATTTACAGTCAAAGTGGTGTAAATGTCGGAGCCATTGGAGGAGGTGGAAGAACCAATGTGAGAATATTTTTCAAAAGAAACATTTTCCGCAATCGCGGACTTTTCCGCAGTTTCCGCCTCAAAAGCAACACTGAGCTTTGCGCTTTCGGTGCCGGAAGCAGTGGTGCTGTAGTAAATGCGGCCAGCTTCGGCAGTACCGAAGTCCAAACCGGTAAACTCTACCGTACCAGCAGCAGCCTTTTCACCAATCATGGTATAGGTATCGCCGGTCTTGGTGTAAACATGAACCGTTCTGCCCTCGGGAACATTGCGCAGGGTAAAGGTATCGTTTGCACCCTCGCCATTCACAGCGGAGGCAAAATGCATGGGAACAGGCGCGGACTGGGGATACTGATCGGATTCAAACATCTGCCATTCGTAGATGTTAACGGCGGTCCAGGGAGAAGTGCCGCACTGATAAATAACCAGCTTCCATTCCTGGGCGGTGATGGGTTCGTCCAGCAGCACGTCGGTAATATCCAGCGAGTTATTTTCAATGCGCTTGCACTCAACCCACTGGCCGGCTGCGTTTTTATACTGCAAGCCGAAGGATCTGTGGTTCATGCCGCTGCCTTCGCCGCCGGAGCCGCCGTGGCCAACCAGCCAGCGCTTAATGGTGCATTCACGACCCAAATCAATGGTCATGTACTGACCACTACGGTTGCTTGCCCACCACTTGGAGGAGTAAGAACCGTCAATGGCCTTGTCGCATTCCGCGCCGTCGCCCTGCTCAGAATAACCGGTGACAGTCGCGCCCAGACATACATTTTCAAAGTCGGTCAGGTCGATCTTTTCGGTGTCGTTATCGCCGTAGGGCCACGCAACAACCAGTTCCGTGCCCTTGGTACCGCGCACGCCGTTGCGGTTGATGGCAACTACTTCCAGCTTTATATCGGTTTCGCCTGATTCGCGATTCAGCTCGGCAATGTAGTAAGCGGTATTGGGGGTCTCCATAACGAGGGTCTTGGAGCCATCCGCATTTACCTTATAGATTTCGTAAGAGGAAGCGCCGGTCACAGGGGTCCAGAACACTC
>CAJURY010000068.1 GCA_910589155.1 uncultured Oscillospiraceae bacterium | reverse complement strand
GCACCACCCTCTCCGGGAACCGGACTTACATCTCTCAATGTATCCGGCTCTGTTACTGCTTGGTCAGCATTGAATCATTGGTTGTGAATCGCAATGTGGCACTTTCTGCAAACTACTAACGTCTTGCGGCGCTTAGCAATCATCACGATTTCCCAAGGCTGTTTTCCCTTTAGATTTTTGAGTTTGTTCACATGATGGAGTTCATAGCAATCACTTTCCGTAGTACCGCACAACTCACAAACTTTTGCTTTTAGGCGCTTTTCGAGCGTGTTTATGGAGTACCCATAAATGACTGCGGCGTTACATAACACATCTGACGGGTCAGATTTTCCCTTGCAGTCGGAGTATTTGGCAAAGTAGCACCGTTTCGTACCGGTTTTCGTTTCGTAAGGAATACCCCATTTTCCGTTTCCGTCTTTGAACATCGCAACGACTTTGGAGATGGAGCATTTATGTTTGCTGGCAAGTGTTTTTAAGCAACTATACTCCATGAGGTAGGACAGATAGCACAACTTGTAAAAATTGCTGGCAAGTCCATAGTAGTTGCAGATTCCTCGCAGCTCTGCATTGTAGGCTGAAACGATTTCCAAGTCTGTGAGTCGCAGTAGTGACGCGCGATGTACTGGGAATAATGTCCCGCTGTCTTTCTGTACCGCAATTTTGTTCGCAAAGATAAAGTTATGGATTTTGTCGTCAAATGGAACGGTTAGCTCACAGGAATTATTAAGTGTTCGCTTTGTCTTTCTGCCTAGGCCGCCACGTTTCACTTTCCCATTTCTCCGAACCCGCACATCATAGCCCAGAAACCTTGCACTTTGGCTACTGTGTGTAATCAGCGTTTTGTCTGCACTGAGGTCCATTTTCAGTGTGTCCGCAATGAATTTGAACAACTGCTCTTTCAGCCAAATGCAATCGTTTTTGCTCCCTTTCACGCCGAGGATGAAGTCGTCCGCATAACGGATGTACTTGATACATTTGCTCGTCTGGGCGGTGCAGGGCATTTTCAACATCCGCTTTCGCTTCTGCTGATACTCGGCAAGCAAATGTTCTTTTTCAGCGCCTTTTGCCCTGCCAATGTGATAGGAGAGATTTTGGATTTCATTGCTCAACAGCCGATATTCGGTTCTTATAGGCTCTTTGCTGCGGGTATCAAACTCGCTTTTCAGCTGCATTACAAACTTATCCAGTTCGTGCAGATAAATATTGGCCAGCAGCGGCGAGATAATGCCGCCTTGCGGTGTGCCGCTGTAGGTTTTGTGATACTGCCAATCTTCCAGATACCCAGCCTTCAGGAACTTGTAAATCAGCTTGATGATACGGGCATCTTTGATTTTCCTGTGGATCAATCCGGCGAGGACTTGGTGGTCAATGTTGTCAAAGCAACCTTTTATATCGCCTTCCACAAACCACCGAGCGCCGCTGAACTCCCGTTTCAAGGACTTTAACGCTGTATGGCAGCTCCTTTTGGGACGAAACCCATGTGATACTGGTAGAAAAATGGGTTCATACACCGCCTCCAGCACCATGCGCAAGGCCTCCTGCACCAGCTTGTCCGTGAATGTAGGAATTCCCAAGGGGCGTTTCTTTTTCGAGTTGCCCTTTTTCTGGATATAAGTTCGTCTGACTGGGGCGGGCTGGTAGGTTTCGTTAGCGAGTTTTTGGATGATTTTTGCTATTTTTTCTTCGCTGAATCCGTCTGCCGTGTCATCGTTTGCTCCCTTTGTTGCCGCTCCCTTGTTTGCGTACAGGTTCTTGTATGCCGCAAAATAAATGTCTGGGCGCAGCAGATAGCGGTACAGTCTTGTGAATACTTCTTCCTTGTTTTCCAATGAATTTTTGCTGATTCTTGCTAAAATCTCCATTGTT
>CAJURY010000067.1 GCA_910589155.1 uncultured Oscillospiraceae bacterium | reverse complement strand
ACCACCCCCTACGGCGACGAGGTCCCCACCGTGTCCTTCAAGTTCGACCCCAGCATGGTCCAGGCCGGTTCCTATATGACCATCAGCGATGGGACCAACTCCAACACCTATGAGTTTGTCAAGAAGGGCGAAAAGGCTTCCAGCGGCCGCACCGCCATTGAGGTCTCCGACTTTAACAAGATTGATGCCAAGGCCATGGGCGAAGCTTTCGCCAACGTGGCCAAGGGCGCTACCGTTGAGGTGGGAGACGATGGCACTGTGACCATCACCGCCAACGAGGCGGAGGGCTCCATCCCCAAGCTGAACGTCAGCTTCTACGACGGCAAGGGCGGTCTGAAGCTCCAGCTCGGCGACACCAGCGATGAATACAACCAGCTGAAGGTCTCCATCAATGATATGCACACCACCGCTCTGGGCATCGCTGACCTGGACATCAGCACCCAGGAGGGAGCCGCCGCCGCTATTGATGTGGTCAAGAACGCCATCAACTACGTTTCCGATGTCCGCGGCGGATTGGGCGCGATCCAGAACCGCCTGGAGCACACCGCCAACAACCTGTCCGTGATGGCTGAGAACATCCAGGATGCTGAATCCTCCATCCGCGACACTGATGTGGCCGAAGAAATGATGAGCTACGTCAAGAACAACATTCTGGTGCAGTCCGCCCAGGCCATGCTGGCCCAGGCCAATCAGCTGCCCCAGGGCGTGCTCCAGTTGCTGGGTTAATCCGGCGGAAATTTGCAGATTACATCATCCCACACAAGAGGGGCGGGGCTTGTTCCCGCCCCCCTCTTTTAGAAGCTGAATAGCGGAAATCCTTTTATGCTGACGCTCTGCATTAAACAATCATGTCAATAGCTGGAGTGTAAAGCGATAATTCTGGAAAAATTTTATAGTATCAACACATTTTTCTACTGTTTGAATCCAGTGTATCAAGCTGCAAAAGGCGGCAAGGGAGAAGAAAATCCCTTGCTGCCTTTTCTTTTTTTATACTTTTTAACAGGAGAAGCCGCTATAAAAGAGGCTGATTGTGCGAATAAAAACCGTTAAATGGCAAGGGGAACGCCCCCCTCCGCCCTATATTTTTCAAAAAGCGCGGACAACTTTACTGTTGTTCGCGCCCCTTTTTTCACTCGACAGGCTTCTACAAAATCCCCTATCAAATTATAGGGAACTTTGTAGAAGCCTGTCGAAAAAAGATAGTGCTTTTTGCGGAAAATCTCTTTCCTTGGCTGATTTTGGAAAAGAAAGAAGAAAATTTTTCCTATCAGTCGGAATAGGGTATGCCGCCCGCGCTCCGCCCGGATTTCAATGGTCCGACCCTCGCCGCAACCATTGAAATTATCAGGAGGAGCTATCATGTTTGATACAAAAAGCGACTTTGCTTTGAACAAGTTTGATCGAGACGCTATCGTATGCAGGAGCGTCACCGGCGTACATATCCGGCTGACCCGTGCGGACTTTGCCAGCGAGGAAGAATTTCTCCGCTGGAAAGTCTGGTCTGACGGTGACTACTATGACACCGAAAAGGACGGACGCGACTTCTATGACAACGGCATCCCGCTGGACCCCCGTGTGGACAAGCTGGGGGCCGTTCCCTCCATCGAGGCAGGCATCCTCGCCGCGCTGGATGCTGCCGAGGCCAGCGCGGAGCAGGCCCAGAGGACTGCCGTTCTGATGGAGCAGATCAAGGCCTGCCTGACCGAAACGCAGTACCGCCGTCTTTGGATGTTCCACGCCCGGAAAATGAACGTGACCGCTATTGCCAGGGCAGAGGGCATCTCGAAAGCCAGCGCGTCCCGGTCCATCTCCGCCGCTCTAAAAAATATTTCAAATTTTTTCCCGGAAGGGGGCGAAAATAGGTAACAAACACCCCTCTTTTTTGTGATA
>CAJURY010000066.1 GCA_910589155.1 uncultured Oscillospiraceae bacterium | reverse complement strand
TATGCAGGCTGGGGAGAGCGAGAGCATCCAAAATCAAAAGCTGATTTTACAACGGTACGCTGATGAACATTTTTTCCTGAACACCCGCTTTTTCGTGGATGATGGATTTTCCGGGGTCAGCTTCGAGCGTGAGGGACTTCAAACCATGCTCCGTGAGGTGGAGGCCGGAAATGTGGCAACGGTCATAACAAAAGACCTTTCCCGCTTGGGCCGGAACTATCTGAAAACCGGGGAGCTTATCGAAATCATTTTCCCGGAGTACGATGTGCGCTACATCGCTATCAATGACGGTGTGGACACAGCGCGAGAGGACAACGAATTTACCCCTCTGAGGAATTGGTTCAATGAGTTTTACGCCCGCGATACCTCCAAGAAAATCCGGGCTGTCAAACAGGCCAAGGCCCAGCGGGGCGAACGTGTCAACGGAGAAGTCCCCTATGGGTATATCGCAGACCCGAACGACCGCAATCATCTCATTCCTGACCCGGAAACGGCCCATGTTGTCAAGCAGATTTTCGCCATGTATGTGCGGGGCGACCGTATGTGCGAAATCCAAAACTGGCTGCGGGATAATGAGATTTTGACGGTGGGAGAATTGCGCTACCGGCGTACTGGCAGCACTCGTCACCCCCGCCCCCAACTGAACGCCTGGTACAACTGGCCGGATAAGACGCTGTATGACATCCTCACTCGACAGGAGTATTTGGGACATACCATCACAGCGAAAACCTGCAAGGTGTCTTATAAATCCAAAAAGACACGGAAAAACCCGGAGGACAAGCGGTATTTCTTTCCCAACACTCACGAACCGTTGGTTGACGAGGAAACCTTTGCACTTGCTCAAAAGCGTGCTGCCACCCGACACCGCCCTACCAAGTCCGAGGAAATCGACCTGTTTTCCGGGCTGTTGTTCTGCGGGGACTGCGGCTACAAAATGTATCTCCAAAAGGGCACCGGAACGCCGGAGAGGAAGCACGCCTACACCTGCGGCAACTACCGCAACCGGGCCAGAAACGATTTTCTTTGCACGACACACTACATCCGCAAAAGTGTCTTGAAAGAACTTGTCCTTGCCGATTTACAGCGGGTTTTGGCCTATGTGAAAGAGCATGAGCAGGAGTTTGTCCGTACTGCCGCCGAGTGTGGGGAGCAGGCCATGAAAAAGGCTCTTGCCCAGCAGCGGAAGGAACTGGACAAGGCAGAACGCCGGATGGATGAACTCAATCTGCTGTTCCGTAAACTCTATGAGGATATGGCTTTGGGTCGCTTGTCGAATGAGCAGTTTGCGCTTCTGACTTCTGGCTATGAGGACGAGAAAGTGGCACTGACGAAGCGGGCGGCGGAGTTGCGGAAAGAGATTGACAGCGCCGCCGAGCGTGGGGCGGATGTGAAGCGGTTTGTTGCCCTGGTACGCCGATACTCGGAGATCAGCGAACTGACCTATGAGAATGTTCATGAATTTATCGACCGCATTTTAGTCCACGAACTGGACAGGGAAACGAACACCCGGAAAATCGAAATCTTTTACAGCTTCGTGGGCAAGGTGGACAGCGGCGAGGAACCGACGGAAAGCATATCCTATTTCCGGCAGATTGGCGCTGATGTCAAGAGTTTTGCCGTCTGATAATACAAAATGCTGGGGTAAGACAGCGCACCATCTTTTATGGTCACGCTATCTTACCCCAGCAAAATTTGTCCCGCTGTACCCGTCATCTGCCAGGAACAGCGCGTTTTCAAATCCAATGGTTTGGGCGTAACGTTCCAACAACAGACGCTGTGACGCCCCCTGTCCCATCAGGGTCTCGCCGTCGATGGCAGGCGGTTTGGATAAGTGTTGTTCATGTGTTATCCTCCTATTACAATATAATTTGGTTGGAACCCTCGGCAGCCAGCCGGGGGTTTCG
>CAJURY010000065.1 GCA_910589155.1 uncultured Oscillospiraceae bacterium | reverse complement strand
GTGTTCTGCATCACTGCACCGTTATCAACATCAAGGGTGAGTCTTACCGCCTGAAGGAGCGCAAGGAATTTATGCGCCAGAAGCAGCAGATTGTAAACACACTTTTTGAGCAAGGAAACGCTTGAGTTTGTTACCCTCCCTCCGCCCAAAGTGGAAAGACCCGGAGCGCCGGGAACTGCTGACCCGGCTCTACAACGACCAATTCAACAGCAACCGTCCCCGTGAATACGATGGGAGCCACCTCAACTTTGTGGGGATGAACCCGGAGATCACCCTGCGGACGCACCAGCGGAACGCGATTGCTCGTGTCCTTTATGGCGGCAATACGCTGTTGGGCCATGTAGTAGGGGCGGGCAAGACCTGGGAAATGGTGGCGGCGGCGCAGGAGAGCAAGCGGCTGGGCCTGTGTCAAAAGAGCCTGTTCGTTGTCCCCAACCATCTGACAGAGCAGTGGGCCACAGAGTATTTGCAGCTCTACCCATCGGCCAACATTTTGGTGGCAACCAATAAGGACTTTGAAACCAAAAACCGCAAACGGTTTTGTGGCCGAATTGCCACCGGGGACTATGACGCCATCATCATCGGCCACTCGCAGTTTGAAAAAGTCCCGATCAGTATGGAACGGCAAATTGCCATCCTGCAACAGCAACGGCGGGAAATCCTTGACGGCATCCGGGAATTGAAGGAGAATAACGGGGATCACTTTTCCCGCAAACAAATGGAGCGAACCAAGAAATCCATTGACGCCAAATTAAAGGACCTGAACGATCAGAGCCGTAAAGATGATGTGGTCACGTTTGAGGAATTGGGTGTTGACCGCATTTTTATTGACGAAGCACATTATTATAAAAATCTCGCGTCCTTTTCCAAAATGCGAAATGTAAGCGGAATCGCTCAAACGGAGGCACAAAAGTCCAGTGACTTGTATACGAAGTGCCGCTATCTGGACGAGATCACCGGGGGCCGGGGCGTTATCTTTGCCACAGGCACCCCAATCAGCAACACGATGGTGGAGATGTTCACCATGCAGAAGTATTTGCAGTATAACACGCTGAAAAAGCATGGTCTGCTGCACTTTGACGCCTGGGCCTCCACGTTCGGGGAGACTGTCACCGCCATTGAATTGGCCCCGGAGGGGACAGGCTACCGCTCCAAGACCCGGTTTGCCAAGTTCTATAATCTGCCGGAACTGATGGCTATGTTCAAGGAAGTGGCGGACATCCAGACAGCGGATATGCTCAATCTTCCCGTTCCCAAAGCTAATTACCACAACATCATCCTGAAGCCCTCCGAATTGCAGAGAGAAATGGTAGCGGAGCTGTCAAAACGGGCCGAACTCATCCGAAACAAACAGGTGCGGAGCGACGTGGACAATATGCTGCTCGTCACCAACGACGGACGCAAACTGGCTCTTGACCAGCGGATGCTCAATCCCCTGCTCCCGGACAGTGATACCAGCAAGACCAACGCCTGTGCTGACAATGTATTTGAGATATGGCAGCATAGCGCCGACCGGCGTTCCGCACAAATGGTCTTTTGCGACCTGTCCACACCTGGAACGCACCGGCCAATCGAAATGACGCCAAATGATAAAGGCATTTTTGATATGGCTCCGTTTCAGAATGTGTATAACGACCTGCGGGACAAGCTGATCGCCAAAGGCGTACCAGCCGAAGAAGTGGCCTTTATCCATGATGCCAACACCGAAGCGCAAAAGAAAGAACTTTTTGGAAAGGTGCGTTCCGGGCAAGTCCGTATCCTCCTGGGGTCAACACAGCGAATGGGAGCCGGGACGAACGCGCAGCAGAAGCTGGTGGCCTTGCACCATCTTGATTGCCCGTGGCGTCCGTCCGATGATGGACGGACTTTGCGGACACATATCAAAGCGGAGACACCTGTCAGGGTGT
>CAJURY010000064.1 GCA_910589155.1 uncultured Oscillospiraceae bacterium | reverse complement strand
TGGTGTAGATGGCACCTTGAAAAATAAATAGAACTGGCCGCCATATAGCACCGCCCGATTAGGAGGAAATCTATATGGCGGAAGAAATCATCCAAATTGCCCAAAACATCCTAAAGCGTGTTGTATGCCTTTACCGTGTTTCCACGGTGGGGCAGGTGGAGAAAGACGATATTCCCATGCAAAAGCAGTTTTGCCGGGAGTTTGTCCAAAGACAAACCGGCTGGGAAATTATCAAGGAGTTTTCCGAGAAAGGCGTTTCCGGTTTTAAGAAATCTGCCAAGGATAGGGACGCTATTCAGGAAATCCAGAAGCTGGCCCTGCAAGGTGGGTTTGATATTCTGCTGGTTTTCATGTTTGACCGCCTGGGCCGCAAGGACGATGAAACTCCTTTTGTCGTCGAATGGTTTGTGAAAAACGGCATTGAGGTATGGAGCGCCATGGAGGGCCAGCAGCGTTTTGATAATCATGTTGACAAACTGCTGAACTACATACGCTATTGGCAAGCGTCCGGCGAAAGCATCAAAACCTCTGTCCGTGTCAAGACCCGCATTAGCCAGTTGACGGAGGAAGGATATTATACCGGCGGCATCGTCCCTTATGGTTATCGGTTGGAAAACCGGGGCCGTACAAACAAGCGGAACAAAGAAGTTTGCGACCTTGCCATAGACCCGGACGAGGCCGAGGTTGTCAAATTGATTTTTCAAAAGTATGTATGCGAGGGCTACGGCTCACAGCGTATTTGCCGCTATCTGGCCGAGCAGGGGTTCCACAATCGAAAGGGCGGCAATATCCCCACCAGCAGCATTAACCGCATTATCAAAAATTCGCTCTATATCGGAATCCTTTGCAATGGCGAGAGCAGGTCGGAAGAAATATTGACTGACCTTCAAATCATAGATGTTGACCTGTTCGAGAGAGCACAGAGCATTATACAAAGCCGTTCAAAACCCCGAACTCGCAGCGAAGTCCCGCTCAACACAAAGGGACAGTCGCTTTTAATGGGAAATGTGTATTGCGGTCATTGTGGCAGACGGCTTACATTGGCTACCAGCGGGCGCAAGTACAGCAAAAAGGATGGCACCGTAGTTACAAAGACTTATGCCCGGTATCAATGCTGCTACAACACCCAGCACCCAGGCGAGTGCGATGGACCCTCCGGCTATGGAGTATCAAAGCTGGATAATCTTATAGAGCAGATTGTCCGCATCCAGTTTGAACAGATCAAAATGGCCCCACCCCAGGAATTGATAAAAGAGCGTCAGAGCCGGGAAGTAGACATAGCCAAGGCCAAGCTGAATCTTCTGAACGGTCAGTACCAGCAAAAGCAAAAAGACTATCAGGATTTGAGGGCCGAAACGCTCCGGGTTATCCAGGGCACCAGCCGTTTGAACGTGGATTTGCTTAACAGTATTGTGGAGGAAACTACTGCACAGATTAAAGACCTGGAACAGCAGATTGAAACGGCAAATGCAAAATTGCAGGAATTGGTGTCTGGCGCAGAAAAGGTGAGGCAGGACTATGCCGAATTGATAAACTGGGCCAAGCTGTTCGACAACTGCAACTTTGAGGCCAAGAAGATGATTATAGCGCAGTTTGTGAAGGCTGTCCGTGTCAAGCGGGATTATGAGATAGAGGTTGAGTTCAATGTTGCCTTTGACGAGTTCCAGCAAATCTATCTGGAGCCGGAAAAAGCGGAGGACAAAGCAAGAGGCACGACAACGATCCTCGCCCTCGCAGAAAAAGTGGGGCAGGCGGTTTAACCGCTTGCCCCGGTATTGGAGATTTATGTCGATACTTTTTTTGTGTAAGCGAAATGCCTGCAAGCAATATACGCTAAAATTATTTTTTGCTAAAACCGTACCGCTTGCGTAGCGACGACATTAGCAAAGTTGCCGGAGTTAAGGCAAGAAGTTTTGTTGCTAT
>CAJURY010000063.1 GCA_910589155.1 uncultured Oscillospiraceae bacterium | reverse complement strand
TCTTGCCCTCCACATGGATACACTGGATCAGGGTGATAACGGCCCGTCTGTCCAGGGATGTCATGGTGGAAAACTCCTTGAAATGCTGTGTCCAGCGCAGCCGGTCATTGGTGTTGGCGCTGGCCTGCTCCATTTCTTTCCGCAGGCTTTCAATGGCTTCCCGCCGCTGTTCAATCTGCTTGGTATACTGGTTTTTCAGGTCGCGGTATTCCTTTTTGTCAAGAAAGCCGCTGACGAAGTTTTCATACAAAGCCGCTTTAAACTGCATAGCCTTTTCAAGCTGTACCTCATTTTCCGCAATCTGCGATTTGAAACCGGCAATCAGTTCCTGATTGATCTGTTCCTCACTGATGCTGTCCAACAGCTTTTCCAGCGATACCACGTTGCGGATATGGGCTTGCAGGCTTTCCAGGACGCAGGCGGTCAGTTCATCCTCCCGCAACATGGTAGGGTGTTCGCAGCCGTGCTTTTTTCCGGTGGGACAGTGATAATAAATATACTTTTTACCCTTGACGGTATTGGTTTTTCGCGTCATACGTCCGCCGCAGGAGCGACAGATTAAGATGCCGGAAAACAGATAAACCGCATCCCCGTCCGGCGCTGTCCGGGTGTCCAGCCCCATGATTTTCTGCACCAGTTCAAAGTCCTGCTTGCGGATAATCGGGGCATGGGCGTTTTCGGTGCGTATCCATTCTTCGGCAGGCTTTTCAATGATGTCCTTGATTTTGTGGTTATGAGTGCTTTGTTTGCCTTGCAGCAGGACGCCAGTATAGGTTTCGTCCTGCAAGATACGCAGGATGGCATGGGCCGACCATTTTGCTTTCTGGCTGTCCGCATAGCCCTTTTTCGGATGTGGCAGGCCCCGGCTGATTTTATAGGCCAGCGGGGAGGGAATGCCCAGCCGGTTCAGTTCGTCCGCGATCCGTTTGGCGCTGGCCCCGTCAATGCGGCGACGGAAAATGTCCCGCACAACCCGCGCCGTGTCCTCGTCAATTACAAGCTGGTTTTTGTTTTCCTGGTCTTTCCGGTAGCCGTACACCGGGCAGGCTCCCACATATTCCCCGTTTTTGCGCTTGCTCAGTAAAGCGCTGCGCGTTTTCACCGAAATGTCACGACAATAGGTGTCGTTGAGAAGATTTTTCAGGGAAATGTTCAAATCATCGCCGTTATGTTCATTGGCGGTGTCAATGCCGTCATTGATTGCGATAAACCGTACCCCGTAGGCGGGGAAAATCTGGCGCAGGTAACGCCCGGTTTCGATGTATTCACGCCCCAGGCGGGACAGGTCTTTGACAATCACGCAGTTAATGGTTCCCTGGGTGATGTCCTGCATCATTTCCTGAAATGCGGGCCGGTCGAACAGAACGCCGCTGTAACCGTCGTCCACTCGCTCGTTTACCAGCGTAATGTCAGGGTGGGCGGCTACAAAGTCCTCCACCAGTTTTTTCTGGTTGGTAATGCTGTCGCTTTCCTCGCTCTGGTCAGCCGTATAGGAAAGCCGCAGGTATGCCGTTGCATCGTATTTTGCCATAAAAAAATCACTCCTTTGAAATTTACGGACTTTCCCCATAAATCAAAGAGTGATTCGGATTTACCTGATGCAATTCTTTTTCCACTGTCAGTATAGCACAGGCAGGCGGGGAAGTCAACACGTTAAAGTGCTAAATCAAAACTTGTTTCAGGCAGTCCTCCAAAGATACGCCGTTTTCCGCAAACTGCGCGTGGACAGTAAATTTGCCGCACTTGAAATGGCAGGGGTTCTTAATCTGGCGGAGAAATTCTGCCACCCGTTCTTCCCTGGGCAGGCTCTGATCCACGGATATGTCACGAATATCGACCAGTGCAGTATCGGGCTGGTTGTTTGCTGTGTCCTGCATCGTCATGGTTTGCTCCTCCTCTATGAATGAAAAGGGCCGCAGACGGGGTAGTCTGCGGCTCCTATGTACGTTTTCCCATC
>CAJURY010000062.1 GCA_910589155.1 uncultured Oscillospiraceae bacterium | reverse complement strand
CAAGGGCGGCAGAACTGAAAGACGAGGAAATAGCGGCGCTGGAAAGCGAGGTAACAGCCTTGCAGGAAGAGCGGGCGGCGATTATTGCGGCGGCTGAACGGCGCAATAACTTACTTGCCAGAATTGCGGCGGGCGAAACCGTAGGCGACGAGGCAGGCGACGGGAACGGCGCAGCGCCCACGGTGCTTAGAAACTTTGCAGGGGCAGCAGGCGAGGGGCAGGACGACGGCGACAAGTACGGCAGAATGGAATACCGCAAGGCGTTCATGCAGTATGTATGCCGTGGCACAGAGATACCCACAGAGTACAGAGCCGACGCAGTAAGCAAGACTACAGACGTAGGGGCGGTTATCCCTACAACGGTGCTTAACCAGATTGTAGAAAAGCTGGAAAGCACGGGCATGATTTTAGCGCTTGTAACCAGAACGGCGTACAAGGGCGGCGTATCTATCCCAGTATCCACAGTAAAGCCTACGGCAACATGGGTAAATGAGGGCAAGGGCAGCGACAAGCAGAATAAGGACATCAAGAAAGACGGCATGATTACTTTTGCATACCATAAGCTGCGCTGCGCAGTAGCCGTATCTCTGGAAGTTGACACAATGGCTATCAGCGCTTTTGAGAGCCTGCTTATCAACAACATTGTAGAGGCTATGACAAAGGCGTTAGAGCAGGCTATCATTGACGGCGACGGCAGCGGGAAACCGAAAGGCATTTTAGCGGAAACGCCCGCAGAGGGGCAGAAAGTGGAGAGCGCCGCACCGTCCTACAATGATTTGATTGCGGCAGAGGCGGCGTTACCGCTGGCTTATGAGAACGGCGCTAAGTGGTGCATGAGCAAAAAAACCTTTATGGCGTATGTGGGGATTACGGACAGCAACGGGCAGCCGATAGCCAGAGTAAACCACGGCATAGCAGGAAAGCCAGAGCGCACGCTTTTAGGCAGGGAAGTAGTGCTTTGCGATTATGTGGCGGCATACACAAAGACGCTGGCGGCTGGCACGGTATTTGCGTTTCTTTTCAATTTCAAGGACTATGTGCTTAACACCAACTATGCTATGGGCGTTAAGAAGTATGAGGACAACGACACCGACGACCAGATTACAAAGGGTATCATGCTGGCAGACGGCAAGGTAGTTGACAAAAACAGTCTGGTAACAATCGAGAAGATAGCGGCGGCGTAAGGAAAAAATACGGCGGCTGGCGTGCCTGCGCTGGCTGCCAGAAATGAGGTAAAGGGCATGAAAGGACATTTAGACGCAGAGCAGCTGAAAAGCATGGATTATAAGAGCTTGCAGGCTTTGGCAAAGGATATGGGCGTAAGCGCTGCTGGAAAGGCAGAGGATATTATAGCCAGAATTGCAGCAGTAGAGGTGGACGTACCAGAGGGAGAGCTTACAGAAGAGGAAAAGGCGCTTTTTGAGGAAGAGGCGGCACGGCAGGAAGAGGAACGGGCAGCAGGCGGGCAGACAGTGGAAGAGGCAGAGGACACCGCAGGAGAGCCGCAGACGGGGCAGGAAACGACGGAAGAGGGCGCAGCAGAGGAAACCGCCAAAGATGCTAAAAAGCCGCAGGAAGAGGCAGAAAAGGCAGCAGGGCTGGTTAAGGTAAAAGCCGTTACAAGGTTCTTAGACAAGCAGCTTAACCAGATTAAGGACGCAGGCGAGGCTTACAGCGTAGGCAGGGAGCGTGCGGCAGAGCTGGCGGCAGCAGGCGTGGCAGAGATTGTGGGATAACCAGAAAGAGGGTGCAGCGTATGGCGGCAGATGCCACCACATTAACAGAGAAAATGCGGGCGGCGCTGCGTATCAGCAGCACCAGCGAGAAGATAACGGCAGAAATAGAGGACTGTATAGCCGCCTGCAAAGCTGACCTTGCAAACGACGGGGTAAAAGCCATTGACGAGGGCGACGCACTGATTATAAGGGCAGTTACCCTTTACTGCAAGGCAGAATTTGGCTATAACGACAAAGCGGAGAAGTTTAGGCAGTCATACGACACGCTGAAAATGCGGCTTG
>CAJURY010000061.1 GCA_910589155.1 uncultured Oscillospiraceae bacterium | reverse complement strand
CTCCAGCTTGTAGCCCTTGTCGGGGGTGACGTAGATGTTCACCCAGTCGCCGGGCCCGGCGTTACGCTTGCTGAGGACGACGGTTCCGCCGGTGACGGCGGGGACGTGGGCATACGAGGAGCCCGCCTCCCCCTTGTAGGTGGTTTCTCCAATGATGTACAGGTATCCGTCCTTAACGGCATAAGCTGTGCCGCCCTCAAATTCGGAGATATCGTCGTACTCAAAGGGGACCACGACGTTATTGCCGCTATCGATCAGCCCGCACTTGCCATCCTTGACAACTGCCGCTACGCCGTTGAACATCTTGTAGGCGTTATCGTACGCAAAGGGAATGACAACCTCGTTTTCCTTGTTGATATACCCGTACTTGCCGTCTTTTTTGACACTGGCAACGCCCTCGGAAAAACCGCTGGTTCCTTCGTACATGCAGGGGATCACCAATTCGCCGCTTTTATTGATAAAGCCGGTCAAATCATTTTGATCCACTACGGCAGCCAGCCCATCATAGAACGGATAGCTGTTTGTAAAGGCCCGACCGGAGAGGTCAATCACCGTGTTGCCCTGGCGGTCCAAATAACCTTTTGCGGTGTGAGTTATGTTCCAGTCATCATCAGACACGTTCTCTCCCCAGGCGATCAATCCTTCGCTGTACCAGGCTAATGAGGACTTCATCGTGAACCAGTCTTCATAGTCGCTTCCGCTATAACTGATTTCCTGATTAAAATCATCGGGCAGGGTGCAAATAACAGCGCCGCTGGCATCCACAAGGTATGTGTAGTAGTCATAACTTACACTGCCTGCGACCCCTGTCCACGAATGTGTCATGACACGTTTTATGATTACGGCAACGCCGTTCTGCATAGGCCCGCCCCAATACTGAGTGTTCTCCGCGTAGTTCATGCCGTCTTTTATGTACTCGCGCTCGCTGCTTTCAAAAGAGAACGCCGGACTGCCGTCCTCTTTATAGTAGGTCAGGGGACGGTCCTCGGTGGAGTAGTTGTCCGATATTATGTAAGGACTCTCTTCCGTCAAGGAAAAAATACCGTCTGAAAAGTAGTAGTTGGAAAAACTATCCTTATAGGGAAACACAAAGTTTCCGTTTCTGTCAACTACAGCTGCCTGTGGAAAAACTGCGTAGTCACCTGCATCTTCATCGAATTCCCCGTTGGTATAGATACTGCCATAGCCCTTGTTGTTGAATACACCATCGGCTCTGATATTTGTCTTGGTGATTGGCAGCGTATCCACCGCACCGGCGGTTCCCGGCATCAGCGCCAGCACCATGCACAGCGCCAGCAAAGCTGATAGCAATCGTTTTTTCATAGCTCGTAACTCCTCCCAAATTCTGTCTTTACCACGGAATTACTGTTCCGTAGTAGTAATGGACAAAATTTTAGAGATTGCACGAAATAATCCAATCAAGCGGTCAGCTTTCACAGAATTTCTGAGGCCGGCCTGGATTTGTTGTGGAAAAATTTGAAATTTCCTCTTGCAATTTAGCTTGATTGATGCTATACTACAGCCAATCAAGCCCTATGTATGGGTATGTTCACCACGGAACAGTAATTCCGTGGTGTTTTTATTTTCCGGTCGGCAGAGCGTCATTGGGTAACAGAAGGACAGCAGCTGGCACACGACGGTACGCCCTGCGCTTTGTCAAGTTCTGTTAAAGAGGCTCAGATCACCAGCCGCATTTTCTCCAACTGCCTCCTGTGGGTAAACCCAGACTCCATGGTATAGATCCGGGTGGTGTCAACGCTGGAATGCCCCAGGATATCCGCCAGCCGGACGATGTCCTTCTCCAGGCCGTAATAGGTCCTTGCAAACAGGTGCCGCAGGTTATGGGGAAAGACCTTGCTCCCCTCCACGTTCGCCTCAGCGCACAGCGCCTTCATATCGTGCCAAATATTGCTCCTGTCCAGAGGCTTCCCGCCCCGGGTGATAAAAATCGCCCCGGCGGTAATTTTCTGCTCTTTTGCGTACTTGAGCAGGACCTTTTGCAGCTTCCCCGGCAGGAAAACGGTCCGGGTCT
>CAJURY010000060.1 GCA_910589155.1 uncultured Oscillospiraceae bacterium | reverse complement strand
GCAGCCCCGGAAATTTTATCAGAAAACAGGCTTACAGACTGGCAAGGGCTTCTAATACGCCTATACCGTTCTTTATGCAGCTTACACTTTCCGCACTTTTCCGCTGGATAAAAAGCGTGAATGAAGTAGAAAGAGAAGACGCACGGGAGCGGGAACGCCTAGCACATAACAAGTGATAGGAGGTGGAAGCGATTGGCAGGGTCACAAAAGGAATTTGAGCTTCTTTTTAAGCTGAAAGCGTCACTGGGCGGGAATTTTAACAGCACTTTCAAAGGTGCGATTGAAACGCAACGGCAGTTACAAAACAGTATTAAAAGCGTAAATTCCATGCAGTCAAAGGTTGACGGCTACACAAGGACTTCAAACGCAATAGAGCAGCAGAGGGGGAAGCTGGAACGCCTGCAAGCGGAACACGAAAAAGTTTCGCAGAAGATACAGGCGCACCAGACGAACGCTGAACGGCTGCGGGCGAAAATCGAAGAAACAGGCGACGCAACGGGAGAGCTGACAGCGCAGCTTGTGAGAGAAGAAAACGAAGTCGCAAAGAATACCGAACGCCTTAAAAGCAATGAAAACCAGATACGACAGACCACTGCCAGCATACACTCACAGGAAGAACAGCTTGAACGGATGGCGCAGGAGCTGCGGGACGCAGGGATTGACACAGATAATCTGGAAGAATCAAACGCCCGATTGCAACGGTCATATGAACGGCTGCGGGGTTCACAAGAAAACCTAAACCGTATCAATTCCGAACAGGCAAAAATAAAAGAGAATATAGCAGCCACGAAGACACAGCTTCTGGGGACAATAGGAGCGATTGGGGCAGTAACGGCGGCAATATACGCAGGACCCGTGCAAGCGGCGCAGGAGTACGAAACGGCAATAGCGAAAGTTTCAACGATTGCAGACGCAAACGCTGTCCCGATTGAAGAAATGTCAAGCGAAATAATGAAGCTGTCAAATACAACGGGCATAGCCGCCAGTCAGATTGCAGATGATGTGTACAACGCCATTTCTGCCGGGCAGCAGACCGGGGACGCAGTAAACTTTGTTTCGTATTCAACAAAGCTGGCTAAAGCGGGTTTTGCAGAAAGCGCACAGACGCTGGACGTTCTGACAACGATATTAAACGCTTACGGCATGGAAGCGGAGGAAGTATCAAAAGTTTCAGATATGCTTGTGCAGACGCAGAACAAAGGTAAAGTGAGCGTGGGCGAGCTGTCAAGCGTTATGGGTAAAATCATACCGACAGCGAACGCAAACAACGTGGCACTTGAACAGTTGTGCGCCGGATATGCAATCATGACAAGCAAAGGTATTGCCGCAGCGGAAACGACAACATACATGAACAGTATGTTGAATGAGCTTTCAAAGTCCGGCACGACAGCGGAAAAAACGCTGCGGGCGACGACGGGGAAGAGCTTTAAAGAGCTGATGACCGAGGGCAAGAGTCTGGGCGAAGTCATACAGATTTTGCAGCAGGAAGCAGAGAAAAGCGGAAAAAGTCTGAATGATATGTTCGGTTCTGCGGAAGCCGGGAAAGCCGCCGTGTCGCTTCTGTCCGGGGGCGTTGAAGGGTTCAACGAACAGGTGGCAGGAATGGTGGACAGCGTAGGGGCGACGGAAGAAGCCTTTGCGAAAATGGACCAGACAACGGAAGCAAAAATGCAGAAAGCAAAGAACAGTATTGCAAATTTAGGTATTGTTCTGGGTCAAAATCTTCTGCCGATTGTCGGGAACCTTGCAGACAAGGTGGCTGCGGTTGTTGTGAAAGTTTCAGAATTTGCACAGGCGAACCCAAAGCTGGTGCAAACAGCCCTGAAAGTAGCGGCGGCACTTGCGGGAATGAAGGTTGCCGGGCTGACTGCAAAATTAGGGTTCCTGCATATATCAAGCGGGATAAAGGACGCACAGAAGATTCTGGAGCTTTTCAAAATAAAGGCAATCGGACTTTCCGGCATAGGTTCAAAGGTTGTCGGCTTCATCACAAAACCTTTTAGCGGTATCGGCGGCATACTTGGAAAGGCACTGTCAGGAATAGGCGGCATTG
>CAJURY010000059.1 GCA_910589155.1 uncultured Oscillospiraceae bacterium | reverse complement strand
GAGCTGCTTAAAAACGCCGCATAGAAAGGAGAGTGGACGGTATCAAATTCTTAGACTATCTTTTTCATGGTAAAGAGCTGCGCTATATTGACAGCTATTTTAAGATGCTGAACGGGTACAGCCCGACGTTTACCAGCTACAGCGGCGGCGTATATGAAATGGACTTGACCAGAACGGCAGTAAACAGCTTTGCCACGCATTGCAGCAAGCTAAAGCCAGAGATAGAGGGCAGCGCACTAAAGCGGCTGGAAAAGACGCTACAGCAAAAACCTAACTATTTCATGGATACGACAAAATTCATAAAGAGGCTGGCGACCTATGTAGCGGTGGAACACACCGCTTTTATTGTGCCAGTAGAGGACAGATACGGCACACTTATTGGCTGGTATCCCCTGCGGGCGCAGCGCTGCGAGGTAGTAGAGGCGGCGGGGCAAGTGTACTTACGGTATCTTTTTGGGAACGGGGAACACGGCGCTATCGAGTTTGAGCGTGTGGGGATTATGACGGACTTTGAATATACAGACGACCTTTTCGGAGAGGATAACCGCACGCTTAAGCCGACAATGCAGCTGATACATACGCAGAATGAGGGCATTATAAACGCCGTCAAAAATTCTGCAAATATCCGTTTTCTGGCAAAGGTGGCAAATATGCTGAAACCAGAGGACATAAAGAAAGAGCGGCAGAGGTTTACCGAGGAAAACTTAAGCGCAGAGAATGACAGCGGCATGATTATCTATGACAACAAATTCAGCGAGCTTAAGCAGGTGGAAAGCAAGCCGTACACGCCAAACGCTTTGCAGATGCAGAACATACAAGAGAATGTATGCACGCACTTTGGTACAAACATGGATATTCTGCAAAACAAATTCAATGAGGAAACGTGGAACGCCTACTATGAGGGAAAGATAGAACAGTTTGCAATACAGCTATCGCTTGTAATGACAAACATGAGCTTTACCGAGAGGGAGAGGGCGTGCGGTAACGCTATTACGTTTTCGGCTAACCGCCTGCAATATGCCAGCAACGCAACAAAGCTGCAAGTAAGCACGCAGCTTTTTGACCGTGCATTATTAAACCGTGACGGCGTTATGGATATTTGGAATATGCCACACGTAGAGGGCGGCGACAAGTATTATATCCGCAAGGAATACACGGAGATAAGCGAGCTGAAGAACAGCGGGGAAAAGCCGCAGATAATCATACAGCAAGCGCCGCAGGCGGGGCAGCAGGCAGCAGAGCCAGCAAAGGACGGACAGCAGCAGGAAACGCCGCCAGAGCCGCCAGAACCGCCGCAGGACGGCAGCGGAAAGAAAGAGGGTGTAAAAGATGCCGATTAAGAAAGAACGGGAATATAGGGCGCTGGCTGCGCCTCTGACTGTTGGGGCTGCCGCAAAGCGGATACAGACGGATTATTACGTAGAGGGGTACGCTACCACGTTTGATACGCCGTATCTGTTATATGAGTTTGAGGACGGCACAAAGATTTACGAAAGAATAGACGCACACGCACTGGACGGCGCAGACATGGGCGACGTTATCATGCAGTACGACCATGCGGGCAGGGTATTTGCCCGCCAGTCAAATAAAACGCTTATCTTAGTCCCAGACCACAAGGGGCTTTTAGTTGCCGCCGATTTAGGCAGGACGGACTTAGCACGTGGGCTATACCAAGACATAGAGGCAGGCATGATAAACAAAATGTCATGGGGCTTTACGGTGGCAGAGGAAAGCTACGACAGACAGACGCACACAAGGACTATCATAAGAATTAAAAAGGTTTATGACGTATCAGCGGTTAGCATACCAGCAAACAGCGGTACGGAAATAAGCGCCCGTGCTTTTGCTGATAGGAGTTATGAGCAGGAGCGGCAGGAGTTGCTACAGAGGCGTATAAACTTACTAAAGATTAGGGCGAGCTTATAAGAAAATCAAACAAAGAAAAGGAGAACACGGACAATGAGATTAAAGGAAATCGAAACCAGATTAGCCCAGATTAGAGGGGAATTAACCACAAGGGCGGCAGAACTGAAAGACGAGGAAATAGCGGCGCTGGAAAGCGAGGTAAC
>CAJURY010000058.1 GCA_910589155.1 uncultured Oscillospiraceae bacterium | reverse complement strand
AATTCCTTGCGCTGCAACGCTTACCCAGGTGCATCTTTTTTATCTACAGAAGGAAGATCACCCAATCCCCTTTCGGCGCTTTTTTAGGCCGTTTGTCCTTGTAGGATTCTTTATAGGTGCGGAAATTAACAGTATGCCCCATATATTCGGGCCTTGTGAGCATATCGGCAACGGTGGTTCCCTGCCAGATATAACGTTCATCTGAATAGTCCCTGCTCTGGCAAGTTCCCTGGTTCCGCTGTCCCAGGTAGTAGGCGGGCCGCTCTACCTTCTCCTTCGTCAAAATGCGGGCAATTTGGTGGGGACCATTCCCTTCAATCGTAAGCTGGAAAATCCGGCGCACAACCGCCGCCGCTTCCTCATCAATCAGCCAGTGTCCAGGGTCGTCCGGGTCCTTGCGATACCCATAGATAGCGTGGTTCGTGGTGTGCTTGCCGCTCATGCCCTTGGCTCGGAGTACGGAAGTCACTTTTCGGCTACAATCCCGAATATACCATTCGTTTATGACATTCAAAAAGGGGGCGAACTCCCCGCTGCTTTGTACGCTGCTGTCTATACCGTTGGAGATGGCGATAAACCGGACGCCCTTTTCCCGAAACATAACCTCGGTATAGAAGCCAGTTTGGAGATAATCACGCCCAATCCGGCTCATATCCTTGGCAATCACACAGCCGACCTTTCCGGCCTCAATGTCCGCAATCAGGCGTTTCCAGTCCGGGCGGTCGAAGCTGCCGCCCGACCAGCCGTCGTCTGTGTAATGGGCACAGTTACTGAACCCATGCTGGGCAGCATACGTTTCGAGCATCAGTTTTTGATGAACGATCGAGTTACTATCGCCCGCCGACATTTCATCGTCACGCGATAACCTCTCATAGAGGGCCGTGATCTTCTCTGTGTCCAACCGCTTTGTGTTCATAGCGAACTCCCTTCAAGCGGCTGGGTCATTTGTGGTATGTTCATTGTACCACAGTCCGCCGCATTTGTCACGGCCTCATGCTGAATTAAATGCAGAATTTTGTCGTTCATGGTTTCCTGGGCGGTATCGCTGAAATGAACCCGGAGTTTGTAGGTGGTAGAACCGATACGCCGATAGATCGTGGCAGTTTTCGCCTCTGCCGGTTGAATTGTAGTTATATTGGCCTTCCTTTCTTGCGGCAGGTCGCAACCCGTGGTATGATGTTGGTGGGTGTTCCAGGCAAACGGAAAGCCAGCCCTCAGTTGCGTAATGTCGTTTGCAACCGAAAGCTGGCTTGATGTGCCTATGTAGTTTTGTCGTGAAAGGACGATGGTTTTCACAGCGTCCAAAGCATCCTCTCACTAATAGGAGAAAAACCGTGGGTAAAGCGGAACCATTTTCAAAAGATTTTTGAAATTTCCTTGGAGCGCCCCGGTTTGTTCGCCTATTTCTATTATACGGTGAAAATCGCCTGGACCACAAAAATATGGCGATAATGCAAGATTTGTCCATGCCGCTCAGAAAAATTGCAAAAATGCAAGATGGAATCAAACTGCGCCAAGCATGGTCTGGTCAGTAGTAAAATGCTGTTGACCAGAACCAAGAGTGCAAAATGCACACTTGGTCCTGGGTACAACGCGGCCGACAATTTGTCGGTGACGTTACGGACAAATTGTCCGTTTGGTTTTGGCCTGCGTCATTTTGCTGCTGACCACAAAATCAGAACGCCATTTGTTGTTCTGATTGGTGGCGGTCAAAATGTCCGGCACCAGCAGAGAGAGGTGATGGCATATTTCGCTGCCACCTCAACGGCAACGTGACGGAAATTTTGACCACAACGTTGGCAAAAATCAGAATTACATTTCTGATTTTCAGCGGAATTATTGTATTGGGCGAGGCATTACCACCTTTCTGGCTATATTCATTCACCACAAATGACCAGCCGCTATGTTATATTTGGGTAGCTTTTCTAAACTACCCTTTATAACATACATCCTCCTTTAGGTGGCTTGCCTTAGTGGTGAAGATTCTTTGGAAGTGCTCTGTGTCCAGTATCATGGATAGTTCAAATGTGTGATTCAGGATCATGATGGTCAGCCTCCTCTGCAAAGATTTTTTACAGGGAGGTTGTGAACTAATGTGTTTCATACACAGGGACATGCCGTGGGCTGACAGTCAACAGGAGTTCCCAGTGATCCTCAATGGACATGATTAAGGAACCTCTGAAAAAAGCCCATATCAAAAGGCATGAAGGCAAAGGGCGAAG
>CAJURY010000057.1 GCA_910589155.1 uncultured Oscillospiraceae bacterium | reverse complement strand
CATGGCTGGCAGCCATGAGGTCAGGGGTTCGATCCCCCTATGCTCCACCATAGGAGAATTAGACGAACACCGTTTTAACTGGTGTTCGTCTTTTTTTGGCGGCGTGAAATTGTCGCCGTAATAGTCAAAGGCGAAGTACAACCGCACTTCGGCTTTGTCGATCTGCACCGCCCGCACAAACATTGTTAGGATTTCTTGCGGGTTCATTTCTTCGGCTACATTGTCTAGCCAGTCCATCAATTCCGAAAAGCCCGGTTCAATGTTTTCATTGGCCTTGGCTATCTGATATTCGGTTTCCAACGCATCTTTGCGGGCTTTCAAATCCTCAATGCGTCCTTTGCCGCCCGGTGGCGCTATGCCGTCTTCTATGGCTTGCCAGATTCGTTCAAACGCGGCATCAATCCTTTTTATTTCCTTGCGTAGGCGCTCGCTTTCAAGCGGCGCATCTTCCATAGTGGCTTCATAGGTTGCCATGCCGTCGGCAATGCGCTTGCGCACGTCGGGGCGCTCTAGGGCGCATATGGTCATGTCAACTATGGCATCTTCCAAAATGTCGCGTCTGAAAGTGCGCTTGCACTTCTTGCACTTGTAATAGGCATAGACCGTGCCGCTTTTGCCGGTGCCGGACGTTCCGGCAAGAGTGTTGCCGCACTCTGCGCAATACAGCTTGCCGGTTAGCGGCCATTCTGCGGCGTGGTCTACGCGGCGACGCGGGCGCGGATTTCCTAAGATGCTTATTAGCATATCTTGTTCAGCTTTCGGCCAGAGCGCGGGCATTCCACCTTCAACCACGTGCCCGGCGTAGCTATACGTGCCGCCATTTTGCGGGCGCAACAACAGCTTCTTAGCGCGATCATGGTTAATGGGCTTTCCCTGACGTGTGCGCACGTTTGCAACAGCCCTGACCACTTCGGCGATTATCGAACCTGCAAACACCATGTTTTTCATTTTGTGCAGCACCGCAGCTTCGCGGTCATTGATAACGTAGCGCCCTTCTACAATGTCCCAACCGTAGAGCGTGCGGCCATTCGCCATGCACCTTTGCACGTTCTTCTGTATGCCGTCAATGATGCGTTCGCTGTCTATGGCGCTTTCCCATTCGGCCAGCACTTCGAGCATTCCCAATTGCAGCACGCCAGCCGAACCGCTGGCGATTTCCTCACCGGCGTAGAGTATTTCAACACCGGCTTTGCGCAGCATGATGCGCGTTAGCGCCATTTCGTCGCGATTGCGCATGATGCGCGGCACCTTGTAGATCACCACATAATCAAACAGCCCTAACCGGGCATCGTTCATCATCTGTTTGTATTCGCGCCGGTCAGTGTTGCGCCCCGTCTTGGCGTAGTCCGCATATATCTTCACCAGTTCAAGGCCGTTTTCAGCTATGTAGCGGGTGCCAGCGTCAACCTGTATTTCGATGCTTTCCGACCGTTGGTTGTGTGACGAAAAGCGGGCGTATATAGCCGCTCTACGTTTGACCATGATAAAATCACCTTGCCTATTTGGTATTGCCCCGCGCCAGCCGTCAAACCTGCGCGGGGTTTTTCTATTGTTCGGGAATCGTGATTGTGTCCGACAGACCAAGAATGAAATCAGCGGAGCAATGAAGCAGGTTAACTAGCAACCTGATTTCCTCACCATTGGGCGCACGTTTCCCGCTTTCCCAACGTGAAATAGTCTGCTTATGCACGCCGATTGCTTCCGCTACTTGATCTTGATTCAAGCCAGCGGCTTTGCGTGCAATCGCTATACGCGAACCAATCAGGCGTTTTACATTTTCGTTATCCATTTGCCTAACCTTTCCCGCTTGTGAGCCTTGCGGATAATTGTATACAAAATATTGTTGACGCGCTAGACCGTTCGGCTTATTATCTAAACCACAAAGTAAGCCGTTTGGTTTATTTTGGAAACACAAAGGCTTATACGAGCAGAAAGAAAGGGGGTAGGAATTATGGGCAACTATCGCAAAGCACGCGAGCGCAAGGGCTATACCGCCCAAGAAGCGGCAACGCGCCTTGGCGTATCCATCACCACGCTTGGTTCATGGGAGAACGGGAAAACGTCACCCACTGCGCAACGCCTGATTCAGCTTTGCAAGTTGTACGAATGCACGGCAGACGAATTGCTAGGCATCGTGCCTTTTGCAGCAGCTTAACGGGCATCGGTCTAGCGCGTTGGTTCTAAGAAAGGAGAAAAACCAATGACCAAACCACGACCGAAAGCGAAGGTTAACCACCATGAAAACCAGCGCTAAAACCTTTGGTTTTGATAATGGTTACCGACCGCGAGGGCGGCAAGCTGGATGCAACGCAAGCGGCTTTCTTTC
>CAJURY010000056.1 GCA_910589155.1 uncultured Oscillospiraceae bacterium | reverse complement strand
TTGCTGGCATCTGCAACTTTGACCGCTTAGCTTAATTTCGCAAGAGGTCTAATAGCTTTATTGGAGGACACCTATGAACAAAGACAACGAAAAACACTTTGGCCTTCACGTTGATGGCGATATTCTGGCCAAATTTCGATATGTATGCGGCTATGTTGGCCGTTCCGCCAATAGTCAGATCATCCAGCTAATGCTTAGATTTATTGCCGATTATGAAAAGGAACACGGAAAAATCAATATGGACGATATCAAAAGATGATGAAACAGAGGATAGCGGCGTTGACACCGCTATCCTCTAAAGTTACCGTCCTGCTTGTATTCCCTGCTTCTTCGCCCACATGCTGGCCTTGCTCCGCCGTTCCTCGCTGTATGGAGCAGTCAGCCGGAAACTCAGCCGCCCCTTCTCGATCTCAAATGTCAGTCCACCCTGCCCGTCATCATCGGTCTGCCTACACAGGTCGGGATACCGCTGGGCGTATGCTCCCAACCGCTTCTTCAAGTCCGTGTTGTGGGTCTGCACCTCAATGATGCTGCTCTGCTCATCGAAAAAGATACCCGTTGTCTTTTGCCGCTTTGTAAGCCTTGTTCGCATGAAACCTCCTGATTTTTGAAATATTTCTCCACTTCTTGAGCTGGGAAATGGCCCTGATTTTTTGATAGGGAGCGCCCCAACGAAGCAGCGTTCATTTGAAACGCTCCCATCAGATTTTTTCAAAATTTCCCGTCTCTTGACTGATTACCGTTCTACGGCACTTTCCCGCTGCCGTTGCACTTTGGGTGGCTCCGTCTGTTCTGCATGGAGAACTTTAGAGATGAACGACATCACCCGCTCGGGCGCTTTTCTGACTGCGGCCAGAAAATCTTTCACCTGCTCCTTCAATTCCTCATATCGCCGTTTCCATATCTGCGCATCACGCCGGGCGGATTTCAGATTGCGCTGCAAATCTTTGATGGTGGTATCCGCAGCTACCCCTTTTTTAGCAAGCTGCTTCAAATTCTCTGCCTCCTGCTGGGAAAACTCTACCTTGCCCATCAGCGTTTTACGGTCCATGTTGTCAATTTCCGCAAAGGTTGCTACTGTTCCTTTTTTAACTTCGATTTTTTGCTCGACTTTCTGGAGAATCTCCTCCTTTGCCTCCACCTGATTCTCCAGCGCCGCCAGCCGCTCCTGCTCCCGTCCCATTTTAAACTGTGTCACAGTCAGATGCTCCTCCGAGCTGCCGCGCTCGCCTCGTTCCACATCCGTGTAGCCAGCGGCCCTCATGGCATTGAAGAAATCATCCTGGAGAACGCTGTATGACTTTCGCAGAACCGGCTTGCCGTTCTTTTGAAGGATTGGTCTGCCCTGCTCATCCACAGCCGGGAGGGACTTCCACTTTTTGCTACTGCTTACTTGGGTAATCGTTTCCTTGACAGTGCCGACCAGGGACTTGTCCTTGCACCGCTTGGACCACAGGATTTGCTTCTCCACCACGGGAATGTAGACAACGTGGAGATGGTAGTGGTACACATCTCTCCCCAGCGCCTCCGACATAGCCCGGTTGCGTTCATCGGCGTGCATGACCGCTGACAAGATAAACTGCTCCCCGCCCACAATTTCTATTGCGCTTCTGTACGCATCGGTGTAGAATTGTTTTGCAAAATCGTAGCTGCCGTGGTTATCAAAATAGGCTGAATTTACATCAAAAATCAGTTCGCCATACAAGCAGGCATCAGCTTTCAGCCCTCTGGTGGAGATCACCTTGTCCGCCTCCATCTGAGTGAACATCTCAGCATAGCCGCCTGACGGTTTCTTAAAGTGGATGTTCAGCGCAGTCCTTTCCGGCACAATATCTGGATTGGTATAGGCGTCCTTTTCCCTTTCGTTATGCCGCTGTGTATTGCCAATTTGTGTTCTCGTCAGATTTGCATTTCTGACGCTGGTACGGTCAATCCCGTCGTTTCTTGCCATTGTACTCCTTTCCAAAATTTGCGGTTTGGGTACCCTTCGGGGGACGGGGGACACTTCCTGCGGGAAGTGTAATAACCCACTATGACACTTTCATCCCTGCGGTCTGCAAAGTGTCGTGGGCTCTCCGAGGGGGTATGGGGGCTTTGCCCCCGGCAACTGCGGTTGCCTCCCCCTGCAGGGCCGCCCTTTGAAAAGGGCACCCTGCACCCCGCCTAAACTTTGCCTGTGACGGTCGTGACGATGGTGACGGTCTTTTGACCGCCGCCCTAATCATCGTCACGACCGTCACCACCGTCACGCCTGGGGTGGCATCAGCGCCAACGTAATCTTCCTCCCGGCGTGACTGCGGCTGCTTTCGTACCGAATGCCATGCTCATTCAATAGCCGCCCAGCGTTCACATTCAGGCGCATGGTGAGCGTATTGGGCTTCAAATCCACG
>CAJURY010000055.1 GCA_910589155.1 uncultured Oscillospiraceae bacterium | reverse complement strand
CTCTGCTTTCCGTGGGGCTAAACCTGCTGCTGGTTATCCCCGGTATTCTGGTCGCTAACACGCCGCTTTGGATTGCTTATCCCTACTGTTACAGCGGCTATCTGGTGTCCTGCTCCCTGCATGACTTTACAGCGGAAACCTCTGACGCCGCATTTGATTTGATACCGTTCCTACCCTGTGCAATCGCTGTATTCGCTGTCCTGCTTGCCCTGTCAATCACACAATTTGGAAAAAAGGAAATGAGGTAATCGTATGGAAGTCACAAAAAAACTTCAAAAGCTCAGTCTGGCGGCGCTGATTGTCAGTCTGCTGCCGCTGGCAACCCTTGTCCCGGTGTTTCTGAAAATCACCCTGCCGGATGGTGTACGCATGGTTTGGGCGATCTGCAACATCGTCTTTACGCTGGCGGGCTTCCTGCTCTCTGTGATCTGCGTAAAGAGTGAGGAAAGCCGGAGCATTGTCAATATCATGTCCACGTTAGTCAGTGTGGCGCTGGTACTGATGATGCTGGGAATTGTCGCCCTTGCCTTAGTTCTCAATTTCTTGCAGTAATACCATTTTCATGAACACATCTATATACCCACAGATCAAAGAAAGTCTTAAAACAGCAATTCTGACCGGGCGCATTATGCCCGGTCAGAGATTACCATCTGTGCGAAAGCTGGCAAAGCAATTCCAGACAATCCCTAACACAGTGCAACGTGCAACGACCGAATTGTGCAAAACTGGGTTAGTTACACGTCAGCTTGGTCAGCCTATGATTGTAATCTCAAATGTAGAACAGATCGAAGCAAGCAGACAGAAAAAAGCGATTATCGTGATACAAGAGTGCATCAGAACATTAAAAAAGCTAAATTACCAGGAGGAAGAAATTATAAATTTGATTTCATTAGCAGTAGCTCAAAAATCAAAGGGATGATACGCAAAACGACAAGCTCCGGTTGCACCAATTATTGAGAAGTTCTATTCAGGAAATATAAACAGGGAATTATATCTGCCGCACGACGGCAAAAGAAAAAAGCTGTCGTGCAGGGGACGTATTGTCATGCACATAGGTGGCGGCTTTGAGAGATTAGAGCAGCCATTTTTATGACTATCTTGGCGGCACATAGGAGGATGCCGCTATGCGTTTATGGAGAGATAGGCACTTATCAAAAAAAGCCTGAACCCCGCAGCGACGCACTCCACCCAGGATTGCGAAAATAGTCGTTTTCTGTCAGCTTATTATGTTGTTCCCGGCGCCCGAATGGTCTTGCACCATCCGGGCTCTTTTCTATGTCCAGGCCAGCGACACTGGACCCGCTGCCGCTCCCCGCCCCTCTCGTTCAGACCAGACCCTGGCACAAAAATCTGAACGAGAGGATAATGCAAGATGGAAATTACCATTAGGAAGCATAGGCGTAATCTGTCCTACGAAGATGCCGCCACCCTTGATGAGTTTTGGGTGATAGCTACGCAGTTTGACCGGAGCCTTTACCGCGAGTGGAAAGACCATTGGGACGAGCGCGGCTATGACGAGTACATAGTTGTTACCGAGGGCCGTCTGCCCTACTGTGAATCGCCGGAGCAGTATGTGTGCCGTATGGAAACCCGCAGGGAAATCCTGGCGGTGCTGGCCCTCTGCACCGAGAAGCAGCGGGAGCGGTTTTTACTTCATGCTCTGTATGATCTCAGCTATGAGGATGTCGGGAAAATTTGCGGCTGTTCCAAAGTTGCCGTTTATTTGAGCGTTGAAGCTGTCCGCAAAAAGTTTTTGCAATTTTTCCAGAAACCTACTTAACGAATCACCTTTCAAAACGGCTATAAGGTGAGGGGCGATATGCTCCATCACCGGGAGGGACAAGCTGCGGCTTGTCCCTTCTGACATTTGAAGGAGGTCTTTATGACAATTATCAAACTGCACCACCGCCACCCCCGCTGTCCTATCAGCCGCACTTCTGTTCCGCTCCTGGTACTGCCCTTGGAGAATCTGACAGTCTGGGACAAGGACGAAGCCACTGTAGCCTTGCTGCTGGCGAATCTGCCCCCGGCTCAAGTCCAGCAACTCCATTCCCGCGCCGCCGCCAGCGCGATCACGAAACTGGAACGGTATTTCACCAAAAACGGCTGGATGCCGAAGGAGGCTTAATAAACAAATGGACAAATCATTGGAAGTTAAACGGGACGAAGCCAAAAAGAAAGCTGCTCAGTATGAGAACCAGGTGAAGATTCTGCTGAACAAGCAGAGGGACGCAGAGCGCCACGCCCGGAACCACCGTCTGATCGTTCACGGCGCAATCATGGAGGGCGTTTTCCCCTCCACCGACAGCATGGACGGCGAGGCAATCAAGGCGTTCCTGATTAATCTTTCCCGTCTGCCGGGAGCAACGGAGGCGGCGGAAAAAGCGCAGAACGCTGGGGACGAGGGATAGTCCGTTCGGAGAACGGCGCACTTATACACCGTTCCGGTGTCGTGCGCCCTG
>CAJURY010000054.1 GCA_910589155.1 uncultured Oscillospiraceae bacterium | reverse complement strand
CTGGCCCTGGGTCCCCCACGCCGGGAGGCCGGGACAGGCCCGGCTCTCCCTGGGCTGGGCAACTGGTTATATGGTCGTAACCGTCAGATAAAGAGTTGAGTAATTTTTCAGAGTACCGGAGTACTCGGTCAGGTCGTAAAAATCGATCTTGATGTTGCTGACTGCGTTATACGCTTTCAACTGTTCTCCAAAGTCTTTCACAAATTTATCCCGTCTCATATCGTCACGAACGAGTATAGCAAACTCGTATAGGCGAAATGGCCCAATGTTTTTGCAACAATGTTGTGGGTCAAAATCTTCGATAAGGGAAATGGGGCTGTGAAGCCCCATCTCCGCTAGGATTGACATGACCCGGTGATGAATCACCCTGTCCACTTTTTAACCTCCCACCGTCAGCGTCAGGCCGACGTATCCGCCGGGTAGCTGATCGACACGGACCAGCACCAGGCGAGGGAGGCAATTTTCATATACTGTCAGATCAAGCGCCTCCTGAACGGCTTGACCGAAAGCCATTGGGGAACGGAACTGCTCGTTACGACGTTTCACTGCTACATAGTAGAGCGGTACGCCGCTGTCAGTTATAGCCACGCCGTTAGGAACCGCCAGCTGTTCAGGCAGTCCAGGGGTCATCAGGCCCAGGGCGGCGGCGTACTTGCGCAGCATCTCCACGAGGACGGCGAGAACGTCAGGATAACCCGCTGCTGCCATCATCAAAAGTTGATTCAAATGTTGTTTGTTCATAAGTATTCTCCTTTTTTTCATCAATAAAAATCACTACGTTTTCCAGTGAATTTCGGACAGCAACGCACCGGAAAGGGGTGGGTAGGAACAGCGTGAACACAGCTTCAAGCTGCTTCACGTCAACCTCGGGCGGGATGGCCCGATTCTTTGGGGCGCGGCGTTTGTAGGTGCCATAGCCCCGCTTGGGAACTCGTAGCTTGATGTAGTAGCCGTCTTCCCCCTTGACCACCTCTGGGACCAGTTCCCGGAGGTATCTAGGGCAGTAGAGGGAACGGAGCGGTGGCACATCACTAAGGACCAGCACCGACATTACCGCCGCTTGCGCTTGACAAATCAGCCGCTGGGCTGTCTCATGCTCCTGCATCATTCGATCATCAGATCATCGGTGCCGGGAGCGGGGACCACACGAACGCTGTCGGCCTTGGCGCTGACGACAAGGTTCTTCTCTCCAGTGATCTTATCGCGTATTAAATATATGCGACCGACAAAACCCGGAAACTCGACAAAAACCGGGTTACTGAAAGAAGCCTCCTTTAGTAAAGGGGTCAAAGCGTCGGTTGGGTCGCTCACCTTGATTTCCTGGGTTTCGTAACCGTTATCAGGGAAAACGACCGTGATCTTGCGACCCACCACTTCCTCCGTTACAGAGTGACCGTCGCGGAATGGGTTAATGGGAGAGATACTGGTGGCGATTACTGGTCCACCGTTCGCAAACTGGGACAGGGTCAGCGAAATTTTTGAAATATCGATCATGTTAACCTCCTTGTTCTTACTTTGATTTTTAGGGACATATTTAGGCAACAAAAAAACGCCAGATTTTTTGAGTTATGCCCAAATATAGGCATAACTTTTCAAAAAAACTGAACGTATCTATGGGCAAGCCCAGAGGGGCCGCCGATCTTGATAATTATTTCATTTCCCGGCGTTTATCAAAGTCCGGGAAACTAGCATTTTTGCGATTCTAATAATCTAACTGGGCCAGATCGGCCCTATCCTGTCTATGGGGGTGTCCGAGGTCCCCACCGACATATTCATTATAATGCATCGCAGACTGGTTGTCAAGTGATTTTTTAACTTTTTTCTTGAGAATCTATAAAAATCACCTTGAAAATTAAAAATATCGCAACTTTTTTGACTGTATTTTTGCGGTAAAAAAATAGGGTTGCTAATTTTCCGGTTTTTTTGCCAGCTTGTCCATCCCAGTCCCCAGAGCCACAGAAATTTTGTAAAATGTTTCAACCGAAAAATTATAGTGAGCTTTTTCGCTTTCAATCTGACGGATAAAATCATGGGACAAATCGACCAACTCCGCCAGCTGCGCCGAAGTTAGCCCCTTTTCTTTCCGGTATTTTTTGATATTCTTGCGGATAGTGTCATAAATCGCGCTATCAAACTGCAATTTTTTCATCTTCTATTATCACCCAACAAAAATATAGCTGAATAATATATGTTTGTATGTTAGGCGATAACTAACATTTTGTTCTTGCATAGTGCTTTTTTATATGGTACAATACCTTTGCTAAAATAATACATGTTTTTGCATGGAGGGACATAATATGAAAAAAGTTTTGATTTTTTGCTTGTCTGCGGCATTACTCCTGGTAAGCCTGACCGCTTGTCACAAGCCCCAGGCAGACCAGCCTACGGAGCCAGACCCGCCCCAGACAGTAACGACAACGCAAGCGGACGTATCCACTCCGGAGCCGTTAGCAGACCCCAAACCAGAGCCGCCGGAGCAGGCCCCAGCGTCCCCGGACCAGCTTTCCGACACTATCCCAGCGGCACCGGATGAAGTTGAGGACACCCAGCCCCCGGAAGAAACAGAACCCCAAGA
>CAJURY010000053.1 GCA_910589155.1 uncultured Oscillospiraceae bacterium | reverse complement strand
GCGTATCCACTATGGTAAGCACTGCATCTACTACGCTTGGTATCAGCTCTGGCAGCGCCTCGCCCAGCCCTTTTGCCAGCCCCGCAACAATCTGTACTGCGCCCTCTGCCAGCGACGGTATCAGCTCCACAATGCCGTTAATCAGCGTTGTTATTATCTCCGTTGCGCTCTCTGCCAGTGTCGGTATCGCCTCTACAATGCCGTCCACAAGCCCCGTAATCATTCCTACGCCCGCCTGCACGATTGCTGGCGCACTCTCTACAATGCCGTCCACAAGCCCGTTTACAAGCTCTACGGCAAAGCTGGTAATCTGCGGCAGCATTTCTGCCAGCCCGTTTACCATGTTGCTTAGTGCGTCGCCAAAGCTCTGCGCCAGTTTCCCCATATCGCCGCCCGCCTCTGCCGCACCCTGCGCCAGCTCGTTTGCAAACTGGCTGAAAATTGGTAGCGCCTGCTCGCCTATCGGCATAATAAAGCTGGTCTGTAGTATCCTGCCTGCGCCCTGCATAGCCTCTGAAAATGTGTCATATTTTACGGCGTTAATCTTCCCCATAGCGTCCGTGGTCTTGCTTATCTGCCCCTCAACGTCCATAAGCGACGTGCAGGCATCAGCGCCCATATCTTCCCACATAGTACCCATTAAGCCCACGCCCGCCGTATACTGTAGGCTCTTGTCGTCGCAGTTCTTAAGCGCCTCGCTTACTTGGCTCATAGCCTCTTTTGCGCTGTCGCCGCCCTTTTGGAATTTCCCTACTACCTCGTCTGCATTAAGCCCCAGACTTGTAAGGTATTCGTTTGCTGTCCCGTCATTCATGCGGATACTAAATTCCTTAAAAGCGTCGCCCATTTTGTCTATGCTCCATACGCCAGTAGCAGCGCCGTTAGCGATAGAGTTAAACATATCCTCTGCGCTTAGCCCCGCCTGCGAATACTGGTTACTGTATTCGTTGATAACGTCCAGCAAATCCCCGTTCTTGTTAAGCCCGTTCTGTGCGCCCTGCGCAATAAGGTTATATGCCTCGTCAGATGATAAGCCAAATTTCTGCATAAGCTGTGTGGCGGCTCTGGTGCTTTCCGCTACGTCAAAATCAAACGTATCCCGCAGCGCTAATGCGTTGGTCGTCATTTTTTCCAGCTCGTCTGCCCCTAAGTCGCCTGCCTGCTGCCGTACCTCTGCCATAGCTGCCGCTATGTCCTCAAAGCCCTCGCCAAAATTAGCGTTATAGATGTTCTCCATAACCTGCTTGTACTGCCCTGCGTCCTCTGTAGCCGTCCCCGTGGCTGCGCAGAAATCATTTAAAGCGCCCTTTGCCTCGTCCGCTTGGCTTACGGCATAGCCCAGCCCTGCCACTACCGCCGTGCCGATTGCAGCCGCAGCCGTGCCGATAAGCGCCACACCCTTTGCCATAGCGCCGCCCAGCCCGCCCAGAATACCGCCCAGCCCAGAAAACTTGCCGCCTGCCGCCTCTGCCTGCTGCCCGCTTTCCTCTATCTCTTCCCCCAGCTCGTCTGCGGCGTTCTCTGCCTTTTCCAGCTCGTCTGCGGTCTTGTTTAGCTCCTGCTCTGTCCTTACAAGCGCCGTCCTCTGGTAATTAAGCTGTGCTTCCAGCTTTTTACTCTCTTCGCTGTTCTCCCCCGTCGCCTGCCTGCATTTCTCTAAAGCCTGCTCGGTTTCTTTTACTTTCTTTGCCTGCTCGTCATACGTCCGCTGTAATACGCTCTGCTTTGCTTTCAGCGCCTCTGCGCTGTTTGCATTGTCCCTATATTCAGCGGTTACAAGTTTCATTTCGGAATTAAGCACTTTTAGGGTGCTGTTAATTTCCTTGCAGGCTGCCTTGTACTCTGCCTCGCCGTCAAAAGATAGGCGTGTTTTGATGTTCTCCGTCTTGTCTGCCATGAATTAAAAGCCCCCTAGTGCTATGTCAATGTCGTCCAGTTCCTCTGCCGCCTGCGGTACTGCTGCCCGTTCCTGCTTGAAAATGTGCGGGTTATATTCCTTGTGGTATCCGAATAGGGTTACAATCTGGTACGGCGTTTTTCTCCATGCCTCACGCTCCCTATACCCCAGCAGCACCATAGCGATATACAAAAGCCGTGCAGTGTCTAGCTTTCCTGCACGGCTTTCATTTCCCCCGCCTCTTTGCTGCCCTCTGTTTCGGTATCCCCGCTGCCCTCTCCGTCGCCTGCCGTCCCCGCTGCAAACGACGCATAAATAGCCCGCTGTACCTCTGCCAGATTTCCTACGTGTATCAGCCTGCCTATCTGCTGCTCTGTGAAAAGCTGGGCGCTCTCGTCCTCTTCCAAAAGCCCCTCGTTGATAAGCATTGTAAGCAGCCACTTTGTATCCTTTACCCAGTCTGGGTTATTCTGGTTGAAAACCTCGTCCAGCTTGTCATAGCCGCCGAATTTTGTCTGTATCTCGTCCAGTGCGTTAAGGGTAAAAAGAAGTCTGTACTCTTTCCCTTTCAGCGTTACTGTATAGCCACCGTCTTTAATTGCGCTCATATCAACAAATTAAGGCGCAGCCATGCGCTGCGCCTTTTCTCCTTTCCCTTTATTCTGTTTTTACGCCGCTGGTATTGTTGCTGCTGGTTCTGGCACTGCTGTAAA
>CAJURY010000052.1 GCA_910589155.1 uncultured Oscillospiraceae bacterium | reverse complement strand
CCTTTCAGACTTGCGGTTTTTGCACCGCGCTTGGTTTGTGGTTATGCTCATAGTATAGCCGTCTGGATTAGCACTGTCAATACGAGAGTGCTAAATTATTGTGAAGTAATCTTTATATCCTATAAGATTTATTTATCAATACTCTTGACAGGTTTCGCTGTTTTGGAAAGCACCAGCGCCAGCAACAGTGTCAGAAGTTCTGCGGCAAGCGGGGCAAGCCAAATCGTATCGCCGCCCAAAAGAGCGGGCAAACAGAAAATAGCCGCCGCTTTTAAGACAATACCCCGACTAAAGGAAATGGCATCGGCCTGGAGCGTCCGTTTGGTGGAGTATAGAAACGCCGTGTAAATCAGATTTAACGCCATCGGGATGAAGGAAAGGCTGAACAACGGCAAAGCTGCGGAGGCGTTTTGAACAAGCTCCAGGTCCTGATTAAAAATGCGAATCACTGGTTCGGTGAAGAAAAGCAGCAGTCCGTAGATGGCTACGGATAGTGTGGCATTGATGCGGATTCCCCAACGGAAATACTCGTTCATCCCATCTGTATCCTGCTCTCCGTAGCAGTTCCCCCAAAGGGGCTGTAAACCCTGCGCCACTCCCGACAAAATGGCGTTTGCCAGTGAGTAGATAAAACTCAGAACACTGAATGTAGACACCCCAATGTCGCCCACCAGCCTTGCCAGCATGAGGTTGTAGCAGAGAGCGGTAACTGGCGTTGTCAGTTGGGAAACGGCCTCCGGAACACCCCGCTTGCAGATTTTCATTGCCAATGCTCCGCTGAGATGGAACCGCCGAAAACGCAGGCTACCCTGTCTCCTCACAAAATGGGAGAGGAGAACAGCCACAGAAAACACCTGACCCAGCCCGGAGGCGATGGCCGCGCCGATCACGCCCATGTCCAGCGGAAAGATGAACAGCCAGTCCAGGAAGATATTTGCTCCTGCTCCCCCACACATCCCTGCAAAGGACAGGGTCGGGGAGCCGTCATTCCGCACAAAAGCAGACAAGCAGGTACTCATCAGCATAGGGATAGAAAAAGCGCAGTAATAGAACAGATAATCTGCCGCCATATCCCGCATGGCTTTGCCGAGGGTGCGTCCGCCGCTCATGTCGATAATTTGGTCACAGAACACCATCCCTGCCATCGTGAGCAGGAGCGATACCAGCAGCGTCAGTGCAACCGAGGTCATAAAGGCATGGTTTGCTCCCTCCTTGTCTCCTCGGCCCATTCGGATGGCGACCACCGTTGCTCCGCCCATAGGAAACATCGCCGCAACAGCAACGGAAAAAGTAATGAACGGAACGCCAATGTTTACGGCACCCAGAGCTGCCGCCCCCACACCCTGGCCCACGAATATGCCGTCTACCACATTGTAGAGGTAGGTCACGAACAGCCCGCCCATAGCTGGGAAGATGTATCGCCACAGATTTTTCAGTTTGTCATTCACAAAAATACCTCCAGACAAAACAAGAAGTGGGACAAACCCTATACGGGCTTATCCCACTTCAACGATTTTTGATCGCAAGTCCTCTGACAAGCGAGACTATTGTAGCACAGGCACTTATCAAAGTCAACCGCTGCTTCATAACTCCGGCCTGACAGGAAAGTTATCCTTACACAATTGCAGAAAGAGCTTCAGCATCGGCTTTCCTGTTACGCTCTTGTAGTATGCCCCATAGGACAAGGGCTCCACATCTTTGATTGGAATGTAGGCCAAGGCGGGGTCCCGCAGGGCCGGGAAATCAGGCTGGACGGCAAGCCCAAAACCGGCCTTGGCCAGCGTGATGCAGGCATCGGCTGACCCGCACATGAGCAATTCAGATACGGCCCTTCCCGTTGTCAATTCGTGCTGTACGGCATTCAAGTTGTCGGGGCATATCTGTGGGTCAAGCAGGAGCAGCCGCTGTGTTCGGAGATCGTCCTCATCCAGCAGCTCCTTTTCTGCCAGCGGATGGGTGGCTGGTAGAACGCCGGTGATACGGACCTGAGTCAGCTCTTTGTAAATGCCGTCTATTTTCTTTGAACTCTTTTCTTGAAATGCAATGATTACATCGACCGCTTCCTCGTCCAGCAGTTGGTACAAGTGCTGGAACGGTACGACCTGAAACACAGGATACAGCATAGGGCAGGAATCTGCCATTTGCCGCAGTATCTCAGGCAACAGGCGCAATTCATTGTTGCTGTGACAGCCGATGGAGAAGAACTGCCGGTCATCCACCACAGGCTCCTCAAACCGCTTTTTCGCCAGCGAAATGATATTCAGTACATTTTTTGCGTCGTTCAAAAAGATCAGCCCTTCCTGGGTGATCTCTACCGACCGCGTGGTGCGCTTAAATAACTGCGCGTTCAACTCCTCCTCCAAAGAATGGATTTGATGCGTGACCGCTGGCTGAGTTACATTGAGGAGCTTGGCGGCTTTCGCAAAGCTGAGAGTTTCCGCCACAGTCAAAAAGCAAGTGAGTTGAAAGGTGTTCATAACCGTCCCCTCCACTGATTGATAAAAGTCCTTTATATGTTATAACATTTTTTGAATTAACAATCAAGAGAAAATGAGTATAATAGACGGTAGCGCCAGTAAAAATTGTCTGCCGAACAGTCGTAAACCAAACAAAGCCGCAAAAGAAAGGGTGGTGTGAAAT
>CAJURY010000051.1 GCA_910589155.1 uncultured Oscillospiraceae bacterium | reverse complement strand
AGCGCCGGGAGCTGGCGGAGCGGAAGAAAAAACTCTATGCCCAATACCGGGCGGCGCAACAGGAAATGCGGGAGGCGGTGGCGGTAAAGGCCAACGTCGATCATCTCCTCGACCTGCCCGGAGGGCGGGAGAGCAAGGCCCAGGAGCGTTAGCGACGGGACCGCAGACAGGGAAGCCTCTGGACACGGTGTCCAGAGGCTTCCAGCGGGTTTGGGGTGCAACCCCAACAAGCATTTTCGCAAAGCGAAAATGGCGAGTGTATTGACACTCGCCCTGCTTGCCGTTTGGCGCGCTCCCTTAAATTGGTAGGAGTACAGGTGGATGCACATTCTTTCCTTTTAAGACTGTTCCGCAAAAATTTCACGTCCACGGTATTCACTTTTTACAATTTCAAACATTTCTTCGGGAGTTTCCTTGCAGCCGTCTTGCAGCCATAGCTGAATAATTCTTGTAAGTCCGCTCTTGAAAAATTCCATATGATATTCGATAAAACGATTGTCAAGGTGTTTCTTTGCGAGATTATAGTCATACCTCAAAATCTTATATTTTTCATCGTATCCCAGCTTAAAGTAAGTGCGATAGAAAATCTGATTTTGCGCGATATGCTGAAATAATATCAAGTAATTGTTGGAGTTAAATCCTTGCATCACTTCATCTTTGTATAACTCCGCGACCTGGGCCTCCAGCTTCTCCCGTATTGCGTCAGCCAGCCCGTATATATCCACATAGTTGGCGTAAAATGTGCTGCGGTTCAGACCGGCTCTTTTGCATATATCGGACACACTGATTTGACTTAGCTCTTTCGTTTGCAGAAGCTCCACCAAAACCTGTTCAAATTTTTGCATAGACGCTCGTTTACGCCGGTTATTCTTTGTATTCATAGAAAACTCCTTTATTCCAACACCTGTGCAAACATTGTTGATTGTTTTTGTTTTTCAGTTCCATTATACTATTTTTGCAATAAGCAATCAACTGTTGACTTAAAGGAGGTCATCAAATGAAGAAAAGCAGCTTTGTTGCGATGCTCATGGGAACGGTGAGCGGAGTATTATTTGCGCTGGGAATGTGCATGGCGCTCATCCCGGAGTGGGGCGCGTTCCAGCCGGGAATTGTGTTCGGCTGTGTGGGGCTTCTGCTGGGATTGGTCACTGTGGTGATTTGGCGAAAGATGGAGCATAAGGCACCTGTCCGTTTCTCTGCAAAGACGTTACTGGCAGCTGTGGTCGGCGTAATCGGCGCATTGGCTTTGGGTGTCGGTATGTGCTTCTGCATGGTCTGGGGCAAAATGGTGATCGGTATCATCATCGGGCTGGCGGGTATTGTTGTCCTGCTCTGTCTGATTCCTTTGACAAAAGGCTTGAAGGGGTGAAAATAAAGCAAGCCGTTATCCAGAAGTTCGAGGAAACAAAAATAGGGCGCCGGATTATTCGGGAACAACGGTTTAGGGCAGTTTTTTCCGCATCCGTTGGTCTGTTAGTCAATATTCTATATGCCTTTTATCATGGGGCGCTGGGCGTGATAAATCAATCTCTGTGGTTTGTTGCAATGTTTGCGTATTATGTCATTTTGAGTACCATGCGCTTTTCCACTGTCCTGTGTGAACGGAAACGCAGATCCTCAACTTCCAGGGATATAGAACACTTCGTGGCGAAACTATGTGGTGGTCTGCTGGTTTTGTTGAGCTTCATTTTAGCTGGTGTCGTCTATATCAGCCTTTTCCAAAATGTCGCAGTCAAACACCACGAGATTGTCATGATTACGATTGCAACCTACACATTTTATAAAATCACAGTCGCAATCATAAGGGCCATAAAGCAGCGAAAAAATACTGTTCCGCTACTCATTGCTATCCGTACAATCGGATATGCGGAAGTAGCTGCATCACTTCTGACGCTACAACGATCCATGCTCATATCATTTGGTTCAATGGACAGTAAAAATATTGCCCTTATGAACGGTCTGACTGGAATATCAGTATGTTTGTTTATATTGTTGTTGGGAATTATTACAATCCTGAGAAGCAGCAAAGAAAGGAAGAACACTCATGGCACAGTCTAAATTTGTAAAAGCAAACGAAGAAATTGCCAAAAAAGTTGTGGGCACGTTTGAGAAGATTGAGGGAGCTGTTGTTGGCGGCTACGAAAAAGTGGAAGATGCCGTTGTCGGAGGGTACACCAAAGTAGAGGACGCTTTTGTTGACCGCTATCTCACCAGGGACGGCGAAACCGTAGAGGACGCGAAAGCCCGGTTAAAACGGGAGCAGGAGCGGCAGAAAAGTGGTGAAAGCCAGCAGTAATATTTCCGAATATTGAAGCAATTTGCCGCACGACGGCAAAAGAAAAAAAGCCGTCGTGCAGCAGAGGACTTCCCCTGCGTCCATCTTGAAGCGGTGGCTTTTGAGAAATCGAAAGCCACCGTTTCCTATGCCCATCGGTGGCGCATGGGAGGACGCTGCTATGCGATTGTGGATAGATAGGCACTTATCCTTATCAAAAAAAGCTTGACCCCCGCAGTGGCGCAGTCCGCTCACAACTGCGAAAATTGTAATATTCAGTCGCCCCGATATGTCCGCATGGCTTCGCGCCACGCGGACATTTTTATACCCTGGCCGCTCTGGACACCGTGTCCAGAGGTCGGGGGCAGCACTCCCAGGTGCCGCTCTCCGCCTGCCCCTCCATTTCGATCTGTCCCTTTCCGCCCCGTATCGAAATGGAGGTTACTTA
>CAJURY010000050.1 GCA_910589155.1 uncultured Oscillospiraceae bacterium | reverse complement strand
TTTCAAAGGTGGCGCTGCGGCGCTTATTGTGTAGGGGTTAGCGGTGGCCGCTGCGCGGCGGATTTTATTTTTCGCCCCCTGGCACCTCATTACGCTGCTTGTTGCTGATTCGCCCGCCGTAGGTACAGCCAATTGTCTGCACTGGGATGATCTACCCCGTACATTATCCCGTTGTGGTATACTATCAATTTCGTGTTGCTTCCCCAACTTCCCGGCATCCAAGCACTGTAAAGGTGCTCGTAATCCTTGTCTTTCAACGGTTTTTGTCCCGCTGGACGTATGGCCAGCAAACTCCATTGACCAAATTCGTCCAATCCGTACTTGACCCCCCATCCCCGACTTCGTATGCGCTGTAGTCCGATGTCACTTTGAAAACACAATAAAATGTCTCCAAAGATTCCTTTAATCAGACGAACATTCTCGCCTATATCAATATAACCAGACTGAATATCATTCGCAATTTTGCACTCAAGTGTTTTGTTCTCGTCGGGGGTCCCAATAAATTTACTGTACTCAGCTTCCATATTCTGGGTCATTGTTTTTCCTCCTTTTCATGTGGCCCCCCGGAGGGGGCCGGTTGTTTGTTATTTTTTCTCCGTTTGTGCCGCCGTCAGAAATACGGCTATGTCCTGAAAGTGATCTAGGCAGGCGGCATAATCTTCGCTGCTCTTCACTGCCGCCCGGTTGCGCTCCACCAGCTCCCGGAGAAGTGGTGGGGCTTTCTTCTTCCGCTCCAGGTCAAGCACCTGGGGCATCAGTTTTTTTATCGCTCCCTGTTGCGCATCAAACGGCAGCTTTTTCGCCGCTTTCAGCGTCCGCAGCATTCGGTTGAACGCCGTCGCGCTCACTCCTCCTCCTGCCAGGGCCTTGCCGATCTCCTCCGCCTGCTCCACCAGCGTGGGGGCGGGGTATCGCTTTTGACCCTCCCCCTTGTAGTAGCCGCCTGTCAGATAATCAGCCAGGAGGCTACTGCTGGCCTCGGGGGCATTAGTGGCCTCGGCAGGCTCTGCCGTCTCGCTGGGGGTAGCAACCTCGGGGGCCTCCATGCCCTGGGGTGCCTCTGGGGTCTTGGTGCCGCTCTCTGCGGCTGTCTTGATCTTCTGCTTTTTGTCCATAACTGGACCTCGCTTTCTGGGGCTGCGCCCCAATTTATATAAATTCAGCGACAGTTTCCCGTCCTGTGCTTATACCTTAACACGTAACTTTTTTGATGTCAAATGCAGATGAATTGTGAATTTTATATACTTTTTTGGCAACTTTTTGTTTTTTATAGTCTGCCTGTTTTTAAAGACACGTTTATCTCTTTTTGGGTAGACGTTCTTTCCAATATGAAATTTTTGTTTTTTCCATTTTTTCTGATTTTTTTTACACTATTTCTTTTCCCATCAAATAACTTTAAAAAAATTTTCGTTCATTTGCACAACACAATTTCGTAGTGTATCGAGGTTGTATCGGCGGCTGTTACGTTTGTAGCCCTTGAAGGAGTTGACTTGTATCGTTGTATCAAGGTGGGGGGTAAGACTAACCCCCACCAAATCAGAACGGGAGAGCGTCAGCGTTGCAGGCATCCAGTTCCGCAAACTCCGCGATCTCTGGTGCGTCTGCTCCGATTTTCTCCGCCGCTCTTGCTTTCAACTCCGCATAGTCGATGTATTCCCTCATGGGAACCGTGTACCGCTGATACTTCCCGGCAGCATCCACAAAACAATAAGTTATATCCGTTATCCGCCGTAGCAGTTGCTGTTGTTTGTCCAATCCGCGCGCCGATTCTTCTACCATTTTTTTATACAATTCCTCCGGGGGGAATACCGACGTTATATAAACCTCGGTCCAAAGCGCGTATATATTTGAGTACCGCGCATGGACCTGGATTTTATACCCGTCTAATATTTGCAGGAAAAAACCGTGGGAAAATTGCCCTTTCATCTCGTCTATGAACAAAATCGCCTCTCCCTGGTAGGCATCAAAACCGCCGCCATCATAGTCACTGAAAAAGTATACCGATTCTTCCCCGTGTTCCTCGCATAGCGCCACATATGTATGGCTTTTTCCGCTACCGGATTCGCCCACCAAGTAATGTACCTCAATCTCCCGCTTCGGGGGCGTGTCCCGTTTTCGTCTGTCAAAATATGCGCTCCGTATCATCCGCTCATAGCGGCGATACGCAAAATCCACGCTCATGATCTCCGCCGGGGTTTTCCCCTCCTCCAGCATGGCGGCGATCTCCTCTATGTCTGAGCGTTTGCCCTGGGCCGCTTTGATCTCCCCCGCGCGGCAGATGTATAAAACCTGCTCGCCTTTTTCCTCGAATTTTCCGCGCTTGTTGATATAATCCTCCGCCTGCTCCTTGTTTCCCCGTGTCGCTTCAAAGTGCATCCCCACAGCATAACTTTTCTTGATCTTGGAAAACCGCATGGAAATACGGTCCTCCAAAACCATGTGAATATGATGCAGGCCCTCCGCGCTGATGCAGTAGGCCCATGCGCCCGTGCGGCTGCTGCTGTTCGCTGTCCACTCGTCGCGCAGGCGGTTGCAGACTTCCTCCGGGGTCCCCGTGTAGCCGTGATCCGCTGGGTTGTTCAGCACCGCAAACCATGATCGGGATATTTCTGCTCCCATCTTCACCACCACCTTATATATTCTTTTCGGCCCCCTTGACGGGGGCCGGGGATGCGGTTGCCCGCTGGCTTGGTGGCCCGGGCGGGCCGTCCTCCGCGCTCCGCTGCTCCGTCCTGGCCCTGGGTCCCCCACGCCGGGAGGCCGGGACAGGCCCGGCTCTCCCTGGGC
>CAJURY010000049.1 GCA_910589155.1 uncultured Oscillospiraceae bacterium | reverse complement strand
TTAATCAACATGGAAAAGAGCCACTGTTATAACCCATTCATGTATTTAAAGGATGACAACGACGTGCAGCGGCTTGTGACGAACCTCTTTAAAGCGACCACGCCGAAGGGGAGCCAGTCAAACGATCCTTTTTGGGACACGGCGGCATCCATGTTATTGCTGGCACTGATATTCTACCTGAAATACGAGGCACCGAAAGACGAGCAGAATTTCCCGATGGTAATGGAGCTTTTGCGGGCGGGGGAAGTCCGGGAGGACAACGATGAATACCAGTCCCCGTTAGATGAACTGTTTGAGCGTCTGGAAATGCGGGAGCCGGAGCATATCGCAGTGAAATATTACAAGGACTACCATTCGGGGAGTGCGAAAACGTTGAAATCCATCCAGATTACGTTGGCGGCGAGATTGGAGAAATTCAACCTCTCAAGCCTTGCGGCACTCACCGCAACGGATGATTTAGACCTTCCATCGCTGGGGGAAAAGAAAGTGGCGTTGTTTGCGCTGATACCAGACAACGATACCAGCTACAATTTTCTGGTATCCATCCTATACACGCAGTTATTCCAGCAGCTATTTTACCTTGCCGACCACAAGCACGGCGGCAGGCTCCCCGTCCATGTGCATTTTTTAATGGATGAATTTGCGAACGTCAGTTTGCCTGATGATTTTGACAAAATCCTGTCCGTCATGCGGTCAAGGGAAGTCAGCGTGTCCATCATCCTGCAAAACATGGCGCAGCTAAAGGCGTTGTTTGAGAAGCAGTGGGAAAGCATTGTGGGCAACTGCGACCAGTTTTTATATCTGGGCGGCAACGAGCAGGGAACCCATAAGTACGTCAGCGAATTGCTGGGGAAAGCCACCATTGACATGAACACCTATGGGAAATCCACGGGGCATTCAGGAAATTATTCTACAAACTATCAGATTTCCGGGCGTGAGCTTTTGACGCCGGATGAGGTGCGTATGCTGGACAACCGCTATGCGCTTTTATTTATCCGAGGGGAACGCCCGGTGATGGATGAAAAATTTGATATATTGAAACACCCGAACGTGGCACTGTCCACGGACGGGAAAGGAAAAGCCTACCGCCACGGGGAAGTGACGCAGGCGGTTGGCAGCATTGCATTGGGGGACAGTCTGGAAGGCGAAGTGACGCAGGGGCAGGCTGGAACCGATTCCTATGAGCTTTTATCCGAGGAGGATTTAGAAGCGATTGTTTCAGCGGAGGAAAGCCACTGAAACAAGCCTCTGGCAGAGGCACACGATTTCACAGGGGAACGCAAGCGGTGAAATCGGTGCCAGTTACGCCGGGGCGCAACTGATTAAAACCAATCCCAGAACAAGGAGGAAACAGAACAATGATGAAGAAGAATGAGAACAGCAAGAAAACCAGCAGGCAGCCGATGGGCAGAAAGACAAAGCGGGCGATGGCGGTGTACGCCGCACTGGTGCTGATGATGACAGCCGGGGCAACGACGGTGTATGCGGCGGGCGATCCGCTTACGGTCATCAACAACCTGTCCGATTTTATTTTCGGCTTAATCCGTGCAGTTGGATTGATTCTGTTAGGGTGGGGCATTGTGCAGGTAGGATTGTCCTTGCAGTCCCACGACCCCAGCCAGCGTTCCAACGGGTTCTTAACCCTTGCGGGCGGCGTCATCATCACCTTTGCAAAGGAAATCTTAACCCTTATCACGGGCTGATGGACGTTGCCGGATAATCATGTAAAAAGAGTGGCGGCAGGGGGCAGGCTTTGGCGGCTCCCCTGCCACATCCAGAAGCGAGGTGAAATGAGTGGATTCAGATAACTGGGTAGTGCAGAATTTAGTCAATGCACTGGAAACATGGAATGAGAAACTGGCGGAGATATGGCAGCTCCTCACGCAGTCCCCGGAGAATTTTAAGGGCGGCGGTATCTGGACTGCCATCGTGAACATCCACGGGGCGTTGCAGGCAATCGCCTATGCCCTGCTGGTATTGTTTTTTGTTGTCGGCGTGGTAAAGACCTGCGGCAGCTTTGTGGAAGTGAAGAAGCCGGAACACGCATTAAAGCTGTTTGTCCGGTTTGCCATAGCGAAAGGCGTCATATCGCATGGACTGGAGCTGATGATGGCGTTATTCAACATCGTGCAGGGGGTAATAGGCACGATTATGAGAACCGCAGGCTTTGGAGCCGCACAGCAGACCGTGCTGCCGAATGAGATTGTGGAGGCGGTGGAGGACTGCGGCTTTTTTGAGAGTATCCCTTTGTGGGCGGTAACGTTAATCGGCGGGCTGTTCATTACGGTGTTGAGTTTTATTATGATAATGAGCGTGTACGGGCGTTTTTTCCGTCTGTACCTTTACACGGCGATTGCGCCGATTCCCTTATCGACCTTTGCCGGGGAGCCGTCGCAGAACGTAGGGAAAAGTTTTATCAAGTCCTATGCGGCGGTGTGTCTGGAAGGGGCGATCATCGTGCTTGCCTGCATTATATTTTCATTATTTGCAGCATCCCCGCCCGCAGTCGATCCGGATGCGGCGGCAGTGACAATGGTGTGGAGCTATATCGGGGAGCTGATTTTCAATATGCTTGTGCTTGTAGGGGCAGTGAAGATGGCAGACCGGGTAGTGCGTGAGATGATGGGGTTGTAAGGAGGATACGATGGAACGGTGCTATATTTTTAAGGACGGGATTCAGCAGGCAAGCACTGCCACAAGGGAAAGTGCGCTTGCGCTGATAAGGGAGTACCAGAAACTGGAAACACATCCCATCCTGCGGGCGGAGTTCAGCATTATCACGGGGGAGGAGGAATTCATACCCTACCTGCCCCAAAGGAAACCGCCGAAACGGACGTGTGGGATGGAACGATAGGAGGTGAAAAGTTTGGAAGTAAAAATAAACCGGGAAATCCGTAATTATACGGAATCCATGTT
>CAJURY010000048.1 GCA_910589155.1 uncultured Oscillospiraceae bacterium | reverse complement strand
TGAAAGCACAGAAGCCCGCCGAGAAGATGAAAGAGATCACTGACAGACTGGAAGCAGGCATACAGGAATTGTTTGACAGCGACCGCTTCAAAGAGTATTTGCAGGTAATGTCAAAGTTCCACAATTACAGCTTCAACAATACCATGCTGATTGCCATGCAGAAGCCGGACGCAACCTTTGTAGCGGGATATACCTCATGGAAAAATAATTTCGGGCGGCAGGTGGTAAGCCAAGCGAAAAGTATCAAAGTGCTTGCGCCGTCCCCGTACAAAATCAAAAAAGAAATAGATAAAATCGACCCCAAGACACAAAAGCCCGTGACCGATAAAAACGGGAAGCCCGTCAAGGAAGAAACGGAAATAACCGTCCCGGCGTTCAAGGTTGTTTCCGTCTTTGACGTGTCGCAGACCGAGGGAAAGGAGCTTCCCTCTATCGGCGTTGACGAGCTGACCGGGGACGTGGAACATTACGCCGATTTCTTCAAGGCAGCGGAGCTTTCCGCACCCGTCCCCGTTGGTTTTGAGAAGATAGCAGGCGGCTCAAAGGGCTACTACTCCCAGACCGACAAGCGCATAGCCATTAACGAGGGCATGAGCGAGTTGCAGAACATTAAAACGCTGATACATGAAACCTCACACGCCAAGCTGCACGACATAGATTTGAACGCACCCCCGGAGAAACAGGCAGACCGACCAGACCGCCGCACCCGTGAGGTACAGGCGGAGAGCATAGCCTACGCCGTGTACCAACACTACGGGCTTGACACTTCCGACTACTCTTTTTCCTATGTGGCACAATGGAGCAGCGGGCGGGAGCTTGCCGAACTGAAAGCGTCCCTTGAAACTATCCGCAGCACCGCTTCCGAACTGATAAAGGATATAGATAAAAACTTTGCGGAGCTGACAAAGGATAAGGAGCAGGCACAGGCGCAGGAAAACGAACCCACGCCGGAGGAAAAACAGCCGGAGCAGACAGCACCGCAGGAGGAAATTTCAGCCACAGCCGAACCCGCAGCGGACACACCGCCAGAGGAAAAAACAGCCCCGGAAGAACCCGCAAAAGAAGCCATGCAGCCGGAGCAATCGGAGGAAGATAATTTCCCAACCCCCGACCCCAACGGAGAGCCGGTTGTCACTATCATTTGGAGCGAACACAGCCGCTTCCATGACGGCGAAACAATGAGCCTTTCCGAAGCAAACGCCGCTATCGGAAACCTTGACGCAGCAGTTACAAAAGAGGACGGCTATTATAAGACCAAGTTCCGCATTGACTTTGTAATGGACGGACAGCCCGATTATTACGGCGGGCGGCAGGACTTAGGGGACGGGGACGGCACACTCATAGAGCATATCGAAGATTACCACGCCTACTATGAGAATAACAGCGAATGGGAAAATTATATTTTACACAATGAGGGAAAGGAAGCACTGGAAGCGGACAAGGCACAGCGGGAAATGATTTTACATGAGTTTGTCCCTTTTCTGAAACTGCATGATAACCTTTCCAAAATGGAAAATATCGCAGCAAAAGCACTGGAAGAAAACGGGAACATGACAAGCACCGAAACCGCCTACCACACCGCCATGAAAGACTATGTTTCCAAGTGCCGGACAATGGTAAATCAAGGGAATTATGAGCTGCCACCCGCCCCGCAGCTTAAAAACTTTGACACGGAGCTTGAAGCGTATAAGGAACACGTCAAGGAGGAAATCGCACAGGAAGCAGCCGCCGCAGGAATGACCGTGGAGGAATACGCCGCCAACGGTTACGAGCCATACGCCGCAGGGCTGCCCGACCCCTCAATCACTGTCAAGGATATGCAGGAATACGGCTACTCATGGGACGGTATGCTGCCCCTAAAGGAAGAAGCCGCCCTGCACCTTTACGAAAAAGAGGATATGCAGATTTTCTTACTCCATGGGGACGGGAGCGAAAGCATACCAGAGAACACAGGGGATATAAAAGCCCATGCGGAGAAAGGCGGCATTTTCGGCGTACATAAGGAGGACTGGAACGCCCTCACAGAGTACCGTGCCATGAAAGAAGAACTAGCCGGAAGCGAAGCAACAAAGGAAGCATTGCGGGAATACGGCGCAAAAGAGCAGGCAGGCGACACCTTTACCATTTACCAGTTGAACGACAACGCCGCCAGAGATTACCATTTCCGCCCCCTTGAAGAATTGCAGGGAAAAGGACTTGCGGTAAACATGGGAAACTATGATAAAGTCTATGACGCTGCACTCACGCCGGATATGAGTTTAGGGCGCATTTTTGAGAAATTCAACTTTGACCGCCCGGAGGATTTTAAGGGACATTCCCTTTCTGTTTCTGACGTGGTAGTGCTTCATCAGAACGGCACGGACACCGCCTATTATGTAGACAGCAGCACCTTTGTTGACGTATCAGAAACTTTCCTGCATGAGAACCCGCTAAGAGCCGCCGAGCTTTCCACGGAACAAAACGCAAACATGATTGACGGCGTTATCAACAACACCCCAAACACGGACGCACTGGAAGCGCAGGCAGCCGCCGGGGAACAGATCTCACTTGCTGACCTTGCGGACGCAATACAGAAAGACCGGGAAGCCGCCGAGCCGGACACCGCCCGTATCACAGCCGCAGCGAAAAGCCGATATGACGGCATGGTTGCCCTCTTTACTATGGACGACAAAACCTATATCGGGAAAAGCGAGAACTACGACAACAAGGGACACTATGACAACACGGATAATTCCCTGCTCTACGTTTCCGGCTGCCAAGCCGCCTTTACATTCCTTTCAAGCGAGGGCTGCATTTATCCGCAGGACGAAGCACTGAACCGGGGAATTTATACCAGAGAGGACTACGAAGAATTTTCACGCATTACGGACTTTTTAACGCAGGCAGGCTTGACCCCGGAAAAGGAATTTTATTTTGACGGCAAGCCCTTTTCCCTGCATGGCGACACGCCGGAGCAGGCAGCCCCGGAAACAAAAACGCCCTATTACACAATCAATGAGGGAGCTGCCCGCCGTGCCAATGATGTAAACAGCTACTACGATTACAAGCCCGGCAGCGCAACCGCAGAATACAGACAAATGGTAGACAAAGCCGTGGAGATTGGGGAACGCCAGAAAAA
>CAJURY010000047.1 GCA_910589155.1 uncultured Oscillospiraceae bacterium | reverse complement strand
CCGTATGGCGGGTCGCATATAGCAAGCTGAAAGAAATTGTCCGGGATTTCTTTCATTGCTTCCATGCAATCAAGGTTATAAATGCGGTTCAGGTTGAACACGGGTTATCACCTCTTTTCGCGCCGGTCATACAGGGGCATATATCCCAGCCAGTTCCGGTTAAGAACGTATGCCCCCGGCTCTTCGTCTGCTCGAACCGGCTGTTTCATCTTCATACAGGCGGTTTTGCTCAAGAATCCCGGCGGAATATCGGCGTATGACTTATACAGGGGCTTTCCGGTCGCTTCCGCTTCCCCGCGGCGCAAGGAAACCGCCATCCGCTCCGCCGCCGTCTTATACCTTCCCACGATCAGCCGCGCCGCCCTTCGTCCTGAACACGCAAGTTCAGCATTTTTTCCCGAACCAGCTTGTCAACCACCCGGCCCGGCGTTTTCTGCCCGCTGATCTGCATAAGACGTTCAAGGTTGAACGCCGTTTGCGGTGTGACCCGGACCGTCACTTTCCGCGTTTTCTGCCGCTGTTTCTTCATGGTCCTTTGACCTCCGTTTTCAAAAATTCGTCTATGAATTCTTCACCCGTCCGGCAAAATCTCAAAAGCCCGCTTCCGTTTTTGTAGTCAAGGAAAAGAACCGCGCCATTGAAGCGAACGCGGAAGGGTTCAAGGTTCGCCGCCGTCACATACTTTCGCCCGAAATGCTCTTTCATCTCCCGCCATACGGCCCACGGAACAAAGAAAAAATTGTTCCCAATTCCGGCGCATACGGCGGCAACCGCGCCGCGGCTGTGGTGGCGTTCCAGTGCGTCCTGCTGTTCGCCGGTCAGAACGTCCCGTTTCAGCCGGTCCGTCGTGGTGTGCTTTGCTTCAAAGACGATGGAGCGCCCGCCCGCAAGGGTCCCTTGAAAATCCGGCTGGGCGTGGGCGGTGAACCGGCCCTTGAAGATTCCACCGCCCAGCTTCTCCATGACGCGGAACGGTTCGGGGGTCTTGTCGATCTCCGCCCGGCCCCGCGCGGAATAGTAGGCGCACCCGTCTTTTATAGCGTCCTCGAAAAAATGCCCCTGCGCGTTGTTTACGGCGTTCTGATACCGCCGGGCAAGGTGTTTCGCTTCCCATGTGACCGGCATTACTGATCGCCCCTTTCCGCCGTCCCGCTCCCCAACGCTTTCCGGCGGCGGTGTTCCTCCATGCCCGCCATCATTGCGTAAATTCGTTTCGCTTCCTCAAGGTCGATTTCTTCCGGGTCCGGTATCTGATCTATTGCGTTTTCCGGGAAAATACGATTCTTGTTCAGGAAAGCCGAATAAAAGCGGTCAAGTTCCTTTTCCAATGCGGCGTTATAAAATTCAAAGCTGAATTCGATTTCTAACCGCTCCGCCGCTGTGCATTCAATCCCCAGCATTTTCCGCGGGCGGTTCGTGTACTTTCCGACGCACGAATAAGCAACGCGCCCGGTAACGGTGTAAATAACCTGATTCAAAAGCTTTCGTTCAAGCGGGGTTTTGAACCTGAACCATGCGATTCCCCGGCGTTCTTCTGCAATCTCCGCTTCCGTGATTCCGTATCTCTTCATAAGCCGGTCAAGCAGGACGGCGGCGGATTCCTTTTCCCCGCGGTCCCCGCGCTCTGCTAAAGCCTGAATCTTTTTGACTTTCTGCAAAAGCTGTTCCCGATCCGTCATGCGTCCACCCCGCTTTCGGGAATCGCCCACGAATACGGTTCCGCCGCGCACATAGTGTAAAACGGGCATTTGTGGCACGAATCATCTTCCGTCCGGCGGTTGCAAATTTCCTTGATAACCGCCGCCGCGCGGTACATTTCCCGCAATTCCTGTTCGCTGTCCAACGCTTCCCCCTCCTTACAGTTCCACAATTCCGCCGATTCGGTCCACGTCCGCGGCTGTGACCGTCCGGCGCTTCAAAATACTGGCGATAACCTCCCCGAACCGCTCCCAGCGGGCGGAAGCAAGGGTGAAATACCGAAATCCGGGGTTGTTCCGCGCCCAATTCTGCAAGAAAGAAACCGTTCCGTCGTTCATTTCCTCGCATACCTGATAAACGGCAACTTTCCCGGTTTCCGGGTCAACCTCCCGGCAAATCGCAACCAGCCGCATACGCCGCGGCGCTTCCGCCGCCGGGCGCGGCTCCCGTTTCGGCTTCCTGCAATCGCAAATTTCGCCCGCGTCCAAGTGTGCGCCGCAATGCGGGCATTCTCGGTAAGGCTTCCCCATGATGACCGCCCCTTTCTATTCTTTTTTCCTCAATTTCAGGTAAATTGACCACCCTGTTTGTTCGTTGTATTCGTACTGAACCCCGTAATCGTCGTCGGTCAGGGTCCAGCCCGGATACTTCTTTTCCCAAAAGGCGCGGCCCGGCCTTTCTTTCGCCCACTTCTCGATCTGCCGCCGGTTATACTTCCCGTCGTTCGCCCGGCTTGTCGGCTTCTTTAAGTTGTGGGAAGAGGACCACCGCTTTTTCCCGCCCGCCTGCTTGACAAGGTAAGTGCAAAGGGCGGCAATCCCGTTTTCGTCTGCTTGCAGGCGGTCCGCGTTGCAATATCCTATTCGGTCGCCCTTTTTCTGCCCCTTGCGCTTCCTCTTGCGCCACAACTCTTCCACAACGTCACGGTCAAGCCCTCCATTCATGACAATGTGGTGATGAATCCGGGTCGGCTTCCCGCTGTTCCGCGCTGTGGTGTAGGCCGTGACAAGGATATATTTCAAGGGCGGCAACCCCTCTTTCTTCCGGGCGTAGGCCACCCGGCGCAAATAGTTTGAAACTTCCTTTTCCGCGGCTTCCACGGTCCGCGGAAGATGTTTCGCGGAGTATGTAGCCGTTACGTGCAAAGCTTCCGGGTCGTCCCCGAAATTCAGGTTTCCCAACTGGACGAAATACCGGCGGGCATTCTTGTCATTCAAGTTCTTTTGTTTCGGCTCCGATTCCTGAACCTTTTTTGACCGCTTCCCGCGGGCGGCGGCGTTCTTTTGGGCTGTGGTATAGCCGAATATATCAACCTCCCTGTAATGATCGCCGCAAAAAATCTTCTTTTCTCTGATAAAGGTTCGCACCATGCTTCACCCTCTTTTCGTTGGATGATGAAGCGGGCGTGTTCTGTGCTTCCAGCAAAC
>CAJURY010000046.1 GCA_910589155.1 uncultured Oscillospiraceae bacterium | reverse complement strand
AATCATTTAATAGATTTCTAATTATCTCTTTAGATGTTCTTATATGCCGGTATAGCCCGTTATTCCGGGCTTTTCCGGCACTTTTCATATCGGAAGAACCTCACAAATCTTTTTATTACCCCTTATGTTTTCGCTCTCAAAAGTAGTAAAAGCAGTAGTAAATTCTGCGTACTACTTATGCCGCCTTGGTTTCCTCGGCGCTTTCCGCCGCAGGCTCCGGCTTGGTCTCTGTGGTGGTTTTTGCCTTGGCTTGCAGCCGTTCCATTTCCTCCTGTGCGGAATGGAAAGTAGCGTGGGCGTAATAGTTCAGCGTCATTACAATGTTGGCGTGTCCCATGATGTACTGCAATGCCTTGGGGTTCATGCCCGCGTTTGCCATTCTGGTACAGAATGTATGCCGCATGGTGTGTGGCGTCATCACATCGGGCAGCGGCTCCTTGTGGCACTTGTTGTACTTCTTGGCAAGGCACTTGAACATGGCGTCATAGTTGACGGCGGTTTTGGGCAGGCCGTCCCGGTTCAGGAACAGGAAGTCCTTATAACCGTCGACCTCAATGCCCTTGCCGTCCCTGCGCTTCTTCAACACGCGCTCAAACGCTTCATAGGCGGCTGCGCTCATAGGCACTTGACGGAATCCGCTTTCTGTTTTTGGCGCTTCGATATAGTAGCCGTCCTCGGTGCTTCTCAAAAGCTGGTGGTCTACATTCACAAAGCGCTTTTCAAAATTCAGGTCGGCGGGCGTCAGGCCGCAGAGTTCGGAAATACGAAGCCCGGTTTCCAGCAGGATCACCACCTCGTCATAATACTTGGCATAGATGGGATCGTTCTGCATGAAGTCTAAAAGCTCGTTTTCCTGTGTAGGGGTAAGCGGCACCTTTGGTACGGTATCGTCGTTGATAACCTCATTGATCTGGAAGTCAAAGGGATTCTTGCGGAGGCAATCGTCCTGTACGGCCATATAAAAGATGGCTTTTAAGGAACGCTTGCTGTTGCAGATGGTGTTGTAGGCAACGCCTTTTTCCTGCATACGCAAGGCCCATTCTTTCGCGTCGGACAGCTTCACGCTGTCAATGCTGGCCGCGCCCAGCTTATCTTCGGACAGAAGTTTCATCAACTGCTGGCGGCTCTTTTGGGTTCCTTTCCGCACATTCCCGCGCTGCCGGGTGTACTTTTCATAAAGCTGGCACACGGTCATTTTCTTGCCGATGGTGTCTATCCCGTCGTCAAGGTCTTTCTGTATCTGCTTGATCTTCTCGCGCAGGGAAAGACAGGGCCGCTTCCCGGCAGGTACTTTGTCGGTAGGTACTAACTTCCATGAGTAAACAAACTGGGGTTCTCCAAAGGTGTCAATGTATTTGTAAGCGTATCTTCCATCTGATCGCTGGCTCTCTCCAGACTTCAAAAGGCGGCCTTTGTTGTCCCGTCTTTTTTCATCTCGTTCTTTTCTTGGCATTTCGTCATGCTCCTTTCCATGACGGAAAGAGCCTTGACACGCTTATAACCTATTATAACACGCGCAGGGCCCTTTTTCACTATATTGTGTCAAGGGAATCAATGATTTTTTCAAACTGCTTCCGTTTGATCTGGATGCGGTTGCTGTTCAGGATCACCCAGCCAGCGGTGGGGTTCTCCTCGGCAAGCCGACGCAGTTTGTTTTCCCCGATCCGAAAATATTTGGACGCTTCCTCAATGGTAAGCGTGTATTTTTCCCAAATAGGCACATCGTTATTACTCATAACATGGCCCCCTTTCTTTTCAAAACAAAGGTTGTTTTTTGCGAAAGTGGGCAGAAAATAACGGACGGCTGCTGGCACAGCTCCACGGGAATCTCACCCCCGCGTGGTTCTCACGCGGCCCTGCTCGTTGCCTGCGACGCTTCAAACGCTCGAACTACGACGGCAAGGGCGTATCATTGTCCTGCCTGCGCGTCGTCGCCCGCAGGCTGCCACACCTGCTTTACGGCCCGGTAAAATCGCTCCGCTTACCCTAATGAGGGAAAGCCTCTTGGCGCACCTGCCGCCCGGCTCGGCGCAGACAGAATGTATCCGTCTGCCCTATGACGCGCCGCCATTGTCCTGCGGGCGTATTTGTCAAGGAGCAAAGGGGCCGCCGGGAAAACAGGCAGGCGGGGAAAGGGAAAGCCGCCTGTCTATGGCCGGAGCCTTAACCGTCAGTCGCCAATGGGACTAACGATGGAATGGATCAGCTTGATTTGCAATCGGCGCTTCATATACTCGTCAATGCAGATATGAGGCTGGCCGCTGCCGTCATAGAGCGTCCGGGTACACAGCTTATTGATATAGCCATCATAATGCTGCAAGACACGCTCCACGGCTTCGGCGTTACCGGCGCAGGCCGCGTCGATCACAAAATCAGGCAGAGGGCTTTTGCCCTTGTAACTGGATTGCTTCATCCGCGTTTAACCTCCCTCCGGCATGAACGCCATCAATTTTATACGCAGGTCTTTTAGGGTGCTTGTCCTGTGGCGCTGTACTGCGCTGCGGGACATTCCCATCAGGCGGCCGATTTCTTCGTCAGTCAAATCCAGAACAAAGCGGAGAATCAAAATACTCTGCTCGTCTTTTGGCAGGCTGGCAAATGCCTCGGCCACAAGCTCGTTGTCGATATGTAGGTCATAGCCATGCGAACTGAATATAAAGCTGTCGCAGGAATACCGATCTACGGTCGAGAGCTTGTCCCAATCAGCCGGGGAAAGAGCGTCCAGCGACACTTCACGGTCGCGGCGGCACTTCATTTCCCGCAGATAATCTATCGCCTCATGGTACAGAACCAGCTTGCAGTAGCGGTCAAACTGGCCCCATTCACCGTATTTGCGGGGGATCGCTTCCATCTTCTCACCCCCTTTCTGTGGGGGATGTGGTGGTTCTCTCCCTTTCCGCCAATAGAGCGAATGGAATCTCTCTGGCTGCCCGCTAAACGCCTCCTTTTTTCACTTTTTTGAAATTTCTTTTCGCACCGGATAGCAGGTCGCAGGAAATAACAAAATTCGCCCGGCAGGTCAAAGACCCACAGGGCGAAACAAAAAGCAATATGTTCTTTTCCTACATGGTATAGTACATATACACAGCCGCTTGTCCCCGCTGCCGGGGGACGGCTTTTTTTGACAGGCTAACCCCTGTCGGATTTTGTCGAAGTAGTTTTCGTTGCATGGCGGCTCCCTCCTAAAGCCGCCATGCCAGAACACGGTGCAGGGGTCGTCGAAGCAAAAAGAAACGGCGGCCTTGATCTACTCAAAACCGCCGTATCGTCAGTGAT
>CAJURY010000045.1 GCA_910589155.1 uncultured Oscillospiraceae bacterium | reverse complement strand
AGTTGGGTATCTGCCCGATGTTGGCGAACTCGTCCAGTATCAGACGCACATGGACGGGAAGCCTCCCGCCGTACACGTCGTCGGCCCGGTCGCACAGCAGATTGATAGGCGGCGTGCTTCAGCAGCTTTTCACTGGTCAATCAGCATCGCCCCCTAAATTCTCCAGCGGGTCAATGGGTGCACCCTGCTCATAGCAGCTATCCCACAGCGCGTCCAGATTAAAGGCGATGGTCCGCCGCTCGGCCTTGCCGATCTCCAGCACCTGGAGGCTCCAGCGGCTGCAGATGCGGTTGACGATCTCCTTGCTGGACATTCCAATCAGGCCCGCCGCCCGGAGCTGGTCTTTGGTCAGAGTGATGGATTCCTCCCGATTTTCTTCCTTCTCGGGGTCCCAGACTCGGACATAGAAGCGTAGCAGATGGATTTCGATTTTCATAATCAATTCCCCTTTCGTGTCGCCTGGGCGTTCACCCAGTCCATAAGTAGTCCGTAGGGTATGCGCGTGGTGTTGCCGATCTTCACGGCGGGGAAGTCTGCTCGGTGCGTCCAAGTGTACACGGTCTTGTCGCACACCTTCAGCAGCTTCGCAGCCTCCGGCACCGTCAGGATTGCGTCTGGCATCGTTTCAACTCCCTTCCTTGATGATGTCGCGGCCCAGGACTGCCGCTAGCTTGTCCGCCGTTTCTTGGGAGCAGCTTTTTCCGTTCCTGACGGCGGTCACGGTCACCCGGCTGACACCGGATAACTCCACCAGACGATTGCAGTTGATGTCCTTCCGGGCCATCTCTGCAATCATGGCTACTCGGTCGATGCGTACTGACATTCGGTTTCACCTCTTTACTAGAACTTTTGCTTTTGACTGTGCAGCTAGATAGTAGCACAGTCTTCGGTAAAAGTCAATCCTTTTCCACAGTCTTTTGCAAAAATTTTTTCTTGCGCCTTGTGGTATCATGTGGTATGCTAAGTGTGGAGGTGGTTGTGTGACGACAGGACAACGTATCAAGGCCGCCCGAAAAAATGCAGGGCTTACTCAAAAAGAATTGGGCCAAAGATTAGGGGTTGCATACCAGACTCTTGCCCAGTGGGAGAATGATTTGCGTAACCCTAAATATGAAACGCTTCAACGCATAGCCGCCGCTCTAAATGTGGATGTAAGCTGGTTAATGAATGGCTATACATTGGAACAACGGGATCAAGAAAGTAAAGATTATGTAAAAAAAAGATTTGCTGAAACCAACGCATGGAAAGACAGGTTAGATGAGATTGGGCAGGACTTAGGAAAGTTAAACGATGAAGGTCAAGTAGAAGCAGTAAAACGTGTTAAGGAATTAACAGAAATAGAAAAGTACAGATATAAGCAAAAACCTTCTCCATTTTCCGCTGGTATCAAAGTATATGGGGACGGCCCCGCTGGGTCGTTCCCTCCGTTCCCCCAAACGCCGCCGCCCTCAGAGGGCAAGGATACCACCCCGCCCATAGACGCGCCAGAAACGCCGCCAGAGGGGGAATAAAGCCGATGCGGGAATCCCCGCAACGGGCAAAGCGCCCCGAAGGGGGTAGGTTTAACCGACGCCCTATGTTCTGCTTAGGGTGTTCCGCAAATGACCCTAAGCCGAAATGAGGGCGGGTCAGGGGTGGGGGATTAGACGTACCCCACCTGGTGAAACGCCGGGTAGCGGTGATTTACCGCCCCTTTCCCCAAAAATCGGGGAGAAGTCCAACGTGGGCAAATTTGACCGGGTTCCCCCGAAATCTCGGGGCAAGGGGTCGGTAATTTCCGTACCCCTTCGCGGGCGGTCCAAATCTGGGCCGATTTCCAGACCCCTTTGGACGGCTCAGATTTGCGGACTCCTCAAAATTGAGGAGTAAAACAAAAAGCCCTTCCCAACAAATTGGGAAAGGTCAAAAAAACCGCCCACGCTGCTGTTAACAACGTGGACGGCGGATGCACAAAAATACCAGGTCGCTAAACAAGGCACCCTTATGCCCTTTCATTATACCACAGCAGGGCCGGGGGTGTCAACGAAAGGAGTTTTATCATGGCGAAAAAATCAGCGAAGGGCAGCGAGACGATCAGGAAGAAAACTGTTATCCGCAACGGCAAAGAGTACACCTACTGGGAGGCCCGGATCACCACGGGCCGCGATCCCGGCACCAGAAAACAGATTCAGCGCTCCTTTACCGGCAAAACACAAAAAGAAGTGCGGGAGAAGATGCAGGCGGCGGCGGTGGAGGTCAACCAGGGCACGTACACCGCCCCGCAGCGCATGACGGTGGGGCAGTGGCTGGACATCTGGCAGCGGGACTACTTGGGCGCGATAAAGCTCTCAACCGCTGACGGCTATATCCGCAGCGTGAGGAACCATCTCAAGCCCGCTCTGGGCGCGATCCGGCTGGATCAGCTCCGGCCGCATGATGTGCAGGGATTTGTCAACGGCCTGGAGGGGCTTACTCCCTCCACAGTGCGCTACCATCACCAGGTATTGCATACCGCCCTGGAAAAGGCCGTGGAGCTGGACTACATACCGCGAAACCCGGCGGCTCGATGTGAGCTACCCCGAGTGGAGCAAGAGGAAGTTCACCCGCTCAACGATGAACAAGCCGCCGCGCTGTTGGCCGCAGCCAAAGACACAAACGTTGAACACCTTCTTGCCGTGGCTCTGTTCACGGGCTTGCGTATGTCGGAGCTGTTGGGACTCACCTGGGACACGATTGACTTCACCACAGGTGTAATCAGGGTCAATAAGCAGCTGGCTCGCGCCGCCTATCGTACACCAGACAGATAGAAATGCAGCTGAAAGCGGGGCCATTGTGGGATAATCCATATGGCTTGGTATTCACCACCGAAAACGGCACACCGTTCAACCAGAGGCGTGCCGACAACGGTTTCCACAAGGCCCTCGCAGCTGCCGGACTGTCCGGCTTCCATTTTCATTCACTCCGGCATACATACGCCGTGAACGCGCTCCGGGCTGGGGAGGATATAAAGACGGTGCAGGCCAACCTGGGGCACGCTACCGCCGCCTTTACGCTGGACAAGTACGGCCACTTCACTGAGCAGATGGCCCGTGACAGCGCCGCACGCATGGAACGCTTCATTAAGGGCGTTTTGAATCTGTAAAGGGAAAACATAAGAGAAAATCGCAGAGTAGAAACCCGCTAACCCCTGATATTGCAAGGGTTGGCGGGTTTCTTTTCTCATTTCTGCCACAAATGAACTGCCAGCCATGTAATGTATTCGGTGGTGAAACCACCCTTTATATTAGACATCTTGCGAAAATAAGGTGCAGTGGTAAAATAGGGGCATGAAAT
>CAJURY010000044.1 GCA_910589155.1 uncultured Oscillospiraceae bacterium | reverse complement strand
GTTGTCCCCCGACTTATCCGAAATGGGAAACCTGACGGGGAGTGTAGCATGTCGGAGTATGCGGGGTGTTCGAGCTTTCCGAACGCCGGTGCAACGGGACAAAAATCTGTATATAAGGATGGAAGCTGAATTGCTTGAACGCCAGCCGGAGGTCGGGCATAGTGTAGTTCCCTGCGTATGAAAGCTAAACTCGCAGGTGCCTTGGTAGTGGTGTCTCTTGGACGCACCACTGCGAAATGCTCAAGGCAGACCCAGCCACGGGACAGTGGAAAACGGCGAACGGCGCATTCCGAAAATACAGAATGCTCATTTCTATTGTGCTAAACGGGGATTGCCTAAAGCGGAACGCCGTTCATTCGCGGCTATGAGCGCCATGAGAAACGCGGCTCTGAATATCCGCCATGGTAACAGAGCTCCCGTAGTAGTCAGAGGACGGGAAAGCCGTCCACAGGGCGAAGGGGAGCAGTTTGTCTCTCAGTACAAAAAGACGAAAGGTGTGTGAGACATCATGAGAAATCCGATTGCTGTACTGAAAAGTCTGGAAGAAAAAGCAAAACAAAAGGGATATGTGTTTGAGCGGTTGTACCGCAATCTCTACAATCCCGAATTCTACCTGCTGGCCTATCAGAATATTGCAAAATCCCAGGGCAGTATGACGGCAGGCACAGATGGGATGACCCTCGATGACATGACGGTGGGACGCATTGAGCGCATCATCGCCAGTCTCAAAGACCATTCGTACCAGCCCCACCCGGCAAGGCGTGAAAACATTCCCAAGAAAAGCAATCCGAACAAAACACGCCCGCTGGGTATCCCGTCCACAGACGACAAGCTGGTGCAGGAAGTTGTCCGTATGCTTCTGGAAGCGATTTACGAACCCACATTTTCGCGCTATTCCCATGGTTTCCGCCCCAAGCACTCCTGCCATACCGCGCTGTCTGAAATCAAAACCACCTTTTCTGGCACCCAGTGGGTGATTGAAGGTGACATCAAAGCCTGTTTTGACAGCTTTGACCACCACGTTCTCATTGACATTCTGCGCCGCCGCATCAAAGACGAGCACTTTATTGCTCTTATGTGGAAGATGCTGAAGGCCGGGTATATGGAACAGTGGACTTACCATCACACCTACTCAGGCACCCCGCAGGGTTCGGGTGTAAGCCCCATCCTCGCCAACATTTACCTGGGCGAATTAGACTGTTACCTGGAGAAATACCAGGAGCAGTTTAGGGTCGGGACACGAAAGCGGAAAGCAAGCAAAGAATATGAGCAGGCACGGCAGCAATACCGGACGCAAAAGGCGCTACTCGACCAACCACATACCAAAGAAGCAGTTCAAGCGTTCAAAGCGGCCCAGCAAAGTCTACTCCAAACGCCATATTACCCCCAGGCCGACCCCGGCTACAAGAGTCTGCAGTTCAATCGCTATGCGGACGACTTTGTGGTGGGCATCATTGGCTCCCGCAAAGACGCTGAGCAGGTAAAAGCAGACATCCGGGACTTTTTGGCCAACACCCTAAAACTGACTTTATCCGAAGAAAAAACGAAAATCACTCATTCCAGTGAGCTCATCGACTATCTGGGGTACCAGTTTACGGTGCGCAGAAGTAAAGATGTGAAACGGAACAGTGATGGGGTGCTCCGCAGGATGTGGTACGGAACGGTGGCGCTGTATGTGCCCCATGACAAATGGGTTCAGAAGCTGAAGGAATACCAGGCATTCAAAATTGTTGCGGGCAACGACGGCAAAGAGCGGTGGAAACCGCTCCACCGAGGGAAACTCATGCACAAGGATGCACTCGCAATCATCAGCCAGTTCAACGCGGAAATTCGGGGCCTGTATAACTACTATTCCATGGCGGAAAATGTATCAGTGCTCAATAATTTCTCATTCATCATGGAAAGGAGTTTTCTCAAAACGCTGGCCGCCAAGGGCAACACCTCCTGCAATAAAATCCGCAAAAAGTATGAGCAGGACGGCGTAATTTCCATTCCCTATATAACCAAGAGCGGCCCCAAACGTTGCGAGTTCTATCATGATGGTTTTACGAAGCAATCTGCCCTACCATCCCTATCCGCCGACACACTCCCACAATATGTAAAATATGATAAGCCAAACAGCCTCGCAAAACGGCTGAAAGCCGGCGTTTGCGAATTGTGTGGAGCTGAAACCAAGGAAATCCATATGCACCACGTGCGGCGGTTGAAGGACCTGAAGGGCAAGGATGAACTGGAGCTGAAAATGATGCAAATGCGGCGAAAGTCTATCGCACTGTGTCCAGAGTGCTACGCAAAGACCAAACATGCCAAATAATTCCAGACTCATAGACAAATGGAGAGCCGGATACATCGAGAGGTGTACGTCCGGTTCGGGAGGGGGTGCCGCCGAAACCGCTTGCGAAAGCAAGTATGGCGCGGCGATGCCTACCTTATGAAACGAAGCCCAAGAATGGCTGGGTGGCGGATGATACCGTCCACACCGTCTACCTGGAGGAGAATAAGACCACCACCCTTGAACTGAAAAACCTGCGCAAGCCGGATCTGTATGTCAAGAAGGTGGACAGCATCACGGGCAGCCCCATCAAGGGCGTTAAATTCCAAATCTGGCGCGGGTCTGACGACACCCAGAGCGGCGAGTATAACGACCTGGGCACCTTCTACACTGATGAGCAGGGCCAGATCCATCTGGTTCGGGTCAATACCGGGTGGTACAAGATCCAGGAGCTGGAACCCGCCCCCGGCTACACCATCAAAGAACCGGCTATCCAGGAGATTTATATGGAGGCCGGAAAGGACCACACCGTCACCTTTGAGAACACCCCCAAGAACGCGATAGTGGTCGAGAAGGCGCGCTTTGTTCCTTGACAATCTGCGCAGAAATGCGCAATAAAACAAGGCAGATTTTGAAAGAAATCTGAACTCTATGCTTGATTCGGCAGGGGCAGAACCTGCCTGACCCGGTGTGACGGGTGACCAAAACTCTGATACTCCGACGTGCGCCCGTAGTGTCATGCGGGATGTACGAAGCTCGGTAAAGAGCGGAGGCGATATCTGAGACGGTATTGCGCCGCGGGAGGCTATAAATCGGTCATGTCCAGAATGTCTTGTTGCAACCGACATAATCCTGAGTGTACGGCTCGTGAACCACGGGGTGATAATACAGCCACCCTCTCCCATGTGGAGTGCTGCCGCCGTTCAAACTTTCTTTTCGTGGAAAACGGCAGAAAACCATTTTAGGTCGAATGTTTCTAGCAGAAAATCACACTGGCTGGAAATGGCAGCCGGGCTAAAGGGATGGGCTAAAACCGATATGTAAAGCTAAAG
>CAJURY010000043.1 GCA_910589155.1 uncultured Oscillospiraceae bacterium | reverse complement strand
GCAAGCAAGCAAGCAAGCAAGCAAGCAAGCAAGCAAGCGGAGCGGTGCTATAACTATGTAGCCCCGCAGTTTTGTCATGCTCAATTTCATACTGTCAAAACTGGCGTTCTTTTGCCCGCAGAAACCTGCGCGGCGGGGAGCGCCTTTTTGTTTTGAATATCGGCGGCGGCCTATGCTTTGGGACAAAATGTCCCGAAGTGAACGGCAAGCAAAATATATTTACGAGGTGGTGCAATATGAAAAAATGCACAATCGGATGGTTTTCAAAAATCGTCACTTTTTTGGTCTTTGCAGTTTTCTTTGTTCCGCTGACGGGCTTTTCCCTCTACATGGCATTTTTCGATTTTGAGGCGTCCCGCGACGAGCGGCTACTCTTTTTGGCTGGCGTGGTCATGTTCGGCGGCCTCACAGCATTTGCCGTTTACCGCACATTTTATTTAGGGCTGGTTTGGGTGGAGTATGATATGGAAACCGTAATCTTCCACTACTCCCGCAAAGAAAAATATCGTCTCCGCTGGGAGGAAATACCGGGGAACCGGGTGCAGGTCGTGCGGGACAGCGGCACATATATTTTCTGCATCCATGAAAATGAACGGCAGAGAAAAATCCCTTTGAACCGGCTTTCAAAAGGCTATAAAGATTTTGAAAAAGCGTTAAAAGAAACTGGCGTTTTGGAAAGAGCCGCAATCATAACAGAAGAACAAATGAAACAGAACGCGGAGCGGACATGGGAACAGTATAAAAATTATCGGGAGACTTATCCCAATTCTGTACAGCCAAAACCCGAGGGCGACTGCATTTTGTGTCCAGACTGCCAAGGCAAAGGACTGCATCTAAAAAAGCTCCCACTATTGAAAGTAGATGTGGGGCGAGTTTGTAAGACCTGCGGCGGCTCTGGCTATGTTCCAAAATAATTTTTGTACGGCCCCGCCCTTTGGGACAAAATGTCCCGAAGTAGGCGGCGAAAGATAATCACAGTTAGGAGCGTGGAGCTATGGCAAAATTTCAACTGAACCCCGGCGAGACACTGATCGGCAGCGGGATGATGTCCCTCTATCTCAAACAGGGCTTGACGAAAAAGCCGTTTCAAGGCAACATCTATATCACCGACCAGCGGGCGTGTTTCAAAATCAGTATGATGCCCGGCGCGTTGGATATGGATTTACCAGTGGAAAACATCAAGGGCTTTTCGGTGAGCGGCGCGGCGATATTCACCCAGGTATCAATCCACAGCCGGACGGGAGAAACCTATTCCTTTACGGGCTTTCCGGCAAAGAAACTGCAAGGCTGGCTGGCGCAGTTGGGCGTTCAGAAATTATAACGCGGGAGCGGTGAAATGAAAAAGACCTCGTTTTCCCTACCCGCTATCCTACGGAATATAATATGCGCCGCCCTTGTCCTCTTGGTGCTGTTGGCCGCGCCTACTGGCTGGCTGTACGACCTGCGGGTCGGGGAGGGAACGGGGCAAGGCCAGCGGCCCAGCACGGATGTTCAGCGGCTCCAGCGGCAGGAGGATATAGAAACTTTCTTTTTGAGCAGTACCCCGGCCACCGTGAACGGCGGCGAGTTGGTGGCCTGCCCGCTGGCCCGCCTGCGGGACGTGGGGCAAGAGGGCGTACATACCCACCATAACAACGGCGTGAAAAGGACGGTGCGTGTTTCGGAATACATTTACGCCGACTACCCTCTCCCGCCGTTCCAGCGGTTTGTCCAAGGCTTTGCGGGCGGCTACTATAACCGCTATTATCTGGCGGAGCTTGCGGACGGCTCTTGGCTTTGTGTCTATTTTGACGACTATCTGGCATGGACGGGGGCGGGCAATTATCCGACTGGCTATGTCCGCTATACCACCACCGAGGAGCGCCGGATGCTGAACCTCATGGCAGAGGACTATGACGTTAATCCCGCCTATGTGCTGGATATGTACCAACATGGGAAAGTAAACTGGATGCTGGATGTTCTGCTCCGGCTTGCCGTATGCGTGGCCGCCGCTGTGATTGTGTGGGGCATCAAAAAGGCTGTTTCAAAATGCAAGCTCCCCACACGGGACGAGTGAGCCAAAAGCGCAGACGAAGCGGCGCGGGCTATGGCGGACAGTTTTGTTTGGGATTGTTCGGCCCTTTGGGACAAAATGTCCCGAGGTGGGATATGATTTTGTTTTAGGGATAATGAAAATAGGCTGAATTTCAAGCCGTTTTTGTAATGAGGGAAGAAATATGACAAAAGCAGAAAGAGAAAAAGAGAAAATAGAAGGGCTGCTACGGGAAGTTCGGGCATATCTGCCATCTCCGGGAAAGATATTCGAGTCCTACACCTTTTTAGCTCCAGACGCCCTCTGGACGGGAAAAATGTATGGGCAGCCCTTTGTTGCAGTGGCAGAAGATCGGTGGGATAATTCCGGGAATGGATGGTTCCTTGCGGTGTTATATTTGGATGGTGTGTTTATCGCGGATTTGAAAAAACGGACTGCCGTTAATTATTGCGCCTCCTGCTTTTCCTATTTTATGAAAATTATGGATTTATATGAAACAGCATTAACGAATACACCTATACCGGAAAGCACTCGTGATAATGAGGGCTATCGCCGCTGTAAAGAAGCGGAGGAAGTTCTCCGAAAGCAGGTTACGGAAATCGACCCTACGGCCCTTTCCAACGACTCGTATTTTTGGAGTACCCGGATTGAAGAATTTGGAGCTGGTATGTAAATAATCTTTCTAAAATCCAGTAATCATCCAGCCGCCAACGGAAACGGCATATAAAAAAACCGTTGGATGGGCGGCTGTTCTATTCACGCGCCCCAAACGAAAACGAACACCAAACGGCGGTTTTGAAACAACGGATTTCAAGACCGCCGTTTTCTTATGATTGACACGGCGGAAAAAGGAGGTTAAGCCGTGTCTTTCTATATTGTCCGCTCCCTTGATTTATCAAAAAAAGCCCAGGCCCCGGACAAGGATATTCTGTTATACGATGCGAAATATGTCGGAATTTAGATTATAGTTTTACTTTGTGCGCCTGCGTGGTATTTTGCCGCGCAGGCGCTTTTTGTTTACCCAGCTTTGGGACAAACAGTCCCAAGGTGCGGAGCGGTTCCCCCGGGTGTCGCTCCCCGCCGCCCTCCATATCGTTTCCCGGCAACCCAACCACAAAAAACGATATGGAGGTACATACAATGACTATCATCAACTTGCGCGACTTTTACTACTGGTACACCCAGGATGAATATATGGAAGTTTCTGACGATGTGGCCGAGGCGCTCCGGGCCAGTGTCCGCTACGAGGCGGCCTACACCGAGCGGGCCCGCTACAACAAAGCGTACTATTCCTTGGACGCGGATGACGGCA
>CAJURY010000042.1 GCA_910589155.1 uncultured Oscillospiraceae bacterium | reverse complement strand
CTGGACAGACGGGCCGTTATCACCCTGATCCAGTGTATCCATGTGGAGGGCAAGAACAATCTGAAAATCACATTCCGTTACCAGCTTGAATACCAGCAGGCAAAGGCAAGGCTGGAAACCACAAAGGAGGCGGTTTAATATGGCAAGGAAAAGCAGGAAAAACCCCATTGTGCAGGAAAAGCCCGCCCATGTGGGGATGAAAGTCTGGAAAGCGGCCCTCTATATCCGTTTGTCCGTGGAATTTAACGGCAGGCGCGGCGATTCGCTGGAAACCCAGCAGCAGATCATGGAAGCCTATCTTGCCCTGTGCCCGGATATTGAAATCGTGGCGGTTTACACCGACAACGGCACAACGGGGCGCACCTTTGAGCGCGAAGCCTTTCAGCGGATGCTGGACGATGTGGAGCGCGGCAGAATCAACTGCGTGGTCGTCAAAGACCTTTCCCGGCTGGGGCGGAACGCGATTGACAGCGGCTACTATATCGAAAAGTATTTCCCGCTGCATCAGGTTCGGTTTATTGCAGTCAACGACCAGTTTGACAGCGAAAACAAGGAAAACAGCGGCAGCCATCTGATTGTGCCCCTGAAAAATATGATAAATGAAGCTTATGCCGCCGACATCAGCAAAAAGGTAAAAGCCCAGCAGCGGCAGGCGATGCAGGACGGGGAGTTTGTGGGGGCGCGTCCGCCCTTTGGCTATAAAAAAGCGCCGGATAACTGCCACAAGCTGCTTGTCAATGAAGATACCGCCCCCATCGTCCGGCAGATTTTCCAGTGGACGGTTGACGGCATATCGCTCAATGAGGTGGTAAAACGGCTCAATCAAAGCGGCTATCCTACGCCCGGTCACTATCTGGCTCAAACCGGCCTGATTACCAATAAGCGGCTCATGGGCAGCGGAAAATGGCAGACATGGACAGTTTCCAAGATTTTAGCGGATGAAGTCTACATGGGCGATATGGTGCAGGGGAAATCGAAAACGGTCGGCCACAAGCAGGTTCCCACTGACCGCTCTGAATGGATTGTCGTGCGGGGAACCCATGAACCGCTGATTGCCCGCGAACTGTACGAAAGGGTGCAGGCTGTCCGGGAACATGCGGCGGCAAAGCAGGGGACGGAAAAAATCCCCTACACGGAGAACATTCTCCGGGGACGTATTTTCTGTGGCTGCTGCGGGAAGAACCTGCACCGGCAGAGGTCACGGGGGATATACTCCTACCGCTGTATTGCCAATGACCGGATGGGCGTTCAGTATTGTCCGGGTGGTGTTACCCATCTGCCGGAAAAAAGGCTGTTTGACGCGCTTTTAGCCATTATCCGCAAACACGCCGAGGTTGTGGTGGGAACCCACGCAAAGCTGAAACATCAGGATTACAAAATCACTGCGAAAAAGGCGGAAATGACCGCCGAAATCTCTAAGTTACAGCAGGAAACGGAACGCAACCGGGTATTCTTAACCAGCCTGTATGAGAACTTCGTTACCGGCATCCTGACCGGCACAGAGTATCACGAAATGAAAGCCGACTATACACAGAAAATCGAAACGGCAGTCCTGCGTGTGCAGCAGCTTCAAAGTAAGCAGAAAGCGCTGGAAAATCAAATGGAACGCTATACGGATATAGCCAAACGGCTGGCGGCAGTCAGCGAAGATACCGCCTTATCCGCCCTGCTGGTAAACCAGTTGATTGACTGCGTTACCGTCAACAGCGCAGAGGACATTCATGTGAAATTCAAATTTGAGAGCGGCTTTGAGCGGCTGATGGAGGTGCTGGAAGATGTATAAACCCTATGTGATTGGCCTTTATATCCGGCTTTCCTCCGAGGACAGCAAGGTGGGGAGTTTCAGCATTGAGAACCAGAAGCGGGCGCTTCACCAGTACGCCGATGCGATGGAGGATGCCGCCCATGCGGAGGTATTGGAATTTGTAGACAACGGTTACAGCGGGACAAACTTTGAACGGCCCGCCGTGCAGGAACTTCTGGACAAGGTACGCGAGGGCGCGGTCAACTGCATCATCGTCAAGGACTTTACCCGTTTTGGGCGCAACAGCATTGAGGTCGGATATTTTATGGAGCGCGTCTTTCCGCTGTATGGGGTACGGTTTATTTCCCTGAATGACGGCTTTGACAGCGATATGCTACATGGCGACACGGGCGGTATCAATGTGGCGTTTCAGTACCTGATCAGCGAATTTTACAGCCGTGACCTCTCCATCAAGTACAAAACCGCCAAGTATGTGAAATTCCGGCGGGGAGAATACCAGAGCGTGTTATGTCCCTACGGTTACCAGAAAGGCACGGACGGGCGCATGGAGCCGGATGAGGAAACAGCCCCCAATGTCCGGCTTATCTTTGAACTGGCAGGGCGCGGCTGTACTTCCAGCGAAATCATTCAGGAACTGTACGAGCGCAAAATCCCCACACCAGGCGAATACAAAGCATCCAAGGGAAGAAAGATTCACGATATTTCCAGAACCCATCAGATTTGGCAGAGATCGACCATTCGGAACATCTTGCTGGATGAACGCTACATTGGCACTTATGTCATGGGCAGGAAACAGGTGGTCGAGGTGGGGAGCAGCCGGGTACGGAACCGTGATGAAAGCGAATGGTTCAGGATTCCCGACCACCATCCGGCTATTATCAGCAAAGAGCTGTTCCAGCGGGTGCAGGAATTAAAGCCGAAAAAACGCTGCATAAAGAAAAACGTACATCTGTACCCCCTGCGCGGCAAGGTCTTTTGCGGCTGCTGCGGACACGCAATGCCGCGCAATCCAAGTAAAAGCCATTTCTTTGTCTGCAAGCATACAGAGGTGGATCAGTCTGCTGCCTGCCACGGCCTGCGGATTGCTGAAAAGGACTTGGAAGCAATCCTCTATGAGATTATTTCCAGGCAGGCGCAGGTGATTTTGAACGTGGAGAACCTTTCAAATGCCAGCCTGCTGGATACTAAGATTGCAACGCATACGGAATACAGCCAGCGCGTAGAAAGCTGTCTTGACCGGAAACGGGTGCTATATGAGCAGGCTTTACTGAAAGAGATTACCCTGGAGGACTACAAGGCACAGAAAGCCGATGTGGATGCGGAACTGGAACGGCTGCGGCAAGTCCAGGGCGCACTCTCCGCTGAAATCGCCCAAGCGAAAATGGACGTAAAAACAAAAAACGCCAGACTGGAACTGGCGCAGGAAATTTCAGCCGCCAGCGGATTAAATACCGCCCTGGCTGACGCACTGATTGAACGTGTGGATATTCACCCCGGAAATCAGGTTGATATTGTCTGGAAAATGAAAGACTTCTGTACAGAGGGAATGTGATGGGGCGCAAAAATCGGCCTTAAAAACTCTGGAATTTCTTAAAAAACTTTTTGTCTTGTGCTTGACATACGGGTG
>CAJURY010000041.1 GCA_910589155.1 uncultured Oscillospiraceae bacterium | reverse complement strand
AGCCCAAGGCGGATGTGTCCGGCAGTTCCGACCTGTCCGAATATGACTTTGACGACGAGGACGAGCCAGAGGATGAAGAAAGTGATAATTGATGGCTAATAGTAGAAAGGGCCGCAAAAAAACGGCCCTTTCTGTAATTCACTTTCGTTTTTCGTTCATAATCCAGACAATTCCAAGGATAGCGAAAATAGTAGTCATTACAACAGCGCTACACTTAAAAGGAATACCTAATTCTGATTGAAAAACTTGCCAAGACCCAATCCCACTGATAAAGGTTAGTATGTAAATCAAAATATTAAGGACAACTCCGTTTTTGTTTTTTCGTTGTTCTTGCCGGAGGTGAAGATAGGACACCTTAAATTCAATAGCCTCTTTATATCTTCTAAATGTCGGCGTTTCACTCATGTTATGCAAAGCGTTCAAAGTGATTATTGGCAAATCAGAAGTAAATGTTAGATATTCAAGATATAGTTGATTATTTACGGTGTCTGCCAGTTTTTGCGTTACATCCAAGTTGACAATTTGATTTAGCAGGAAGAACATCTTCAATGCCTCTAAAAGTTGACAATCAAATAGTGCCTGCTGATATGCGTCGCCTGATACCACCGTGGCAACGCCCAAATATTCTTGCGAATAGTATTCAAAACACTTGTTTGTATTGATGTTATTAAGGACGGTATGCAGACCATATGCCCCCAAGACATCGGAAAAGTATGCGTTTATATCAACTATAGAGTTTGAAATAACGAACAAGTTATGAACATAGCTAAGGCTATCGACATGGTACTTTTGGTGCGTTAGTTGTTGAAAAAATCTCAAAATATTATCCAATATCAAGCTCGGAATATTTCGGGTATCGTTTATTTGGCAATCTTTATCAGAATATCGAAGTCCATCCACTGCAATTACATTAAAGTTATGTGTTCTACCGTAAATGCAATCTTTGGTTAAGGGAGTTCGGGTTTGATGGTCAATAAGTTCAAACTCAACAAAAAGAGTGTTATTTAGGAAAAACGCTATGGGGTCAACTTGGAACCACTGTGACTTTATTGAAACCCAAAAACTGTCTAAAGTTAAAAAGCAAGACAGAGAAAAAGCAGTATCATTTAGAAGCTGCTCAAAAGAGTGAGTAAGGGTAAATTGCCAAGAAGCCCGCTTTATTTCATCGCTTAAATCAATTTGATCTTTGCTTTTTGGTGCAGTATCGAAACTGTATTTCGTCATCTGTGTCTGTGGGTCAAAAGATGCCGTATATTTACAGTTTCCCTTTTTTGTACGACAAAAGCCGCCTGTTGAAACACTCTCTATATGGCAATCCGTGAGTAATTGGGAGAAATCCTGTTTGTGTTTCCAATGTGGAAAATCTTTTATTACCTTATCAAAATGGTACGCAGTCATAAAAACGACGCAATCATTTACAGCATTACCACTCGATATTTTTACTTCAATATGTTTTTGACGTTTTTTCCTCATTTGTTCACCCCTTTAATATTATACATGAAGTTTTGCTGTTTTTCAACAAAGGAGTAATGATAATGAAATTAGTAATCGCAGAAAAACCCAGCGTGGCCCGGAGCATCGCCGCCGTGATTGGCGCGACTGACCGGCAGAACGGCTATTTGCAGGGCAACGGCTACCTGGTGTCCTGGTGCATCGGGCATCTGGTGTCCTTTGCCGACGCCGCGCTGTACGACGAGCGTTTCAAGAAGTGGCGCTACGAGGATTTGCCCATCATCCCGGAGAGCTGGCGGCTGACCGTCCCCCCGGACAAGCGGGAGCGGTTCGACACCCTGCGGACGCTGCTTCGCTCCGAGGAAGTGAGCGAGGTAATCAACGCCTGCGACGCCGGGCGGGAGGGCGAATTGATTTTCCGCACAGTCTACCATCTGGCGGGCTGTACCAAGTCCATGAAACGGCTGTGGATTTCCAGCATGGAGGACAGCGCCATCCGGGAGGGCTTCGCCCACCTGAAACCGGGCCGGGACTATGACCCCCTGCATCAATCGGCGCTGTGCCGGGCCAAAGCGGACTGGCTGATCGGCATTAACGCCACCCGGCTTTTCTCTGTGCTGTACCACAAGACCCTGACCGTGGGCCGCGTCCAGACCCCCACCCTGAAAATGCTGGCGGACAGGGACGCCAAGATCACCGGCTTCCAGAAAGAGAAATATCACATCGTCCATATCGCCGGGGGCGGCATGGAGGCGGCAAGCGACCGCTTCCCCGACCCCGCCGAGGCGGAGAGCGTCAAGACGGCCTGCGGGGGAGCGCGGGCCGTCTGCGCTTCCATCCAGCGGGAGCAGAAAACCGAACAGCCGCCCAAGCTCTACGACCTCACCACCTTGCAGCGGGAGGCCAACCGGCTTTTCGGCTTCACCGCCAAGCAGACCCTTGACTACGCCCAAACGCTGTATGAAAAGCGCCTGCTGACCTATCCCCGGACGGACAGCCGCTTCCTCTCCGACGACATGGAGCAGACGGCGGCGGGCATCGTGGCCGGTATCGTCCCCATTTTGCCGTTCATGGAGGGTGCGGCGTTCTCTCCGGAGATCCGCCGCGTCCTGAACAGCGCCAAGGTGAGCGACCACCACGCCATCATCCCCACGGCGGAGTTCGTGAAACAGGGCTTTTCCGGGCTGGCGGACAGCGAAAAGAAACTGCTGTCCCTGGTGTGCTGTAAGCTGCTGTGCGCCGTGGCCCCGGCCCATGAGTACGAGGCCGTCACCGCCGTTTTCACCTGCGCCGGGCAGGAGTTCACCGCCAAGGGCAAGACTGTCCTGGCCGCTGGCTGGAAAGACATCGACCGCCGCTTCCGGGCCTCCCTGAAAACCGATGCCGACGAGGACAGCGGGGACATGGCGGAATTGCCGGAGCTGGCCGAGGGGCAGGTTTTCGAGGATGTGGCCGCTTCCGTCACCGAGCATTACACGTCACCCCCCAAGCCCTACACGGAAGATACCATGCTGTCGGCTATGGAGCGGGCCGGGGCGGAGGATATGCCTGACGACGCCGAGCGCAAGGGGCTGGGGACGCCCGCTACCCGCGCTTCCATTCTGGAAAAGCTGGTGCAGATGGGCTTTGTCCAGCGCAAGGGCAAGCAGCTTCTCCCCACCAAGGACGGCATCAATCTGGCGGCGGTTCTGCCGGAGGCGTTGACCTCCCCGGCCCTCACCGCCGAATGGGAAACCCGACTGTCCGAGATCGCCAAGGGGGAGGCCGACCCGGACGAGTTCATGGCCGGTATTGAGGCGCAGGCCCGCGGCTTGGTGAAAACCTATTCCTGCATCAGCGAGGACAAGCAGAAATTGTTTCAGTCCGAGCGTGTCGCCATTGGGACGTGTCCCCGGTGCGGCGAAGCCGTCTACGAGGGCAAGAAAAATTACTACTGCGGCAACCGGACCTGTCAGTTTGTCATGTGGAAGAATGACCGCTTCTTTGAGGAACGGAAAAAGGCGTTCACCCCGAAGATCGCCGCCGCCCTGCTCAAAC
>CAJURY010000040.1 GCA_910589155.1 uncultured Oscillospiraceae bacterium | reverse complement strand
CACAATGCCGACGCGCTGGCGCATACCGCCGGAGAGCGCGCCGATTTTCTTGTTCCTGGCGTCCGTCAGGTTCACTGTGGCCAGCAGTTCCGAAACCCGATCCTGCGCTTTATGGGTGGGAATGTCTTTCAGAGTACACATATATAGCAAAAAGTTTTTGACAGTAAAATCCCGGTAAAAAATAGGGTACTGCGGCATATAGCCGATTTGGGCCAAAAATGCCTTGCCCAGCTCCTTAACGTTCCGGCCGTCCACCCAGATTGTGCCGCTGTCCCCGCGCAAAATGCCTACAAAAATATTGATAAGCGTTGTTTTGCCTGCTCCGTTTTCACCCAACAGACCATACACGCCCTCATTCAATGTGGCGGTAAAGTTTTTCAGCGCATACTTGTTTTTGTATTGTTTCGATATGTTTTCAAATCTGATTTCCATGTTATTCGCCAAAGGTAAATGTTGATACCAGCGTATCAACTTCGCTGATACTGGCTCCAAGAACTACAATAGCTGTTTTGGCTTCGTCCAAAAGGTAAATTCTGGGGATGCGGTTGAAATATGCGCTATTGGCGTTTTGAATGACTTTGGTGGCCATTAGTTTACCGGAATTTACGTCGTAAACACGAATGGTCAGGCTGCCGTCTAAAACGGCGGTTGCAACATAGTTGCCTTGCTCAGAACTATACACACCGTCGCGTCCCTCGCTTTTATTGGCAAAGGACAGCGTTTTTTTCTCGCCGGTTTGCCGGTCTAACCAAAGCAGCGTTCCATTGGCTTTGGTAAAGACTTGCGGCAAAAACAGCCGCTTGGCGCTGCTTTGCATTTCTTCTATGTTATAGGCCGACGGTTTCGTGATTTTCAAATTGCCGCCATTTGCGGCAAGGCTTCCATAGATGGAAAAACTGTTCTCGCCGTTTTTGCTGGGAATGGAATGACCTTGGCCATAGAACATGAGCTGGCTGTTATCCGGGGAAAACGCAACGCCATCCAGCAAAGAAATCTGAATTGAAGCTGTGCCGCTCTTTTTCGTCAAGTCCAGCAGAGTGGTAAGATTTTCTTTTTCCAAATCATACAGATACAATCCGCGCAAGGTGGCGATTGCCAGCTTCTTGCCGTTCGTGGAAACCGCCACGCCGTTTTCGCTGACCACGAAATCTTCCGACAAAAGCTGATTGACCACAATTTTCTTTTTTAACGAAAGCGAGTTGTCATAAATATATGCCGTCATGCCGTCATCTCCCATGCCGTAGAGGATGTAGCCGTTATCAATGGCCTGAACCCCGAAAGAACGCAGGGGTGTTTCCGTTTTGGCCAGCACTGAGCCTGTGGCGGTATCGTAAAGGTACAGCTTATCCGCCGCTATGAAAAGTTTTCCTGCTCCGGCGTAGGCAACCTCCCGGAGCTTGCCGCCAAACTGGGAGGAATTGAACACGCACTTTACAGGTTCAGCCGGCGCAGACAGCGCTTCCGCTCTGGCGCTAACCGGCAGTGCCAGCATAAAAATTGCAGTTAAAATTATACAAAAAATCTTTTTCTTTTTCATGTTTATTACTCCTTTATACACCAAAATTAAATTAAAATGACAATGTGGATACCAGCGTATCAATTTCGCTGATACTGCCGCCCAGGACTACAACAGCGGTTTTGGCTTCGTCCAAAAGGTAAATCCTGGGAATGCGGTAGAAATATGTGGAATCTGCGTTTTCAATCACTTCGGTGGCAAGCAGTTCGCCGGAAGCAACGTCATAGATGCGAACTGTCAGGTTGTTGTTCAAAACGGCGGTTGCGACGTAGTTCCCCTGCGCCGAACTATATACGCCGTCCCGTCCCTCATCACCGTCAGAGAAAGAGAGCGTATCAGTAATGCCTGTTGCCCGGTTGAGCCAAAGCAGCTTGCCATTGTTTTGAGTAAAAACCTGTGGGAAAAACAATCGGTCGGCGCTGCTCTGCATTTCTTCTATATCATAGTCGGACAATTTTGTGAGCTTCAGATTGCCGCCGTCCATATTAATGCTTCCGTAAATGCAAAAACTGTCTTCGCCGTTTGTTGCGGGAATAGATTCACCTCTGCCATAAAATAAAATATGATTGTTATCGCCGGCAAACGCAGCGCCATTCAGCATAGAAACGCCAATACCGTCTGTCTCGGCGTTTTGGGACACGTCCAGGAGGGTAGTCAGGTTTTCGCTTTCCAGGTCATATAGATACAACCCGCCCAGGGCGGCGATAGCCAGCTTCTTTCCGTCAGTGGTGGCTGCTACGCCCCCGGTTTCGCTGGCAACAAAATCCTCCCGCAAAAGTTCATTGATTGCAATTTCCCTCTTCAAAGAAAGGGAACTGTCGTAGATGTACGCCATCGCACCGTCATCACCCAAGCCGGTCAGTATATAACCGTCGTTGGTGGGCTGAACCTCAAAGTCATACATGGGAGGCGCTTCTGTTACGGCCAGCACTGACGCGGCAGCAGTATCATAGAGATAAAGCCTATCCGCCAGTACCAAAAGCCCTCCATTGCCAGCATAAGCGCAGCTTTGAAGTTTGCCGCTAAACAGGGTGGCGTCAAAGGTGAAAGAAGAATGGTTTTGCTCTTTGTGATTTTCCAGGTCTGAAACAGAAACTATGGGTGTACCCGAAACATCAGGCGTCTTATCACAGGCGGATAACGCCAAGGTAAAGAGCAGCGCCAACGTGATGCAGAATGTTTTTTTCATATTCACTTCTCCTTATACAATAAAATAGAATTGGTCTTAAAAAAGGGTGCGGAAGTTCCGTCATGGGGAACGGCCACACAGTAGAAAGTGTGAAACTGCCCCAGCTTGTCCGGATCGATCACGGCCTCAAGCTCTATAACGCCGCCTTTGCTCAATGTGAGGGAGCAGGAGGTGTTTTCGTCAAATTTCACCGGCTGATGATCCAGAAAAAAAGCAATGCTGTAACTTGTCCCGGCTGTGCCGCACATGGTAAATCGCAGGGGAGTGGGAGCGGAAACGCACAGGTTATCAAAGGTAAGGCCGCCGTTACAGGAGAATGTATAATAGATTCCGCTGTCCAGCGTGTCCATGTTTACACCGCCCCAGCCGTATTTGGGAAGCTCGTTTTCCAGATACTGCGTTGTAACCTTTTCCTCCCGTACTTCGTTTTGGGAAAAGATTTCCCGGACAGGCGGAAGCTCTGAATGGACGGCGGGTGCGTCGGCGTTGAAGCGCAGTTCAACACAAGAATCCAGCGTTTTGTGATACCAGCCATAGCTGGAAGTAGATTCCATATCCGGCTGAAAGTCTGGATTGGTGATGCTCACCACCGTCAAGGTCAGCGTATCACCAGCCCTGCCGGTTACAGGTTCAAAGAGGAAAGAGAAACGCTGATCCTCCCCCGCAGGGAAACTGTGGCAATACTCATACTCCGCTGTGCTGTCGTTCATCTTGTAGGGTTGGGGCTGGCCGTCCAGAAACAGGAGAAAGCCAACGGTATCCATCTTGCCGGTGAGGGAGAATCGGTAGTCCAGCCGAAACTCGC
>CAJURY010000039.1 GCA_910589155.1 uncultured Oscillospiraceae bacterium | reverse complement strand
CCGTTACCCCGGCAACCAGCCGCGTGTCCCCGGAAAGAGTGAACGACGCTTTATACTCCGACTTGTTTTTTTGCCGTAGCCGCTTCATTGCAAGCTGGCGGGCTTCCTCGCGGGTCGAAACCTTTTCGTTTACCTCCAGCACTTGCCCGGATTTATCCGCGCCCTGCGGCGTATAGGTGTATTCTATCGTCGTTTTCTGTTTCGGGTCCGTATAGGACACGTGACAGCTACTAAAAGCCGCGTCGTGCAAACTGGTGGAAAAGGACCAGCGCGACACGTTCGCCGCTCCTTTCTGAATCACCATGACCGCGCCTTTTTGCTCATAGTCCGCCGCATCAAACAGAACGATCATTTTTGCGGTGACTTTCAGGCTGATTCCCGCGTTTTTACAAAGGCGCTGTAAAAAGGTAATGTCGGATTCCTGCATTTGCTCTTTCCGGTCATAAAACGGGTCTGTTGATGATTCAAACATACAGGCAAGCCCGTTTTTACCGGCGATTTCATTTGCAATCGCCGAAAGCTTGATTTTCTCCCATGCCTTTGTTTTTTTCTGCGTTCGGGCGGCGGTCTTATATGGGATTGACCCAGCCTTGATATTCACTTTCGCCGGGGGGCCGGACCCCTCCACGGTGTCAACCTCGAACGTCCCGCAATCCAGCACCCGGTCCCCCGCCGATTCCCAATTCTTTTGAATGATGACGGCGGAAACCTCCGCGGATTTTCCCGCCGTCGCGTTGTTCAGCCAGTTTCCCAGCCAAATCCATTCACGATCTGCAAGGGAAAGTTGCAAATCGTCCGCTTTGTCCTCTTCGTTGTCCGTGTAGGTCATGGAAAGCAAGTCCCGGTTAATATCTGCGGTCACGTCTGCGCCGTCCAGAAACAGCTTGATTTCCGCTCTTCGTGCGTTCATCCCTGCCCCCTTTTCCACGGCGGCAAGCCGCCAGCAACCCGCGGCTCGGGGTCAGGGATATTCAGCACGATTCCCGCCGGGAAAACGAAAAGGCGGCGGAATTCCGGGTTTGCCTTTATGATCTTGTCGGTGTATGTTTCGTCGCCCAGCGTTTTGTAGGCGATACCGTCCCACATATCCCCGGCAATGGTCGTATATTTAGTCATAGGCCCGCCGCCTTTCGTCGTCCGCCCGCTGGCGGTCCCGTTCGTCGATTTCCTGCAAAAGTTCTTCGTCGTGCTTCCGCAAGATTTCTTCAATGTCCTGTGCTTGCGCGTCGTTCCCCACATGGAAAACCGGCGCGCTATGAATGACAACCGATCTTTGACGGTCAGCCGTCGAAAGCGTCGGCGGGTTCACGTCCGGGGCTTCCGCTCCCATGTTGGCCAGCCGGTACTGCTGAAATCCGCCGTTGCCCGTCAGGGTCTTTGCCATTCCTGCAAGGTTCGTGAAAATCTGCCCGGTTTCCGCCGCCTTGAAAACAGTTCGGTTCCGGGCGTTGGTGATAAGTTCCGCGCCCTTTTCGCCCGCTATGAACGTGTCAGGTGTCCGGGGCGTGCCTTTTGCGAATTTCGGAATCAACGGAATGTTGATACCCTTTCCGCCAACACCGGGGACCCAATCGGGAATTTTTAGCTTGTTCAGCCCTCCAATCAACCCGTTTATAATGTCGATAATTCCGTTCATTGCGCCCTTTGCAATGCCCTTGATCGCTTCCCAAACGCCGGAGAAAATGCCTTTCACTCCCTCCCAAACGCGGGACCAATCGCCGGTAAAAATCCCGGCAAACACGTTCAAAAGGCCCTGAATTGCGGTCAGTACGCCGCCGATCACGGACCGGATAGCTTCAAGGTATGTTCCGATCAGTGATTGAATCGTAGGCATAAGGGCTTGAATTATCCCCATGACGGCGGTTGCCACCGTTTGAAAGATTTCCCAAATGCTTTGAATAACCCCCGTGATCGTGGGTCCCCATTCAACAAAGGTCTGCGCGATTTGCGGAAGTACGGTCGTAACGATGAACGCGAACAGTTCTTCAATAATCGGTTTTACGCTGGTGTCAATGAACGAAATAAACTGTCCGATCACGCCGCCCACCGTCTGCATGATAGAAACGAACGTGTCGAACACGGCAACGCCCTGTTCGCCGAAAATTCCGTTGATGAATTCCCGCGCGCTTGCAAGGTTCCCGTCGCTGAAAATACCCTTGATCGTATTGCCTATGTTGGTAATCACGCCCACGATATTGTCAAAGACGGCAACCCCCGCCGGGCCGAATACCTTTTCAACCCCGGCCCGTATGTCGTCCAAGTGGTCCCGGAATATCTGAACGGCGGCAATAATCAGGCCGATCACGCCGACAACGGGCAGAATCTTTCCGGCAATACCGCCGAACGGCCCCAAAATCGCCCCGCCCAGCTTTTGGAGCGGCGCAATCATGGTCGTTAGTTTGCTGAATCCCTTTCCGACAACGCCGCCGATCTTGCCCAGCGGCCCGGCGGCGATTTTGCTTCCCGCTCTTGCGAAAATGCCTGTCACCTTGCCTGCGGCCCCTGTCGCCAGCCCGCCGATACCGGAAAACGCTTTAGAGAATAGCCCGCCCGCGGCTCCGCCGATACCGGAAAACAGATTTCCGATCTTCGTTCCGCTGAACAGTCCGGTAAATGCGCGGCCCGCGCCGCCTGCCGCGCTTCCGATTCCGCCGAAATAGCCGATCACATTTTTTGCAACGCCTTTCAGCGTGCCGGAAAAGCCCGCCGAATTGACGCTTGCAAGGGCGAACATAGTTTTCAAGAGGGTAAAACCCTTTTGAACAGATAGAACACCGCCTTTCAGTTCCAGAAACGCCAGCTTTCCGGTCAGCGTCGCCGCCTTAAATGCCAAAAGCCCGGCGGTGATCTTCACGATCTGTTGAATCAATTCCGGGTTTTCGTTGATGAATTGCGTTAGTTTGGTGATAAAGTCCGTGATTCCCTGCGTTCCCGCTCGGAATGTAGGTAAAAGCGCGTCGCCGATTGCAATTTGCAGGCCGTCAAGGGCGGATTTCATCAAAGTTATATCGCCCTCTAAATTGTCCAGCTTGATTGCCGCCATCCGTTCCGCCGCGCCTTTTGCGTTATTGATCGAATCGGACAACTTTTTATAATCTTCGTCGCTTGCGTTGACAACGGCCAGCATACCTGCGAACGATTCCTTGCCGAAAATCGCCGTTGCCGCCGCCACCTGTTCAGCTTCAGACAAACCGCCCAAACTCCCGCGCAAATTGTCCACCACTTCGCGGAATGTTTTCATTGTCCCGTCGGAACGCGTCAGGCTGATTCCGTATCGGTCCATATAGGCTTTCATCTGCTTTGTTGGCTTTGCCATGTTCGCAAGGGAAGTTTTCAGGGATGTTCCGGCAACATCCGCTTTGATCGACGCGTTCGCCATTAGTCCGATTGCCAGCGACATATCTTCTACGGAATACCCTAAAGCGCCGGCAACGGGCGCAACCTTTTGGAAGGTTGCGCCCATCATTCCGACGTTTGTATTCGCATTGCTTGACGCTTGCGCCAACACGTCCGCGAACCGTCCTGCGTCCTCCGCGTTCATACGGAAAGCGGTAAGCGCGTCCGTCACAATATCCGAAACGGACCCCAAATCTTCCCCGGACGCGGCGGCAAGGTTCATAATGC
>CAJURY010000038.1 GCA_910589155.1 uncultured Oscillospiraceae bacterium | reverse complement strand
GAGAATACAGAACGCTCATTTCTATCGTGCTAAACGGGGATTGCCTAAAGCGGAATGCCGCCCATCTGCGGCTATGAGCGCTATGAGAAAAGTGGCTCTGAATATCCGCCATGGTAACAGAGCTCCCGTAGTAGTCAGAGGACGGGAAAGCCGTCCACAGGGCGAAGGGGAGCAGTTTGTCTGTCAGCACAAAAAGAAGAAAGGTGTGTGAGACATCATGAGAAATCCGATTGCTGTGCTGAAAAGTCTGGAAGAAAAAGCAAACCAAAAGGGATATGTGTTTGAGCGGCTTTACCGCAATCTCTACAATCCCGAGTTCTATCTGCTGGCCTACCAGAATATTGCCAAATCCCAAGGCAGTATGACGGAGGGCACAGATGGAATGACCCTCGATGACATGACGGTGGGGCGCATTGAGCGCATCATCGCCAGTCTCAAAGACCATTCGTACCAGCCCAACCCGGCAAGGCGTGAATATATTCCCAAGAAAAGCAACCCAAGCAAAACGCGTCCGCTGGGTATTCCGTCCACAGACGATAAGCTGGTGCAGGAAGTTGTCCGTATGCTTCTGGAAGCAATTTACGAACCCACCTTCTCGCGCTATTCCCATGGCTTCCGCCCCAAGCGTTCCTGCCATACCGCGCTGTCCGAAATCAAAACCACTTTTTCTGGTGTCCAGTGGGTGATTGAAGGTGACATCAAGGTTTGCTTTGACTGCTTTGACCACCACGTTCTCATTGATATTCTGCGCCGCCGCATCAAAGACGAGCACTTTATTGCTCTTATGTGGAAGATGCTGAAGGCCGGGTACATGGAGCAGTGGACATATCATCGCACCTATTCCGGCACCCCGCAGGGTTCGGGTATAAGCCCCATCCTCGCCAACGTCTACCTCAGCGAACTGGATTTCTTTCTGGAAAGTTACCAGGAGCAGTTTACTGTAGGAGCGCAGGAACGAAAAGCGAGCAAAGAATATGAGCGGGCGCGGCGGAAATACAGAGTGCAAAAGGTATTGCTCGACCAAACGCATACAAAAGATACGGTTCGGGCATTCAAAGAGGCACAGCAAAACCTACTCAATACCCTATACTACCCCCAAGCTGACCGGGACTACCAAAGCCTGCACTTTAACCGTTATGCGGACGATTTCGTGGTAGGTATCATTGGCTCCCGCAAAGACGCCGAGCAGGTAAAGGCAGACATCCGGGATTTCCTGGCAAACACCCTAAAGCTGACCTTGTCCGAGGAAAAGACAAAAATCACCCATTCCAGCGAGCTGATTGATTATCTAGGCTATCAGTTTACAGTACGCAGGAGCAGGAATGCAAAACGGGACGAGAGCGGGGTGCTCCGCAGAATGTGGTATGGGAAGGTGGCGCTGTATGTGCCTCACGATAAATGGGTTCAGAAGCTGAAAGAATATCAGGCATTCAAAATCGTTGCGGGCAACGATGGTAAAGAGCGGTGGAAACCGCTCCACCGAGGGAAACTCATGCACAAGGACGCACTTGGAATCATTAGCCAGTTCAACGCGGAAATCCGGGGACTGTATAATTTCTACTGCATGGCAGAAAACGTATCGGTGCTCAACAATTTCGCGTTCATCATGAAAAGAAGCTTCCTCAAAACGCTAGCCGCCAAAGGCAACACCTCCTGCAATAAAATCCGCAAAAAGTATGAGCAGGACAGTGTAATTTCTATTCCCTATATGACTAAAAGCGGTCCTAAGCGGTGCGAGTTCTATCATGACGGTTTTACCAAGAAATCTACCCTGCCGCCCCTATCCGCCGACACGCTTCCGCAATACGTAAAATACGCCAAGCCAAACAGCCTTGCAAGGCGGCTGAAAGCTGGCGTTTGCGAGCTATGCGGAGCAGAAACCAAAGAAACCCATATGCACCATGTGCGTCGGTTGAAGGATTTGACAGGCAAGGACGACTTAGAACTGAAAATGATGCAAATGCGGCGCAAGTCTATCGCATTGTGTCCAGAGTGCTACGCAAAAACCAAATATGCTGAATAATTCCAGCCTTATAGACAAATGGAGAGCCGGATACATCGAGAGGTGTACGTCCGGTTCGGGAGGGGGTATCGCCGAGACCGCTTGCGAAAGCAAGTATGGCGCGGCGGTGCCTACCTCATGAGGTCGATCCCGCGGACGGCTACAACATCATCAATGCCTCTGAAACCGTATTCCTGGCCGACGACGGGGAGCAGAGCGTGATCACCGTCCGGTTCAACAATTCGCCCAATGGTATACATTGATAAGGAACTATGCGCCCTGTACCTGTAGCAAGTCCTTCCCGGTTATGACAGACCTGTGTAAGCGCGCCGTTTTGGCAACTCCAACGGACATATCAACCTGCCCAACAAAATTATAATAAATGTCTACCTGCTGAAGCCGATGGCCGTTGACTCGCTCCGCTTCGTGGACTACAATCTTTTCCACGAAAATGTGCAGAACCTCCGGGGTAAGCTGTTCCGGCTCAATATAGCTCCGCACTAATTTCAGAAAACTTTTGACGTTTATCGTTTGCGTGTCACAAGCCTCAACAGTTTTCCGCAACTCGGCAGTATCTACTTCCAGCTTTTTCTGCTCCTGCTCATAAGCGGCGCTCATCTTCCCAAAACGTTCATCCGTCAGTTTACCTGATATATTGTCCTCATAAAGCCGCTGAATAATTGCGTCAATTTCAGCACTTCGCCGCACCTGCTTTTCAAGCTGACGTTTGGCGGTAGCCTGCACCTTCATTTGCTCTGCTAAAGTGTTATCGGTAATTTGCTGGACAAAGTCTTGCTCATACTCCCGAGCATAGGCTATCACATTACGCAAATTGTCCAATACCAATTCTTTTAAGACATCTTCACGGATATAGTGTGAAGTACATTTTTGCTCACCCCGGCAATTTCTATATTTATTGCATATATAGTCATGTCGGGGCTTTCCATATTGTGTTGTCCGATGGCTGTTAAGGCGATCTCCACAGTCCGCACAAAACACCATGCCGGAGAACAATGCCGTTTCCCCTGTGCGGGTCGGACGGTGCCGCTGCTCTCGTATCTTTTGCACCACGCTCCAAATCTCGGCATCAATAATTGCCTCATGGGTGTTTTCAAAAACAACCTGCTTTTCCTCGGGATTGTGGATCGTCTTTTTGTTCTTGAAAGATTTCCGGCTTGTTTTGAAATTTACAGTGTGCCCCAGATACTCCTTCTTGCTCAAAATTCCGGCTACTGTTGCGGATGTCCAGCCACAGGGAGAATCAGGATCGTAATGGTCACTTCGGCCCGTCCGCAAAAAATCTAACGTCCTTGGGGTCTTGATTTCACGCTCCCTGAGTATACGAGCGATTTTACCGGGGCCGTTCCCTTCAACGCACAACTCATAAATCAGCCGGACAACGGGTGCCGTTTCCTGATCTACAATAAATTGCCCGTCCTCGCCCTTCAAATAGCCATACGGAACCTGGGTTCCGATCCGTTTGCCGGACATCCCCTTTGCGTGGAATACAGCTTTGATTTTTTTGCTGGTGTCCTTGGCATACCACTCATTTATGATATTGCGGAAGGGTGTAAAGTCGTTGCCCATCTGATCTTCACTGTCCACCCCGTCATTGATGGCTATGAATCGCACATCCAACTCGGGGAAGCGGATTTCCGTATACATTCCCACTTCCAGATAGTTTCGCCCGAACCGGGACATATCTTTGACGATAACGGTTTTGATGTGCCCGGCCTCAATGTCGGCCAGCATTTCCTTAAAGCCGGGGCGGTTGAAAGCTGACGTTAGATAACGATACTTTTGAAAACACTGGAAAATCAAGGTTTTTC
>CAJURY010000037.1 GCA_910589155.1 uncultured Oscillospiraceae bacterium | reverse complement strand
CGCAGCTTGCAGCGGCGAAGCCGGCAGAAAAAACTACCCCGGCACAGGCGGCCCCCAAAAAGAGCCATGCGCCGGAGATTTAAGGAGGTGTGAAAGATTTTGGAAGAAAATAAAGATTACCGCGCTTACCGGTACGGCGATCATTTGGAACATGGTGCAGAGTTGAAAATCGAGCACAGTATTTATTGTGAAGATGTAGATATTTCTTCCCTGATTACAATGGGCGCCGAAAATCTGGAGGCCATGCGCCAGGGAAGTATCGACGGTGAACAGAAAGCCTATGAGATTGTGGTCGCTGCGGCAAAGCAATGGGAAAAGCAGGCAGCCGCCACGCAGATGATTAACCGGGCGCTTTCTTACCTGCGGACCCCGGAGGTGACGCATACCGCAAATGAATGGCGCAAAACCGACAACTGGCGGAATGACGAGGAAATCAGCAACCGCGTCTACCGTATGACCTGTGGTATTTGGGAAGATACCAAATATGACCGGGAAACCAAACAGGGCGTACCGGTTGCCTGGTATGTGACCTGGGATGTCTATGTGAACTCCCCAAAACAGGGTTATGGCGAAAAGATTGCCGGGCAAAATCAGAAACGCTATACGGACAAAGCCGCTGCGGAAAAGTACCTGGAAGGACGGAAAAAAGCCTATTCCCATTTATTCACGGAAATTTCCCCGCAGATACCCAAACAGTATGAGCGCCATTTTACCGTGTATGGAGCGCTCCTGCCGGGGTACACAGTGGAGGGCCAGGAGCCGGTAAAAACAGACCATACCGCCGCCGATGTTTCGGAGGGCGGCATTTCTATGCCTGAAAAGCCGGAAAAACCTTCTGTGCTGGGAAAGCTGTCTGCGGCGAAGGAACGGGAAAAGGCTGCGGCAGAGCCGAAGGCGCCAATTAAAAAGAAGGAGGATATGCAGATTTGAAAGTGTTGATGATAGAGCCGGGGAAAGCGCCTTATGAGGCCGAGCTGGACGGGAGCCTTGAATCCATGCAGGAGGCAGTCGGGGGAGGCATAGAGGGCTACTACCCTTATGCGGAGCCTGTCGCGATTGTCTGCAATGATGAAGGGAAAATAAACGGGCTGCCCCTGAACCGGGCGATCTACAACCAGGACGGCGAGATGATCGAGATCATGGCAGGCACCTTTTTCATAGCCGGTCTCGGCGAGGAAAGTTTTGCCGACCTTCCCGATTACTTTATGGAGCAGTATAAGGAACAGTTCAAATACCCGGAGAAGTTCTTCCGGCTGGCGGGTGAGATCGTTGCGGTGAAGCAGCCCCTCCCGCCGGAGGAAAAGCAGCAGCCGGCCCCTGTCATGGAGGAACCTGACAGGGATGATATAAGGCTTGACGACACCACGGATTTGGCCTTTGACCTGGATGAATTTTTCAGGCAGAACAGCGGAGCCTATGCAGAGTTGTACCCGGATTTCCATGCAGAAAAGGAACGCATGGCGGACGAACTGCTTTCAGGCGATACCGGAAAAATCCGCATGAGGCTGGCGGCATTTGAGCGTGAGGAACACATGGAGGGAGAAACGGCGCTGCTTCTGGAGCGTATTTCTTCCTATGAAAAGGAGTATGGGATCAGCACTTATTCCATTTACCAGCTTGACTTATCGGACAATACGGATAACCTCCGTTTTATGTCTCTTGACTGGCTGGAAAAGAAAGGGCTCCCGGTAGACAGGGACAATTACCAAATGGTCTATGCGGCACAGCTTTCGCCCGGCGAAACGCTGGAGGATATTTATACACGCTTTAATATCGACCACCCGGAGGACTTTAAGGGCCATTCTCTTTCTGTCTCTGATGTGGTTGTGCTCCATGAAAAAGGCAGCGACAGCGCCTACTATGTGGACAGCATTGGATTTAAGGAGCTGCCGGATTTCTTCGGCGGCACCCGGCAGCAGGAGGCAAAACGGGACGGTTCGCTGCGGGAGCAGCTTGACGACGCAAAGAAGCAGGCGGCAAAAGCGGAACCTAAGACGCCGGAGAAAAAGAAAGAACCAGAAAGGAGCTGATGGCTTATGCTGATGGCAGAACAGGAACCCTATGCCTTAATGGTGCAGCCGGACGATATGCTGATTAGTCCCCGTGAGGTAAATGACAACTTCGGGACAATGGTATGCTTCCACCCGCGCTATGCCTTGGGCGACCATCACAATTATATGGACAAAGACGATTTTCTGCGGGAAATGTACTTAAACACCGTTGGCAACAACGAGCGCGGCATGGAACGCTATGAGCGCATGGTAAATATGGTCTGGAGCCGGAAAATGACCGGCGACCACCCTGATCCCCGCGCCGTGGATGATACCATGCTCCGGGTGATTTCTGAAAAATATATTGTGATGCCCCCGTACCTTCTGGATCACAGCGGTCTTGCCATGCAGACGACCAGCTTTCACGATCCCTGGGACAGCGGGCAGGTTGGATGGGTATATGTTTCCAAAGAGGATGTGCTGAAGGAATTTGGCGCGGAGAAAATGACCGGCGCCCTCCGAAAGAAAGCCGAGGATTTGCTACGGAGTGAGGTTGCCGAGTATGATGCCTATCTCCGGGGTGAGTGCTATGGCTTTGAGCTGTATAAAAACGGTGAGCTTTCGGATAGCTGCTGGGGCTTCATTGGGAATCTGGAAGATGCCTGTAAAGCAATGGCGGATTATCTGCCGGACGAGTGCAAAGGCATGACGGAGCACCTTTCGGAAGTGAAAGAGCCGGCTTCCATGATTAAGACGCTCCTTCGGCACGCCCGTATTCAGATTGAACAGGCGGCGAAGGCCCATGAACACGCCCCGCGCCAGCAGGCGCTAAGCGAGGCGCGGTAATGAACAAACTACATTTTTTCAGGAAGGAGGATGCAGGTGCAGGAAGATATTGAACAAAGAACTGTTTCCATCACCGTCCAGGCGTCAAAGCTGACCGGACGGGTGCTGAAAGCGGCCATTGCCGCCGCACTTCAAAAGATGGAGCAGGAACGCAATACCCCAAAGGTTGGCCGCAACAGCATGAAGCGGCTGACGGCCAGGGACCCCGGCGCGAATACCATTGAAGTGACCGGGCGGATTCGCTCTTTTGAACGGATCGCCAAAAAGCATGAGGTCCGCTATCACATTGAAAAGGCCCCCGGCACAGACCCGCCCAAATGGACGGTGTATTTCAAGGCGAACCAGGCGGACGCTCTGACCGCGGCATTTAAGGAATATACAAGAAAAGACCTTGCCCGCAGCACCAGGCCGTCGCTGCTTTCCCAGCTTGCCAAATTTAAGGAACTGGCGCAGGCGCTTGGCCGTGACAAGGTAAAGAACAAGGAGCATGGAGGGCCGGAGCGTTGAAGATAGATACCGATACCCTGAAAAAGCTGGTGATCCTCCACCTGCCTTACCTTCTGTTCCTTTTGGTATTCGCGAAGCTGGGCCAGGCGGTGCGGTTGGCTCCCGGAGCAGATGCTTCGCAAAAACTGCTGGGGTTAAGTGAAGGATTCACCTATGCCTTTCAGAGCATGTGGCCCGGTGCTGGGATCGACTGGCTGATTGGTCTTTGCGGTGCGGCCATTGTGCGGCTGGCGGTCTATCTCAAAGGAAAGGACACCAAAAAGTACCGCAAAAACGTGGAATACGGATCTGCCCGCTGGAGTGCATAATTTTAAGTGTAAATGACACATACATGGACGCACAGGAGGTTATGCACATGACTGATTATAGCAAAATTACAGCCCTTTACTCCCGCCTTTCCGTGGGCGACGAGGACAGGGACGGCGGTGAGAGCAACTCGATACAGAACCAAAAAATCTTTTTGGAGAACTACGCCAGAGGGCAGCACTTAACCAATATCCGGCACTACATTGACGATGACGAAAGCGGCAGATTTTTTGAC
>CAJURY010000036.1 GCA_910589155.1 uncultured Oscillospiraceae bacterium | reverse complement strand
TGTGGTGGATTCAATCGAAAGGGCGCATATTGTAGAATGTCCTTGAGGTGAATTGCAATGGATTTTATTCATACCTTGGGTGACACTGTGAAAAAGGCCCGCAAGCGGCTTGGCCTTACCCAGCTGAAAGCTGCTGAAATCTGTTCCATCGACTCGCGCACGATCTTGAACATTGAGAACTACCGGGGAAATCCGAAAATGGCGGTTTTGTTCCCTCTGGTTCGCGGGCTTCAGATAGATTCCCAGGAGATTTTCTATCCTGGCATGGAGATCAAAAATCCATCTGTCAGCCAGCTCCGGTTCTTGATTGAAGATTGCACCGAGCAGGAGGCCGCAGCCCTGATTCCTGTCGTCCAATCCTTCCTGGGCGCAGTCAGATCAAATGCCGCTGCCAAAATCAAATAGGCCGCAGAACAGAAAAAGAGCCTGCATCCTTACGTCAGTAGGAAGCAGGCTCTGCGCTTTAAGCGTCTGGCTCGTCGCTCAGCACCATTTTCAGTTGTGCCACTGTTACTCGGATTTCCTTTTTGCACTTGGGACAGTACAGCGGAAACCTCACCAGGACGGTATCGAAATACACCTTAGTCCTTGTTCTGCTGCCGCAGACTGGACAGCACACCCAATGGGAAGATTTGTCCTTTTCGTTCACACTCATTACCCTTTCCGGCGGCAATCACGCTCTGCGTTCAACGTCCAGCTTTTGTGATCGCCACTCTCACATTCAGCATTAGGGCTGACCTTTCCGCCGGTTTCGCGCCTTGGCCTGTGTCATGGTTTCTTTCACACGTTCAGGAGAAACATGGAGCGCATCAAAGGCCCCTTTGAGTAACTCCTGTTCGCTGAAAGAAAGTTCTGCCTTTTCTTTGAAAGAAGCGATTGTATCCTGTTTTTTCATTTTCTTTTTCTCTCCTTTTCCATTTCAGAGACATCTGAAATCTGTAGCTCTCCTTTGCGGAGCCGGAAAACCACATCAGCTTCTTTCGCCAGTTCGTTGGAGTGTGTCACGATTACCACGCATTTACCAGAGTTGTGGGCGCTTTCTTTGAGAATGGCGGTGATCTCGGCAGCAGTATCCTCGTCCAAGTTCCCGGTCGGTTCATCGCCCAAGATAACCTGTGCGTCACTGGCCAGGGCGCGGGCGATTGCTACACGCTGCTGCTGGCCCCCGGACAGCTTCAGCACGTTCCGCTTTGCTTCTTCTGCGGTCAGACCCAACTGCTCCAGGATGGGGAGCGGCGGATGCTTGGCAGTCAGGGCTACATTTTCCACCGGCGTTAAGTAGTCGATCAGATTGTAGCTCTGGAAGATAAACGCCACATGACTGCGCCGGTGATCGGCAAGGCCGGTTTTGGCAATGTCCTCGCCCTGGTACAAAATCTGGCCGCTGCTGGAGCTGTCCAGACCTCCCAGCAGGGACAGCAGTGTGGTCTTGCCGCACCCGGAGGGGCCGAGGATGGCGTACATCTTGCCCTGCTCCATTTGGGCGTTGATACCCCGTAGAACGCGCTTTTTGTTCTCGTAGGAATATTGCAGACCCTTTACTTCTAAAATGCTCATAATCCAAACCTCCTTTAGCTCATTTGCGATAAGATGTTTTTCGGTTTCATTTTCACTACCGGCAGGGATGCCAGAACGACAGCGGCGGTGCAGATTGCCATTCCCAGTAGGTAGACCCAAAGCAGGTGTTCCGCCGTAACGTGGACTTCAATGCTGTCGGGGGCCACTATATTGGATGTGTCATAGGGGATATATTGGCCGGTGATGTCCAGATACTCCGTCCCATCATCAGGGGTTTCAATCTCCGGGATAGGCTGCGTTTCCGCTACTTGACTGAACAGCAGATTGCTCGTCCCCTGTGCAATCGCCCCGCTGGAAAAATAGGATAGGCCAAAGGCAATCACGGCAATCATCAGTGTTTCAAGGATGTACTGCGCCACAATTTTAACTTTGCTCACACCGATGGAAAGCAGGATGCCCGTTTCATGCGTCCTCTGCTTGATCCACATATTGAGGATCAGCGCCAAAATGCCGATGCTGACAATTACAATACCGATAATCAGCCCCGTCACCATGTTCTGCATAGCGGTCAGGGAGGATGCCACGGCTTCATAGGCGGTATTGTCAACCGTCAGCTTGAAGCAGCTCCAGTCCAGGTCTAACTTCTGAATTTGTGCCGCAATCTTGTCAATGTCCCTGGGGTCGTCCACAAAAAACTCCACGCCGTTGTCATACTGGATCACATCGTGCATCATAATTTCCTGCATGGCCTTGTGGTCGATAATCAGGCGGTTCCGCTTATCGGTTGATGTCGTGGTAAATCCCCCATCATCCAGTGTGCTTTTATAAATACCGATGATTTTCAAGGATACATTAGGATAACCGCCAGCGTCATAGCAGCATTGCACGGTGATGGTGTCGCCCAGCTTCAAACCGTTTCTTTCAGCGAGTGCGGTACTAATCAGGACAGCGTGATCGTCCTCCGGGGTGATATGCCGCCCCTCCACCAGCTTGAACGCGCCCCGCCGAAAGTAGTTGAAATACTCGGAGTTGGAAACAGAGGGCAGGCGGCTGTAATCGCTCCCCGGCCCGAAGCTAAAGCCAGAAATGAAAGAGAAATCCATTGCAAAGACGCTGCCATCGCCAACGCCGTTATAGCCGTGGATGCCTTTGACGCTCATGACTTTTTCAATATCCGCATCCGTGATCGGCGTCCCCGTATAGTCCACCAGCGTACCGCCGACGCCCTGCTGATATGTCCAGTTCTGGCGATTGTTCGCATCCAGTTCCAGCTTGATGCTCCCACCCACGGATTGCCGCAGGCTCAACGCGGACTGGTCTGCCGCCGCCAGAATGGAAAGCCCGGTCAGGACAAACGTAGAGATCACGAACAGGGTCAACAGCAGGATCAGTGTTTTTCCCCTTTTCCTGGTCGTGTAGAAAAATGCTCGTTTAATCATATTGCGGCCTCCTTAACTCATTTTCGATAAGATTTCTTTGGGATGAAGTTGGAAAATCGGATATGCGGCTACCATCACACCAGCCATTACTACAAAAACCTCAATCCCGTATTGCAGAAGCAATTTCCAGGCCGGGAGGTCAACATTGACTGCGCCGACCATGTTTCGCAGGAACGTCCCGATCTGCACAGCGGCAAAATAGCTGACAGGGCAGGAAAAAAGGAACGCCAGAAGCAGGATTGCCATTGTTTCCGCAAAAAACTGTGCGATGATATGTCCTTTTGCAACACCGACCGCCAGCAGGACGCCGGCTTCATGGACACGGCCCCGGATACGCATGGCGAGTATCAGAAAAAGGACGATCACACTGACGGTAATTGCCGAAACGATTAGGAGTGTTGTCAACCGTCCGATGGTTGAGAGTTGATACGCGATAGCGTCATATTTCGCTGTGTCCGCCTGGAGCGTGTAGTCCTCCCACTGGAGCGATATGTCCCGCTTGACCTGCTCCATGACCGTTTCCAGTCTGGCCGGGTCGGCGACAAAGAAATCCACCCGTCCCGAATAGGTTCCGGCTCCGCTCTCCGTCAAGGCCCAAAAGGTATTGTGGTCTGTAAAAATGGTGTCGGTGTCAAACTCCATGCTTGGGTCGTTCTCATAAATGCCGATAATCTTTACCGTTGTCGCCGGGGCTTTGAACGATAATTCGCTACCGATTTGTAGCTCATTCTCCTCCGCCAGTTCCCGGCTGACCAGAGCAACGTGCCGATCCTCCGGGGTGATATGCCATCCCGCGGCCAGCGTCAAAATGCCACTGGTGAAGTTCCTGCTCCATGCCGATGATGTATTGGCGGAGATTGCGCCAGAGGGCATACCTGACGGGAAAATGAAGCTGCTGGCCGTTGCGGTGGCCGTCTGCTGGGCGTTGCAGGCTTTGATTTCGGCGTTGCCCGCAATCAGGTCAATATCTTGCTTGGAAATGGGAACAAACTGCATAGTGAAATCTGCATCGCCCGCGCTGAACTCTATCGGCTTCCCCCGCAGGGTAAAGGACGCCCCCACCGTTTCCCGCAGACTTGCGGCTGCGGTCTGGGTCGCGCTCAACACAGAAAAGCTGATGGTGACAAATTGGGTAATCAGCACAAACAGCAGGAACAGGGTCAGGCTTTTTCCCTTTTTTCGCGTGTCGTAGAGAAAGGCCCGTTTCAAAACATCCAAAAAAA
>CAJURY010000035.1 GCA_910589155.1 uncultured Oscillospiraceae bacterium | reverse complement strand
CTCAGCTGGATAGAGTGACTGGCTACGAACCAGTAGGTCGGGGGTTCGAGTCCCTTCCGGCGTACCAATAGCAGAGTAATCCGTATTCGGATTACTCTGCTATTACTATTTCAGGAATAAGCGGCTCGAATCATTCTATGCAGTAGTCCAGTGGACTGCTGCCCGCCTGGCAAAGCCGGGCGGAACCTTTATTTTTGTCGCAGACGAAAATGCAAACGAGTCCCTTCCGGCGTACCACGTCGTCGCGGACTTTGTATCGTTCGCGACGACGATTTCTTTTTTTTAGCAATCGTCATCTCTCATTCACCTCGTCGCTCCTCCTCTCCGAATCGAACCCACTGCGTTGGGCTTCGATTCGGTTTTTTGGTGCGTTGCAATGCCGCTGTCTATCGTGTCTTGTTATTGTAATGCGGGATATCCGAACATGGATACCCAGTCGTTCGTATTTTAGAGCGGAGGGACTCGAACGATACTATGCGGCAGTCTTGTAGACTGCTGCCCGCCTGGCAAAGCCGGGCAGACAGCGCCTGGAATTTTTTCTGTCAACAACTATAATTCTTCACTCTTCCAAACACTTTGCAATCATAACTCGCGGCATATTTGGATTCGTCACAATGAGAAAAGGTCTCCGCTGACGCGGAGGCCTTTTTTGTTCATTTATAAAACAGACGCGCCGGAGCTTCGTATTTGCCTCCGGCGCGTTCCTGTTTCTTTTGAAAGAGAACACAAAATGGCAGCATCAAAGTGATGTACAATTCCTCAAAAAACACAAAACAGAGCACATTATATTACAATTAGCTGCTACGATTTTTCGTCAAATGAAACAAATTTCGCAAAAATACCAGTGAATTTCTAAAAAGGAACCTTTTGTTTCTTGATAGGATATTGCCTTGTTTCTATGCTAAAAACATCCTAATACAGAAAGTGTGATGTTATGATGTTTTTAGACAACTTTCCCAAAAACCTACGCAGGCATTACATAGAACTAGGCTTGCGCCAAGATGAAGCAGCCGCCCGGTGCAAAATTACGCCCCAGTATTTCCGCCAAATTATGAAAGGAGAAAAAGTACCATCCCTAACAGTCTTCATCAATATTTGTATTGGCCTCGGCGTATCGCCCCATGAGATGCTGGGTTATCATCCCACAGAGTTTGAAGCGCTGTGCACTGCCCGCCGGCAGGAAATTATCTGGCGGCCGATTCAAAAGCCGAAACGCTGACGTGAAGCGAAAGCAGGGCAGGTAAACGCCTGCCCTGCTTCCAATGCGTGATCACAACAATAGGGCAATAGAAAAAATCCCCTCTGACGCAGAATCTAAACTGCATCAGAGGGGATTTCATTCTGTCAAGTGGAAACTGCGCAGACCTTATGCGCCGCCTTTTTCCAACAGCCGGGGAAGTTGGGCGATGACGCTGGCCACAGATCCTTCCGCGCATGGGGCGCAACTTCGGAACAGCCCTTGCAAACTGGCTCGGCCGTCGGTGGGTACAAAGGACAAATCGCCTTCCTCCAGCATGGAGCGATCGTTTTCCTCGTCCCCAATGCACACCAACACTTTGCGTCCCATGGCTTTGGCAAGGCTGCGCCCTAAAGCTCCCTTGGAGGTACCGGCAGCCTGCACGTCCAAAATCCGATAGCCCGCCCGGGCAATGGTGATTTTTTCTCCCCATTTTTCCCCCATCCACAAAGTAATTTCATCCAAAAGCGCGGCTTCTTCGTGGTAAATAGGGAGAAAAAGTTGACTAACGGCGCTGCTTTCCAGGGTGCCGGTCATGGAAAATTTCAGAAAAGGCCGGGGAATCTCATGGGGACGGATCATCTTGGTTTTCGCGCCGTTGGCCTTGCACATTTCTTCCCAGAAATGATTTTTCCCCCAGAAGCCGTAGTGCGCGTCCACCCCCTGCACCTCCAAAAGCACTTGAGGAAAGCGTTCATGAATGGATGTAACAACTTCCTCCGGGTTCAGCTCCAGAGGATGGCACATGGTAAGCTGCCGGGTAACAGTATCGTAAGCGGCGGCGCCGTTGTACAAAAGCGCCGGGGCGTTTATGGGCACCTTGGCAAAAATCGCGCTGGCCATGGGAACGCTTCTGCCGGTGTTGACTGTGAAAGCGCCGCCCTTTGCCATAAATTCCTGAATGGCTTTTACATTGGACTCCGGCACGCTGCCAAAAGGGTCTGTCAGCGTGCGGTCGTAATCCGCGCAGATTAAAACATCTGAAAACATGGCATTTCTCCTATTTTCCCACGCAAAAACGCTCAAAAATGCGGTTGGTTATGTCCTCCCGGACGGTTTTTCCGGTAATTTCACCCATGGCCTCCATGGCAATTTCCACATCCGTCAGCACGGCGTCCGGGGTATAGCCCAAGGTTAAGCCTTCCAACGCGCAGGCAATGCCCTCTCGCGCCCGGCGCAGCGCGTCCTGTTGGCGGACGTTCGTCAAAATGGAGCCGTCGTAGCTGCCACCGGTCTCAAAATGCGCAGCCAACAGCCGGGACAGATCTTCCAAGCCCTCCCCCGTTTTGGCACTGACAAAGAGAATGTGCGCAAAAGGCAGCGCCTCCGGCTGCAATTGCCGAGGCAGATCGCTTTTGTTCACCAGTGCCACAGCAAAAGGCGCTTTTTTTGCCGCAATCATTGCCTGTTCGTCTGCGGCGGTCAAAGGTTGGGAGCCGTCGCAGACAAAAAGAGCAAGGTCGGCGGTTTCGGCGGCGGACAAAGCGCGCTGCACGCCTATAGCCTCGATGGGATCCTCTGTCTGACGAATGCCGGCGGTATCCAACAGGCGCAGCCGGGTGTGACCGAGCTGAATGACTTCTTCCACCGTGTCTCTGGTGGTCCCCGCCACGTCGGTGACGATGACCCGCTCATAGCCCGCCAAAGCATTCAGCAAGCTGGATTTGCCCACGTTGGGTCTGCCGGCAATGGCCGCCAGAACGCCCCGTTTCAAAATCTGCCCTCGCCGGAAGGTGGCCAGCAGCGCATCCAGGGTATCGGCGGCAGACTGCAAAGCGTCTGTATACCGCGACAAAGCAAAATCATCAATATCCTCATCGGGATAGTCCAAAACCGCATGAAAATGGCTGCAAATATCCGTGAGGGAATCATAAATTGGGGCAAGCTGCCGCAGCAGCGCCCCGCCCACCTGCCCGGCGGCATTGGCGGCAGCGTCGGCGGATTCCGCTTCGATGAGATCGATGACAGCCTCCGCCTGGGTAAGATCCATTTGCCCGTTTAAAAAGGCGCGCTTGGTGAATTCCCCCCGGCGAGCCGGACGCGCTCCCGCCAGATACAGCGCTTCCAGTCCGGCGGAAAGGACGGCAGGAGAGCCGTGGCACTGCAATTCCACGGTATCCTCCCCAGTATAAGAGTGAGGCGCGGGAGAGTAGACGGCGAGGCACTGATCGATGGCGCGTCCTTTCGCATCCTTTAATTCTCCCAAAACCAACTTTCTGGCGGTCGCCTGAGACAAAGGCTTCCCATTTTGCGGCAGAAAAACTTTTCCGGCCACCTCCGCGCAGCCGTCCCCGGACAGCCGCAAAATGCCAATGGCACTGATTTGCGTCCCTGTGGAAATCGCCGCGATTACGTCAGACATGGCAATCCTCCAGCGCATCCAGAAAAGCCAGGGGGTCGCCGGGAGTATTGATGAAGTGCATGAGCATATACGCGCACATAATGGCGACGTTTTCTTCCTTCAATATGCGCTTGCATTCTTCCCGGTCGGCAAGAATCACCTCAATATCCTCGCTGTCTTCCTGATTTCGATTGGTGGGCGTTCCTGTGCAGTAGCCATAGACGGTGCCGCAGCTTTCGTCCGTCATGCCCACGGTGGTGAAAAAGGGACGGCTGGCGCAGCCGGCGTTTTTCGGCGTGAGCAAAAGCCCGGTTTCCTCTTGCATTTCCCGGATACCTGCTTCCACAAGATCCTCCCCAAACTCAACCAGACCGGCGGGAAATTCATACACATAATCGCCCACGGGATAGCGGTACTGCCGCACCAAAACAATTTTATCTCTCCCTTCGCCGTATACGCCATAGAGGATCACACCATTGGGGCGGTTGTGATGGGCGATAGCCTTCAGATCAGAGGTTTCCTTCATGCGGGAGGCCACATAATAAAGAGAAGACGAACCGTCCCGGTGAACGGCGTCCAGAGCGTACAGATTCAAAAAGGGATTGTCGGTGAGCTTTCTTGCGCCTTTTACTTGACTCATAAAAATGCACCTGTTTCGTTTGTTTTTGATTACTATACCACGAAAACCCGAAAAATGCAATGCGCTGGGATTTCCCAAAAAGCAAAAAAATGACCCCGCAGAATGGCGGTAGTCCATAAGGAAATATTGCAAAATTTGTGACGAATGCCAGGTAAA
>CAJURY010000034.1 GCA_910589155.1 uncultured Oscillospiraceae bacterium | reverse complement strand
AAAATGGACTTGCAGTTGCCTTATGTGGGACGAACACGTAGATTCGCTCCACGCCGACGAACAGCATAATGCAGGCAAAACGACTGCAAGTGAAAGCTGTAATGGCCTGACGCTGTCGAGCCCGTGTTCTATCGCGACGGCGCGTCCGCCACAATTCTGGTGCCGGTTTTTCCTGCGATACCGTCGGAGGCCTTTTCCAATAGCGTAATGAGGGCTTCCCTGCCAGGTCTGGAACGGGTGAACTGGGTTGCCGCCTCCACCTTGGGCTGCATGGAGCCAGCGGCAAATTCCCCGGCTTTGAGGTAGCGTTCCGCTTGCGATACCGTGAGGGTATCCAGCCATTGCTCGTTTTCCTGCCGGAAATGAATGGCGACTTTTTCCACCGCCGTTAAAATCAAAAGTTGGTCGGCGTCCAAGGCGTCTGCCAGCAGCGCCGCCGCAAAGTCTTTGTCAATGACTGCCGCCGCACCCTTCAGGGTGTTTTCCTCTGTGGGAAACACGGGGATACCCCCGCCGCCACAGGCAATGACCACGCCTCCGGCCTCCATCATTGCCCGGATGGTTTCCAGCTCTACAATGGCCTTGGGCTTGGGGGAGGCGACTACCCGGCGGTACCCCCGCCCCGCATCCTCTTGTACCACGTAATCCCGGCTTTCCATCATTTGCACCGCCTCTTCCCGGGTCATAAAAGCGCCGATGGGCTTGGTGGGATGCAAAAATGCCGGGTCGCAGGGGTCGACTGCCACCTGTGTCAGCACCGTGGATACCGGCTTGCAAATATTTCTTGCAAGGAGCGCTTCCCGCAAAGCGTTTTGCAAATCGTAGCCAATATACCCCTGGCTCATAGCAACGCACACGGAAAGGGGACATGGAATATATTTTTCCGGGTTGGAACGGGTGAGTTCCTGCATGGCTTTCTGGATCATGCCTACCTGAGGTCCGTTTCCGTGGACAATCACTACCTCATGTCCCTGCGCAATCAGCTCTGCGATGACCTCCGCCGTGGCTCTGGCGGCCAAAAACTGTTCGTTTAAATTTTTGCCCAGTGCGTTGCCGCCCAGAGCGATTACCATACGCTGCGCCATAAAAAATTCCACCCTTTATGAAAAAATATGGCTTCGGACACGCCGGTGTGTCCGAAGCCTGTTGGGTTTATTGTATCATAAGTATGCAAAAATGCAAGAAAAATTTTCATTATTTTGCGGCGACAGCACATTCAATTCATAAAGCGCAAGCGCCTTTAACATCGGATCATCCGCTCAATGCCATATTTCTTGTTTTTGTAAAGATAATACGACAACAGCGCCACTGTGCTGCAAGTCCAGGTAAGAGGATACGACCAGAACACAAGCTGGATGTTCCCGGTAGGCGCTGCCACAAAGGTGTTCCAGCAAATCCGAAGGACGCACCAGAAGCCCAGCATGGTATACATGGGGACTTTGGAAAGGCCGAGTCCCCGCAAAACACCTGCCATGGCGTGGGAAAAGGCCAGCAGGCAGTAAAACAGTACCACAGTCCGTGCCTGCAAGACCCCAAAGGAGACCACCTGCGGATCGTCGTGGAAAATGCGCACCAGGCTGGGGGCGAAGCTGTATACCGCAATGCCGATGATCTCCACCACAATCACAGACAGCCAGGCGCCGAACCGCGTACCCTTTTTCACCCGGTCATATTTTCCCGCGCCTACATTCTGGCTGACAAAGGCGCTGAGCGCCATGGAAAAGGAGGAAGCGGGCAGCAGGGCAAAGCCCTCCAGTCGCGCGTAAGCCCCGCAGCCGGACATGGCGACGTCTCCAAAGACGTTGATATTTGTCTGCACTACCATGTTGGAAAGGGAAACCACGCTGTTTTGGATGCCGCTGGGCAAACCTGTCACCACGATGTCCTTTAAAATCTTGGGATTCATATGTAAGCCTTTAAACTGGAAGCGGATTTCCTCCGGCAGGCGGCACAGCATCCAGTAAACCAGAACCGCGCTGACGAGCTGTGCCAAAACCGTGCCTAGGGCTACCCCCGCTACGTTCATGTTGCAGTATACCACAAACAGGATATTCAGTCCAATGTTCAAAAATGAGGAGACAATCAAAAAATACAGCGGATGCTTGGAATCGCCCATGGCGTTAAAAATACCGGTGCCAATGTTGTACATCACCGTGGTGGAAATGCCCGCGAAGAAAATGCGGAAGTACATCAAAGAAAAAGGCATAACCTCCTCCGGCGTTTTCATCCACCGCAAAATAGAAGGTGTTAGCAAAAGCCCCAGCGCCGTCAAAAGTATGCTGGAAAGAAAGCCGAAGGCAACCACCGTCTGCATGGCTTCCCGGCACTTTTCATAGCTTTTCGCTCCATAGTACCGGCCGATTACAACGCCCGCGCCTAAGGCGACGCCCATAAACAGGCTTACCAGCAAGCCCACCATGGGACCAGAATTACTCACCGCCGCCATGGCGTTGGTGTCGTGGACAAATTTGCCGATGACCCAGAAATCCATCGTGTTGTAGAGCTGTTGGAAAACGTTGCCCAGCAGCAGCGGCATAGAGAAGAAAACGATTTTTTTCCAGATGGAACCTTCCGTCATGAGCCCGCGCTCATGCTTTTCCATAATGCATAACTCCCTTTCTCCGAATTTTTTAAAAATCAATGTATTATACTGCAAAAGTGTAAAGCTGTCAACCCCTTGTTTGCCAGATAAGGCGCCTTGGATTGACAGGGGCTGTTTTGGCGTTTATAATAAGAAAAAACTTGTATGGGTCGTGGAGGAAAGAGTATGCTCCAGAAAAACCAAATTTACGATGCTGAAATTGTTGACTATACATCGGAAGGACAGGGAATCGCAAAAATCGAAGGCTGCGCGGTATTTATTCCCAACGCCATTGTGGGAGAAAGCTGTCAGGTGCGTATTGAAAAAACCGGCAAGACCTGGGCCGCGGGGAAAATGACGCTTTTGACAAAGCGCTCGCCCCACCGGGTGAACCGGGCGTGTCCCCATGCCAAGCTTTGCGGCGGCTGTGATTTTTGGCATATGGATTATGAGGAGGAATTGCGGCTGAAGGCGGAGCGGGTGCGGCAGGCGCTGAACCGCATTGGCGGCGAAGCCTTGGAAAACGTAGAAATTTTGGGCGCGCCCCAGCAGGATTGCTACCGCAACAAAGCGCAGTATCCCGTTGCGTTGGAAAAGGGGAAGGCTGTGGCCGGTTTTTACCGGGCGGGTACCCATCAGGTTGTGCAGCAGAGCCGGTGCCGCATTTTGCCGGAGCAGACGGATCTGGCGAAAAGCGTTGTGCTGGATTTTATGAATCAGCGCAGAATTACCGCCTATGATGAAAAGACCCACAAAGGGCTTGTGCGGCATATTTATGTGCGGTGTGGAGCTGCCACTGGGCAGGTTCTGGTCTGCCTTGTGGTGAATGGACGGCGCTTGCCTCATCATGAGCAGCTTGCGGCGCAGCTTGCCCAGCAGGTGCCCGGATTTACAAGCCTTGTGCTTGGAGTGAATGAGCGGCCGGGTAACGCCGTGTTGGGAGAGACTTTTGTTAATCTCTGGGGGCCGGGGTATATTGAGGATGAGCTGTGCGGTCTGCATTTTCGCCTGTCGCCCCGTAGCTTTTATCAGGTGAATCATGCCCAAGCGGAGCGGCTGTACAATCTGGCCATAGAGGCGGCGGGGATTTCAAAGCAGGATACGGTGCTGGATCTTTGCTGTGGAGCGGGAACCATTACCTTGTGCATGGCTTCCGCGGCGAAGCGGGTAATCGGCGTGGAAATAGTCCCCCAGGCTGTGGAGGACGCCAAAGCGAACGCCAGCCGGAACGGCATTGAAAACGCGGAGTTTATCTGTGCGGACGTGTCGGACGCGGGAGCAATGCTTCTGGAAAAGGGCGTTTTTCCAGATGTTGTGACCTTGGATCCGCCGAGAAAAGGGCTTGCGCCGGCGGTGCTGGAGGCCGTGGCGCAAATGGCGCCCAGAAAAATCGTGTATATTTCCTGTGATCCCGCTACCCTTGCAAGGGACGTCGCCTTGCTTAAATGCGGCGGCTACCAGCTTGCGTATGTAAAAGCGGTGGATCTTTTCCCAAGATGCGCACATGTGGAGACGGTATGTTTATTGTCCAAACTTCATTCAGACCAACATATCGAGGTTGAGCTTCAGATGGACGAGCTTGATTTAACGGCTGCGGAAAGCAAGGCAACCTATGAGGAAATCAAGGATTATGTGTTGGAACATACTGGATTGAAAGTCAGCAGTTTGTATATCGCACAGGTAAAAGAGAAATGTGGGATTATCGAGAGGGTGAACTACAATCTGTCAAAATCGGAAAATTCCAGACAGCCGAAATGCCCGCCAGAGAAAGAAGCGGCGATAAGAGAGGCGTTGGGATATTTTCGGATGATTTGATGATTGTTTAGAAAAGGAGGAGTGTTTCTCTTTGATTTACACCTTTGAGTGCTATCGTCATTTTCTTGTATAATGAAGCCAAGAAAGGACGGTGAGCTTTATGAGAGAAAAGAAAAATCATTTGTATGTGGACAGCCAAGAACGGAGCATTTTATTACATAGCCTTGTGGAGCTGAAAAACCAGC
>CAJURY010000033.1 GCA_910589155.1 uncultured Oscillospiraceae bacterium | reverse complement strand
CTTTTTCTGCATCATCTTGCTTTTGTCTCTTGACTTTTTATAGTTAGTCTTTCAATTAAAAATTGGTAATACCAAATTTGAAGTGGGCAGCGCCCACGGGCAACGCGTTACGAACTCCGCTACAGATGGGGGACACTCGACAGCGGTTGCCGCCTAAATTTGCGCGCCATCTTCCCATCATGCCGTAGGGGCGGACACATAGGTCCGCCCCTACGGCTCGTAACCGATGGTGCGTTGGGGATTGGTTGAAGTAGGTATTGTTCTAAAATTGGTAATACAAAATTTATTCTCTATAATTGGTATTACCAAATTTAAAACGTCTCCTTTTTTATATACTAAATATAAAAAGGGGCGGAAGCAATGAAAACCAGACAATTACCATTGGGAGATCGTAATTTAATAGGCGCAAAAGTAACAAAAGCACGTGAGATGAGGCAAATGCGACAGATAGATCTTTTGGCAAGTCTGCAATTATTGGGTGTGGACATCAGTGCTCCGGCCTTATCGCTTTTGGAGGGACAAAAGCGACCAGTTACGGATAAGGAGCTTTGTGCACTGGCCGATTGTTTGCATGTTTCTGTGGATTGGCTTCTTGGCCGCTAGGATGTCCCGTTTTTTTTGAAATGAAATGCGTCATTTATATGTCATTATAACGTCGTTTGCGTATTTATGCAAGAGGAATATGATAAGATGTTATTAAATAAATGTGTCGGGGGTGCTGCAAATGGATGATTCGGATTTAAGATATACCTTGCGTATAAATCGAACTTTGTTTGCTAAGTATCGTTATGTTGCCAAATACAACGGCCGCTCTGCCAATAAGGAGATCGAACAATACATCAAGCAAAGCGTGCAGGCCTTTGAAAAAGAGCACGGCAAAATTACAGCGGAAGATATCAAACAAAATAACGCCTGATGCGAATGTGAAATCGCATCAGGCGTTTTGTTTCTTAAAAAAGGACAATATCGTTTTCGCAATTTAGGGCGATCTGCGTGTCCGCCCGTCGTGGGGCAATCTAAAACGCAGAATCCTGCCATCGGATTGCGCCGGTAATAGAAAAATGGGAGCGCCTATGGCGCTCCCTAGGACTGTATTCAGTAAATGCGCTGTTTTCATCCAAATTATGGGTTATTCTGCAATTTTTCCGGCAGCTTTTCATCCGGGGTGACGTAGACCGTGCGGTACTGATAATAAACCACCATGCCGGGCTTGCTCCCCGCCGGTTTTTTCACAAATTTCACCGGCGTGACGTCCACCGCCACGTTTTGCCCCTGCCTGCCCTGGGAGTACAACGCCGCAAGCTGCGCCGCCTGGGTGATGGTGTCGTCCGGGGGCGTGACCCCTGCGCAGGGGATAATCACATGACAGCCGTGGAGCTTTTGCACGTGGAGCCACAGATCGTCCTTTCGAGCCAGCTTGGTTGTAAGCTCGTCGTTTTGACGGTTGTTCCGCCCCACGTAAATGGGATACCCGTCGCTGGACAAAAATCGCTGTGGCTTGGACGCGGCCTTGCGCATTTTCTTTTTGCCGCGATCCCGACGCAGATACCCGCCGGCAGTGAGTTCTTCCCGGATTTCCTCCAGTTCGCCTTCCGTTTCCGCCCGTTCCAGTTCTTCCAGCACGCTTTCCAAATAGCGCAGCTCTCCTTGTCCCAGTTCTATTTGCCGGGTCAGTTCCTTTTCCGCGTTTTTGGCCCGGGTATAATCCTTATAAAATTTCGCGGCGTTTTGCTGGGGACTGAGGGTAGGCGACAGGGGAATATCAATTTCTTTCATGTCCGGATCGTAAAAATCCACCGCCGTCAAGCGAAGCTGCCCCTTGGCAATGGCGTGGAGATTCGCCGTGACAATATCTCCAAGCTGCCGCAGCCGCTCCCGATCCTTGGTGGCTTCCAGCTCTTTTGCCTGCAAGGCGAGCTTCCGGCGGGTACGATCCGCCAAATTGGACACGGTTTTCCGCACCCCCTGCCCCTTTTGCCGCATGAGGTCGGCTAAGTCCTTCTGGATATAGTAGCCGTCGAGCAGTGCCTGAAAGGATTCCGCCTTTTCGCAGGGGGCAAGATTGCCATATTGCAATATAGGACAAAAAGCGTAGGCCTTCCCGGCGGCCAGATAAGGCGCAGGATGCCTCACATATGTTTCAAAAAACGCATAGACTTTTTTAGACAGGGGCTCCAAAGAAGAATCTTCCAGCCGCGCGTCTACGTCTCCGGCGGCAAACAGCGCAATTTCCCGGCAGACCAGGGGAGAAAGTCCGCCGAAGGCGTCCATCAGACGGCTTTGCAGCTTGTCCGCGCCGGGCGACTGCAAAATTGCCAGAATGTCCGCCGAAGAAACGGTCAGGGGGTCTGCTTTTTCCATGGGAGCGGGGGCTTGATAGTACAGCCCCGGCAGCGCCTGCCGCCGTGCGGAGTCATCTAACCCAATGCGGCGCAGACAATCCAGAATGCGCCCCTCCGGGGAGAGCAGATACACGTTGGTGGTGCGCCCCATTAGCTCAACCACCAGCTTTTTTTGCGCTGCGTCCCCCATTTCGTCCGTGCAGTCAAAGGTGAAAACGGCGGCGCGCTCCATAGGAAGCTGGGAAATATCCGCCAAACGCCCGCCCATAAGGTGCTTGCGCAGCAGCATACAGAACATGGGCGGCTGGTCGGGATTTTCGGGATTGGACTGCGTAAAATGCAGCCGGGGCGCGGCGGGATTGGCGGCAATCAGCAGCCGTTTGCGGCCGGTTTCGCAGCGCAGCAATATAATTATAGTATCTCTTGTGGGCTGGTGAATTTTTTCCACCCGGGCGCCCAGGGCGGTTTCGGCAATTTCCGCCAAAACGCCTCGAAAAAAAGTTGCGTCAAACGCCATATAGCGCCTCCATTCCAGCGATAAACAGTTCGTTGCACCGCTCGGTTTTTCCAGCTAAAAACAGTCCGCCAAACAACGTCTCCAGACCGGTGGCTCTGGCGTACTGTCCTGGCGTTGCGCTTTTAGGCACCCCATGGGGGTGACTGTTGCGCCCCCGGCGGTAAAGGCTTTCTTCCTCCCCGGTGAGCAGCGGCAGGATTTTTTCTACAAAATTTGCCTGGGCGGGGGCGGACACATAAGAAATGGTATCTCTGTGCAGCCGCTGCGCCGTCACGTCGCCGTGGGTGCAAAGCCAGCTTCGCACCAGCAGCTCAAAAACCGCGTCGCCCATATGGGCAAGCCCCAGAGCGGAAATGGCGGCGACCTTTTCCCTGGGCATGGCGGCTGTAAAATAATTTTCCATAGGCTTCTCCTTCAATGATTGCAAAGAGCTTTTTTATAACTATACCCGCAAATGGGAAAGAAATCAAGATGCAGCAATATTCACAAAAAAACCCTTCGTCATATTTCCTGAAATTTCTCGCCGGGAATTGTTGCACTTGCCGGAAATCTATTTTTCATGGCATGAAATCTGATGTGCATTGCAACCAGAGCAAAGCGCGCGTTTGCTTCTGTCCACCACACGTGGACACATGGGGGAATTTGGTAACTATTCGGTACAATATACAGTGGTAAATGGGTGGGAATGCAGCAAAATGTCGATATTCTAAATAAAATGTCCATGAAATTATCAATTTACGGCATATTTTTTCTGTTTTACAATAATTATTCAGTTATGCGTACTATGGTATTTATTTTGTATGACGATGGATTGTTAAACATAACTAAAAAGTTCTTCCGGCCTGCTGCGTTTCATTATAGATTGCACGATTATTTCGAAAAAGGCAAAAAAAATAAAATTTCCAGTTGATTATCCCGGATTGAATGTGCTATAATTGCCTAAAATGTTTGACATCTATCTGACAAGCATTTTGGTGGTGAGAATTTTGGTATCCAGAAAGTATGTAAAAGATTATCGAATTGAAGACCGCATGGGTCCCAAGGGGCGTCCCATCAGCGACTCGGTTTACATTGGCAGTTATTTTGCCTATGCAAATCAGGAGGCCGCTTTGCAGGCTGCCCGGCGGTTGCCCCGGCTGATTGCCGACGCGACCCTTTGTACAATCTGCGCAATGCTGCCGGCCTGCCGGTATTACCGCCAGCTTTACACCACCATTCCCATGCTGCTGCTCCTGCCGGCGCTGTATCTGCTCTGGGCAAGCGTTTTTCGGATGAAAACGGCGAAAGCCCCTTTTATCCGGGAGGACAAAGACAAGATTGCCGTGAGAATGCAAACCGGCGCGGCGTATTTGCTGGTAATGAGCGTTATAACCGCTTTGTGCGGCGCTGCGTATCTCATTTGGGGCGGCGCGGAAGGCTGGGATTACGCCTGTTTCGGCATGGAGCTTTTGCGCATCGTTTTCGCCGCCGTGATTTTCCGGCTGAGAAAGCTTCCCGCCATGATAGAGCTTCCCAAGGAGGAAGCGTCCAACTGATATTTGCCGCAGGACCTGCGGAAAATATAAAAATTATATAGGAGGAAACAAAATGAAAAAGAATGCTCTGCGGATCTTCGCTTTGCTGCTGGCTCTTTGCATGATGACTGCAATGTTCGCTGGCTGTAAGGATAAGACCCCCGAAACCACCAACCCCACTGAGGCTCCTACCGACGGCCCCACTGAGGCTCCTACCGACGGCCCTACTGAAGATGGCGAAAAGCGCGACACGCTGGTTGTTGCGTATGATCCCTTCTCCAGCAAGTTTAGCCCCTTCTTTGCTACGACTGCTTA
>CAJURY010000032.1 GCA_910589155.1 uncultured Oscillospiraceae bacterium | reverse complement strand
TTTTCGCAAGGCGAAAATGGCGAGTGTATTGACACTCGCCCTGCTTGCCGTTTAGCGCGTCCCCTGGAACCCCCGCTTCTTATGGAGGGCGCTGTCTGGGCAGGGCACTCTTGCGCCCTGCTGTTCCGCATATTATAATGGTTTTTCAGCGGAGAAAAATTTTTTTGAAATTTTTCCAAAATCCTGTCCCCAAACCGTTCGTTTTCAAGTTTATATATTAGAGTGTTTTTTACGGAGGAGTGTTTTCAAAATCACACCCCACCCTGACACAAAGCAGAAAACGAGGTAACGCCCCATGCTGATATACCTGCAAATGCTCGATACCCCGGAGGAACGGGCAAAATTTGAAACCCTATACCACGCCCACCGGCGGACTATGCTGCATATCGCCATGAAGATTTTGAAAGATCACCAACTGGCCGAGGACGCGGTACAGGAGGCTTTTCTGCGGCTGGTAAAAAATTTTTCTAAAATCGGGCAGATAAATTGTCCCCGAACGCGGCTGTTTACGGTTATTATAGTTAGAAACATTTCGCTTACCATGCTTGCGGAACGGAAAAAAGAAACTGTCCTTGAAAGTCCAGACGCCGTGATCCCAATCGAGTACGATCTGGAGGAGGACGTACTGGAGCGGATTGCCTACGAGGAAGTATTGAACGCCATCCGGGAACTGCCGGTACTTTACAGGGATGTTCTGTATCTTCAATGCGTGGAGGAATACAAGCTGACGGAGATTTCCAAGCTGCTGGGCATTGAGGCGGAGACAGTGAAAAAACGCGCCCAGCGGGGGCGGAAGAAGCTGCTGGAACAACTGACAAAGGAGCATGAAAATGACGACGCTTAAAGCGGCTTTGCAAGAGGCGTATTTCATGGAATTAGAGGAAATACCCTCCGAAGAAAAATTGAGCGAGGATGAAGCCCTGACTTTTTCATCGGCCTTTGAGCGCAAGATGAAAAAGCTGATCCGCCGGGCCGACCACCCCATTCGGTATCGGGTCGCCCAGGCTGCGGCCTGCCTCCTGCTGGCGGCGCTGTTGAGCGGCTGCACCGTCCTGGCAGTCAGCCCGGAGGCGCGGGCGGCATTTGTGGGCTGGGTGCGGGAAGTGTATGAGGGGTGGTTTGTGTACCATTATATCGGCAAAGAGCAAGCTGTCCCAGAGAATGTTGTATTCTGTCCGACCTGGATGCCAGATGGATATGAACTCATAGTAGAGCCAGAGAACAGAGCACACATGATTGCCATTTATGAAAATCCAGAGGAAGATATAATTCTTTTTAACTGCTATATGAATACAGAATCAATGAATCTTCAAATAGGAGAGGACACCCAACTTATAGATACTTATGTGAGCAATATTTCTGCTGACCTATACATCGACAATACAAGTGGAGCTGTGAATCATTTAGTATGGGAAGATGAAAATAAGCAGAGAATTTTCTGGATTACATCAACACTTGACGGCGAAACAATGGTTAAAATTGCCGAGAGCGTGGAGGCGCAGGAAGTTCCAAAACCTCAAGTAGTATATCAGCCCACATGGATTCCAGAGGGTTATAGCGAGTTGAATCAATCTATATCAGACGATCAAGTAGTCATTGTTTATAGAAACGATGAGGGATATTTACTTTCATTTACTTATACCAAGAACCGGGAATCGGTATCAGCTTATGTGCTTCTCGACAATCAAGAGACAGATGTGCAAGCCGTACTTGTTGGTGGTAAAACCGCTGATTTATATTTGGAACAACAAGCGGACAAGGCAAGCGTACTTGTGTGGGGTGATGATGAAAAAGGTGTCTTTTTTGCAATGTCAGCGCATTGTTCGGGTGAAGAACTAATCAAAATAGCGGAGAGCGTGGAGGCGGTGCAATAGGTATCTAAACTTTGCCGCTCCAGTTAAGACGATTAAATTATGAGGAGGAACCACTATGGCAATCAACGGTATTCCCGGCGCTTTCAATTCTTATGGCTCTTATAGAGCTACCGGCAGAACTGCCAACCGCCCAGCATCCAAAATATCAGTCAGCGAGGACGGCTTATTTGAGCCAATCAGTAAGAAAGTCAGTGGAGCCTTGTCTGACGAGTATGTTGAGCAAATCAAAGCCCAAGCCCGCGCTGATGCTGCGAAGGGCCGCTACATGGACGGATACGATAGCAAGCAGCGTACCGGCTTTTCGGCCATGCGGGATGCTCACATGAAGCAGTTTGTTTCCCCGGATCGGGCAAAACCCACTTCCCAAGTGTCTGCTGCAATCAACGATCCTAAACGTGTCTGGCATACTGGAGCAAATCTCTTGGATTTGTTAGACGGCCTCTGTACTGCCAAAGTATTCCACGGGCCTATGTTTGGAACTACGGCGGAGATTTATGACGGGAATGGCGAAATGATTGCGGGCTATCGTGACTCTTGTGGTTGGTTCGATGTTCCCACAAAAGACGAAACTCGATTTCAGTATGAATCTAATCATATTTACCGCGAGGCGTACAAGGCGGCCGAGGCAGAGATAGCCGACGCCAAGCAGACGGCAGCTCCGGCGGTGAGCGGGGATACGTCTGCAAGTTTTGATGTAAAGGCGTAGGGCAGAAACGAGGCAGATAAAATGAATGTAACAAACTTCGCAAATCTTTTTCACCAAAACAGCATCTTCCAGCAGACCAAACCGCTGGGGCAGAAACTTGTTCAGCCGCCGATCAATGACACGCTGCACCGGCTGTCCGAAAATCTGCTGAACGCGAAAAATCAGGCAAAGGATATGAAAACCCGGTTTGATACGTTGGAGCTGTCGGCGGAGGCCACGGAGGGCAAGAAAAATTCCCCTCTGGAGGAAATGCCGGAGGGCCTGCTGCACTTCTACTTAAACCAGTGTAAAGTGGGCGCATATTTGAGCCAGCAGCATGAAACGTCTTTGATGGAATACCGGGATCAGCTCTCCGCCTTCGACCAAACCATTCAAGAATATCAGGATATGCTGGACGGCAGCAAGGCTTTGCCGGAGCAGATGAAGCTGGAGGACGTTTCCAAGCTGCTGGACGCAACCAAGGCGGCGCGTGAGCAATTTATGCAGCAGGGCGCGGCGGAACTGAACCGGGTATCGGATCACAACCCCACCCAGGAGGGCTACATGGGCAAGGCTTACAGCATGGCCGCAGAGTGGGCGGGGAACGGCGCGAATGATACCCATTGGCAGATCGACGCCTCCGCAGACGATATTTACGGTGAAATTGACCGCGCTCTTTCCTCCGCACATGGTATAACGTCCACGTTCCAAAAGGGGGCCTCCAGCATCCTGGCCGAGTTAAAGCGGCGGGACTGCGTAGAGGAGGGGGAAGAAATTCACTTTGAAGATTGGGAGACAGCGGACACCGGCGCTGTTCAACGGGAATCGTTGTTCCAGTCCATTTATGACGATATTTGGAACACGTTCAAACAGAGTATCGGCAGCGACGCGGAGTAAATCAACCTAAAGGAGGGCAGTATCGTGAATATTTCCGGTGTGTCGGCGGCAACAAATTATGCCGCAGCCGTCAGAGGGGATAAAACCAGTGGCACCGAAAAAACTGCAAAGAGCGGAATGAGCGACGGTTTTATCGAGCGGATAAAAGCATACGCAAAAGAAGATGCCAAGAAGGGCGTTTATATGTCGGAGGGCTTTACCCAAATGCGGCTTGCACACATGAAGCAATATGTTTCCCCTGACCGCTCCGGGCCGAAAAACCAGGTAATGTCTGCTATCCAGGCAGCATTGAAAGAGCCTCACCCGATGTTGCAGGCATTGGAAAAGATTCTGGAAAAACTGTCGGGAGGCTGCTCCGCAAATCTAAAAATCAGTTCAGTCCAGCAGGCTGCTGAAATTTTCGCTCCTAACGGTGAGAATATCGCAAGCTATAACAGCCTCGGCGGAGGATGGACGGATATACAGACCAAGGCAGAGCATGAATTTTTTGGCGAGTCGGCCTCGGTGTACTTACAGGCGTATCGAGAGGCCCGCGCAGAAATGCAATCTTCTCAACCGGCTCCGTCTATTGAGACATCGGTAGACATTCGCGCTTGATGAAATGGCGAGTATAAAATGATAGTTTTCAATCAATTCATCAGAAAGTAAGTTGCTTATAATTAGGAGGATTTAATTATGTCTATGCCAGCTATTTTGCCTTCGGGCCAGCTTCATCCGGATGCGCTCAAGGGTCCTTTTGTCAAACATATCAGCAGCACCCCCGCCACCAAAGGCGAACCCGGCGTAAAGGTCAGCGGCGACGCTATGGCGGAACGCTGGAAAGCGGAGGAAAAACGGGCCAATGAATATTGGCGGGAACACCGGGATGAAGCCATCGACCTGACGCCCCAGCTTGGCAGCAAGCGAGTGGATTCCTATGATGGCAAAACCATTGTGGAGAATAAGGGTATGGGGTTTATTATCGAGACGATCCAGCCCGGTGTTTTTACTGCTGAGGACGCGAACAAGTCAGCCGCATCCGGCGGAGCTACCCACGGTTTCTTCTACCGCGAGACGGATTTCCTGTTCAGCGCCGCTCAGGAGTACACCGCCCTTGGCGAAAACGAGGTATTCCGCCACCGTAATATTAACGATGTGAATTTTGTCCGGGACACGCTGGACTTCTTCACTGATGGGAATTACACCCAGGCGGACGTGAACCGTATGCAGGATCAGATGACGGCGGTGGTTCGGGAGCTGGCCCAGCAGATAAAGGACGGCGGATCGCCGGATTTGAGCAAGGTAAAGACCACCCTGACTGTGGGCGGCGGAGAGGTTTCTATTTCCCAGCTTCTTG
>CAJURY010000031.1 GCA_910589155.1 uncultured Oscillospiraceae bacterium | reverse complement strand
TATTTTGAATGACTGCGAGAAAATTTCTTAAACACCCTTGACAAAGCGTACCAGAAGGTAGGATATTCGGAGTAGTAAGTTTGTTTGCAGTGCAAGATAACTCATTGTTTACAGTTTATAGAAAAAAATCTATTTACCCCCGGTACAAATTGTGGTAAAATAAGTCTAATTCTTTTTGGAGGTCACAGCGCCATGCATTCTGCTCTCACAACAAAAAAACGGCCAAGTTATCTCACACTGGCCTTTCTGCTTCCGTTTTTCGGCGTTCTGCTTGTGATGTTGTTCAGCCAGTATAAGCCCTTCGGCAGCTATGCGATTTTGTATTCGGATATGTATCATCAGTATTATCCCTTTTTTGTTGAATTTCGCAATACGTTGCGCTCCGGCGGCTCCCTTTTGCACAATTGGAGCGTCGGTATGGGCATGGACTATCTCGCCATGATTTCCTATTATCTGGCTTCTCCTCTATACCTATTGTCGGTATTGGTGCCGGAAAGCTGGCTTATGAGCTTTTTCTCCATGCTCCTACCCATTAAGCTGGGGCTTGCGGGGTTGTTTTTTGCAATTTTTCTAAAAAAACTTTTTGGTCGTGAGGACTGGTTCCTGGTTCTTTTCGCCAGTTTTTACGCTCTGTGCGCTTGGGCGCTGGGTTATCTGTGGAATATTATGTGGTTGGATACTTTTGCCTTGCTGCCGCTGGTATGCCTTGGCGCGATCCAGTTACTTCGGGAAAAGCGATTTGTTTTGTATACCATATCGCTGTTTCTATCCATTTTCTGCAACTATTACATTGGATTTTTTATCTGCATCTTTGTAGCTCTTATATTTTTTTGCTATGAAATCTGTTGTTGGAGGGGCTTTGGCAGATTCTTTTCCGACCTTATGCGTATTGCGCTGTTTTCCGCTCTTGCCATTGGCATGACCGCTGTTTTGGAGCTGCCCGCCCTTGCCGGACTGCAAAACACGTACTCCAGCGTCAACCAGTTCCCCACCGGCTTCCGCTTGAACATTGCCAGCTCCAACGACTGGAAGGGGCTGTTCACCGCCATGGCGCAGGTGGCAGGGAATGCCGCCGGGGGCAATACGCCTACCTATAAAGAAGGGCTTCCCAATTTGTACTGCGGCGTTTTTACTTTGCTTTTGGCAATTGTATTTCTCACTCGCAAGGAATTTAAAGTGCGGGAAAAGCTGTGCAGCCTGTTTTTGCTGGTGTTTTTCGCACTCAGCTTCATTATCCGGCAATTGGACTACATTTGGCACGGCTTCCATTTTACCAATATGATTCCCTATCGCTTTAGCTTCTTATTTTCCTTTGTGCTGCTGGTCATGGCCTACCGCGTCATCCAATACCGAAATGAACTGAAAATCTGGCAGCTTCTTTTTGCCAGCGTTGTATTTGCAGGGCTGTGCTATTGCTCCAAGAACCGCAGCCAATGGATTTTCCTGGCCTACAACGGCGTATTTTTCCTGGGTTATCTGGCGCTGCTTTTCGCCGCGCGGGAGAAAAAGCGTCCTAAGCCTCTGCCTGAAGCAGAAGAAGCCCCTGACGCCATGCCGCTGCTTACAGAGCCTCTTGTTCCAGAGGAACCTGACTTGGAAGAGAAAAAGGAAAACCGCAAACGCCGGATTGCCTTTGCGTTCAGCATTCTGATGGCAGTGGAACTTGTCTGCAATTTGCTGCAATTCGGTCTAACCTTCAACGGCACCAATGTAAAAAACTATCCCAGCGGCGGAGAGGCCACCGCGGAAGTCATTGATTATATGAAGACCCACGAGACTGAACTGTTTTACCGGGCAGACTTTACCCACACGCAAAGCCTCAACGACGGCGCGCTGAATGGATTAAACGGCGTGACCACCTTCTCCTCCTCCGCCAACGAAAGCGTAACCAAATTTATGGCTGCTTTAGGTTTTGCGGCCAAGCCCTCCTATAATCGTTACTGTTACGAGGAAGCTTCCCCGGTTTCCAGTCTATTTTTGAATTTGAAGTATCAGATAAACAGAAGCGAGGACTTGGTTCAAAGCCGCTACAATCAGACAAGCTGCGCCATTGGCAATATTGCCCTATTGGAAAATAAAGCGTGGCTCCCGCTGGGCTTTGTCGCGGATCCCGCCCTGGCTGAACTGGATTTCGAAGCGTCCACCGGTGGCTTCACCTTCCAGAATCAGCTTTTTGCCGCCGCTACCGGCCTGAAGCAGGCTGTTTATTCTGTAATTTTGGAATACACGGCGGAAGGTGAAGGCGCGACTGTCACCCAACAAGGACGCTCTGGGCACATCAGCTACACCGCCACAGAATCCGGCGCGGACGTTACCATTGGCTTTGAGGTAAAACAGGCCGGTTTTGTCTGTCTAAAAATCAACGCGCCCAAACGCAACTCCTACACCATCTGGAAGAACGGCCAGCGCGTTTCCGGGGATTCCATCAGCTTAGCGCAAATGGCGGCGGTAGGCGATTGCCAGATTGGAGACGTCATTTCCGTGGAGTTTACCTGCAAGGACGGCGAAAAGGGTACCTTGGATCTGGAATCTGCGGTTTTGGACGATACCGTATTCCAGCAGGGACTTGCCATTTTGCGCGCGGCGCCTCTGGAGCTTACCCGGTTTACGGATACCTTGGTCACCGGCACCGTTCGCGCCTCAAAAGACGGCCTGCTGTACACTTCCATCCCCTACGGCGGCAATTGGACTGCCCTTGTAGATGGGCAGCCCGCTGAAATTGTAACCGTCGGCGGCGCGATGGTTGGACTGCATCTGTCCGCAGGCACCCATTCCGTGGAACTAACTTACCGCAATTCAGCATTTTCCATTGGTTGGAAAGTATCCTTGCTTTGCCTTGCCTTGTTTCTTGGCATTTGCGCAGCAGTATATTTGCCCCGCAAACGAAAAGGCCGCTTCCTCAGGCCGGAGCAGACTACCAAAAAATAATGGTACGAAAAAATTTTTACAGAGGCTTCAGCTTGTGAAATAGCCTCGGCAGAGCTAGCTGTTCTCAAGCAATTCGTATGAGCGCCAATGCAAATCGGCACATCCATCCGTCCTAGCTTTTCTAAAGTACCAAACTGCAACCAGGCGCAGTAGTTGCAGTTTGGAGAGGAGCAGCAGCGTAATCGCGACAGCGCGTCAAGCGCTTCCTCGATATTGCGAGGCGGCAAAACGACGTGGCGGGCGGCGCGCCGGCATCGCGTTTCGTACACCGCTGCAAACCTGACACACCCTTGAGGGGCACTCAACGGCATCTGCCGCAAAATGTTGCCGTAGGGGCAAACGTGTTCCCTCGCTAGAGGGCAGCTTCCACTTTGAAAAATTTGGCCAAAGGATTGCCGCAACAGTCTGCGGTGCTTTTTCGCAATGACATAATTGATCGTTTTTTACTGGTTCAGGCGGCGGGAATTTTTTCCCGCCGTTTTCTTATAAAATCAGTTTTTCCAAAACTCTGGCGTGTTCAGGCGAAAGCTGGGTCAGGGGCAAGCGGCAGGCGCCTACGTCAAATCCCGCCTGCTTTAACGCTGCCTTAATAGGAATCGGGTTCACTTCACAAAACAACAGGTCAATCAGGGGCATAAGCTGGCACTGCATTTTCCCAGCTTTGCGGTAGTCGCCTCCCAGAGCGGCCTGCATCATTTCCACTGTTTCCCCCGGGCAGAGGTTGGACAGCACAGAAATCACACCGTCTCCCCCCAGCGCCACCGTTGGAACAGCCATATCGTCGTTGCCAGACCAAATAGAAAAGCCATTGCCGCATTCCCGGCGGATACGGGCAATCTTAGAAATGGAACCGGATGCTTCCTTCACGCCGCAGATATTGGGATGCTGCGACAATTCCTTATACACAGAAACCGGAATATCCAGCCCTGTGCGGGAAGGCACGTTATAGACAATAACGGGAACGGATACCGCATCCGCTATAGCTGTATAGTGGGCAACCAACCCGGAAGCCGTCGCCTTATTATAGTAGGGACTCACCACAAGCAGCACGTCTGCCCCCAGCGTTTCCGCCTCCTGGCTAAGCGCAACGGCATGAGCCGTGCAGTTGGAGCCTGTGCCGGCAATGACAAGACACCGACCGTCTACATAGTCCACCGTATGTTCGATCAAAGCCAGTTTTTCGCCGTCTGTTAAGGTCGCGGATTCTCCTGTGGTTCCGCACACCACCACACCGGCTACATGGTGCCTGATCTGATAATCCAAAAGCTGATCAAACACCCGGTAATTGATGAAATCCAGCCGGAAGGGCGTTACCATAGCGGTGCATACGCCCCGGAAAAGTTTTTTTGACATTTCATTTCACCTCTCACCATGCTATGCAGCGGCATATGGTTTTGCCCATGGCGGTTGCAAAAATCAAGAAGAAATAGTATAATGGATGTTACTATAACATTAGGAGGGTATCACTTGAAGACCCACGATTTTTGGTATAATCTACCGGAAGAACTGATTGCGCAAACGCCTCTGGAGAGGCGGGACGCCTCCCGTTTGCTGGTGTTGGATCGCAAAACCGGCGAATTGCAGCATAGACATTTTTATGATATGATTGATTATTTGCAGCCGGGAGATTGCCTTGTTATGAATGACTCCCGCGTGCTGCCCGCCCGGCTGCTGGGTCGCAGACCCACAGGCGGCGCTGTTGAAGTGCTGCTATTGCGGGAGCTGGGCGGCGGCGCATGGGAATGCCTGGTGAAACCCGGAAAAAAAATGCAGCTCGGACAGGAAGTTATTTTTGGAGACGGAGAGCTCACCGCCACAGTAACCGCCATACAAGAAGACGGCAACCGGGTGGTGCAGTTCCACTACGATGGCATCTTTTTGGAAGTGCTGGAGCGTCTTGGCAAAATGCCCCTGCCGCCTTACATCAAAGCGGAGCTTGCGGATCAGGAACGCTACCAGACCGTGTACGCCAAGCAGAGCGGTTCCGCCGCCGCGCCCACGGCAGGGCTGCACTTTACCCCGGCGCTTCTGGAAAAAATCGCCGCAAAGGGCGTGAAGCTGGCCTATGTGACGCTGCATGTGGGACTTGGTACCTTCCGTCCTGTAAAAGCGGAAGAAATCACGGAGCATCATATGCACAGCGAGCTGTGCATGATAGGGGAAGAAACCGCTCAAGCGCTCAATGAAACCAGAGCCGCCGGTGGGCGAATTTTCTGCGTAGGGACAACCTCTTGCCGAACCCTGGAATCTCTGGCGGATGAAAACGGACATTTTGAACCAAGAAGCAAATGGACGGATATTTTTATTTATCCCGGCTACCGCTTCCGCGCCATGGACGGACTGATTACAAACTTCCACCTGCCGGAAAGCACCCTGGTCATGCTGGTGTCCGCCTTTGCCAGCAAAGAGCAGATTCTACATGCTTATGAAGTTGCTGTGGAAGAAAAATACCGTTTTTTCTCCTTTGGAGACGCCATGCTTATTGTATAAAAACTTCCGATTGGTCATTTTTTGCCTGTGGTATTTGATACCCAACGATTTTATATCAGAAAAAGGGGCTGTCTCATGCAGAGACAGCCCCCTTGCTAGATTCATCTTGCGCTGGACTTCACGACAAGTGGAGGTATCAATTGGTATTGCCGTGGGCATCCTCCGCTTTTCGCAGTGCTGCGCTCCGCTCTAATCTTCTACCCGGTCGCAGCGTACCGTCACCCGGCTGACCCCGTCATAGGTACAGGTAAACAGGGTCAAGTCATATTCCCCGGATTCCATTTCCTCCACAGCCGTGGCAGAAAGGACGTCCACAACGACAACTTCGTACCGCCAAACCACGCCATCCATATCTGTAAAAATTACCGCATCTCCATCAGTTAGCCCCTTCAGCGACCCAAAATGCTGCGTATAGTTATGAGCGCAGAGAACCAGATCATCCGTCTTTGTAGATCCGGAGTAACGGCAGGGCGCAATTTTCAGCCGGGAATAGTCCCAATTTGCCATAACTGGAAGCTCCAGCTCCAAAGCCGGAATTGAAACATACCCCACGTAGGCATAGCCGTCAATCTCCACCTCGGTCATAGCAGGATCATATGGGTCGGGGTAGGACGGTTCCTTCGCAGGATCCGTGGAATTTGGCTCCAAAATTTCCTCTATAATCCGGGGCAGAACGCTTTCGGCGGCGGCTCCGGCCTGCTCGGATTCCAGCCGGTTAAAAAGGAACAGGGACAGCGCGCCCAGAATCAGCGCTGTCCCAAGAATGATACAGGCGGTACCCATTTTACCCATAGTGCCGTCCCTTTCTCTCTGCCAGACGAAGCGCCAGGCCAAGCGCCAGCAGGCCAATTCCTGCCGCCGCCATAACCGGCACCGGCCAATTGAGCTGTCCAGTTTGAGGCAAATTGGGTTTGGGCGGCTTCGGCGGGTCAGTAGGTTCAGATTTTTCCTTTAGCTGAAATTTCCCCGCAGCATTGACCTCATAGACATAGTGGCCGTCTATCTGCATCGGAACCGTCACCAAAAACGAATTCAGCGGCTCGTAGCCGTCGGAGGCAGCAGTTTGAACAATCAGGTACAGCCCCTGCTCCAGATTGGAAAAGACCGCCTTGCCATTTTTATTTTTCGCCGTACCATAGGCTGGCACCTTGTGCTGCTTTACAAAGGCCGCCACTTTTTTTGCCAGATCAGGGGAGTCTAACTTCTCATAGCTTTCTGAAAATGCCTCCATTGCGGCAGTCTTTTTGAAACTGTAGTTGCCGTCCTCCTCCGAAAATTCGCCTACACGATAGGCGGTAAGCGAGCCTCCCGTTACGGTTTTACCACCGTCCTTCATTTCTACCGTGATAGCCCCTTTTTGGGTTAAATCCGGCGCTTCCCGGGCGTATACCGTCAGGCACAGGCCGCAGAGCAGACACAAGACCAGACAAAGCGCCGCAATTTGCTTTCTATGTTTCATGGGTTTTCCTCCTTATGTTTTTTCCTGTGCGTACTGGCCAGCAGAACAATCAGCAAAGCCAGCAGCATGGGCACGGCAACAAACGGGGCAATCAGCATTGGCTCAATCTGCATGGCGTCTGCCGTTACACGGATCTGCTTTGCCATCTCCTGATTGGCAATCCGGCGCCCCCGCACCAAAAGCCGATGACTGTTGACGCCATAAGGCGTGCAGGTAACCAGCGTGCAATAGTCCTGCTCTTCTGAGATTGCCAAGTCCGTGACCTCGTGGGGCAAGACAATCCGAATCTGGTCAACCTCATAGGTTAA
>CAJURY010000030.1 GCA_910589155.1 uncultured Oscillospiraceae bacterium | reverse complement strand
AAAAATGTCTGCTTATCAGGATTACATGGAACTGAAAACCCTTTTCCGTCAATGGCGCGAAGATGGGGTGCCGATGAGCCCGGAAATCATGCGACTCTATTGGAGCGAACTCAAGCGACTGGAGCGCGAGACCCGCTGCCGCAATGCGGATGGAAGCCGCTGCATGAAGAACTGCCGTGAGTGCGAGATGCAGCGGGACGGGGCGCAGCTCTCTTTGGAACAGAAACTCGAAGTCGGCGAGCTGCCGCAGGATACGTTCAGCGTGGAGGAATTGGTCGAGAGCATGGATCTGTCGGACGCACTCTATGCGGCCATCGACCAGTTGAGTGAGAGGGACCAGCTGATTGTAGTTTTGTCCTCCCAGGGATACACGGAACGGGAAATCGCTGACGAGATTGGTGCGTGCCAGAAGAGCGTCAACAATTGGAAACGTGCGGGTATCGCTGAGATTCGCGTGTACCTGGAAGATTACCGCTGATTCCGTTACTCAAAGCGGCATCAAATTGTCCTACGTATTGTAGAGGGGCACAGGGGCGGGCAGCGACCCAGCTGCCCAGCCCCGTACCCTCGAAAATAAACTTTTGGAGGTTATGAAAATGAAAACTGAGGAAACTAAAAAGGAACCTGTAGATTTTGAGCTGTATGGCAAGCCGACTGTGGAAGTGGCGCGGCAGGGGATTCCGCTGACCTGGGAGCTCGACCCGAATAGCCCGAAAGATGCCCCGATGCTCTACGACCGGGAGCAGTGCGATAAGCATTATCGGGTCAAGGACGGCGAAGTCTATACCGTTCGCCTGGGTGTTCACAGCGATCCGAACGGTGTCGGCGTGATTTCCAGGGACTCTTTCGCCAAATGTATTGTTCCGACCGCATCGGAAAAACGGCAGCTCATTATGGCGGTTTTCGGCGTTGCGGAAATTGCTCCGATGAGTCTCATGGACTGTGTTGGCCTGTGCGCCGATGTCCCGTTCCATCTGGAATATGTTTACCGCTCCGCCATACTGGAGAGCAACAATGGCTCGAAGGGGCTGGTTCTCAGCGACGACGCTGTCTATCTGAGGGACGGGCTGGTGATAATCGGCCATGAGGGGCTTGAGGGTGAGATTCCGGACTATTGCACATATCTCTACGATTTCATCACTTTGCAGGTGCGAGTGGTTTTTGATAAAGAGGATGACGGTGAAGAGGACGATGATGACAAAAATTAAAATGTAAACTCATTCCCCTGCGGATCAGCGTCCGGCCTAAGTGTAGGTCGGGCGCTACGCTTTTTGTGGGCTGGGATTAGCTCCCGGCGGTGCCGTTGTTGCCGGCGTTGGGCGAACAGGTTGCTGGTACTCTGATTGACGTAGCCGACCCTCAGATGCCCAAAAGGATGCCGAAAAAGAAGCTGCTTACGTTCGGGATAAACCATAGTTTATGACGAAATCTAGCCTGTCGCTGGTTCATAGCTTGAGAAGACTTCACGATCTCCAAGAAGAAAACTCTGTCCAGCCGGAGCATGGCCCAGGGCGAGACCTTGTTTCCATAGGGGTTTATGCCTACAAAACTATTACAACATCTGTATAAGTGCCAGAAACCTGACCTAGAACAGCTCCATTCCGAGATATGCCCTGTCGAGATCGTCCTGTTCCACACCCAAATAACGTTTCGTCACGGCGAAAGAGCTGTGGTTATAAATGTGCATAATCACCACCGGGGATACTGCGCCGCTCGTCCAGGCGTGGTATCCCCAAGTTTTTCTCAGCGAGTGGCAAGCAATCTTCCCCATGATTCCGATAGACTCCACCGCCGAATGGATGATCCGCCAAGCCTGAACCCGGCTGATAGCCTTCTCGTCCTTCCGATTATTCGCAAAAATAAACTCGCCGCGCCTGTGCGGGAAATACAGACGCAGCGCGTTAATAACCTGCTTATTGAGGGCGATAGTTTTGGATTTGCTGGTTTTCTTCTCGAATATCTCTACGTGAGGACGGAACTCACCCCGCTCCTCGTCATACACATCCGCCCAGCGAAGGCGGAGCAGGTCGCTGATGCGGAGTGCGGTGTAAGTGCCCATGACGACTAGCGTATAGTTGCGAAGTTGGCCCCGTTTCAAAAAATAATCGCCCAGTTCTCTCAGTTGGTTCTTGTTCCGAATCGGTTCTGTTGCTGCCATAGTGGTTTGTCCCCCTTGTTCTTGATGCGGTCTAGTATAGCGCATCTCGATCCAGGAGGAAAATGTAACTTTTTATTGATAGTGATACCTATTTTAGCATCAAATTGGGCTATAATCAAGTCATTTCTGACATCTTCACCAAAAACTTTCTGCCCGGACGTATGCTGACTGTTCGCCTAGGGAAAGTATAGAAGGGGAAAATGTAACGCCCTCAATATTCTGTTACATTCGCTTCGGCGTCATACAACAGAATAAGAAAAACGGGGGGATTTCTACGAAAAACCGACTCTTATCACTCCTTTTGGTGGCTTGTTTGATGTGTGGCTTGTGCGCTTGCGGCGACAGCGGCGATAGCGCCCCAGCCAGTGATCCGCCTAGCGCCCGAACAGAGGGCGGAGGTAACAGCGAGACCAGCACCGAACAGCCCATCCAAAATCCAGTGGAACAGACTGATTTTGAGCGGCTTTTCTCTAACGGCCCTCTCGCGGCTCAAGACACAAGCGAATTGTGGGGATACATAGACGAAACCGGGGCGTGGGTGATTTCTCCGGCATTTGCTGAGGCGAGGAACTTTTGGAGCAGCGGACTCGCCCTCGTTAAGGATGCGCAAAGCCAGCTTTGGGGGCTGATTGATGCTTCTGGCAGCTTCGTTGTCCAGCCGACATTCGACAACATAGGCAACTCGTTCGGTGACGATATGTTCCGGGTTCGCATTCCGGAGCGCGGCTGGGGTTATATTGACGCGACCGGGGCATTTGTGATTGAACCGCAGTTCGATGCAGCCACCGACTTTTCCGAGGGATTCGCCAGAGTTTCCTCGCAAATACAGTTTACCGGCGTAGACAACCAAAACTACTACCAGCTTTGGGGTTACATCAATGCCTCCGGCGAACGGATTACGGAGGATACTTTCTCTGAAGCACAGCCTTTTTCTGACGGCTTGGCTTTAGTTAGGGAAGGCGATCCTTCTGGTTTTGGTGCGTTTTATGGCTACATTGACGAGTCCGGATCTTTCGTGATTCACCCCATGTATACAAGAGCTACTTCTTTCTACGATGGCCGGGCCTTTGTCGACACGTATGTAATGGGCGACCCAAATACATACTACGCCTTGATTGACAAAGAGGGCAAGTATTTAACCGGACCCGTGAGTAGCAACTTGGTGCAACCATATTTCCGGAATGGCGTATGCCCCGTGCACACATTGGATGGAACAGGCGATGTTTATATTGATGAGGACGGAAACACCGTGTTGCCCAAGTCGGGAGCAGCCTATGCCGATGCGAATGGCTTTTCTGGTGAGCTAGCTGCCGTGGTGGACGCAGAAACCATGTTGACTGGCTATATCGATACGGACGGAAATTGGGTAATTCCGCCACAATATAGCTCGGCTACCAATTTTATAGGCGGAATGGCCCTCGTTGGAGAAGCCGGATCGCTTGATGACATTTTAGCTGAAAGAACCAAACATTGGGTGATAGACACTTCGGGAACTCCTTTATTGGAGTTTGGTGGCGATATAACAAGCCGCTGGAACTGGAGAACTCCGGAGCGAATTGCTGTGACAGAAAAAACATCCGGGAGAACAGGATTTTGGGATTTTTCCGGTAATATTGTGATCGAATATGTTTACGATGTTGCGCAGGACTTCGCCGATGACTACAGCTACGCCAAAGTGCAGTATGAAGGGCTATGGGGGCTTATCGACAAGGACGGAAATTGGCTGATCCCTGCGCAATTCCTGGAAATTGCCGCCGCTTAAACCTGTTCATAATCAAAAACAAAGGAGAGAAAACATCATGAAACATCACTCTACTTACAGCACTCGTTCGTTCCTCATGGGAGTCCTGGTGACCCTGCTGGTCATCAGCCTCGTAACTCCGGCTTTAGCTGCTGCCGGAAAAATGATTGAAGTGTTCGGTGGTATCAAAATCTACATCGACGATATAGAGCTAAATCCCAAAGATGCCGCTGGCAACCCCGTGGACGTGTTCGTTTACAACGGCACCACCTACCTTCCGGTTCGGGCGGTCAGCGAAGCCCTTGGCAAGCCCGTCCAATGGGACGGAAAAACTCAGAGCGTGTATATCGGCAAGCACTCCAGTGATACCCCGGCAGCGTATCTGAGCGAAATGGATTATTTTGCACTGTCCTATCGCTGGGACTTTGACAGACTTACTACAGACAATTTGGGGAATAACCATACTCACTCTATCGAGATTGGAAACAATGCTCCCTCCGGTCATAAAGTCGTCTACAAACTGAACGGTCAGTATAGCCGGTTGACGGCTTGGTATTACCAGGAATATTCTTATCGGGGCACAAACCAGAGCAGAACAAAGACCCTCGTCATTTCTGGTGACGGAAAAGAACTGTGGCAAGGGACAGTGGCGGCAGGTATCGAACCTCAATACATAGATATCGACATTACCGGGGTTCTGGAACTGACCATTGAATATCCGGAATCGAACTCTAACGGGTATGTTAGCGAGACTGCCTTGGGAGATGTCGCGCTGTGGACGTGATGATGGAGGGAAGTGATTCATGAAAAGACTTCTCACACTACTGCTGGCTGTAGGCATGGCGGTTTCGCTGTGCGCCTGCGGAAACGATGGTAGCTCCCGTGCCGCTCCCACCTACGATGAAAGTCCGATGACACCCGACAATTCCTGGGCAGAAGGACCGAACGAGACGATTGAATCGGACGATGGTTTGATCCCAGACGAGAGTTCAGCGAATGGCGAAGGCATTGACGAAACGCAAATTCTTGACCCAGCGCCGGCGGTTGATGAAGATATTAGGCCCGAGGGGCTGATACTTATGACGACTACATCCGCTGGTTTTGCTGCCAGCACCACCAACATCACCATCAGCAGTATTAACTCCGATACCGGCACCACCAAGACCATTTCCAAGTTCACGTTCGGCAACATCCGCGACAACGGCTCGATTTCGGTCAGCTACGTTACTCCTGAGGGGAGCGGCATCGTGATTGGTGGCGGCTATTACGCAACGCGGCGTGAGTGGTTTGATGATGACTACGACCGTATGGCGGTGACCTGGAATGACGGCGTAAGCGCGGAGTTCCATGCTGGCTGGATTGATACGAACGGCGAGTTTTTCGATGTGACCAAGGCACTTGGACTGGAAGCAAAAAGCGATTTCGATGTTCCGACGAAGCATAATGCGATTGGGTTTTCGGAAGACGGATATTTTATCTACAAGAACCTGGTCGGCGACGGCCCGAATGTGTACTGGGAGTTCCATCATGTTCCGCTGGATAATTTGTCTATCGATGCCGTCGAGACAGGTATTTTGCTGCCCGGAGCTGGGGAAGAGTTCCAATACAGCAACCAGCGAGTGCGGTTTAGCGATTGGGATAGCGGCTCTGGTAATTTCCTGCTCAACACCGATGAAAAAATAAGCCATCTTTGCACCAGCGATACTGACACTGGTAAAACGTATGTCCCTGGTGAAAGCCGGTTGAGCTGGAACGGTGTTTTCTCTCCGGACGGTGCCTCTGTCGCCTTCATGTCGAAGCCAAAATCTGGCGGCATGGTCGACATTTATATTATGCCGCTGGCTGGTGGCGACCCTATTAAGGTGGTTGCCGATGGGTTTAACTTGGCGGCGCAGGAAGACTGCGCAAAAGGCTATTATACTTCTGGCACAGCGTGTAGCATGCTGATTGGATGGGAATAAGAAAGGTAGATAAACATGCGAAAGAAACTTCTCGCGCTACTACTGGCACTGGGCATGGTGGCTTCGCTGTGCGCCTGTGGAAACGACGGCAGTTCCGGTGCCGCCCCGGCCTACGATGAAAATCCGGCAGCGTCTGACAACAACCAGATCATCGACGCCCCGTATGAAACGAGCGAACCGAGCAACGCCCCCAACGCGGACGGGAGTTCCAGAGACAATGAGAGTCCTGCGACCGATGAAGACCATAGCGATAACCCTGACAACACGCAAATCCCCAACCCTGCGACCGGTGAGGCCGTTAAGCTAGAGGGGCTAATATTGATGACTGTCACGAACGTCAATTTTTGCGACCCGAAAATCTATTACGTTGATATCGAAACAGGCGACTCCAAACTGATTGCGGAGTGGGATTTCAGGCCGCGACAGGGCGAGGCTATTACCTATTCTCTGGGCGCAGGTTTTCGCTGTGGGCGTCAGGAATGCTTCGCTGATGGCTACAGTAAAGTCGCCGTTTCGCAGACGGACTCTCAAAGCGGTCAAACTTGCGCTGGATGGCTGGAAGCGGACGGGAACTTTTTCAACGTTACTGAAGCTCTGGGACAGCTCAGCCGAAGCGATTTTGATGATGCCGTCCAATACTATGCTGTCGGGTTCATGGATGATGAGTTCTTCGTATACCGCCAGATCAGCGGAGCTGGAGGATATCATTACGTTCCATTGGATAATCTCGACACCTCGGCAATTCAGGATGGCTTGCCGTTCCCTGGCTGCGAAAACGGTGAGTTCCCGGAAGCGAAAATCACTGACTATGTCGGCGATTCACGATTCTTGATTAACGCCGGCGGGAAATTCGCGGGGAATGACGGCATCAGCAGGATTCTGGACATGGCGACCAGTGAGAAGACAGATTACGTCCCCGGCACGTCGCGACTGAGCTGGCATGCGGTGCTCTCGCCGGACGGTAGCCAAGTTGCGTTCATGTCGCGGCCGAAGAACGGAACGGAGGTAGATATCTACATCATGCCGCTCACGGGCGGCGACCCCGTGAAAGTTCCGACCGAGGGGTTCGAGCTTTCAGGGCAACAGCGCTGCGAAAACGGGCCGAATATCGACGGTCAATGTACGATGCTGGTAGAGTGGAGATAGTAATTGCAAAGAGCCTGCCTACTGTCCCAGTCATGACCTTGATCCAACTAATCATGCTCAGGATGTAGTGAAGAGGCTCTTTTTGATAAGAATCAGTCATCAAGGCCGGGCGAAAAGTGTTTGGGAGAAGATGTAGAGAGGGCAGGCGGGTTTCTGATGCGGGCTGGTGTAGGTTGGTGCAAGCTGGTGCAAAACGGGAGTTTCGTGTAAAGGCAAGAGGAAAGGCACGAGCGAAAAACCGCCGTGCCGCTTTATTATCCGATAGGCATAATCGATATAATTTGCTTTAGAATAGCAGAAAACCCCTATAGCTAGGGGTTTTCTGCACGCCGCGTTCCGATATTTTTGTATCAAACGTGACGTCTCAACGTGGTGCGGATGACGGGACTCGAACCCGTACGGCCGTGGGCCACTAGCACCTCAAGCTAGCCAGTCTACCAGTTCCAGCACATCCGCATATATCAGCGGTGGAAGCCGACACAGGGCATTATAATATGCCGGGCCGGTTTTGTCAAGGGCGTATTGTCGGGCCGCCGATTTTTCTTGCTGCGGAACCGGCGGGCTGGACGATCAGACGCTCCGCTCGCCGGCGAGGCTGCGGGCGAACAGGCGGCGGACCTCCTCCAGATCCTCCGTCTGCCCCAGCGCCCACATCAGCTTGGTGACGGCGGCCTCGGTGGTCATGTCCCAGCCCTGGATCACCCCCTC
>CAJURY010000029.1 GCA_910589155.1 uncultured Oscillospiraceae bacterium | reverse complement strand
GCTTCCCACAGCCTTTTGACCTAATGCCACGCTTGCCATAGGGTTTATTCCTCCTTTTTGCTCCTTTGGCCGGGCTTCTTCCGGCCCTGCCGCCGCAGTTTTTTAACCATCTTCCGGGCATCGTCATATTTTGACTTGCGGATCTTCCTGCGGACGGTCAGCCGCACGCCGATTATGGCGGATACTTCCGCCGCCATCTTCTGCCGCAATGCGTAGGTGTCCCCGTGGGCCGCGTGTGCGTCCCACGCTTTCCAGCATACCACGATCTTTTCCCGGCTGATTTTCCCCGCCGGAAAGTCTTCTTTCCAGCCCTTGATCCGGTCTTTCATCCGCCGTATGCTGTCCCGGCGTAGCTTCATGACCACCGCGCCGCCGCTGTCCAAATATGTGTGGAAGCCCAGGAAGTTGATCCCGTTCTTCAATGGGAAAATGGCCGTTTTTCCGTTTAGTTCCAGCTTCAATTCGTCCATCTTTTCCCGGATCTCCACAAGGCATTTTTTCAGATATGCCTTGTCTTCATGGATAATATAAAAATCATCCATATAGCGCCCGTAATAGCGGGCGTGTAGTGTTTCTTTCACCCAATGATCAAATTCATCAAGGTACATAAGCGCCAGCAGTTGTGAAGTCTGATACCCCAGCGGCAACCCGTCCGTGCTGTCAATGTAGGTACACATAAGGGCAAAGATCCGATCGTCCGCCACTTTCCGCCGCAACTTTTCTTTCAAAATGTTGTGGTCTATGCTGGCAAAGAAGTGATGCACGTCCGCTTTCAAGATCCAGCCGTCCGCGTAGTCCCACTGTTCCGGCGGGCGCGGCGGCAAGCCTGCGGCCCTGCGTGCGGTTTCGTCATGCCCCTTCCGCTTTTGGAAGTAGTCCTGCATTTGTTCTTTTAATCGGTTCAAGCCTACGTGCATACCCTTCCATACCTGGGAAGCGTAGCTGTCCTGTATGAAGCTGCTGGTTATGGCTTCGTACAGAATGTTATCAACTATGGCGTGCTGTACCACTTTGTCAACGAACGCGGGCGCTTGTACAAGCCTTTTCTTTGGTTCGTATACCGTGAATACCTCAAATTTCCCTGGCTTATAGGCCCCGCTTAACAGCAGACGGGACAGCCTGGCGGTACAGGCCAGCGCGTTTGCTTCATACTGGGCGGCCCCTTGTTTTTCGCGTTTGCCCTGCCGGGCGGTCTTATAGGCTGCATATAGTACCTCAAATGAGCAAAGCTGTTCATAGTTCATTCGTTACCCCTGGTAATTCGGAAGCCCGGCGCTTTGCCCGCGCCGGGCTTCCCCTCATTCCTTCCGGCGCTGCTGATAGCTGACGGCTCCAACGGCGGCCAGCGTCAACGCCTTGTGTTTATCCGTCTTCCACGCGCAGAAGTTGGACGGGATACAGTCCCCTTTGAAGATGGGGCGCGGCGTTCGGCTTATGCCTACTTGGTCTGGCGTATCCATCAAAGCGGGCCGCAGATAATACCCGGTATAGGAACAGTTGTTGTTGTTGGCATTGCCATTGGAATTGACGTTCCAGGCGTTGGTAGAGTTGTTCAGGTTCGGAGAGCGCAACCACCAATTCACGGCGTTTCCGGGCTGTACCCCAATACTTCACGGCTGCCGCCGTGCTGTATCCATTTTTGTTTTTCCGGCTGCTTCCGCCGCCATAATGTCCCGCACAAGGGCAATTATGACGGTCATTTTCTCGCGGTCTTTTTCGGCAAGGATCTTCTTTGCCCGTTCGCCGTCCTTCTTTATCCAGGCCAGACACATACGCTTCACGTCAAGGATCTTGTTTGTCCAGGTTTCAACCCTCTTTATGTCTGCGTACTTTAGTTCTTCGCTCAATGCCACAAGCTGCAACATCAGGTTACATTCATCTATCACGGCTTTAATTTCTTTCAGCCGTTCTTCCGGGCGTTCCGTGAAGATTGTTTCATTTGCGGCGTGTACCCCGCGCACGATATTCCGCGCCGCGCCCCGCAGATCGGCAATCATGCCGAAACTTTCGCTTTTGGGAAAGCGCGGGCGGCCTGGCTTTTTTTCCAGGCGATCCGCCGTTTTCAGCAGAAGTTCCCGCATTTCCTCTACGGTTTTCGCCCGCGCAATGGTCTTCATGACCTTTGCCGCGTCTTTCGCGTCTACCTTATCGTCCGCCACAGGCCTTGTAACCTGTAGCGTGTAGCGGTACAGTTCAAGGGCCTTGTTCCCCAGCTTAAATTCTGCCATTGCAACCCCTTTCCGGGCAGGCTCCGAAACGGGCCGCCTGGTAGTCTTCCAGGCGGCCCGTGAATGTACAGTGATCCGGGAAAATATGCAGTTCCCCGCGCTCCCCGCTCACCGTCCGCCCATACAGCGTGATCCCGTCCGGGTCAAGCCGTCCCGCTCCGCAAGGCGGTTCTAATTCCGTGAACAGGTTCCCGATCAGGCAGGACAGCCCCGGCGTCGGAAGGGAAAAGCGGATCGTATCCATCAAAATTCCAGCCGCCTTTGCTCCTTGTTCCAAACGCCCGTTACAACCAGCTTTGTCAAATCGTCAAAGCTGATTACAAACGGGTTTCCCTTTACTTCCGTGTTGTACATCAATTCGATCAGGGCAAGCCGCCTGTTAATATCGGCGGCGGCGTTCTGGATCGCCTGGTGTGCGTTGCCGTCCGCGTTGTGTGCGTCAATCAGCCCTTGCGCTTCCGTCAGGAACATAGGAAGAATGGTGGTGGTGCAAAGCCCCTTCACGTCCTCACTGGTCATAAAGGCTTCCGGGGAATAGTCAATAATGACCGTGGCCCCCTCACCGATCGTAATGTCCACGGGATACCGCCGCGTGTCCAGCCCTTGTTCAGAATAGGCGCTTACCCACTGGGGATAATCGCCCAGCGTGCCGTAATACAGCATGACTTCCGATCCGTCCAGGTCTTTTGCGAACACGCCGAACTCCCTGATCCAGAAGCCCCGATCCAGCCCGCCGTTTAAGTCGCTGCGGTATTCAACCATCATGTGAACCGTGTCCCCGTCATAGGTCGGTTCCGTGGACGTGCCCGCCGCCACGGGTTCCACAAGGTCTTCCAGATCGCCGGGGAACATGTCTTCCGGGCAAACGCCCTGGCCCATCATGATCCGGGAAATTTTCAGCGGCATCTTTTCCGCAAGGATTTTTGCGATCAGCGCCCGGCCCCGCCTGGGGATAGTGCAACCGTACTGGCTCATAGTTTATTTTCCTCCTTTAGTTCTGGCAGTTTAGTTTCTGTTACCGTGGTGAACGCTCCAAAAGCCCGCGCCCGGCATACCGCCGGAATGGTGGTCAGGAAGTCTTCCAGCGCTGGCAGTCTGGTTTCCATGATAGCCGCGCCCTGTTTTGCGGCAATCGGCTGATATACCCTTAATTCGGGCTGTAGCGGGTCATACAGCGGCGGCAATGCCGTTTCCGATATAGAATGTACCCCCGCCGAAACACGGCCCAGAATCGGCGGAAACGGCGTTAATTCGGGTTCCGCCAGCGTTGGCAGGGCCGTTTCCATGATATTGTGCATGGCCGCCGAAACGCGGGCCAGAACCGCCGCCGCCGGGAAGTCCGGTTCCAGCGGCGGAAGCCGCGTAACCGCCATACCGTCCCCCAGCACAGGCGTAATGTATAGCTGCATCGGCTCCATAGCGGGTTCCAGTTCTGGCAGTTTCGTAATGGCAAGCCCCCGGCCCACGATCGGCGTAACGTATATGGTTTTTTCCATTTGCGTTTCCGTTATGATCGTGTCCAGCCAGCTTGACAGGCGCTTGACGTGCCAGATCCGCCGCTTCAAATCGTCCAGCACTTCCGGCGTGATACCCCCCGGAAGCGGGATCGTAATGCGGAAGTGATGCGGTTCCCCCGCATAGTCGAACCACTCTTGAACCGCGCCCCCCGGAAAAAACGCCTGGATCGCCGTTTCAACGGCGTACTTTGTCCCCATGTGTTTATGAACCTTCACGCTGTCTTTCAACGTCCTGCGCTTCACCGCCAGCGGGTCTTCGTAGCTGTACCAGTCAACGTGCATATCATAGGCCAGTATGTCCACCAGTTCTTCCGGTAATTGGTCTATCCTGGAATAGATCAGCACGTCTTCCATATGGCCGCTGACGGCCAGCAGTTCCGCCGTCAGGCTTTTTGCCAGCGCGATCATTTTCGGGTCATGCTGTAGGGCCGTGGGAAATATCTGTGTGAAGTCGATCTGGTAAATATCGTTATTCATCTTCCGTGCCCCCGTTCAGCACCGTTTCCGGCCCTTCCAGCCGCGCAACGGACGTTCCGGGCACAACGGCAAATTCCGGCTGCCGGATCACGGCCCTTTTGATCCCCGCGTCCATCAACAGGCGGTGCAAATAGGACGGGTTAATATCCCGCCCCATTTTCCCGGTCTGCCATTTGACATACACGGCTACGGCCTTTCGTGCTTCTTCCTCAATGATCGCGCTGCTGGTTTGGCTGTAGCGGGGAAGGTAGATCGTAGCGTCAATGGTGAACAGCACTTCGTCCGGCTTCGACACGATCACTTTGTCGGTCAGCGGTCGAACCTTGCTTGCGTTCAAAGCGTCCTGTATTTCCTGCATGGTTGCTTCCGTTGGCATTTCCCCGCCGTTCAGCAGCACCCTAATATCAACCACCCCCGGTTCCGGCGTTGTGGCTGAAACGTCCGTAATGGCCGCAGAAACGCTTTTGACGTGGTAACTGTAGCCCCCTTCCGGCCCCGCTGTGCTGAAACTCTCCATGCTTTCCCGCAAACGCTCATAGTAGCTTTGATCGCTTTCCTTGTCCGCTCCGCCCGCCGTCCGCGTGATATTCTCCACCTTCCAAAAGAAGTCGTAAGTATCCACAATTTCTTTGATCTGCCCGGCGGCTATGTTGTTTCCCACAATGCCCGGCGTTTGACATTCCCCCAGAACGTCCCCGTAGCTGTCCCCGGCGGCGATCTCCAATTCTTCCGTTGTGGAAAATACAATTTCTCCGTCAAAGTTGATCCGCGTCCCCTTCGGTACAATCACGCTTTGCGGCTGCGTCTCCGAAATGTAGAAGCGGAAAACGGCGCTTGCTCTTGCTTCCGGCAACCGGAACGTGTCTTTGAACAGCTCCCCCAGGCTGTCCAGATACTTCCCGTTCGCGTAACGCGGCACGTTCTTTTTTGCGGTTTCGTTGATTATGATCCGCTGCTGAATAACGATGCTGGCGGCCCAGGCAATGAAAAGCCGTTCCGGGGAAGCCGGGTAAACCTTTTTCGTTTTCCCGGTCATTTCCTTGTACATCAATTCAAACAGTGCGATCATGCTGTTTTCTATGGTTTCCGTGTCGGTTTCCACAAATTCAATGTCCGGGTATTCCCGCTTGTTCATCCCTTCTTCACCCCCGTTATTTCAACCGTGATTTCCATATCCCCGTGAACATTGTTTGCGGCAACCGTGATTTCCCCCAGAATCGCCCGTGGTTCGTACTGTTCAAATTGATCGTGAATGTTCGCCACAATCTCATTTGCCACCACGTTTACAGGGCGGTGTAAGCGGTCTGTATTCATGCCCAGCCCCCGGATCAGCGGAACGGATTTACAAAAGCTGTCAAGAATGATCGCGCCGTTGATCAGCACTTCTTCTTCCACCGTCTGCGGGTCAAGGCAAATATCTTCCAGTATCTTCCCGTTGTTCTTCAAAATCCACGACACGGCGCTACCTCCTGGCGTATTCTTTCAGTGACAGCGTGGTATTTGCCGCCCAGCAGTTTCCCCGGTTGTCAAAGGTCTTCAATTCTGCGGACATTTTGGTAATGGCCCATTTATAATCCCCGTATACGTGGCCGCCCAGCACCAGCCGTTCTACCGCCCCGCTCCTGATCATGGCCCGCAACCGCTCCACTTCCAATATCGGGTTTGTGCCCAGGAAGACAGAAAACTTAACGGGCAGGCTGATTGTTTCCAGGTCAGGCCCCAGAAATTCCAGAAGATCCGGCATCATGTGCCGGTCGTGCGTGGCGTAGCTTGCGCCCACGTCCCATTGCAGTTTTTCAAACGTCCTTATGGTATTGCTGGACACGACAAAGGACAGCGAACCAAAACCGCCCAGCTTCCCCACGGCTTACACCTCCCCTACAACGTATCCGTCCCCGTCCCCGCCTGGCCGCATGATGCACAGCACCCACGCCCCCGGTTTCGGGTTCCAGTCCATTACATAGGCTTCATGCTGGTGTGGGCAATGGTCACACGCTATTTTTACCAGATCGTCTTCCTGATCCGGCGGCTGCTTGTTCGGCGCAATGTGGCGGGGCCGGGCAATAAATTTCAGTTCCGAACTTTTCAGCCCGTTTTTGTCCTCGAACTTTACGCGTCCCTTCCGTGTTACCGCGTCAAAAGACTGCACCACGCCGATCCTGATTATCCGTTTCAGCGCGTCCAGTATATCTTTGTCCATTTGCAGGGAAGCGCCGTTTTGTCCCGCCATCAATACCCCTCCAATATCTGCACTAATTCAATGTCGGTGGTATATCCGCCCAATAGCTTGTGTTTGGCGCTCTTTACCCGGTATTTCCGGTCAAAGGACTGGAAGCCCCGCAGTTGAACCACCACGCCCGCCACAAGCTGCACGTCCCCCACCATGGAAAAACTGGCCGTTATTTCTCCTTCGTTCTTTTCCCGCAAGCGCTTTTTCGCAATGCGCATGGCTTCCGCCGTGTCCGCAACTTTTTCGTTGATTTCCAGCACTTGCCCCGTTCCCGCGCTGCTGTCCGGCGTGAACGTGTATTCTATCGTTTCTTTCTTTTCGGAATCGGAATAGCTTACATGACAGCTTGTGTACGCTGTATCCTTCATGTTTGTTGACAGGTTAAAAGAAAGAATATCGCTGCTTCCGTAAGTAATTGTTTTGATCGGCGGTTTTCCGTCATAGTCCTGCTTGTCAAAAATGACAACAGACAGCGCGGTAATTTTCAGCGCTTTTCCCTCCGCATGGCAAAGCGTCTGCAAAAACCGTATATCCGATTGCTGTACCTGCTCTTTTTTGCTGTACTTCGGATTTTCCGCGCATTCATACATCAAAGACAGGCCGGCTTCCGCCGCGATCTGCGCGGCGATCGCCTGTAGGCTTGTATTCTCCCAGCTGCGGCATTTCTTCTGCATCCGCAACGTTGACGTATAAGGGATTGACGTGCCGCTCAACGTTGTTTTCATGGGCGGCCCCGCAAGCTTTGCGCTGTCAATCTCAAACGTTCCGCAGTTCAGAACGCCGGAACGCCCGCTGCCGTTCCAGTCCAGTTGCGCAAGTTGTACCTGCACCATTTTAACGGATGTGGCCGCCGGGCCGCTCCCTGCGCCGCTTCCGCCGCCGCTGGCGGCGTTTCCGGCTCCGCCCTGGGTATCCGTATCCCCCGCCGCCCTTGCGTCCTGTACGGCTTCTGTAGGCGTTGCCGTTACTTGTCCTCCGGTTGTGATCTTGAACACTTGCCCAGGGAAAATTAAATCAGGATTTTTTATTCCGTTTTCCTGTACGATCTGGTTATACTTTGACGCGCTCCCCAAATACTTTGCCGCTATGGCTGACAGTGTATCCCCGCGCTGTACGATATAATCTATCGTTTCTGTCGGGGCCACTTCCTTTTGTACCAGTTTTCCGGTATCCGGCGGCGCGATCGTTGCTTTTACTTCTAACCACTGTTTGTTCCCTTCATTTGCGGCGTTGTCATAGGATATTTGAAGATCGTCCGCTGCGTCTTCCTCGTTGTCTGTGTATGTTGCCGACAAAAGGCGGTCTGTCAGGTTTTGCGGAAGCGTCCCGCCGATTGCCACCACGCGCAATTCAACCCGCCTTGCCCTGCTCATTCAAGAATCCCCCTTTTCCACGGCGGCAACTGCATATCCACCGGATCTTCCGCCGCCGGGATGGTAAGAACCACCCCGGCGGGAAAGATAACGATAGCGGCGTGATCTGCGTTCGCCTTAATCAGCTGATCCGTGTATAAGACGCTCCCCATCTGTTCATAGGCTATTTTGTCCCACATATCGCCTTGTATGGTTCGGTATGTCTTATTCATAAACCATCCTTCTTTCGTCTTCCGCTTCCTGCCGCTGTATTTCTCGGAACTCCCGGATCAATTTCTGGTTGTTTTCTTCCAGTTTTTGATCCAGATCGTCCGGCTTGTCCCCCTGCACTATGATCGTGGGGGAATTGTTTACGGTTATGTTTTGCGTACCGCCGCCGCGTCCGGGGTTCCGTGTAACTTCCGGCGCGGTTCGCACTTCCGCTGCGGCGTTTCCACCACCGCCGCCCACCTGCATTGCCGCTGGCGCGGACTTTACGGCGGCTGCGGCCCGGTTGCTGCTTTCCAGGATCTTTTGCGTCCGCTCCGCCGTGTATACGGTCATGCCGGGCGCGTTGGTGATCAGTTCCGGCCCCTTCTCGCCCGCTATAAAGGTGCTGGGCGTTCTGGCCGTGCCCCGTGCGAACGTGGGCAGTTGCGGGATATTCACGCCCTTGCCGCCGACAACTGGCACCCAATCCGGGATCTTGATGCTGTTAAGCCCCGCAATAGCGCCGTTGATAATTCCGATTATGTTGTTGATAACGCCCTTTACAATGCTTGTCAGGGCATCCCACGCGCCGGAAAATACGCTTTTTATCCCCTCCCAGGCTTGCCCCCAGTTACCGGAAAAAACGCCCGTGATAAACTGGATCAGACCGGACAGGACGGTTGCAAGGCCGTTCACAACGCCGCCTATGGTGTTGAACACGTTCTGGAAGATCGCCAGCACGGACGGCAACACGGCTTGAACCGTTGTGAAAATCTGCTGCAAGATCGGCTGTATGATATTCCAGATGGTTGTAAATACGGTTTGCACCACGGGAAGCACGGCGGACAGCACCGCCGTAATAGTAGCTGCCAGGAATTGAACGCCGCTGACGATTGCCGGAAGGACGGTTGAAACAATAAAGCTGAAAATCTGCTGGACAATCGGGAAAACGTTCGTTT
>CAJURY010000028.1 GCA_910589155.1 uncultured Oscillospiraceae bacterium | reverse complement strand
GCCGTCACCGACGCTCTACTTTGTCATGCCGTTTTGCGCTGAGAACTTTTTCTGCTTCATCTTGCTTTTGTCTCTTGACTTTTTATAGTTAGTCTTTCAATGCAAGAAATCCTCTGGTCTGAATTTCAAAAAAAGTTGGAGCAAGCTAAAAGCTTACTCCAACCTGGTCCGAGTGACTAGATTCGAACTAGCGGCCTCTTGAACCCCATTCAAGCGCGATACCAAACTTCGCCACACCCGGATACTTATTTACCGTCTCTCGACTGCTCAGATATATTATCATATCTTTCTGGAAAATGCAAGTCTTTTTTTCTTTTTTTGAAAAAATTTTTTGCGGGGACAACGCCCCGCAAAAACCGGTTATCCTCTTTTCAGCCCACCAATTAGGGTAAACACTGCAAAAACACCAACGTCCACCACAACAATGGTAGCGCCCACCGGCGTGGATACCAGGATGGACAGCAAAATTCCAACCACCGCGCAGGCAACCGACACAATAGCCGCGCACACCGTCACCCCTCGAAAGCTTTTAAACAGCCGCATAGCGGTAATCGCCGGAAAAATAATCAAAGCGGAGGTTAAAAGCGACCCAACCAGTTCCATGGCCAATACGATAATCACCGCCGTTATCACCGCAATCAGCAGATTGTACCACCCTGCCCGCACGCCTGTAGCTATGGCAAAGTTCTCGTCAAAGGTGACGGCAAACAGCTTATTGTAAAACAGCGCAAACACGCTTACAACCAGAAGCGACATACCAAAACACAGCCACACATCCCTCTGGGACAAGGTCAGCAAAGAAGTGGAACCGAACAGCGAGCTGCACACGTCCCCAGACACATTGCCAGAGGTGGAAAACAGATGCATCACCAGATAGCCCACCGCCAACGCGCCGACGGAAAGCATGGCAATCGCCGCGTCTCCTTTGATTTTTGTATTCTGCCCGGTGCGCAGGAGCAGCACAGCGCAAAGTACTGTCACCGGCAGAACAAGAAGCATATTGTCCGTCAAATGAAAGATGGTAGCTACTGCCATTGCGCCGAAGGCTACATGAGAAAGCCCGTCGCCAATGAAAGAAAACCGCTTCAAAACCAGGGGCACCCCCAAAAGTCCGGCGCAAAGGGCAATGAGGCTACCGGTAATCAGCGCGTAGCGGACAAAAGGATACGCCAAATACTGCCCTAACGTCTCAAACATGCCTTTCGCCTCCCATCTGCGCAAAATACTGCCGCCCCACGGGGCTTTGCAGGTAGCTTTCCCGGCTTCCAAAAAACTGCTGGGTATGACCCACATGCAAAATATGGCTGGCATGAGACAACGCCGCCGTCAAATCATGGGATACCATGAGAATGGTAACGCCCTCGCCGTTCAGCTTTTGAATGATGGCGTACATTTCCTCCGTCGCTGCCGGGTCAAGCCCAGCCACAGGCTCATCCATCAAAAGCAGCTTCCCTGCCGCGCAGAGCGCTCTCGCCAGCAGCACACGCTGCTGCTGGCCACCGGAAAGCTCCCGAAAACACCGTTTGGCAAGATTGGAAACGCCAAGCTTTTCCATATTATTTCTGGCTTTTTGCTTCTGCGCCGGACTGTAAAAAGGACGCAGGCCGCATCCGCCGAGACAGCCGGACAGCACAACCTCCCAAACAGAGGCAGGGAAATCCCGCTGGGTCTCCGTCCTCTGAGGCAAATAGCCGATTTGACTGCCTCGCAGTTCCTTTGCCATGGTGATTTTCCCGCCTAGGGGCGCTTTCAGCCCAAGAAGCGTCTTCATCAGCGTACTTTTCCCGGAGCCGTTTTCCCCTACCACGCACAAATAATCCCCGGCATGCACTGTAAAATTCAAATTTTCCGCGATTTTTTTGCCGTCATAGCCCAAAACCACGTTTTCACAACAAATCAGCGCCATTTTACATTCCTTTCCCCAATGCCTGCCGCAACACAGACACGTTTTCTTCCATAATAGAAAGATAGCCGACTCCCTTACTCGCCTCCTGCCTTGTAATAGTCTGCATGGAGTCAAGCTGCAAAACAGGGCAATCCATGTGGGCTGTTTCCAAAATTGTCCGGGCTAACGCGCCGTCGCCGCCTTCCAGCACTAGCACAGCGGGCAGATTTTCCCCTTGCAAAGCCTCGGCTAATTCTACAATGGTATGAAAGCTTGCTTCCGTCTCCGCAGAGCAGCCGGGAAAAGCGGCGAAATACGTCAAATTGTAGTCCTCAATCAGATAGCGGAAGGGAAACCGATCCGCAAAAAGCAGGGCTTGTACCGGGCTGTCCGCCGTCAATGCTTGCAGCTTCTCGTCCAGCGCCAGCAGCTTTTCACAATAAGCTTCCGCATTGCGGCGGTAGCTTTCTCTATGGGTTCCATCCAGATCCTCCAAGCGCTGAGAAATGGCCTTGCAGCAAAGCGCCGCGTTTTGCAGCGACAGCCAGATGTGCTCGTCGTAGGATTCCTCATGGTGGTCATGCGCTTCATGGGTATCCCCGATTTCCTCTTCCAGGTGCAGCCTCCCCTCCAGCGTATCCATGAGGCAAAGGGCGGTTCTCCCCGGCTTTTCCGCATGGGTCAAGGCGTCCGCCACCCATTGGTCAGATTCTCCGCCGATATACAAAAAAAGATCGCAGTTTGCAATATGCACAATGTCCGCAACGGTAGGCTGATAGCTGTGCAGATCCGTGCCGTTGCCCACCAGCAGCGAAACCGTGACGCCGGGAATATCCCCCACCAATTCCCTCGTCCAGTCGTACAAGGGAAAATTGGTGCAAAGAATCTCCAGATTCTCCGTTCTCTCACCGGCGAATTGGCACCCGGAAAGACATAGTATTACAAGCAAAATCAGGCAAACGAATTTTTTCATGGATCGTCTCCCCCGTTTACTTCCTGCGCCTCGCACTGGGCGCATACGCCAAAGAGCATGGTGTGCTCCCGATCCACCCGGAAGCTATCCTCCAAAAGCACCTGCTTTAGAACCTGCTCGGAAGCCTCCTCGCTCATGTGCAGAATTCTCCCGCAGCCAGTGCATTTTAAGTGCAGATGGTGGTGGCACCGTTCTCCCGCCACCGCCTGATACTTCAAGGTGCGGCTGTTTTCCTCAGAAAAGCACCGCGCCGCGCCGCATTCCACCAGCTTAGGAAGCAAGCGGTAAACAGTACTTTTTCCCGGCGCGGGGCTGTAGCCCTCGGCTTCCATTTTCTGGGCGATTTCACCGGCGGTAAAGGCCGTTTCGCTATGCGCCTTCAAAAAAGCGCATAGCTGATTTTTCTGTTCCGTTTGATAGGTCGCCATCGCGCTTCCTCCAATTTGAGAATTTTTCTCAAATTGATTATACCCATTTTTTTCTGATTGTCAAGCATCTTGCAAGCAAGAAGCCAAAATGGTATAATATTTAAAAAAAGTGCCCCGGAGGAATGGCGATGGCAGAGATAACGCTGGCGGGCGCCGTGCAAGAAGTACCGGCGTCCTGTATGGAATTTTCAAAAAAGGAGATTTCTTTTAATCACGGCTGGAAATTTTGTCTCGGCGCGGAAGAGGACGCGGCAAACCGCGTTTACAACGACTCTGACTGGGACTCTATCACCCTTCCCCACGATTTCAGCATCAGCCAAAGCTTCACTACAGCCGGGGAAGCGGAAAGCGGCTTTTTGCCCGGCGGCGTGGGTTGGTACCGGAAAACCTTTCTTTTATCGAAAAGCTGCGGGGGAAAATCCATCGTTTTAGGTTTTGACGGAGCCTATGCCAACGCCTACGTCTATGTCAACGGGCATTACATTGGAGAAAACCACTATGGCTACGCGCAGTTTGCCTTTGAGCTTGCGCCATGGCTTTACTGCGACGGCGCGACAGAAAACGTCATTGCCGTAAAGGTCGTAAACAAAATTCCCTCCAGCCGGTGGTATTCCGGCAGCGGGATTTACCGGGACGTGACGCTGCGCATGGCGGAGCCTGTACATCTTGCAAGATTCGGCGTTTTCATCTCTACGCCTGACATTGACAAAGGACAAGGAACCATCCAAGTACAAAGCGAAATTGTAAACAATAGCGAAAACGCTTTGCGTCTTACTTTAACGCACACTGTTTTTGAAAAATCCAGCAATACGCCGCTTGCGGCGGCAAGCTGTGAAATCACCGTTCCCGCTGGGGAAACTGCCCTTGGGACAAACCGCCTTTTCGTAGAAAATCCGAAGCTGTGGTCGGTAGACGAGCCAAATTTATATCAAGTTCAGACTGCTGTCTCGGCAAACGGCAGACTGCTGGACGAGGAAACGACTGTTTTCGGCTTCCGCTATTGCAGCTTTGACGAAAGCGGCTTTCATCTCAACGGGAAAAATATAAAGCTAAACGGCGTTTGCCTCCACCCGGATCAAGGCGCATTGGGCGCGGCGGCTTATGGGGACGCCATCGCCCGGCAGCTTCGCCTGATGAAGGATATGGGCGCCAACGCCGTCCGCACCAGCCACAATCCCCACGCCAGACACTTCATGGAGCTTTGCAATGAAATGGGGCTTTTGGTGGTAGAAGACACCTTTGATAGCTGGAACGTGGCGAGAAACGGCAATATTCACGATTTCAGCGAATATTTTCTGCAAACCATTTCTCCTGAAAATACCATTTTGGGTGGCCGCGCCGGCATGAACTGGAGCGAATACGCCCTCCGGGCGCTGATTCGCCGGGATCGGAACGATCCCGCTCTCATTCTCTACTCTCTGGCCAATGAAATTCAGGAAGGCGGCGGCGCAAGCCTTCTATTTCCCCAAATTGCGAAAGATCTCATCCGCTATGCCCAGGAGGAGGACCCTACCCGCGCCGTCACAACAGCCGACAATACCAAAGGCAGCAATCCGATTCTGGCCCAAGTGGCAGAAGCCGTGCTTCAATGCGGCGGTATCCTTGGCTACAATTACGCCAGCGGCACGCAGTTGGATAGTGTCGGAAAAAAGCGCGGCGTTATAATCAGCTCGGAGACCTCCTCTTCTGTAAACAGCCGCAGTATGTATGCTTCCATGGCGAATGCACAGGACGCGGACAGCAAATTTCACCTGACCTCCTACGATACCTCCACCGTAGGCTGGGGCATGACCGCCCACGACTCTCTGTTCACCACCATGACCCGCGATTTTGTAGCGGGAGAATTCATCTGGACAGGCTTCGACTACATCGGAGAACCCACCCCATGGAACGGCGTAGGGCGCGGCAGCGTCAGCGGCGCGGGGGCAATCCCCAACAGCAGCTATTTTGGCGTTGTGGAAACCACGGGCTTTCCCAAGGACACCTTTTATTTTTATCGCAGCCAGTGGAACCAAAACAGTCCCACGCTGCATCTGGTCACAGCCTGGGATGAAAAAAATATGCTGAAAATCCATGATAAAACACTGGTTTGGGTATATTCCAACGTACCAAAGCTGGAACTGTACCGAAACGGCGTTCTGGTTGGAGCCGCCCGGCGTGAAATACGCGAAACCGCAGCCGGGCACCGGTTCTTCACCTATCAAACAGAAAGCCGCGACGACGCCCTTTGCGAAGCCGTCCAGAGCCAGGGGGCGGACAGCCTGTACGTCGCGTTTTACGTCGCTTTTGCACCGGGCTGCATCGAGGCGAAAGCTTTTGACGAAACCGGCGCGCCTGTTCCCACCGTCGGACGAAATATGGTTTTCACCCCAAAAGCCCCGGCGCGGGTTCAGCTTACCGCAGACTGTCTGGATGCTTCAGTCGGCGGTCTTGTCTACCTTACCGCCGATATTACCGACGCATCTGGCGTTCTGGATACCACCGCCGTCCATGCGATCCGCTTTTTGCTGGAAGGAAACGGCGAAATTCTGGGCGTGGACAACGGCGATCAGGCCACCACGGAAAAATATCAGCAAAAATCCGTTCTGCTCTCCCCAAAGGAAGCAAAAATCGCCGCTTTCGGCGGCAAGGCTCTGGCGATTATCCGCGCAAGCGGCAGCTTTACGGTACGAGCCTTCTCGGAGGGCTTACAGGGAAACAGCATAACGGTGCAGACGCCAAGTGTAGAAAAAGCGCCCTACTTTTCCATGGTCAAAGACTTCACGGGAAAGGTCGGTACAAAGCCAACGCTGCAAACGGAAATTCACAAAATCTGCGCCGGAAAGGCTCTGGCTGGCAGCGTAAAGTGGGAGGAAATCCCGGAAGCCGCCTATCAAACGCCTGGTCATACCGTGCTCCAAGGCTCCGCCCACTTCCCGGACAAAACCACGGCAAACGTGACCTGCCGCCTGCATACTCTGGGCAAAATTGCAGCCATGCAAAATATCGCGGCGGTAACAGCGCCTGGGTGCGTTCCACAGCTTCCCAGCGCAGTCTGGGGCATGGATGAAAACGGCCATCTTCGCGACGCCTTTTGCGCTATTTGGGAGGAAATGCATGAAACGCAATTCGCCCAAAGCGGGGCGATTGTTCCAGTCCAAGGAAGCGCCGCCATTTTCGGCATGGAAACCTTGCCTGTCACCGCTTTCGTCCGGGTTGCGGAGGAAAATATGGAGGAAATCAACGTCGCGCCCCAGTGCATGTCCCTACAGGCAAGCGGCAAGGGCAATCCACAAGGACTTCTAAGCGGCGGCGAGGTCTTGCGCTTTTCCGGCGCGCTGCGCCTTACCTATGCGTGGGCGACGGCGCAGCTACTTTCCAGCGCAAAGCTGCATTTTGCAAACAGCTTAAAAACGCCGCCAAAGCTTCGCTTTTTCTCCTCATTTAACGGCGTAGAATTTACGGAAGTCCCCGCCAGCGCAAAAGCTTTGCAGCACAATTTAGCAGAGATTTCCTATACCTTTCCCCGCCGTATCTGTCCAGTGGCATTGCGCATAGAGGTGGAAGCGCCAGAGGAAATTTCCCTTGCGCAAATCGCGCTGATGCGCTGCGCCGAACATTCAGAACCCTCCGGCAGTGCCGACCTTACCACAATCTTGCAAAATGGTGCGCCGCTTGCAGGTTTTCGCCCTGAAATTCTGGAATATGAAGTGGAAACTCTGGAGCATATCGCCGCTGCATCTGCTGAAAACGCCGGCATTACGGTATTACCTACTGAAAACGCCGCATATATCCATACCATTTCTGAAAATCAGCGCACGAAAAAGCAATACGTGCTTCGACTCAAAGAAAGAAGGAACTAAAATGCTTGCAAATTACCATGCCCATACTTGGCGCTGCGGTCACGCAACCGGCACGGAAGAAGCCTATATTCAACTTGCCCTACAAAACGGCTGTAAGATTTTCGGGTTTTCCGACCATACCCCTTACCCGTTTCCCAACAGCTATCGATCCACTTATCGAATGTCTCTGGAGCAGATAGACAATTATGTTGAAACCGTATTGAATCTGCGCAAAGCATTTGCTGGGCAAATTGAAATTCCTCTGGGTCTGGAGGTAGAATATTATCCAAACTATTTCCCCAAGCTTTTGGACGCTTTGCGGGGGTACCCCATAGATTATTTTCTGCTGGGGCAGCACTTTCTGGGCAATGAAATCGACAACTGGTACTGCGGCCGCCAGACAGACGACGTACAAAAACTACGCCAATACTGCAACCAGTGCATAGAAGCCATGGAAACAGGACGTTTTACCTATTTGGCGCATCCAGATCTGATCCCTTTTACCGGAGATTTGCAGATATATCAAAAAGAAATGCGCCGCCTGTGTCTGGCGGCGCAGGAAAATAACATCCCGCTGGAGTTGAATCTTCTGGGACTTGGCACCCATAGGCACTATCCCAATCCAAATTTCTGGAAAATTGCCGGAGAGGTTGGCGCCCAAGCGATCTGGGGCTATGACGCCCACGACACGGAAAGCTTTACCACATATCCGGTAATCGAAGGTCAGGCGCAGGCGCTTACCCAGCGGTATGGACTGCGCCGGTTGGAAACCATACTCTTACGCAAGCCGGTCTAATATGGCTGGCGGGTGTTCGCGTTTCGTTTCAGCTATTTTAATGTCTGCGCAAGGCCGCAAAAAATACGGGTCACATGCTCCGCCTGCTGTGCAAGCCAAGTAAGCATTCGGCCATTCGCCTCCCGCCACGCCCGCTGAGACAAGTCCGTCGGAACCAACCCCTGGCTCACGTCTCTGCATATCAGCACCGCATCCTTCCAGAGCGGCTCTGTTTTTTGCAGCTCTTCAATGGGATTCATCCCATTGCGGATGCACCACCAGCAAAATTCCTCCACATGATACAAACACCGCTGAGACTCCCCGGCAGGAATCCCCTTGGCGCAGTCAATCATTTCATCTTCAGAAATCCCATAGGTTTTCTTTACCCAGCCCAGCTTTCCCTGATAGGCTCCGCCCATAACTAGTTCCATCCCATTCACCTCAAGTCATTTTTGGTATATAATTAGTTTCTTTTTTACGGCAAGCGCCCTTTCAACACATTGGGAAATCCATAATATACCTCCACAACTGTGTCGCACTGCTCCGCAAGCACCCGGTTTACCTGCGCAAGACCCTTGCGGTATTCTTTGGCTCCTCCTTCATATCTGCCGGCATCACAAAAAATATTGTCGGATAAATAAATCACATTCGCGCAGCGGCCGCCCAGGCATCGAAGTTCCTCCGCTGTACGCCAGGCCGCGTTGCGATCCGCAATTGGCTCACTGAACATTTCATTGGTAAAAAAAGCGGTTACGCTGTCCACCAAAACAGTGCTCTCAGGGGTCAATTGCTGAAAACAGTCGTGTAGCTGCTTGCGCGATTCTATCGCTTCATAACTCCAGCCATCCAGGCTATTGGGGTGCTGCGCAATATGTAAAAAATCGGCCTGCTCCCTAGATTTCACAATTGCCAGATAGCAAAGAGAACCATCCCCCGCCAGCTTTTTTGCAATTTGCCCCATGAGCAAACTTTTTTCGTTTCGGCAGTCGCCAACAAATAAAATTTTCATACTGCGTCACCTGAAATTATGTATTTTTCAACGCCCTCCCTTTTGTTCTGGCGTCAAATCAGTAGCACAAAAATGGAAATTGCAACACGGTTTTCATTATAGCCGATTTTCCCAGAGATGTAAACAAAAGTTTTTTGAAAAAAAAAGAAAAAAAGACTTGCATTTCCGCTTTGTATATGTTATTATGTATGAGCACGTTATGAGTGCGGTATGCGCCGGTAGCTCAGCTGGATAGAGTGACTGGCTACGAACCAGTAGGTCGGGGGTTCGAG
>CAJURY010000027.1 GCA_910589155.1 uncultured Oscillospiraceae bacterium | reverse complement strand
GGGCAGCTTCTCCGCTTCCAGATCAGCCAGCGTCTTGATGGCGTCAATGGCAGCCAAAGCAGCTTCCAAAGCGGCGTTTACTTCTTCCACATTAGTTGCGGCGTTAATCGCGTCAGCGCCGGCCTTAATCGCCGCCGCCAACTCTGCCTGCTGCTCCGGCGCGTAGTTATTGACGTTGGCGTGGGTTGCCAGCGTAACCAGCGCGTAGCACTTGGCATAAGCCAGTTCGGTATCCACTCTGGAGTTGGTACCCAAGGTGATGTAGCCATGGGCATTGTAGGTATCGCCAGCTACCACGTTTTCCGCGCGGATGTACTGCTTCACATTTGCGCCGCCGTTGGCTTCGGGCTGGCAGTCGTTAATCATAAACTGAATGGCGACTCTCTGGCCGACCTCGGCTTCCATGGGAACGCAGAATTCCACAGCGTAGCCCTTATCGGTCAGCTTGGCAGCGCCTTCAAACAGGCCGGCGCAGGCTTCATAACCGGAATAAGAGTAGTAGTTGGGGGTATGGCGATAGTTGAAAGCATCGGGATAACCGGTAACGCCAACACGATAACCGGCAACGTCCTTTTTAATGTCGTTATCCTTTACATTGATATACAGGTCAACGGACTCACAGTTCCAAGAGGACTTCAACTGATCCGCCGTAGGAATCACAACCTGCGGATCGGTGACTTCCACATAGACGTACATGTAGCCGTCCTGCCAGACCACATAGGCGTCGCCGTAGGTCGCGGTGGAGGTAATGGTGTCGGAAATCTGGTTGATCTTAATCTTCGCGCCGGAGTTGTAAACTTCTTCCTTGTTGCCGTCCACAGTCATCACGCCGTCAGCCAGAGGCGCAACGCCATAGTTGGAACGCACATCGGGATACTTGGTATCCGCCTCGGCAAACTGTGCCTCGCGGGCTTCCTTCTTGGCTTCCGCTTCCGGGTCTACATAGCCGGCTGCATCTGTCAAATTGACCGTAACAGTGGTGGTACCTGCGGGGACAGTCACAACGCCAGTTGCGTTATCAAAGGTCAGTTCGCCTTCTACGGAAGCGATGTTGTTCACAAAAATGGGCAGTTCAAAGCTAACGGGCTTGGAGGTATCGCCGGTGAGGGTCAGGGTAACGGCAGCACCTTCCGTGGTGATAGCAAGACCCATACGCTGGCCACCCGCCACGGGGATATTGTCCACTTCAATCTTTTCGCCGTCTGCAATCCAGTTCTTGGGAACGCCGCGGCCAATAATGCGGGTGCCGTCAGCCATTTCCGCAATCATGGACTCCACCAGAGCCTTGTTGTTCACGGAAATACCCCAGGCGTGGGGGCAACTGCCAAAACGACCAGTTGCGTGGTTGGTCAGCCAGGAAGCGCTGTCGTCTTCCACCTGCTCAATGCACTCGTTCCATGCGTAAGGACCGGTCATTGTGTTTTCAATCATCCACAGGTAGGACTTGATGGCCTGATCGCGGTATTCCTCGCCGCGCAGGGCGGTGGAGCCGTAACCGGCGTTATAGCCGCTGGAATAGCCGGGGTAGCCGCCGAAGGAATAACCCACAGCGCCGAAATATGCTTTTTCCTGCCGCCAGAAGCCATAAGCATAGGTGTTATCGATGAGGTCGAGCATCATGCCTTCCTGCTCAGCGCCCCACAGGTAGCCGTCCCAGCCCCAGCGGCCAAACATGAAGTGCGCGGCCCAGTTGCCGTCCAATGCATCGCGGCGCTTGCCCAGGGGATTGGGCTGGGTCATGTCGATGGGCAAATACTGGAAATTGTCATACGCTTCCATGGTCTTGGTCAGATAGGCTTCCACGGATTTCTTGAGGTCATTATACTGTTCTTCCGCCCACTTGCTTTCTTCGGTTTCGCCCAGAGCGTCCGCCAGATACTTATAGGTGGTCAGGCCAAACAGCGCGGACCAGTTGTCAACGAGCCAGTAGCCCTCGGAGTCGATGGCGTTGGACCACTGCATGATGCCTTCAGGACCGGTGCGCTGCTCTTCAATCCGGCGGGTATAGACCTGAATGCCTTCCCAGCCGTTGGCGCAGGTTTTGTTTTCACCCCACCAGCGGCGAACCATTTCCAGATCGCCGGTCTTTTGCAGATACACAGCAAAGGGCCAACTGCACTTGTAGTATGCGTCGGGGTACTGCTTGTGGTCAATGCCCCACTGCAAATATTTTTCAAAGTCGGTGAAATCGCCAAATTCCGCCAAAGTGGCCAATTCGCCGATAAAGTCGTGGTCAAAGGTCCAGTCGTCGTACTCCCCTTCGCCAACCAGCAAAGAGTCGCCGTCTTTGATAATCATCATGTAGATGTAGCCCAGCTTGAAAGCATCAATCAGTTCTTCCGCGCCGGAAGGCAGTTCCTTGATGTCTACAATCGCGGACAGACGGTCGTTCCAGTAGGTTTTCATGTGCTCGTAGTGCTCATCGAACGTGCCGACAAAGGGAGCCATCACATCGTTGGACAGCCAGTTTGTAAGAACCTTGCCATAGCGGTTGAACTGATCGCCAGCAATGCACCAGTCCCGCACCACGGTAGCGCCGGCGGCGATTTCAGTGGCATTCTTGGCCGCGTCGTTCAAGGGCATCATCAAATCGGTGGAAACCTGGGGCAGAGCCTTGGTTTCTTCCGTGGTATTCACCGCAGTCATGCGGGAATAGAACATAACGTAAGTGGCCTTTTTCTTAATGCCAGCATCAGCATCCTTCTCAAAAACAAGCTTATCACCGAAGGTTTCAATGGTATAACGGATCCCGTCCTTTTCATACTCGCTGACGGAGCAGGGCAGGTAGCCTTCTTTATAATACCAGTTGATATTTTCAGCGCCGGGAACGCCAAAATTTACAGTAAGATCGCGGGTACGCAGATTAAAACTGCCATCGGGATATACAAACGCAGCGTTACGGTCTCCCTCCCAGCCAATAATGGACTGCAAGGAAGGATAGGATTCATAGGAATACTTTCCCGCTTCCGCGGCCTGCGCAACAGGAGCCGCCACCACGATGCAGGAAATAGTAAGAACCAGCATCAAAAGGACTGCCAATGCGCGGTTGAATTTCTTCATTTCTTTACCCTCCAAAATATTTTTTTATTTTGAACACGAAGCGACGTCAACTCCGCAGTTCATACAATGCTGTCCGCCTCTCGCGGGAAACCGGCCATGCCACAGGCAGGGCGCGATTTGTTACCAAAACATCCGAAAACGTTTTTGATTCAAAGGGCACTTCTTCTGCCGCTTCACGCAAAAGCAGAGGGAATTTTGATTATAAGCCCCTCGTCCTCCTTTTAAGCCCAGAAAGCCACATCCGTTTTGGATGCGGCTCTCGTCGAATCAAAAACGTTTTTGATTTGTACATTTATTATAACGATCATTTAGCGAAAAGTCAATTATACATATTTCCTATATTTATAGCGGCGTTTTCTGGCATAATGCCCATTTCCCAGTTTCCTCTCAGCAAAATCTTTCGATGCGCGCAGGCAAGCCACCGCTCAAATGCAGCGTCAATTGTTGTCGTAGGCGCAAGCCTGCTACACCCGCTTGCCGCAATCAAGCATGGTAGGTCACGGCCGTCTTGTAACAAGGTTCTTATACTTGTATTTTTTTAATCATAAAACATTTTTGGCAGATTGCCATTTGGACTGCCTCTCCTTGCATTGACGAGAAAATTTTAAAAACGCCTTTGCGTCGCCCTACGGCCTGTTGCTTGCACAAGGCGTTATTGTGGAAAAGCGGGCGCACACATAGGTGCGCCCGCTTGAGGCTGCTTCCAGTTTTGTCCTTGCGAACCAGCGACCTATGTCGCTGGTTCGCAAGCTAAACCTTTTCCAGAATGAGGCGTTCTTGTCCATTGCCCCCAAAGGGGCGGCAGGTTTGCAGCGGCATTCGTAACGCGCTGCCCACCCCCTTATAGTTGGGACGGCGGCGTGCGGCTGCCCAAAATCATCAACAGAGTCTTGCAGCGGTGCAAGGATTCATTGGCAAGCATTTGGGTAATTCCTCCGCCCATGGGTAGCCGCACCAGGGCTTTTTGATGCGCCTGCTCTCTAGAAATAGCCAGAAGCAGACCTTCTCTTACGCCCTGCATTCCGGGAAAGCCTTGGGCCTCTGGACGCGCCGCCCCATGCCCCGCAAACTGCCAAAGCCCCCGTAGACATGCGGCGGCCTGCCGGGTCTGCCGGGCAAAGTTCTCCATGGTCTGCCGCTCCATCCGCCCGGCCAACTGCAAATACAGCGCCCCTGTTACTTGCAGCTCAGTAGACAGCGGCAGCATGAGATCCATTTTTTCCGGCAAAGGCTCCGGCTCCGAGGGCGCGGCCGCTACCCGCTGCCACACCGCGTCTGTTTTTCGCTTATCAAAGGGATCCATACCGTTCACCGCCCCGGCGCAGCCGGCCATTGGCTGCCATCCACACTGAGGCAGGGCACCTTGTCCGTCAGGGTCACGCTGGCGCGCTCCTCACCATTTTCCAAAATTCGATAGTCCCCCAAGGGCAGCCCCCAGGCTGTGGCTTCCCCAGGTGCGTCCGTTTCCGGGTCATAGTAAACAGTAAGGGTTCGAACAAAATCAGCTCCCTCCAAATCGTAATAGTAGGCCGTGGGCCAGGGAGTATCCGGGCACCGAATGGTAACTGCACCATAGCTTTCCGTCCCCAGGTGCAGAATTTCCCCGTCGGACCAGGCAGGCCCTTTCACATCGGATACCACCGCCTCCTCTGAAAAAGCAAAAGATACCGTTTCCCCCTTCCAGGAAAGCTGGTAGTTTCCCGCAGGCAGAGGCGCCGTCACGCCCTGCCCGGCGGTTAAGATTGCCGAGCCGGTATCGTTCCCCCTTGCATCCTGTAAAAAAATCGTTCCCTCCACCGCTTCCTCGCAGCTTACCAGCAATCGGTAGCCCGCCTCCCCGATTACCGCCGGCTGCATCGGCTTGGGACTGGCATTGGATAGTTGTGCCGGTTCCTGCACCAAGTCAGGCGCCTTCTGCTCCAGCGACAGCGCTTTGGTCGCCAAATGCACCGTCCACGTCAGCGCCGCCACCAACGACGCCGCCGTACAGGTGCAATAAATCCACCTTTTCATATAAAATCCTCCCCATGCGTACAGTATGCATCATCAAAAGCTACCATCAGGCAGCCTGTGTTTATGCATATAGGTGCTTAGGATAAGTATAAAAAAAACGGGGCACAAAACCTCGCATAATTTGTCGCCGTCATGGCAAAGTTTATAAAAAATAAAAACGGCGGCGGGATGCGCCCAAATGCGCCTCCCGCCGCCAATCCTTTCCCTTTCTCGACGGCAAACGACCCTTTTTCACAGGGCTTCTGCCCTTCTTCGCCAGCTTCCAACACAGGATATGCAAAAAATCAGAAATTTTTTCTCAATATGTTGTGCTTCGACAAATTTTGCGTGCAACAGGTGCTATTATGTAAACGACCCGATGGGGCGCAAACGAATTGCCGCCGCCGTCCTGTCATCTTCCTCTCCACTGGCGCTGGCCACCAGATATTTTGCCAGCGCTTTGGGACTATCCTCCTGAAACGACGCGATTTTCTGTTGAACCTCCTCTCCATCAACGCCATCGCTCATCAGGATCACAGTCTCTCCCCGCTGCAGGGACAGTCGAATCACCTCCGCCTGGCAGGAACCACCAATTCCCACCCCAGGCGGCGGCCCGGCTGTCCCAATTTTACGGGCAAATTGTCGGTTTTTCACGTAAGAGGGCGCGCCGCCCCACTTATACAAAGCGCCCCGCCCGGTATCCAGACGCAGCTCCAGCAGATCCACTGTAGAAAATCCGCCGAACTCCCGGAGCACATAAAAGCTGTTCAGCATATCCAGCGCCCCCTCCGGAGAAAACCCCGCCTGCAAAAGCGCCGTTAGGATGGACAAAGCGTTTTCGCTTTCCTGCGCGGCTCCCAATCCGGTGCCCATGCCATCGCACAGCAGCACATAATACCGGCAATCTCCGGCGGCGAACTGCGCCCCTTTGTCGCCGCACACCGCCATGCCCAGCTTCCCCGCAGAGTGTATGCCAATTTCCGGGGTAAACGCAGCCATACGCGCCGGCACAGTATCCAAGCGCCGCGCCGTATCCTGGAGATAACCGGATAAGAATTTATACTGCACAGCCAAAGCCTGCCGGGTTTCTGTCAACCTCGCACGCCGTCCCCGGCTGGCGCGCAAACGATCCACCGCCAGATTCACGCCCCGCAAAAACACTCTGGGCTGATGGCAGCGGCTCCAAAAAGCCTCCGGCAAGTCCCGGCGGGTGGCGCGCTGTTGACGCAGAATTCGAGGCGCGGCCTCCTTCAGCCATTCATAGCTGACTTTGGCTTCCTCCTCCCAGCACAAGCGCCACTGAGGGCACCCCCGGCAGACCTGCTCCGTCGCCAGATCAAATACCTCTGCGTCCAGCGCCGGAGTCACCGCCTCTGCCAAAAGCATTTCCTGTAAACGGGCGACAGCCTTCGCCGCCTGATCCAAGTGGGTCTGCGCCAAGGCAATGCCGTCCGGGGATGCCGCCGGCATAGGAAGGGGCTTGGGAGAAATCAGCAGCGTGGCCGCGCCGCCGGCAAACAGACTGATCGCCCCAGAAAAATCCAGCGTCCTGCTAAGCGCCATAGCTCCGAGGCTCAAAATACCAGGAAGCAAGCGCATCTGCTTTTTCTTGTTTTTCTGACTGATAAATGCGCTGACGCACAAAATCACCGTCACCGGCAGTTTTGTCACGCCGGACAGCTCCACCGCCCCGCCGCACAGAGCCGCAGTCAAAATGCTGTTGCCACCTGTTTGCGTCCCAGGCAAAAAAGCTGCTGCCACAATACCCAAATCCAGGGCGCCAAACAGTAAAATTTGCGAAAGAGACAAAATTACCAGAGACGCTGCAAGCCCCTTCACCCACTGATTTTTTTCTTCTGCCGCCGCTTCAAAAACCCAGGCGCTGCCTCCGGCCAGCAAAACTTCCATGCCGTAGCGGCCAAAGGCGGTCAGCGGCATACTTCCTGCCTGAAACGAGAACGCCACGCCCAAAACCGCAGCGATGGCAGAAGTCAGCAGGGGAAAAAACAGCGGTTTTTGCCGCAAATGGGTTCCCTCAAAAAATGCGGCGGCCAAAAGCACGCAGACCGTCACGGCAATTTGCCGAATCCCCGCTGCCTCCCAGAAATGCCAGTAACCCAGCGCCGCCCCCACAGCGCCAAGCAGGCAACACATGCTGCTGTGCAGCCCCGCAAGAAAACCAGCCGCAAGAGGCAGGGAGCCTGTCCCCACCGCGCCCGCCGACAGTATGAAGCCCATGGCGAAGGCCGCCGCAGGTTCTAATTTGGGGCGCAGCTCCAGCAAACGCTTTCTCCAGGAAAGCACCGTTTTTTCGCGTTCCCGCACCCCCGTTTTTCCAGCCAGTTCCACCGCCTCCCTTACAAAAGGATTGTATGAGAAATTTTACCACATTTCCTTCGGCGGATGCTGTCAGGCTATGTCGCGGATCATAGATTTCTATTTTGGGAATAAAAAATCATGCCGGCCAGATCCATATAGGAACCGGTCGGCACAAATGCTACTTTTTACATATAATTTTAGCCATAATTTACAACGCGCATAAAACCGGAAACGCTGCCTGCCGGATAAAGGTTCTTGACAAAAGCATAGTATTGCTCCCCGCTTCTGAAAGAATCCTTGGGAATATAACTGCACTTTTCCGCCACGCCACTCTTATAATACGTATAAAATTCCGCGTTAAAAATATTGTTCCACTGATCGTACGTGCATAACCCTGCTCGCATCAGATCTGTTGTGGTAACAACGTCGGCCGCAGTATGGGTAAACTGCCCACTGTAGTAAACATAGGCATTGACCAAAGAGGACCTCGTGAAATACTTATTAGAACTTCTGGTTGTAAGCAGACCGGAAACACCGTTTGCGGTCATGTTAAATAAATCTTTCATGCCGACTCGCGCCATCCCAAAAGGCGCAACACCAAACGCTTCGTCTGCAACACCCGGAAGTTCGACACCCGAAAACACAATATTTTCTGTTTCAACGGCTACAGCGCCGGTAAGGAGCAACGAAAACATCAGCAGAAAAACAGCTAAGCTGGATACTAAACGTTTCTTAAGACATCCTCCTTTTTAAAGTAAGTCATCGGGCGTAATTTCTAAATCATTTGGATGATAATAAGGCGAAAGATCCACGCCCTCGGAAAGCGAGGCGGGAACCTCACGGGGATTCAGAACAATAGAATAGTGGCCGTCCTCCCAGGCCGCAACAATGTTCCAGCCCTCGGATTCTCGCCCATTGGGCATAACCACACGAAAGTAAACAGCGGTAAGGCGATCATTGATCTGCTTGGTTTCTGTAATTTCATAAGACGCATAATTGTCGCCCTCTGTCTCTGAAAAACTCGCCATATGGAACTGTTTTTCTTCCTCATTAGGAAAGTAAAGATAGGACGCAATTTCCTCCGGACTGCCATTTTTTGCGGTATCCATATAAGCGGTGTAAAATTCCAGGGGCGTTTGCGTAGTCTGCTTCGGCGTACAGCCGGTAAAAGCTGTGAAAAGGAAAACCAAACACAATCCCATAAGTAAAAATCTTCGAAGCTTCATTATTACACCATCCCTTTCCATATTTTACAGGTCTTTCCTGCATTCTCATGGTAGCACAGGAAAAAGAAAAAAGCAATGCACAAAGAATCTAAAAAAAGAAAGCGCGCTATTGTATAAATTGCCCGCTTCATTTGGGAAAATCTTCAAAAACTTGTACAAAACACAAGATAATTTAACAATTAAATACTTGAATAATTTTTTCCATCATAACATTCCATACCATACGCGCGAAGACCCAATAGAAAAAAGCAGTTTAAAAGCCAGCACTTATTACCGAACCTCAGCATCTTACTCTGCCGTGTGTCTGGAGGGAGCTATCATCGTGCTTGCCTGTATCATCTTCTCCCTCTTTGCGGCAACGCCCCCTGCGGTCAATCCCGATGCAGCGGCGGTGTCGATGGTGTGGAGCTATATCGGGGAGCTTGTGTTTAATATGCTCGTCCTTGTCGGTGCGGTCAAGATGGCAGACCGTGTTGTGCGTGAGATGATGGGCTTGTAAAGGGGGAAGCGATGGAACGGTTTTATATTTTCAAGGACGGGATGCATCAAGGCAGCACCGCCACAAAAGAAAGTGCGGTTGACCTTATCCGCCAGTACCAGAAGCAGGAAACACACCCGATTTTAAGAGCGGAGTTCAGCATCATCAAAGGGGAGGAAGAATTTATCCCCTAGTATTCTAAAAAGGAGCAGAAACAAAATAGCCAGGCAGCTACGTATTGGAGAGTCAGCAAACTACTGAAGGTGGGTTCAACAGAAAAAGCGCCGCAAAATAGGAAGCGTCCAGGCAGTCATGCCCAAGGCTGCTGATTTTGCTGAACCAAATGATTTTGCTGGCATAAAATATCTTTAATATACAAAAAGAAGCGAGGCAGTGATTTCACTGCCTCGCTTATTATGTTGGCATAACCTATTTTTC
>CAJURY010000026.1 GCA_910589155.1 uncultured Oscillospiraceae bacterium | reverse complement strand
CGAAAACCTTGATTTTCCTATACTTTCAGAAGTTACGTTATCTAACCTCAGCTTTTTGCGCACCGCTCCAGTTTGTCAAAGAAAGTCCCATTTTTTCATGATTCGTGAATGATCACGCAAGAGAAGTTGTAATTTGGAAAAGTTCCCCCCTATAAAGATGAAAGAAACGGCGCACTTTATATCCCCCTGGCCTTTTGCAGCCGCACATCCTCTCCCACAAAGGGGACCCGCCGGTAGGCGCCCAGCAGCCGGGAGGCAATCTGGGGAGAATAGCGTTTGCCGATGTCCGTGGTATTGAGATTGGTGGAAATTACCGTGGGCATTCCTGCCAGCAGCCGGTCGTTCACCAGCATATACAAAGCGGAGATGGTAAACTGCGTAACCAGTTCCGTGCCCAAATCGTCCAAAATCAGCAGGTCGCAGCCCCGATAAGCGGCGGTCAGCCGCTTTGCCTCCGGGTCGTCCTCAAATTTCGCCGCTTCCAGCCGGGCAAAAAGCTGCCCCGCCGTTTCATAGGCCACGCTGAAGCCATTATCCGCAACAGTTCTCGCAATGCAGGCGGACAAAAAGGTTTTGCCCAGACCTGTGCCCCCGGAAAGCAGCAAATTGCCGGACTGCATGGAAAAGTGCCTAGCAAAGCGCTGGCAGGTATTTAAGGTCGCCGCCATAATCGCTCTGGGGCTTGCCCCCAAGGTTCCGTCCGGTTGGTCGGAATAATAGGAAAGGCGGAAGGTTTCAAAGCTTTCCCGGCTTGCGCCGGACAGTACAGAAAGCTCCTTTTTCTGCTCCTGCCGGCAAAGCTCCGCCAGACATTCGCACATACGGGAGCCAAGATAGCCCTGCCCGCCGCATTTTTCGCAGATAGGGCTGTCGTCCAGAAAGCCTTCTTCAAAATTCGCGTCAATCAGCCATTCCCGCTCCCGCTGCAACGCCTCGTTTTCTTTCCGCGCCTGGGTTAAAGCGCTCTGGGCATCCCGCTCCGGGTCGAAAATGGACTGCGCCGCCTGAGCCATGGTCAGCCGCAAAGCCCGGTCAATTTCCCGCAGCCGGGGCACTCTGGCATAGGCGAGGCGCAAATGGGCGTTGTTCTCCGATTCCCGGTCTGCTTTCGCCTGGGCAAGCCGCGCTCTGGCTCTTGCCACCACTTCGTTGCTGTACGCCATGGTTTATCCCTCCTGCTGTTCCCGGAGCATCCGGGCAATGGCCTCCCGCTCTTCCTCGTCCAAGGTGCGCACGCCAGCGGATACGCCGGGCTTGCGGTCTTTTTCCTGCACCTCCTGCCCGGTGTGCAGATTTTGCTGGTGCCAGCTTAAAAGAATTTTGTTCATATACGGCCATTTCAGCCCGCCGGTATTGAGGCAGGTCTTTTGATAGGCCAGATTCAGGGCTTCCTCGTCAAAGCCCATGGATAGCCAGCTTGCGGCGTAGCGTTCCTCCGCCGGGGTAAGGTTCCGTCCGCTGATCTGCAAAAGCCGGGTCAGACGGGCAAGACGGGAATCCATGAGATTTCTCGACTGGATAAAAGCCGCGGCTTCCTCCATGGTGTCAATCCCCTGCTCCGCCCAGGCGTAAGCTTCCTTTTCGATCATGCGGATGGAAGGGTTCCGATTGGAACCGCGCCGGCGGCAACGTTCCTTGCAGTAGTTCACCAGAAGCTGCACCACCTCCGCCGGAAGCCCCAAATAATGCTGGAAGGACAAAAAGATTTTCAATTCTTCCGTACTGAGCACCCTTCCCAGTACCCGCTGCACCTCCCCTTGGAGCATTTGAAACTCATGGTCCTTGGATAGGGCGCGGGTCACATCCTGCTCGGTATAATTGGGACGCTCGCCGGTGGGCATAAACTTGGGGCTATGCTCCTGACACAGCCCCAACTGCCGCAGCGCAGCGGAGGCGCAGCTATGCCGGGTCTGGTTTAAGCCCAAATTGGGAATCGCAGCGGCGGGGTCGCCGCCGCATTTTAAGTATAAGTACAAAAGCGCGCCGTCGGCGCTGCCGGAAGCAAGCAGCTTCTGCACGTCGGTAAGCGGCAAAGTCAGTTCAAGGGTATTCATAGCATTTGTTCCTCAGTCTATTGAAAAAGTGGTGTTTTTTTATTATAACATAGAAAAAACCCGTGAACAAGGGGGCATACCGCAATATCATTTAGAAAAAAGGGAGGAAAAACAGCGTCGTTTTTTGTCGATGCTCTGTATCTTGTGTTTTGAAATATCTATTGGCACAACGCGCCGATTTTACCGGGCGGGTAGTACCCGCTGACAATGCGTTACCGCCCCTGTTGCGAACTTGACGCACTGTAGGGGGCGCTCGACCAAAACTGCCCGGTGTGCGATCCCCTCCTACAAACGCGCAGACGATTATGATAGCGCGCCCCTACGGCGTTTTTGGGGCGCGACTCACAAAGCCGCATACACACCGCAACGCATTTGCATTAAATATGAATTTGAAAATCCCCAAAATCAAACAAGCCGCCGCCCTGCTTCAGTTTTCCCGCTTGCCGCAACCCTGCAAAGGCCGCTTCCACACGGCGCGTCAAATCGATTGGAACATCTAAATTAAAATGACCGGGCAAAACGCGGCCAAATGCCAGCCGCCGTATTTTCTGCACAGACTGAAAGAATAATTCCGGGTTCGTAGTTGGGTAAAAAGCATCCAAGCAGCCTTGATAAATAAGGTCTCCTGTATATAAATAGCCCCTTTCCGGCTCGTAAAAGCAGCAGTGCCCCGGCGAATGCCCGGGGGTATGCACCGCCTGCACCCGCCGTCCTCCCAAATCGATCCAATCGCCGTCCCCCAGGATTTGCTCCGGTTTTCCCTGAAAAATACGGTAGCTTGCCAGATCAAACTCCGCCGGAAAATCACAGGGCAAGCGGGTCAAATTTCTTTTTACCACCTCTAAAGGCAGCGGAAAACCGCCGGACAGCCAGCTTTCCTCCTTCTCATGTACCGCAATCTTGCCAAAAAGTCCATGACCGCCGATGTGATCCCAGTGGACGTGGGTTGTGACTGCCAAAACAGGCAGCTTTGTGAGGCTGTCCACCACCTTCCGAAGATTGGCGATGCCCAGCCCCGTATCGATCAGCAACGCGGAGCGCGTTCCCAACAGCAAATAGCAATGGGTTTGTTCCCAATGCCGGTACTCGCTGATAGCAAAGGTTTCGCAATCCAGCCTTTCCACGGTGAACCAGTCCTTCATACAATGACCTCCAGCTTTTCCATGGAGATGGTTCTGGGCGTCGCCATGGCTTCAAACTGCGCGATGGCTTTCCCTTCCGGGGTAAAGCCCAGAATTTTCCCCACGCCAAATACATTATGCCGCACCGGCGCACCGACATTTCCAGTTTTTACGCCGCCCGGCTCTGTTTTTTGTGCCTCAGCTTTGGCTTCCTCCCAAACGGTGGACGGCAGCTCTACCGCAAGCTCCAGATTTTCCTTTTCCGCGTTAAGTACAAACCGGCTGATGCAGCGATTGGAGCCGTCGTAGTTTTTTCCCGCCGCGTTGGATAAGTACAAGCGATCCTGCGCTCTTGTAAAAGCGACATAGGCAAGACGGCGTTCTTCTTCCAGCTTTTCTCTGGTATTTGCCCGCTTCCCGGGGAAAATCCCCTCAGAAAGTCCGCACAAAAACACCATGGGAAACTCCAGACCTTTCGCGGCATGGACGGTCATGAGCTTCACCGCGTCTTTTTTTCCGCCGCCGTCCATATTGGTAAAGAGCGCGGCGTGATCCAGATAGTTGCCCAGCGTCACCTGCTCGCCGGCTTTGCGTTCAAAGTCGAAAATCGCCTGTTTCAATTCCGCCAGATTGTCCAGCCGTTCGTCCTCTCCATTGGAGCGGAGCATCTGCTCATAGCCGCTGTCAAACAGCAGGCTGGAAAGCAGATCGGTGAGGGTCGTCTGGTTGAAAATTGCCCGGAATTTTTCTATGGTTCGCACGTATTCTCTGGCGCGGCTTCTGCGAAACAGCTCCGTTTCGAGATTGTCCGTCAAAGCTTCGTACAAGCTGCACTGGCGCAGCGCGGCATAGTCCTTTAACGCGGCAATGCGCGTGCGTCCAATACCCCGGCGCGGCTCATTCACCGTACGCAGAAAGCTCAAATCGTCCCCGGCGTACACCATGCGCAAATAGCAAATGACGTCCTTGACCTCCTTGCGCTTATAAAATTCCACGCCGGAGTACAGCACATAGGGAATGCCGTTTCGGATGAGAGATTCTTCCACAGTGCGGGACACATAATGCGCCCGGTATAAAACCGCCATATGGGTATAGGACGCGCCGCCTTCGTGCAGCGCCCGCATCTGCGCCGTGATCCAGTCCGCTTCCAATTGCTGATTTTTTCCGTAAAAGTACAACGGCTTTTTGCCGGAAGGACGCGCCGCCGTCAGCTCCTTTTTGACCCGCTCCTGATTTTTGGAAATCAAAGCGTTGGAGGCCGCGAGAATTTCCGGGATAGAGCGGTAATTGAGGTTTAATAAGATGGTTTTTGTATCTGTGTGGCGGCTGGGAAATTCCAGAATGAATTTCACGTCCGCCCCGCGCCAGGTATAAATGGTCTGATCCGGGTCGCCCACCACAAACAGATTTTTATGATGGGCGCAAAGAAGCTCCGTCAAGGCGTACTGATCCTTATCAATATCCTGAAATTCATCCACCATGATATATTCCATGCGCCGCTGCCATTTTTCCCGGCAATTTCTGTCCTGCTCCAGAGTGTACAGGGTAAAATAAATGAGATCGTCAAAATCCAACCCGTAGCACTTGCGCTGCTCGTAAAAATATCGGTACATCACCCGGTCTTTTAAGGTGGTAGCGGTCTCCTGTAAGGCTTCCAGCCGGGATAAATCCATATCGATGAGGGTTTTCACATATCCCCGACCGCCCTTGCGCCAGCCGATGTAGTCTACCGCCTCCCGCACCGTCAATTCCCTGCCGGAAATCTGCAAATCCTCCAGAACCGTCTTTAAAATCTGCTCCTTGTCCCCTTCGTCCAGCACCAGAAAGGTGCTGGGATACTGCGCCACCCGGCTGTCCTCTTTCAAAATCGAAACGCACAGGCCGTGAAACGTGGTAATGCGACCCAGATCCCCGTCTGGCAGCACCCGGCGAATCCGGGTCTTCATCTCTGCGGCGGCTTTGTTCGTAAAGGTTACGCAGAGTATATTTTCCGGGCTGACGCCCAGTTCCTCCACCAAATACAAATACCGGGCAGTCAACGTACCAGTTTTGCCGGTACCGGCCCCGGCGATAACTCGCACATAGCCTTCCGTGGTGGTGACAGCTTCTAGCTGCGCCGGATTTAATTTTTTCCAATCCATTTTGCAGCGCCTCCTTTTGTGTCAGTATAGCGCAACAAACGTCCTATAAATGTCCCAACTAAAAAAAGCAGAAAAACGAATGACAATAACACTTTGCTATGTTACAATACAAGAAGATACAAAATAAAGGAGGCAGGAATAAAAATGGAAAAATTTTTAACCAGATTGGGCAAATTTCTTTCAGAAGAATCCCTAGTTTTAAGACGAAAAACCGCAAAGTGGGCAGCGGTTCTTGCGGCGATTGCGCTAACCGGCGTCCTTGCGGCCGGCTGTATTTTTAAGCCCGACGCGCCAACGGAACCCACACAGCCCGCGACTTCCGCGCCAACAGAAGCAGTGGAAACCGAACCCACAGAGCCCCCCCTTGTCCCTGCCAACGGTGTCCCGGAGGGCAGCGAGGAAATCTTCACCGTAACGCTGAGCAACTGGCGGTCGGAAGGGCTTATTACCACAGACGAACCTCATTACCTGCAAATGCTGCCAGACAAGGCCATGGAAATCACCCAAGGCAATATTTGCTCTGCCGGGGCGCGGCTCTGTCTCAAAGAACGCTGCCCCGAAAACGCCTATTTGCGCATCGAACTGTACGGCTCCGCCTGGTCGGCAGATGGAGAACGGCAGGAAATGAAACTGATTGCTGCGGCGGAAGAACCCCTGAATCCCAATATGCAGAGCATTTCCGCCATTTTTCGGCTGGACACCACAAAGCTGGACACGTATATCCATGAATTCCGGCTGTTTCTCTGCGAGGCAGACGGCACGGTTCTTGCCAGCGGCAAAAGCGCGGAGGTGACTTTGGAGTACACCCACAATGTAGCTTTGTACAGTCTGGACGGTATGCCGCTGGATGAAATTACCTGGCCCTCCAACAACGCTTTTGATTGTCACTTGCCCTATTATGTAGAAGGCTATGACGTTTATACGGCAGTCTCCAATCCAGACGTAGCTAGAATCGAGACGCTGGACACGGAGGAAGGCAAGCTTTATACCATTTACACCATGGACGAAGGCGACGCCACGCTTACCTTCACCTACGCCGGTTACAGAACGGACGTCACCCTTCATGTAGACAATAACGCGCCGTTTCCCGCCGCCATTCGTTATCCTTATATGTGGTCGGCATACTTTTATGAAAACAGCGATTTTTCTGTAAAAGACGCGGCTGGAAACGACGTAACTCCGGACGTTGTGGATCTCTGGTTCGCCTGCAACACCCTGTGTGAGCAGGACGACTACTTCATGTTTGACGTGGATAATCGCGTCAAGCTTTACAGCAAAGCGCCGGACTATCTCCGGCTGGCGGATTATGAAGAAGTGGTTGACAGCATTTTCACCGCCAATGGCCGCGCGCAGTTAGAGCAGGCCAAAACCGGCGGCCAGCTTGTGTTTGAAGAAAAAGGCGGCTATTTTTACCGTATGCTTCCCTGGAAAGACGTTTATTGCTATGCGATATCCTTATATTCCATGGAAGTAAAAAAGGCGGAAGAAAACCGCCTGGTACTATCCGTACAATACGAAACAAACGCCGACACGGTTTTGCCCGACAAACCGGAGGCCGCCTTTGACTGGGTTGACTTTACGGTGGTAAAAGAGGACGGCGTTTGGAAAGTGGAAAACTACTGCTACCCCGATTTTTCCTACTGATTTTCAAAAGAATCCCCGGTATTCAAGAGAATACCGGGGATTTTTCTTAAATCTCAGATTCGTAAACCGCCTTGGATGCCCGCATGGTCATATAGCAGTCCAGCTTGCTCACCAGTTCCAGTGGCGCGTGCATACTGAGAACCGGCACCCCCGCGTCCACTGTGGGGATATTCCGGTTGGCCATATACGCCGCCACGGTTCCGCCGCCGCCCTGGTCTACCTTGCCCAAGGTCGCCGTCTGCCACACAACGCCCTTGGCGTCCAGCACAGAGCGGATATGCCCCATAACCTCCGCGGAAGCATCGGAAGCGCCGCCCTTGCCACGGCTGCCGGTGTACTTGGTAATGGCTACGCCGAAATTGAGCTGGCCGTTGTTCCGCTTATCACAGGTTTCCGCAAAATTGGGGTCGAATGCGTTGCACACGTCGCAGGACAGGCAGAAGGAATTGGCAAAGCATGCCCGGCGGTTGACCCCCTGCATCTGGCAAAGCCGTTCCATAAACAGCTCAAAGCATCGGCTCTGCATGCCGGAAATGCCCACGGAGCCGATTTCCTCCTTGTCCGCCAGCACGCAGACGGCGGTATGCTTCGGCGCGCCCAGCTCCAGCAGGGAGGCGAAGGAAGCATAGGCGCACACCCGGTCGTCGTGGCCATAAGCGCCAAGAAGACTCCGGTCCAAGCCAACCTCCCGGCTCTTGCCGGCGGGGACGATTGTCAGCTCCGCAGAAAGGAAGTCTTCCTCAATGAGACCGTACTTTTCGTTCAGCAGGCACATCACCGCCAGCTTTACCCGATCCGCACCTTCCTCGTCCGCGATTGGCTCCGTACCCAAAATCACATTGAGCTGCTCGCCGGCAATGCCCTCTGCCAGAGTCTTTTTCATCTGATCCCCGGAAAGATGAATGAGCAGGTCGGAAATGTATACCACAGGGTCGGTTTCCTCCTCGCCGATAGTCACGGTGACGACTTCGCCGTTTTTCTTGTACACCACGCCGTGAATGGCCAGAGGAATGGTTGTCCACTGGTACTTTTTGATGCCGCCGTAGTAGTGGGTCTTGAAATAGGCAATGCCGGAATCCTCATACAAAGGATTGGGCTTCACGTCCAGCCGGGGGCTGTCGATGTGAGACGCAACAATATTCGCGCCCTCGCTGAGGAGCTTTTCCCCGATGACCGCAAACAAAATGCTCTTATTGCGGTTGTTGTAATACACCCGGTCGCCAGGCTTCAATTCCTGAAAGGAATCCAGAGAGCGGAATCCTGCGGCTTCGGCGGCGCGCATGGAAAATTGCACCGCTTCCCGTTCCGTTTTTGCCGCGTCCATAAAAGCCATGTAATTTTTGCAGTAATCGTTCATTTCCTGCCGTTCCTGCTCTGTCAAACGGTCATAGCCGTTTTTCGGCGCGTACAGCAGCTTTTCACGCAGTTGTTCGTTGTTCATATTTTCTTCTCCTTACAATAGTTTCTATTTCAGCAGAGATAAGCTCTGCAAAAAAGGCTTTGCATGTTTCATAAAACGCTTCCCTGGTACCCTTGTTTTCCAGCACCGCCGTACAGCTTTCCCGGAAAAAGCGTTCCGGCTTCTGGGCGGCAATCCGCGCTTGGGCATAGTCCTCAGAAATCCCTTCTCGCGCCATCAGCCGGGCAATCCTTACTTCTTCCGGGGCGACGATTGCCACCGTTTTATCACATAGGGACGCCAGACCGCTTTCAAAAAGGGCAATCGCGTCAATGGCCGCAAGCTGTCCTTTCCAGTTATGCAAGCAGGAAACCACTTCCCGCCGCACCGCCGCGTGGGTAATGGCGTTTAAATCTTCCAGCGCATTGGGATCGGCAAATACAATCGCCCCCAGCTTTTTCCGGGCAAGGCTGCCGTTTTCCATAGCCTCCGGGAACCTTTCGGCAATGGCCGCAAGCATTCTTTTGTCGCTTTTGAGCAATTCGTGGTAGATTGCGTCGCAGTCCAGCGCCAGACCGCCCAAGGCCTGCACCGCCTGCAAAGCGGTGGTTTTTCCGCAGCCGGTGCCCCCGGTGACGCCCACAATCATGGCGCTTCCTCCGCATTTACAATCTGGAAAGCCGCCGCTTTTTTCAGGCGGTTTTGCACCGCGTAGGCAACGCCGCCCCCTTCCGGGCAGCGGGCGTACACCTTGCCAATGCCTGGCTTGTCCAGCTCCCGCAAGGCGGCGAACAATCCGGCGGACAGGGTTTCCACCGCCGCTTCCCTGCCATAAGCAAGGGGCGCGCACCCTTCATAAAGGGGCAGTTCTTCTTCAAAGCAAAGCACGCGGTCATTGGGAGCGAAATGCGCCCGGATATAGCTCGCCGCCTGTTCCCGCCCACCGGATACAATCAAAACCTCGCACTGAGGGGCGTAATGTCGGTACTTCATTCCCGGCGCTTTCACCACCTCGTCCTGGCTAACCTGCGCGGTCACCGCCTTGTCCACAATCAGCTCTCCCAGAACCTCCCGCAGCTGCTCTGGCGTGACCCCGCCGGGGCGCAGCAGTCGGGCTGGCCGCTCTGTAAGATCCACAATGGTGGATTCTACCCCCACCTGACAAGGACCGCCGTCTACGATGGCGTCGATTTTGCCGTCGTGGTCGTGCAGAACGTGCGCCGCCGTGGTAGTAGAGGGTTTCCCGGAAAGGTTGGCGGAAGGCGCGGCAACAGGAACCCCCGCCAGCCGGATGATTTCTCTCGTCACCGCCGTCTGAGGGCAGCGGATTGCCACGGTGCTAAGCCCCCCCGTGGTGCGCTTTGGTACACAGTCCTTCGCAGGCAGCACCATGGTAAGCGGCCCCGGCCAGAACCTTTCCGCCAGCTCATAGGCAACTGCCGGCACGTCATGACAAAAAAGCTCGATTTGCGCCGCGCCGGTCACGTGCAAAATCAAAGGATTATCGCCGGGTCTGCCCTTGGCCTCAAATATTTTGTCCACCGCCGCCGGATTTAGTCCGTCGGCCCCCAAACCGTAAACCGTCTCCGTGGGAATGGCCACCAGGCCGCCGCGCCGGATGATTTCACCCGCCAGCTTGGGGGTTTCAGGATCGGCTGCGGATAAAAGTCGTGTTTTCATTTTGTCGCTTCCTATTTACGCATTTTGGCTGTTTTTCAGCTTCTCCGCCTGATCCGCCGTGGCGAGACCGTCCATCAGTTCATCCAGATCACCGTCCATGACAGCGTCGATTTTATATAGGGTCAAACCGATGCGGTGATCCGTCACCCGCCCCTGGGGAAAATTATAGGTGCGAATGCGCTCGTTGCGCATACCGGTGCCTACCTGGCTGCGGCGCAGGCCCGTAATCTCCCCAGAAACCCGCTCCTGCTCAATTTCATACAGCTTGGAAGCCAGCATCCGCATACATTTTTCCCGGTTCTGCACCTGACTGCGCTCCTCCTGACAGGCCACCACAATGCCGGAAGGTTTGTGAATCAGCCGGACGGCGGAGGAGGTCTTGTTGATGTGCTGACCGCCTGCGCCGGAGGAACGGAACACCTGCATTTCCACGTCCTCCGGGCGAATTTCCACGTCCACCTCTTCCATTTCCGGCAGAACCGCCACCGTCGCCGTGGAGGTGTGCACTCTGCCGCCGGACTCCGTCTCCGGTACCCGCTGCACCCGGTGCACGCCGCTCTCAAACTTCATCCGCGACCATGCGCCTTTGCCGTTAATCAGAAAATCCGCTTCCTTCACGCCTCCCAGTTCCGTTTCGCTGTAATTGAGAAGCTCCACCGTCCAGCCCCGCCGGGCGGCGTACATGGAATACATCCGAAAAAGACTGTGGGCAAACAGCGCGCTTTCCTCGCCGCCCACGCCGCCGCGAATTTCCACAATGACGTTTTTCTCATCGTTAGGGTCTTTGGGCAAAAGCAAAATTTTCAGCTCTTCTTCCAGTCTTGCCTGGGCCTGCTTCGCCTCCTGAAACTGCTCCTGACACAGTTCCCGCATTTCCGGGTCGGTTTCGCCAGTGAGCAATTCCTTCGCCTCCTGTTGGGCGCTTTGCGCTTGGCAAAGTCCGTGATAGGCTTCCACAATTGGCTCCAGTTCGTTCTTCTCTTTTAAAAGCTTCGCCGCTTTTGCGGGGTCGGCAAAAAAATCCGGGCGCTCCATTTTGGCGCACAGCTCCTCATAGCGGCTGTCAATGGCCTGCAATTTATCCAGCATGGAAATTCTCCTCTTTGCATCATTCAAGTTATTATCCATAAAATTTATGGTGAATTTAGATTATCTCTTTAGAAGTTCTTATATGTCGGT
>CAJURY010000025.1 GCA_910589155.1 uncultured Oscillospiraceae bacterium | reverse complement strand
GCCAATTCTGAAATCCTGGGCTACGGTATGCCGCGCCCATAAAGCAGGAAACGGCAGTCCTGAGCCGTAATACTTCGTTTCGGTTCGCAACACTAGAAACCGTCAGAAGCGCCTTCTGCATCAAAGGAAAGGCGTTGCGGGGCGTTATTTTCCAAAGGTTAGCTGTTGCGCATTTTGAAGTCTGCCCACTTTGTTGCGGTATGCAGTTCCACTCCGCTGCCAATTGCCCTAAAATGTGCCTTGCCGCAGCGGATTTTCAGGCTTTCCCGTCCGCGTAAGTTCAATTCGCTGGTACTGCCCTTTGTTTCAAGGATAAAGTACAGTTTTTTCATGCCGTCAATCTCCACATAAACTGCCCAGTCCGGGTTATACGTCCCTATAGGTGTGTCCACTTTGAAACGGGACGGCAGCTTGAAAAACATCTTTACATCGTCGTCGCTGTCAAGGTCAAGCGCAAAACGGTTTTCAACTGTACTATCATACAGGATATAGTCATAGACGCTGTGCTCCACTGGTACGGCGTTCCGGTCAAGGTTTGCAATCAGTTCCGCGCTGTCAAAAATCTCCTGTACATAGTATTCTGCGCCGTACAGCCTTTTGTAGCTGATACCGTCAATTGCAAGGGAATAGCAGATATCCCGGATAATCTGGGCGGCGTTCTCCATGAACATCTGGGGATTATTCAAAAAATCCTGTCCTCTGCCGCTTTGTTTCAGGATTTCCGCAATCACGCTGCGCCGTGCCAAGGTCTGCCCATCAAGAACGGCAAGGATATTCGGTAAAGAAGAATAGCTTTCCGTAAGGTCGGCAGTCTTAATCCCACGCTCTGCATAGGTGACGCCTGGCTGGTCGATCTGGATGTCCGCCGTCCGGGTCACAATCCGCGCTTTGGGTATCGGTTCCATATCCTGCAAGGCGGCGACGCTGCGCCGTATCAACTCGGCTTCGTCAATCTGGACGCGGTATGTAGTCTTTTGTTTGACCTTATCCCACAACTCCAAAAACTCCGGCGATATGGTAACTTCTTTTTTCAGCCTTACCGTCACATCGCGGGAAGCATCCCGGACGGGGGGGCTTGGTATCGGCGCGGCGGATTGCCGCCATCAGTTGCGGCCTCGCGCTTTCAAAACGCGGCGGCAATTCCAGCGTCCCGTCCTGCATGGCGGTTTTCATGCTGTCCTTTATTCTGCCTGATTTTGTGATATACCCCTTTTCCTCAAAGTGGGTCATAAGCTGCTGCGCGTCGTCATAGGTCAGCGCGGTTTGGCGGGTAACGGTTTTCTGCGCTGTTAGCTGTGTAACCGCCGCAGGGGTTATGCTGCCCTCACGGGTGATAACCGCTACGGCCTTTTGCTTCGCTGCTTCCAGTTCTTTCGGTAACGCAGGGACAGCCTCCGGCGCGGGCGTGGCGGTCTTGATGAAGCCCTCTCCCGCAAGGTGGGAAAGAAGCGTTTCGGCCTGCTGCTCCGTCAGCGGTGTCCCCTCGGTCTTGGTTTCATCAAATACCATGCCGCTGAATAGGTCAAGCTGCAATACCCCAAACCTTACGCCCGTTTCTTCCTCAATTTCTTTTTGCAGATTGTCGGCAAACTCCGCGAAACTCTCATTCGCCATCACGTGTAAAAGGTTGATATTCCTGTCCTCGATACGCTCTCCGTCCTGATTGACGCAAAGGCGCAAGCCCCGCCCTACCTTTTGGCGGGCGGTCAAGGCGCTTTTCTGCTCAATGAGCGTACAGACCTGAAACACATTCGGGTTGTCCCAGCCCTCTTTCAGTGCAGAATGGGAAAAGATAAAGCGCAGTGGGCAGTCAAAGGACAAAAGCCACTCTTTATCTTTCATAATTGTGTTGTAGGTGCTGGTATCGTCCAGCGTGTCGCCTTTGGTATTCTTGTAATTGCCCTTTTTGTCCTGTGAAAAATAGCCGTCTTGCACAGTGTGGAAGGTGGAGTGTGGAGGGAGGGGTTGGCGGGCACCGTGAAAAAATTCCCGCAGGGATTCATATTTTGGCTGATTGATCAATTCTGTGTACAACTCGTCGAATGTATCCGCATAGTTCAATCCTCCACACTCGTTATCGATTTTGCGATAACGCTTCACCTCGTCGATAAAGAACAAGGAAAGCACTTTGATACCCTTTTCGGTGTATCGCAGTTCCTTGTCCAAATGGGTTTCGATTGTCCGGCGTATCTGCAACCGCTTGATACTGTTTTCATCAACGTCGCCTATGGCGCGGCCCAACCGTATTACATCGGTATTGGATAACTCGATCTGCTCCATACCGGGCGTACAGTCAATGCCGGAAACGGCGTACCCCTCGTAAATCCCGCGATTGCCGGACAGCTTGTATAAATCCGCGCCCGGCTTGACGGTGACGGTTTTACGGCTCACTTTCCCGTCTTTCCCTGCAACGTCGATTTCAAGCCGCGCCTTAAATCCGTTATCGTTGGAGACGGAAAGCAGTTTGACATACGGCCTGTTAAAGCCGCCCGCCGCCTGATTACTGGATACGCATATCTGCTTAACAAGCCCCATCTGGTATGCATCAACCGGGGTCAGACGGTAAAGCAGGTTGATTTTTTCCCGGTGGGTTGCGGAATAGCGGAACACGCACAGCGGTGCAAAGGACGCGATAGCGTCCTTTGCCTTTTGGGTATTGTCCACACTCTGCGGCTCGTCGATGATAACAATGGGGCGGGTGGCCTGTATATAGCTGATGGCCGCGTCGCCATTCAGCCTGTCCTGCTGCTGATTGATGACATTTTCAGCCTTTCGGAAAGCGTCGATATTGATAATCATAATTTCAATATTCGCGCTGGTAGCAAACTGCCGCACGTCGGACAGCTTCGCGCTGTTATAGATGAAATAATGGCATGGCGTATTGTCATAGAGGGCGGCAAAATGCTCCTGCGTGGTCTGCAAGGATTTATACACGCCCTCGCGAATGGCCACGCTGGGCACAACGACAATAAATTTGGTAAAGCCATACAGACGGTTTAACTCATAGACGGTTTTCGTGTAAACATAGGTTTTGCCCGTTCCGGTTTCCATCTCAACAGAAAACTGCGGAGCAGGTTTTAGCAGTGTGGAGTTGCTTTCTTTTAACACCACACCGTAGAGGTCTGTCAATGGCAGGCTGTTCTTTCTCTGTACTGCGTGCATATTCTGGGTGATTCTCTCGCCGTCTATGGAAAGGGCGTTGGAAATACCCACGCTTGCAAACAGCTCTATCTGCCCGCCTTGCTCCATGCTGAATGTGGTAGTCTGCCGCTGCTGCCCGTCGAACAGGGCGCAGACGGCGTTTACCGCGTCGGTCTGAAAATCCTGCTGCTTGAACTTTAGTTTCAATACCGCCGCCCTCCTCTACACAGTTTTTAACTCAATGCCTTTGTTTTCAAGCAGGTAAAAGGCGTTTGCTTTCGCGCTGCTGTCCGCAAGGCAGCGTCCGGCAAGGACAATCTTCTGGGGCGACAAGGCCGCCATTCTTTCGATATGCTCGGCGGTTACGCCCTCCTGTAAGCAAACCAGCATTTCGCCATTTTCCACCTTGTAAACAGTCAAGCCGTCCACATCAAGAGCGGTCAGTCCAGCGGTCAAGGGGTAGCCCATTTTCAAGAGAATTTCATAAAGCAAATCTGCGTCGCTGCGGTCGGGCTTCAAGCCGTCGATATGTTCTTCAATACGGTCAAAGAGCGTATCAAGGTCGCCGCCCTCAATGGGTGTGTCGTCCCAGAGTTTTAGGTTGGACGTGTCCAGCCTGAACACCTTGAAACCGATGTCCAGTGTGGAGTTTGGAGTGCGAAGTGTGGAGTTGTTTTCCTTTGACTCCACATTTTCGCAGAGCCGCGAACCGGCGCGGCGGATACGTTCTTTGCCTATTTCGCAGATATTTGAATACCCCGCTTTATACGCTTCGCTCTTTTCGTCGCAGACTTCGGGTAACTGTACGCAGATAAAGCGACGGTTGCCGCCGTCCTCGGCGTTTAATTGCATAACTGCGTGGGCGGTTGTTGCAGAACCGGAGAAGAAGTCGAGGATGATGTCGTTATCGTTTATGCTTGTTGCTGTCGCAACTTTAATAAAGTATTTAATAAAAGCAACTGGCTTTGGAAACCCAAAAACCTTACTATCAAAAAGCTGTGTAATTTCTTTGGTCCCATCTTGCGTCATGCCAATACTATCCGGCAACTTTGTACTTACGGGAATAAAGCCAAAACTGTCGCCCGCCTTTGCCATATCATCATCCTTAAAATAGCGAAAAGCAGGTTTTGAAATATTCAAAAAATCATAGTCATCTGGAAAGACGATTCTATTTTCTGCGTAATATTGCTCAAATGTTTCTTTCGTTACAGCCCAAGTTCGGTTTGGATTAGCAGGGTACTCTTTTCTAGTTTTGGGATTTATCATTGTAAAATAACTATTGGGTCTTTCACTTGCGGTTGTTTGCTTTGTTAAATCATGAATACGCCACGGCCTGCCTGGTAAATCATCCGTTTCAAAATATTTTCTTGTTCCGCCTTCCAGACAAGCGCGAAAATCCGTAGATTTTGCATAGCACAAAATCCATTCGTAGTCCTGTGATACGCCGAAAGGCACATCGGATTTTGCGGTTCTTTTTCGCCACGGAATTGTCCGGCAAAATTTTCTTCCCCAAACACTTCGTCGCAAACCTTGCGTAGGTTTGCGACCTCGTTATCGTCAATGCTAATAAAAATCACGCCGTCGTCCCGCAAGAGGTTCGCGGCAAGGCGCAGACGGGGGTACATCATATTCAGCCAGTTTGTGTGATACCGCCCCATAGTTTCCGGGTTGCTCTTGGTGGTCTGCTGGGTCACTTCCTTGTACCGCGCCAGCGGGTCGGCAAAATCGTCCGCATACACAAAGTCGTTGCCCGTATTGTACGGTGGGTCTATGTAAATCATCTTCACCTTTCGGAAGTAGGATTTTTGCAGCAGCTTCAGCACTTCCAAATTGTCGCCCTCGATATAGAGGTTTTGCGTCGTGTCAAAGTTCACGCTCTCAGCGGGGCAGGGACGCAGTGTGGCCGTGCTGCGCTTCTGCGCTAGCCGCAGACAGTCGCTTTTTCCTTTCCATCGAAATTCATATTTTTCAAAATCGTCGTCGATGTATGCCCCGCAAAGGGAAAGCAGCTTGTCAATATCCAGCTTGCTCTCGGTAAAGCACTCCGGGAAAACAACCTGTAACCGTTCCCGGTTCGCCGCTTCTATGTCCATGCTCAGCCCATCCAGCTTTTTTTCTTTTTCCATAATTCCACCTTCACATTCCACACGCATATAGCAGCTTGCTTTTGCGCTTTTTCGTTCTTGCCTGCTCCATAAACTCCACACTCCACTCTGAACGCTCCACACTTATATTATAACGTATTTAGGCAACAATAGCAATGTATTTCCGCTTTTTCGCTGCTGAGCTCCTTGCCTAAGAGGGAGAGCCGTTGCGGTAAATAGCGGGCGATGTGAACGCGCACGCACTTACGTAAAAGCTTCTTGCTGTCTCCGAAAACACCTTCCTTGTTTTCAGACGTCGCTTTCGCTGTATCCAACGACCAAACGAAAAGGGCAGTTTCCCCCAAAAGAGAAACTGCCTCTTTACACTATCTAATCTCTGACCCCAATAGGGACAAAACGGATTCCTCTGTCCATATGATTCTCTCGTAAAAAGGCATAAGCCTTGTGAGATACAATGATTGCCGGACTTGCCCCCATCGGTCCCCAAATGCGCGGTGTTGCATATATATCGCAGCTATCGTTCAGGTATTGCCGATACATACACAACTGATCCTGATCCTGCAAATTCCATGTTGTCTGTCCGCATTTCACACAACTGCTCTGCACATGCATATTGCTAAAATCAATTGCTTCTTGCGGCAATAAGTGTACTGGCTCCAAATAATACATATCTGGAATTTCTTGACCGCTTTTTTCATGCAACACCGGAATATACCGAAGCGGAAAATTTGCGTCTCCCATTAACTTCCTGGCTGCCTCACTGCAAAAGAGTTCATTATAACCAAATTCGTAAGAACTGTAGAAGTAGTAGTTCTTCTTCCATCTTAGAGGTTTTGCATATATGGTATCGTTACGCCGGCGAAAATAGCACCGCTGCTCCGCCCGATTTCCGCAATACCAAAAGTTTGGAATCCGATCACCAGTAGAAATTCTTCCACAGGTAGATCGCATAAATAGCCATTGTGCGCTGTCCAATTCTTTTTTTGTGTATTCCAGTGTTGGTATGACAGAGCCATGATCGAACTCCCTTAAACGTTAAATTAACTCTAATGTACAATCACATTTTATTAGTGTAAATATAACTAATTTACAAGCGCCTTCTTCGCATATTCTGTAATTTATTTTATTTTCTTTCAGAATTTGAATTAGTTCGTCGAAAAAAACAGAACAGTACCTAATTGTATATCGCATATAATTACCTCCAGATCACCCAGGAAAATCCAGCGCAATATCAAGAAGCTGCTTGTGCCCTGCATAAACCTTTCTTGCTGCATCTGCAATTTCTGCAATCCCATATGTTTTTCCGTAAGGAAGATTCTCTCTCCACAAATTTGTAAATACTCTGCGATCAGCCTTACTAAGAACCACACTGGACATTTTCCCAGGACTGCCAAGAGATGGATTTCCCTTCAGAAAACGTTTTTCAATAATGTGATGAACCTCATTGCCAGACCCCTTATTTGCAGCTCTTAGTTTATTATATGTTCCTGTATCGCCACAACTGTTATGCACGAGCACGCCAGATTCTCTGACATAATAGGTATGGTAGTCTTCAACCTGGAAGTTATAGACCTTGCGAAGGTGCACCGCATCTGTCCAGCCTTTGACCGGGCTATAAAACGGGTGAGACGGCGTTGTAACAATCTCCTCGCCGTTTACAAAGACATGCACTAACTCGTCCGTTTCATTGACGTAAGTCTCTAAAACCCGTTTCAGCGAAACATCGTTTCTGAGTTCGTCCCATGCCCAGACATAATCGCCAACTTCTATTGTTTCAATTGCTGCTGTTCCATCTGCCGTTTGTACAAGCGTTCCGGCTACAAAACAATAGGGAGAGTTTATACCGCCTTGAATTGCACCGGTTATTGTACCGGTCATAAATCCGTCTGCCGCACCGTCCAACGCCGCTTGCCCGGCGCCTTTCCAACTGCCTGTTGTGATTCGGTGTTTGACGGCTCCTGATAGCGCCCCAGTTGCCGCGCCTATGGCGCCTTGCGTCACGGAACCAACTAACGCGCCGTGAGCCGCACAATTCACTGCTGCCATTACCGGTTCCGCCGCGCCCGCAGTGGCAACTGTTACTGCCGCCACACCAATTGCGACTTTTGCCCAGTTAGGCAAAAATTGCATACGATTTAGTTTTCAAGTTATAATCTTAGGTAGCGAATTAAGATACCTAAGATTATAGCAGCTCGTCTATCATATAGAACGAACAGATTTCAACAATTCTTCAACATCTTCTGCCACAAAGTTCTCAATTGGAACTAAATCAACAGCAAGTTCAAACCATTTGCGAGATATAGAAGAAACAACCCAAACATCAGCGAGAATACTAAAATCGTATTCATCACTTCTTTTAACTTTAACTGGAACGCCATTCTTTTGAACTTCGCAATAAATCTGGCACTCATAACCGTTTATGAATGGGAGTCTTTGATTTGATCTGGTTTTTTTAAGAAAATTTGTCCACTCCTGGCAAACTTTTAACGTGTAGCCATACTGTGCAAAAGCCGATAAATAGGAATTCACAATATCGTTGCATTTAGAGAGCGCATTCTCTTCAAAATTGCAGATTTCTTTATACATTTGTAGCATATCCATAATTCAACTAACCCGTTTTCCCCAAATTCGCCAATGCAGCGCTTTCTTGCTGCTTATCCTACTAACGCCATTATACTCTGACCATGTATTTTGTTGCCAATGCCAGAAATTATGGTCTCCGCCCTTGTGCGGCGAATGTAGTTCAAATGATTTTGTTGTATATTTACCGTTCGCCTTTTTGACCTTGTATTTTACCCCAGGATAACCGTCACCTGATTTACCAGACGGTTTTAGACGACCAATTTCCTGAATTTTTATACCTTTTGCAGCTACTGTGGTAAATGTTGCACCTGCTGCAATACCGCCAGTCATAAAGCCGTCAGCAGCACCGTCAATCGCACCATCTAATGCCGCTTTACCAGCACCTTTCCAACTTCCAGTTGTGATTCGATGTTTGACCGCACCAGATATACCTCCAATCACAGCGCCGGTTGCTGCACTGCTGGCCGCCATTTGAACAGAAGCAATTAAAACTGGAGCAGCAGCTCCACCAGTAACTGCTGTTGCAACTACGCCAACAGCAATAGCCGCCACACCAATAGCCACTTTAGCCAAATTAGACAGCGACCAGTTTCCGTTGCTGTCCGTCCGGTTCATGGGGTTATTCAAACAATAGGCGAACATATTGAAGCCCAGCAGACCGTCGTCGGTATCGCTGTACTCATCCGCATTGATAAATCTGCAAATTACGGGGTCATAATAACGGCTTTGCAGATAATAGAAGCCAGTTTCATTATCATAATAGTAGCCTCTATACCGAATCGGGTTCACATGGGCGATATGCTACGGATAATCTTTCAGGGGAAGCTCCGTACCTGCGGAACCTTTCACCTTTGTTGCTTTACCCCAAGGGTCATACTCATAGCTTGCGACCAGGGTCGGGTAATAGCCTTTCGCCTCGGTATAGTCGCTTCTATAGACGGCCACCACGTCGCCTTGCAGATTCTTCGCGTAATAATAGCTGGTAGACCTGTTAGCGCTAGTATTAATAATGCTAGCGCTAACAGTAGTGCCATTTAAGCTACTGCTATGCTTCGCTATAATCTACACAATTTTTCTTGCAAATTAATCTAAAAAGCACATAGCTGTACAGGGAATTTCCCAAAATATCAGCCCAAACACTTGTAGATAGTAACCAATTTGCGTTGGCAACGTAAAAACACAAAATTGTCATTGTCAATAAAAATACGATATTAAAGATTACCATCCCTGCAAAAAATTTGTATTTTCTTTTTCGTATTGCTATGAAATAGCTAAAAAGCAGTAAGAGCGGGTATGCAATTTCAACAACTACCATCACACTGGTAATAAAACCTTGCATGGCTGGATGTGCCTCCGTAAGACACAGAGCGCCGATCAACGCATAGTAATTTACATGTCCTCCTAACAATGCAACAATTGGGAGTGTATCTACAATATTTCTTAAAAATACATAGTATAATATAGTTGCGAAAATATATACGTTGATAAGTACTAAAAGCATCCTGTCCCTCTGATTTTTCATTGTACAACCTCCTTTTGAAATCAAAGTAATGCATCTACAGCCTTAAGGAAAAAGTGTTTGTAGCCTTTTCCCTCTTCGTTGTTGTCAAAATCCACATTTTGAGCACGCTTGACCCCAAGATCTCCCCCAAAAAGCATATGCGCTTTCCACTCTTTTAGCAGTGAATCCTTCGTTCTATTCCAAGCTGTATTGAAATCCTTGTCATATTGAAGCATACAATCTAAAATATATCCCCGAAAATATGAATTTACCTTTTGCGCTTGATAGGCATACATACAGGGGTTAGCTTGATTTGTAAAATCACCCACTAGTAGATCAGTTTTCGAGTTGAACCCTGATGGCAAATTATTTGAATCTTCAAAATAACTAGTACTTACGCCTGTAAAAATATATACTCTACCGACTACTTCATCGCTCCACATCATGTCCCCGTGACACTGCACTATTATGCAATTGTATTCGTATACATAGCACTCGTCTTCCCCGTCTCCATCAATATCAATTGTACTCGTTGGAGTGTATCCAAATACATCTTTATATATTACTGCATTATTCAAGCAATACGAAAACATATTGTAGCCAACAAGCCCCATGCCATTAGATGCATAGCTGTCCGCATTGATAAATCTGCAAATGAGGGGGCATAATAGTATATTTTAGGTTATTATCTTCCCCTATTAAAAATAGCGGTATGGACTATTATATAGCCTATATTGATTGCAGCAAAACACACATGAGATAAGACTAATGCTGCTGCAACTTTTGTCCCGAAGCAAATAGCAAGAATTAAATAGATAGGGCAAAGCAAGGCATAAATAATTGATACAAACAGTTCAAAATAAAGATATTTAGGAAGCGGTTGTGAGTTCATTCCAAATAACTTCCGTACCCATCTTTTGGGGACAATATATCTTTTAGGATAGTATCGCATTACTATTCCAACTTTATTTTGCATTTGCTTTGTAAACCTTTGACAGTCATAAGAGGAATAACCAGTTAATAGGAGAATTACTAAAAAAGTGTCCATTTTTACCACCCCTATTACCATAGCTTCCAACTTGGCATATCGGAAAACCATCCAAGTTTACTATACCAACCTGTAATCCCATTAGATACGCCACAACCGGCTGCAAATCTTGCACTTGCAGTCCACGCAGTAGTCGCATAAAGATTATTCCTATAGCGTAAAGCACTTGCAACTGCTTTTTGCGCATACTTTTGATTTGCTCTGCACATTTCTCGTTTAACGGTCTGTTTTGTACTATTGGCCGCATTGGTAAGAACCATACGTTCATTCGCTCCAGAGCCGCCAATACGCCCAGAAAGCACACCTGAGCCCACTGCAAGCACAGCTTCATCCAATCTCATTGCCTTGTCATTCACAAAGCAGTCTGCAACATAAGATAAGCCGCCGATAACCCCGCCTGCAATTTGCTGACCAACTGCTCCCAATGGACTAGCGGCTACAGCGCCGCTTACAAAACCGGTGGCTGCTGCAACGCCAACAGATTTCCAATTTACTGTTCCTGTCAATACTTTTTGTGTTACAGCAGAACTAACTGCACTTACAGCTCCTCCAATTAAGCCGCCAATAGCCATAATTCCTGCGGTAATCCAGAATTTGCCGCTAGAATCTTTTCTTGAAACTGGGTTATTCCCACAATATGCAAATAGATTTATACTAATTAAATCACTGTTTGCACCTAATTCATTGACTTTGTCCGCATTGATGAATCTGCAAATTGCGGGGTCGTAATAGCGGCTTTGCAGGTAATAGAAGCCGGTTTCATTATCGTAATAATAGCCCCTATAGCGAATGGGATTCACATGGGCGATATGATTGGGATAGGCGGAGAGGGAAAGCTCCGTAAAATATTGCCCACATCCCATTCCTTAGAAGAACTAACTATATTTTAATAACGCCTTCGGCAATCGCTTTTTTGAGCCAGCTTGCTGCATAAGCAAGTTTTTCCTTTTCCTTTTTTGCTTCACATCTCAGTTCCTCTCTAAACATTACTCCGTCGTAAACCATATCAATAGAATTTCTGCCGTGTAAGACTATGCATACTGGTGGTGCTTCCACATAATCGTAATATACCCATATTTCCAGTTCAGAAAGAGACCACGCTACATAATAATATGATCCGTGCGGCTGTGTATAGCATATCTTAAACCCATACTGCTCAACAAGAAATTTGAATTCTTTTTTTATTTCCCTAAAAACACTCAAATTGATCCTCCTTACATAAGCCAAACATTATACAAATACTTATATCCTCTTGTAAGTGCAACTTCCTTTGCGTATGCGCCAGTCAGTGCTCCGCCACAGTCGTAGATTGCCCCCTTCAAGGCCATAACGCCCTTCACAACGCATTTATTTTGCCACCAGCCGACAGCTTCAGCAGTTTTGGTACCAAATACTTTTTCTATAAGAGGAAACTCCTTTAAACCTGCATAGTGCCGTGTCTTAGCCAACTCAGCAACTTTGTCAAAACTACCCATTTTTCCAATTGTAATGCCGGCTTTTGCATTTTTTACCGTTCTTACGGCTCCTCCAATTACAGAACCGCCAAGTGCAGATAATCCTCCTGTCATGAATCCATTGGCAGCGCCATCAAGAGCAGCTTTACCAGCACCTTTCCAGCTTCCAGTCGTGATACGATGTTTAATTGCGCTGGTAGCAGCACCCCCAACTGTACTTGAAGCTACTCCAATCAAAACTGGCGCTGCTGCACCACCGGTAGCAACAGTAACTGCCACTGCCGCAACTGTTGCCACTGCGCCAATAGCAACCTTTGCCCAATTTGGAAGTGACCAATTTCCGTTGCTATCTGTCCGGTTAATAGGACTATTCAAACAATAGGCGAACATATTGAAGCCCAGCAGACCGTCGTCGGTATCGCTGTACTCGTCCGCATTGATAAATCTGCAAATTGCGGGGTCGTAATAGCGGCTTTGCAAGTAATAGAAGCCGGTTTCGTTATCATAGTAATAGCCACGGTAACGAATGGGGTTCACATGGGCGATATGGTTCGGATAGGCTTCCAGAGAGAGTTCCGTACCAGCGGAGCCTTTCACCGATGTGACTTTACCCCAGGGGTCATACTCGTAAGAAGCAACCAGGGTTGGGTAATAGCCCTTCGCCTCGGTGTAGTCGCTTCTGTAGATGGCTACCACGTCGCCCTGCAAATTCTTCGCGTAATAATAGCTGGTGAATCTGGCCTCTCCAGCGTTTTTCACGCTGATACCCACAACGGCATTGTTTTCATCATACAAAAACTCCAGCGTGCGGATAAAGGTTCCATTTTTCTGGTACTGCACCTCGGCCAGGAGCATGGACTCCATCCAATAATAATCGGAGTACGTGCCGTCGGCATTGGTTTTCCGGGTACGAAGGCCGTTTCCGTCATACTCGTAGCCATAGGTTTTGCCGCCTACAGTAACAGAGTCCAGTTCCCGGCCATTGCGCCAGGTCATGGTATACCGTTTGCCATTGTAATAGCTCAGGGGATTGCCGCCGCCATCGTAGGTGATGCTTTGCCCGTCAAAGGCTGTCAGCAAATCCTTCCAGTTGGAATCGCCGTAGGTATAGGTGTGCTCTTTCCCGATATACGTGCCGGTAGGATCGGAGATATACCATTTCGTGATATTACCGGCATTGTCATAGCTGAAATTATACCGGTTGATTGCCGTGCCGCTGCTGTTATGCTCCATAACCTGGGTGAGCTGCCCCAGGCTGTCATAAGCATAGGTCTTTGAGGTATTATCGGTAAGATTGGTAATCCGGGTGACGTTGCCCACGGCGTTATAGGCATACTGGAAACCGGACAGCTTTGTACTGCCGCCCAGCGCAGTGGTATAAAACGTCTCCGGCAATGTTGTTGTGGTGCAGGTACCGGAACCGGCCAGATAAGTCTGGTGTTCCGTGAGGATGTTGCCCACATCCCGTTCCTTCAGCCGGGACAGGCTGTCGTACCGGTAAGCGATCCAGGCGTCGGAAAACAGAGCCATTTTCTCCAGCGCGCCGTCGGAAACATTATCTGTTGTGCTGGTATTATAATAATAGGTTTCCGTAGCGTTGTCAATGATGCCGGGAATGGAATAGCTGATGCTTTTCAGTCGGCTGTCGCTGTCGTAGGTATAGGACGCCCGCAGATTGGTTTTATCGCCGGTTTGACTGGCGCCAATGAGCCTGCCCAGAGAGTCGTAATTGTAGCGATAGGTTACGCCCGCCGCAACATCCTCCATTTTGTGCAGTTGGCCGTCTCCCGCGTAGGAATACGTATAGCTGTCGCCGCTGGAGGTTGTGGTTTTGGTGGTACGGTTCAGGTCGTCATAATCAAACTCCGTATACTGCCCGTTTCCATAGGTCTGCCTGTTTAGTTGCCCGTTTTTGCTGCCATAGGTATACTCCGCCAGGGTGCGGCTGCCAACCTGGAGCTTTGTCATATTTCCAAAGCTGTCATAGGCAAAGTTGTAGGTTTGCGTGCCGCCGCTTGCCGTTCTGGTCAGGGTGTTCAGCATACCATTGGTATACTGGTATGCAACTGAGCCTTTTGTCGCGCCGGACTGGGAAACACTGGAGGAGGTAGGGTGGCCTGCCGCATCATAGCTTGTGGAAACCGTCAAACCCATGGGGTCAACCACGCTGGAGGCCAGACCATACATTTTATTGGCGTTTCCCGCGTAGTTGTAGGTCGTGGTAAACGCGCCCCGCTGCTTGACGGTGCTTAGTTGGTTGCCGCTGTTGGTGTAGGTATTTGTGGTGACGATTTTATCCGTACCGCTCTTGGGGGAGATGGTAGCAGTCAGCGCATTGCCATTGGAATCGTAGGTCATGGTCTCCGTTACAATTCCATTGGTGGCGGTTTTCAAATTGTGTTTGTCGTCATAGGTATAGGTAAAGGTGCCATTTCCGCCGGTTTTCAGCGTTTTCAGATTGCCGCCGGAATAGGTGCTGGTTTCCTCGGCGTTGCCGGTGGTTTTCACGGACA
>CAJURY010000024.1 GCA_910589155.1 uncultured Oscillospiraceae bacterium | reverse complement strand
AGTCCGTGACCTCGTGGGGCAAGACAATCCGAATCTGGTCAACCTCATAGGTTAAAGTCTCGTCCAGAGTTTGCAGCAAAAAAGTATCTCCCTCTCTCAATTGATCCAGGTCGGAAAACAGCTTTGCGCTGGGAAGTCCCCGGTGGCCGGATAGGACGCAATGGGTGCCTTTGCCGCCTACTGGCAAAGAGGTGCCTTCGATATGGCCCACAGCGATTTGCAAAACCGCCTCGTCCGTTCCATGGTAAATGGGCAGGGCGCAGCCAATGGCGGGAATTTCAATATAACTGATGATCCCACTGCTGGAAACGTTCAGCAGCCCTTCATATTCTGTTTGTTCTTCTGCCGATAGCTTGAAGCGGTCGGCTTTTTGGGACAAATGGCGGTTATACTGCTCCGCTTCTGCCCAAAGCTGTTCATAGCGGTCATCATCCAGCGCCGCCACCTGCTCGGCATACTCGGTAATCGCCCTGGACTGATGCAGTGAGTTCCAGTAATCGCTCACCGTCGGATACAGCAGCAAGGACAGCCCTGTAAGAAAAATAAGTATTAAAATGATCGTGGAAAATCTACCTTTTTTCATGCAAGGCTCTCCTTGCCGCTGCGATGTTTTTTATCACAGCAGACGTTTGTATTGCTTTCGCCTAACCGGGGAAGGCGCACCCTTCCCCGGTTCTTGTCGCGTGGAATTTATTTGCTCATTGCGCTCATGCGCTTTTTGGTGATGAGCAGAACGGCAGCGCCAACCAAAAGGATGGAGCCAACCATATAGAAAATGGTGGTACCCATGCCGCCGGTGGAGGGCAGCTCAGTGCCGGACTGGTTGTTTACCTCAGCGGTAACAGGAGCCAGAGTCAGGGTCTTACCATCCTCGCTGGCAGTGGGGGTGATTTTAACAGTGACGTCCTCTGCAAGCTGGTTGTAGCCGGCAGGCGCCTTGGTCTCACGCAGATAGTAAGTATCGGCGTCCAGACCGGCAATGTTGATCTTGCCCGCATCGTCGGTGGTCAGAACCGTATTTTCAGGCCAGGTAATTTCCTGCCCCTCTTCAGCGGTGGGAACGTCCACCCAACTGGCGAACTTACCGTCTACGATGGTGGCGACCTTAGACTTGTCGCTGTTCAGCAAAACAAACTGTGCGCCCTGCAAAACCTTGGTTTTGTCGCCGTTGCCGTACTTCAAAACGTCAAAGCTCCAAGTGTAAGTCTGGGTGGTGCTGGGAGGCGTAAAGGTATTCTTATTCTCGTCACCGTAAGAAACCTTGCTTTCGTTTTGGTTGCCGCCGTTGCCAACCACAGCGTTTTCATTCACTGTAGCGGTATAGGCAATTTCAATTTTGTCGTTGGCTTTCAGCGTATCGCAGAAGGCCTGTGTAAATACAACATGGAAGGTGCAGTCGTCGCCAAGCTCAGCGGTTTTGACCTCGTAGCTGGCAGGATCCACAGTTTCTCCGTTCAGGGTGACGGCGGTCACGCCGCCAAAGGTCAGGCCGGTAGACATTTTATCATGGAACACATAATTTTCCGCACCGGCCTGCGCTGTAATGACGCTCTTGAAGTTCACAGTCTGGCCAATATTTGCATCGTTCGCGCTGCCAAAAGCGCCGGTCTCATCTTCCTCAACGGTTTTTACATTGGTGGGAGCCTCGTTCTTTTCCTCCATCTCCACATGAGGATTGGTGGTATCCAGAGAGCACAAGGTACCCAAGGTGGTGTCAACCAGATAATAACCGAGCTTCAGGTCGGGCAGCGTAACCACAGAGTACTTTTCGCCTTCTGCCGCAGCGGGAGCGGTAGCGGTTACATCGGCGGCAATTTCCGCAGTTTTGGCATACGCCTGGGCTGCCTTGGCAAAAGCGGCGGCATCCGCGCCTTCAACCCAGGTCACATAGCCTTGCTCGTCAAAGCTGACAAATGCAGTCTGGGTTTCCAGCCAGGTTTTCCACACGCTGTTGGCCTTGTATGCATAGGCGTTGGCCGCAGCGTCATAGCTTTCCAGATACAAAATCTGGTAAGCGTCATAGGTCTGATTGGGAACTGCGTCGTTGATGGTGATGGAGCCGCCGGTAAGCGGACCCTCCTGCGCGGCGAAAACGGTGGCGGACATGGCGAATACCATAACCAGCGCCAGCAGCAGGCATACGAGTTTCTTTGCATGTTGTAACATATTTTTCCTTCTCCTTTATATCAAACTTAAATTTCGGGGGTCTGTTATTTATGTTTGGAATACAGTCTGGCATCCATGGTTTTTGCCAAGTTCGGTGCAGCCTCCTTCCGCCCTCCTTTCTCGTCTGCGTCTGTTCCTGCTTCCGATATACATACCGAATGCCGCCGTCATAATCAGCAGACCTCCGGTTTTGTACCCAATGGTTCCCCTGCCGCCGGTTTGCGGCAATTCATAGCCGGTGCTATTGGGCACCGCCAGAATATAAAGATTGTCTGTATCCGAAGCTGATAGCCAGTCTGGCTTTTCACGGACAGTAATCGTTCCATCGTCCACAAGCAGCGTTAGCTCCTCCCCCAGCAGCTTGTAACCGTCCGGGGATTTTACTTCTTTCAGATAATAGGTTCCATCCGCCAGATACGAAAACTGCGTCTGCGTACCCGCCGCCCCCGGCCCGGTTAAATAGCCGTCCGTGCCGGAGCGCCAAGCGTAAACCCGCTCATCCTCGCCGTCTTGCAGGAAAGCCCACGTTGCAGCAAAAGCGGACTCGCTGTGCCCACTGTAATAACAGTTGACAGGAGCCTCCCCTATCGCCTTAGCTTCCTTCTTGTAAAGTACAAACAAGGCTCCGGCAAGGGGACGCTTTGACGTGTCGGTTTTCAGCACTTTCAAATGCGTGGTTTTTGCCCTTTCCAACGGATTCCAGATCCAGTTCGTCTCAATTTCCGGATTCTCTCCTACCTTTGCATACGCGCCGTTTACAACCTTCGGATTCTCCGTTTGGGTAAAGTCCACCCGTGGACTGACTCGAACCCGCAACGCGACAACGCCGGAAATCTCCGTCCCTTTCGGGTAGGTGAGATTCCAAACGACCTCGTGCTTCTTCGCATCATACGCAATGGAGGCCGATACCCCTTGGGGAAGCTCCTCCAGATAGGAATGCGTATTATCCCACCAAGACTGGCTGCCGTCGCTTGGCTCAAACTTTGCCCCTACAAAATCGACGGCCGGATCCAGCGGGTCGCGAACCATAACCTGCACCAGATCCATATTCACAAGATCCCGCTCCACCGCCTTGCGCCAATCGATTTCATAGGTAATCACCTGGTCGACCTGCACCGGCTTTTCCGGGCCGGGATCCGGCTCCGTTTTAAAAGGCGGCGCGTTGGTAAAGCGGATGTAATTGTATTCGCTGCCGTTATAACGCTGCGCCATTTCCCCGCCGGTGGCAGCGCTGTACCGCTCCAAGCCGCCCAAGGTATCCACCTGCTCACCGTCTATGTGCTTGTGCGTACCTTTTTGGAAGTAGGTTACGTAGTCCTCGGAAAGGTTTTCTTCAATGGTGTAATACGTATTGTCCGGCAGATTCGAGATTACGATGTATTCGCCGCCTTTTAGCGTAAATATGTATTTCCCGGATTCCGTGCTTGCTGTGCCAATGGTGCCAGTGCGCAGGGGCTGGGCGTCTGGTGCGGTATGATCCGGCGTTGCCCCACGGCTGTAAACCGAGTAGTCGTACACGTCCTCATAACTGGTGCCATTCTCATTGGTGAGCGTCAGCAAGAAGCTGAATTCTTTGTTGTCCGGGCTGTCGTAGGGCACTTCATTTGCGTCCATACCCAACAGGCGCTTTTCAAAGACCAACGCTTCATCGCGCTCCGGCGGGGGCGTAATGCTGGTGAGCGCCGGCAAATTAAAGCGCATATAGCAGCTGGAGCCGGAAGCGCCTCGCTCTGTGTAGAAAACAGTCATTCGGTAGTGATCCAGCCTTTGGTTTTCCACCGGATTACCGCTTTCGTCCATTTGAATCGTACCGTCGGCGTTTTGTAAAAACATCGGATTTTCATCCACATATTCCCACAAATTGACGTATTCCCCTACAGAAGGATGGATGCCGCCTACGTCCGCAATCAGCTTAGGCTGCCAATTTTCGATTCGATTCCCCTGGTCGTCGATTTTCTCCAAAAATACCCACATATCGTCATCGCCGTAGAACCAGTAGTTCATACGCGCGCAGTAACCCGGGGTAACGGTAAAGTCCACGCTGTAGCTCATGCCCAAATAAGCGTTGTGATCCACCGTTTTAATGTCGGCTGAAGGCAGCATGCCTCCTGTCGCTCCAATAAATCTACGGTTGCCTTCCAAGCTCTGCTGGCCAAATTTCATGTCATGGCCGTCGGTCCCATGGGAATCACAGCCATCCAGCGGCCAAAACTCGTTGGAAAAAATCGGCTCTTTTGTACTCCACGATACGCCCGTTTGTTTGAAATCCCGCAGACCCGTCAGCACCGTATCGTCCTCGCCATTTTCCTTGTCTTGCTTGATCACCGAATTTAAAATATAGGTGCCGCCAATTCGGTGAAAGTTCAACTTGTATCCATCTAAATACGATGTTTTTCCCGCTGCATCACCGGAGCCAAAAAGATGCTCCTGCGCCGCAATCCCGGCGGCAAAGACCGGCTTCGGGTAGCCTTTTTCTCCCCAAGTCAATCCGGTAGCCAAACCGAACGTGGCTTTTTTATAAGAGTTCGTATTGGCCTTATTGAGTTCATTTCCATTCCACGTCAAAAAACCCAACCCAGTGCCTGTATTGCTATTTCCAAAAGCAAATTTCGTCCCTGCTACATTTACAGGATAATTTCCGCCTGCATTGATCCCCTGCTGATTGGTATACGTATACCAGAGGTTATTGTCCTGCTCGCTGACCGGCTTCCCATTCACCCGCCCGTGAGCGTCCTCTTCTGTCTGATAAAGAAGCCCATCGGAAATATCGTAATCAAAAAACTGGACGTTCGGCGTTGTAAAATTTACATCCTCCGTGCCGTTAAAAACCAAACGCACCACGGTGCCCTCCTGAATCAAAACCGTGTAGACATACGGATAGGCAGCGGTCACCTCCGATGCAATTGGTTTCCCATCTGCATCCAATTGGCTGATATGGGTATTGGAGGGATTGTTGGTAAAGCGAATTTTCTCCGGGTCGTGCTTGCTATCGTCGCCAGAAAGCAGCGGAAGCCTGTATTTGATAAAGTCGCCTTCCGTAAGACTATCCGTATCCTTGGGCAATCCGTCGTTCGGCGGCTGATACACCCAAATTTCGTACAGTGTGTAGAATTCATTTAAAGAATTCAGACCATTATAAAGCCGGTTCATATAAAGAATCTGGGGACTGCGCCGGTAAGTGGTCAGCTCATCGGTAAAAAGAGGCTCCACTGCCGTATTCGCTTCAAAATGGTAGTTGCCGTCTGCCTGCTGCACCAAATTGATCTTGAAAGTATCAGGAAGCGCCCCGTTATTGGGGTTTACGTTGTTCTCATCGCGATTGTTCAGCGTCAGCCCCGTTCTCGCCCCCACATGCTCCACCGGCGCAAACACGCCGTCTAGGCTGGTGTCCAAAAACTCCAGCTGCGCGTTGCCGGTGAGCGTGGATTCCCTTGCCAAAGCGACCTTTTGATATTGCAGATAATGCTGAAGCGTAAAGCTGGGGTTCGAGGTCACAAACACAGATACGGAGACATCCGCCTGCATTGTAAAATCAAGGGTGGCATTCTCCATGCCAAGCTCTCCAGAGGTCAGCTCATTGCCGCTTCCATCCACAACCGACAGGGCGTCGGGCTGCGTTGTCGCCCGGGCGGCATTCCGCGCCTCTGGGCCGTGTACCAACTCCGGCGTTGCGGTCAGGCTCACCTTTGCCGTACAGCCAGACAGGTCGATTTCCTCCTCCCCCCGCATCAGATGCAGCCGCAACGACAGTAATTGCCAACTGTCCGTTGCCTCCTCCTGTTGAAGGCTGATCGGGTCGCAATCCCAGTTTAGCTCCGGCTGTAAAACCAGAGGGGGGTGTTCCGCCACGGGATCGGCCTGCGTTTCAGTCGCCTCACAAACTTCCGGCAACCCCTCAAAGACAACCATGAGCTGCATTGCGCCGTCCTCGCTTTGCCAGGTATACGCTGTATCGCCTGTTTCCGGGTTGACGCTACAGGCGTCGTCGTGACTATGCTCTGAAATGCTGCACAGCAGCGCTTGTTCGTAGCAATCCTCTATATGTACATGGTTTTCTTCCAAACTACAGGCCAGCGCACTTGTTGTCTCGTAGCAGCTTTCGTCATGCTGGTGTTCCGTCTCCTCTGATTCCTCCAACGGGCATACCAGCGCCGCTTCCGGGATATAGCATGAATCCGTGTGCAGGTGCGCTTCCGGGATTTCACAGATCAGCGTCTTTTCAAAGCAGGCGGGTCCATGCTGATGGGCTTCCAAACCGCAGTATGTCTTTTGTTCCATGGTAATCGCCGGAAGAATCAGCGCATAGGTAGTGCAAAAAACCACTGCACAGGCCAGGCCGCTTACAAACCGCTGCCACGCCCTATATCTGCTGTGATCTTTCCGGTATTTTTCCGCTTTCCGCGGTAAACTGTTTGACATACGCTTTTACCTCCTTGAGGAATCACCAACGGTTCCAACCTCGCCAAGGGGCCACACGCGGAACACAATCTTGCCCACAATTTGCTCCTCCGACACGCAGCCCACCGTGGAACTCCGGCTGTCTACAGAAGTGGAGCGGTGATCGCCCATGACAAAATACCGTCCATCAGGAACCTGATAGGGCAGTTCCAGGTCGCACTCTCCCAGCGCCTTCTCCGTTAGATAAGGCTCCGACAGCGCCTGCCCATTGACGGTAACGTTGCCGTACGCGTCAATATCCACCCAGCTTCCAGGGCCGGCAATGAACCGTTTCACTAATATCTTATTATTATAATAAAAGGCGACCACATCTCCTTGATGAAGCTCCGCGCCTTTTACAGAGACAACAATATCTCCCTCGTTTAGCGTGGGTTTCATGGAGCTTCCATGAATGCGCAGCACTGGGAGCAAAAGCGTCGCTACCAGCACCGCAACAGCCGCCACCGTTACCAACGTATAAATCGTGCTTTTCAGCACGTTATGATACCGCCGTTTATACCGTTCCCGATTCAGTTCCGTCTGAATCTGCTCGACGGTTGGGAAGGACTGCCCATATTTACGCTTTGTTTGTTTTCTGCTTTTCATGGCGCAAGCTCCGGCCGCGGTTCCTGCCCGCCAGCGCAGCGCAAAACCTCTTGGCATTTCTCTTTTGCCTGCGCCACAAGCTGTCGGCACTGTTCGTCTGTTTCTTCCTTTTGTCGACGGATGTTGTCAAGATACTGATCCGCCGCTGCCTGCGCCGCCTCAAACACGCCGCTTAGCCGCAGCGACGCTTCCGCGATGGAGCCGGCCTCTGAAAGCGCCAGCGCCCGGCTCTCCAGTTTTTTGGTAAGCTTTTGCACTTGCTTTTGCAGACGCTCCACCTCTTTGGTCTGCTCCAAAAGCATTTCCAACAGTTCCCTACGGCTAAGCTTCCGCATTTCCCGCTCCGTCATGGCGCGCCTCCTCCCAAAACACAGGCATTGCTTTTATGATTCACCAATAAAAATAGTAAAAGGCAACCAATGCACTTGTCATAGGCTGCCTGTAGTCTTTTTTCGATTAAACCGGCTGCCACTAAAATCCCATTTTATTCGGCATTTGGTTGCGAGGGCTATTGCACCCGTGTACGCCAATGTCTTATGTCTCTAGCAAAAAGCTTCTACCACAAAATAATCGTTTTGTGGTAAAAACAAAAAGACTCCACCACAAAATAATCGTTTTGTGGTAGAAACAGGCCAAGAGAAACATCCCCAAAGCCCATAATTTATTTTTATTATACTCCTTTCATTTTCCAATGTCAAGTGGTATAGTGCCTTTCGACGGCAATTTACAGTAATTTACAATATTTTTTTCAAAAAAAGACATGACAAATGGACTTGCCTCCCTCTTGTTTTTTTCAATAGGGATGCAGGGTGTATTCGTCATGCCTTTTCTATCTTGTTTTTGCGCCTTTTTCTGTGCCGCACACTGGCAGTTTTCTATATTTTTTGCGTTTTACCACAAAACGATTATTACGTGGTTTATACAAATTTTTGCGCAGGCGCTTGTCGTCTGTGCTTATTTTCTGCCGTTTTCATTCGACAAGCTCCAATTCATCCATTCGTCGGCGGTGTTCCTCACCGCTGGAAATAATATAAATTCGCGTGGTATCAATGCTACTGTGCCCAAGAATATCCGCCAGCTTTGCAATATCCTTGTCAATGGAATAAAAGCACCGGGCGAACAAGTGGCGCAGATTATGGGGGAATACCTTTTGGGGATCCACTCGAGCGTCTTGGCACAACGCTTTCATGGCCTTCCAGATATTCGACCGGTCTATGGGGTTCCCTGTCCGAGTAACAAAGACCGGCCCACAGGAACGATGCTGCCTTTGGATATACTCCCGCAGTACCCGACGCAGCTTCGAGGGAAGCAGCACCATTCTGTTTTTTCCTTTCAGATGGATGGCCGCCTGTCCGCAGTCTACGGCTTCCACCGTAATAAAACGAAGCTCCGACACCCGAATGCCGGTGGCGCAGATTGTCTGCAAAACCAGCGCCAGCTTTTCATTCTTTTTCTTCCGCGAAGCCTCCACCAAGCGCCGGTAATCTTCCTTTGTCAGCTCCCGATCCTGGGAGCAATACGCCTGCCGCTGGATTCTTAGCTGCTTGACTCTGCAATCCCCTCGCCCCACAAAATAAAGGAACCGATTGACGGCGGCCAGCTTGGCGTTGACCGTGGTCGCCTGGTACTGGGACTGGAGATACGCTTTATAGGCGATTACCGTTTCCTTTTGATCCGGTTTTCCCGCGCTCCAGTTCAAAAAGCAGCACACATCCCGGCTGTATTGCGCGATTGTAGCCTGGCTGCGCTCCTCTTGCCGCAGATGCTTCCTATAGTTGCTTAATTGCTCCTGATATTCCTGCATGTTCATCCTGGTTTTCCTCCTAAAAAGTTGATTATTATGAAGAAATGGCCACACCCAGTTGAGGATGCGGCCGTTTGCACTTAAAAAATTGCGTAATGATTATACAACAATTTGCATGAAATTACCAGCCAGAATGATCTTATAGCCAAGGATCCTTTGCATCCTAAAAAAATATTAACCTTTGTGTATATTGACGCTGGCTCCTTGGCAGTGTATAATAAACAGGAATAAAAACCACAAAAATGAGGTAGTACATATGGATTTCTTTAATGAAATGGGTCAAAAATTGACGCAAGCTGGGCAGGATACCGCCAATATGGCAAAATCCGCCGCCAACAGCGCCAAACTGAGCTTTCAAATTTCCGAACAGGAGCGGGTTGTAAACGCTGCCTGCGCCGCACTGGGCAAAGCGTACCTGGAACTGTGCGGCGACGCGCCCATCCCCGCCCTTTCCCAACAAGCGCAATCCGCGCAGGCGGCTTTGCAGAAGCTAAGCGAGTTGAAAGAACAAGCCGCCAACCAGAAGCAAGTGCGGCGCTGCCATGCCTGCGGCGCGGCGGTGCCTCCTGCCGCCAACTTCTGTACCACCTGCGGCGCCCCTTTGTCTGGCCAACAGCCCCGGCAGCAGGAGCAGCCGCGCAGCAATCACTGCCCTGCCTGCGGCGGCTTTGTGGCTCCCGGCCAGCATTTTTGCACCACCTGCGGCGCGCCGGCAACGCAAACCCCATCGCAGCCCGCGCCCTTTGTTCAGCCCGCTCCCATTTGTCCCCCAGAAGTCCCGCCCACTGATCCCAGCGCGAAAATTTGCCCCGTCTGCGGCCATGCCTATGCGCCTGATGCACAGTTTTGCACCAACTGCGGCTCAAAACTGGAGCAGACCGGCCGTCAGCAGCTATAAAGAAAGGATATGATACAAATGAAAAAATCCAATTTAGGCGTTTCCGTGGGCTTTATCGGCGCGCTGGCCTACCTTGCCGCCTTTGTGAACAGCTTTGTTGGTCTATTGCTGATTGTAGGTTATGTCCTGTTGCGCGAAGAAAATATTTGGCTGCGGAAAAATGTCCTGAAAGCCATGGTGCTTTACATTGGCTTTTTACTTTTGGGTATTGCGGTGCGCCTGATTCCCAACTTCTTCAGTTTGCTGAACACCTTCTTATCCATTTTCCACTTTAACTTTGTCAGCGCAGTGTTTACCGGCATTTTTGGCACGCTGATGAAGCTGCTTAGTTACTGTGCGAAGCTTTTGTATTTGGCGCTTGGCGTAATGGCGTTGACCCAGCGCACCATTGCCTTTGCCCCCCTGGACAAGTTCATCGATAAGCTTGTCAACCTGGAAAATTAACGAAATTGCCTGCCGCAAAATGCGGCAGGCAATTTTTATATGGATACAATTAAATTATCCGCCATGGTAAAGACGTTTTCCGCCCCTTTGTAGCAGCACCATTGGGGCATTTTGTCATACCTGTAAGCAATCAGACGAAACGCGCCGATGGTTTCATGCACTGCAAAAGTCACGTCCTGCTTGGCAATTTCCCGCTCACAAGGCGCGCAGGGCAATACGATGGTTTGCTTTAAGGTCAGATGCCCTTCGTTCTCCCCCGTGAAAAGCTGCACCCGCTCCGGGTAAATCACGCCGCAGCGATGGTGCGACAAAAAACCAATGGAAATTTCTTTGACAAACACTGCCTCCGGCAGTTTGCCAGTCATATCCAAATTCTGCAAAGTTCCACGCCAGCGGCCGTCCAGATAGTCAAGACTTCCCCGCTTGGTCGCTAAAAGGTCACAAATTCCATTTCCGCCAAAAACCGGCCGCGCGTCCAGCGCCATTTCGCTGGTCAATTCGATGGTTTTCAGGCCGAATTTATAGCTGGCAGAAACCGCTTTACTACATCTGCCGTCCGGCAGAAACAGTCTGGCAAATACCACCGTATCTTTTTCCAAGCGCAAAGGCGCTTCATACGCCGGTGACTGTGCATTAGGCTCCGAACCGTCCAGAGTATACCGGATTACCCCCGGCGTTTGGGCGGAAAGCTGTATTTCAGCCGGTGCGCCTAGGTCAAATACGCTGCTCTCCGGCTGGAACACCGGCTCCATAGGCGGTACATTTTTGGCGCTGGACGCAAAACTTTTGGGCATTTTTTCTATTACCGGGCAATCGGCAGAAAAAATATCCGTTTTGGTAAGGTTTGGCCCAAAAATCAGAGAGATTTTTTCTTCCTCGGGAACAATTTCCAGTCCATCTCCAACCTGCGCTATTTTGCCGTTTTCCACTGCAAAACCATAAGTAAATCCCCGGTGCTCCAACAAAACGCGACTGTTTGTGCAGTTTTTCAAAACTGGCAGGCAGTCGAAATGCAACCGGTAAAAGCCTTCCAAGGTGATGCTGGCAGGCCGCATAGTAAAGCAGGCCAGTCTTTTTTCTCCTTGCCAAAGCTCCGCTTTCGCGGTGAGGGCGTCCTCTGCAAAATAGCGAAATTCTCCTTCTGGTTCCTCTCCCTGTTCATCCAGCAGCCGGATGAAGGGACGCTTTTCCCCCCTTTGCATCCAAAGCTGGGGATACAGCAACGGCAGCGCGTCAAACGTACTCTTTTTTTCCGTCATGGCAGCGTCCAGATACCGGGAAGGATAAGCTTCCGCATACTGGAAAAAGTCCCGGATGCGCAGCCGCCCCTGTTCGCCTAAAAAGCCCACGCGATAATGCGCCCCCGCGTACCATTGGGCGGATAAATTTTCCTTCTCGTTCCAGTCCTTGGAGGCCTGGAAGGTCATAGGCGGCGTCAGGCGATAGCTTTGCCGAAACCAAGCCGCCGTCTGCGCCATGGTTTCCACACGGAGCTTTCCAGCCTCCGCCAAATCCCGTACCTTTGCAAGCTGAGGGGCAAGGCCGGGCTTGATATTCTCCCAGAGAAAATTATTCTCCTGCCCCACCTGGGCATAGCCCACGCCAAGGGCGTCTTCCTCTGTCAAACAGCCGAAAATCCAGGAAATCCATTTGGGATCTCTGCCAGTCACCCAGGAAGGCTCCAAGGTATACACCCCTTGCAAACCTGGGCGGACATCCTGCTCAAAATTATAGATAGGGTCTGGTCCCAGCAGCCGGAACACTGGCACGGAAAGCTGCCCTTTTACGCTTTGCGCGGGGATATTTTCATTTTTCCAGCTGGGATAGTAAATGCCGTTGGGGAAGCCCCCCCACAAGGTAAAGCCGTCTGTGCCAAGCTGATCCCGGCAGATTGCGCCGCCCAAAACGCCGTACCGCTCCGACGCATAGGACAAGGTTACAGTGTCCAGCACCCAAGAGCCAATGGTTTTCGGATACTTCCCAAAAATCCCATAAAAATCCGCCATATATGCGTCCACCAGCCGCTTTCGCTCCTCAGGCGCATAGCCGATGCTGTAGGCGCTGTCTACCCGCTCGTCGTATTCCTCTGTCGCTTTGCCGCCCCGGAAGGGAACGTTGGCTTTTTCGCAAAGCTCTCTGGTGATCTCCCACCAGGCGGAAATTTCATCCTCCGCGTCCAACTGTTCTTGCAAAAGACGCTGGTACCGCGGCTCCATCAGCGCGTCGTACTTTAAAGCGTAGGTAGCCGGAAAGCCAAACTGTTTCACCAGCAAAATCTGATTTTCCACCGTCTCATAGTCATCCAAAAGGAACCGGCTGGGTTCCATATGGGACATACGGATAAAATTATAAATGTTGACCGCTACGGTTTTTTTCATTTTAACAGCGCTTCTCCCGCCTTATAAATATCCCCCGCGCCTACAGTCAGCAAAATATCGCCGGGCTGGGCGTTCGACTTCAAGTATGCCGTAACCTCCGGCAGGGTTTCTAAGTATACTGCGCCGGGAATTTCCGCCGCCAAATCGCGGGATGAAATCCCAAAAGTATTACGCTCTCTGGCCGCGTAAATTTCCGCCAGCACCACCTGATCCGCCTGCTTCAGCTCCCGCACAAAATCCGCAAAGAGCTTGCTGGTTCTGGAATAGGTGTGAGGCTGGAAAGCAAGCACAATACGCTTATACCCCATCCCCCTCACCGCCGCGATGGTCGCGTGCAGCTCGCCGGGATGGTGGGCGTAATCGTCATATAAATCCGCGCCGTGATAACTGCCCTTGTATTCCAGACGGCGGCCGGCGCCCCGGAAGGTAGCAAGTCCTTTTTCCACCGCCTCGCCGGAAACACCCAGCTTCCAGGCTGCGGCCGCGGCGGCCAGGGCATTGAGGGCATTATGCCGCCCATAGACCGCAAGCTTCAAATGGCAATAGCGCTGCCCATCACAGATCACATCAAATTCCCGCCAATCCTCAGAATAAGCTTCGCCGTGAACCGTATTCTGCGCTCCGATACCAAAGGTCAAAAGCTCCATCCCCTGCAATGCTTCCAACGTATTTGCATCGTCTCCATTGGCAAGAATACTGCCGTTTGCGGGAACCAGTTGGGCAAATTTGCGGAAGGATTTTTGAATATCCGCCAAATCCTTAAAATAGTCCAGATGATCCGCCTCAATATTTAAAACAATCGCCATAGTGGGGAAAAAATTCAAGAAAGAATCGCAATATTCGCAGCTCTCCAGCACAATGGTATCGCTGTGTCCCACCCGATGCCCCGCGTGGAGCATGGGAAGATACCCGCCGATCATCACCGTGGGATCCATACCCGCTTCCATGAACACATGGGTCACCATGCTGGAGGTCGTGGTCTTCCCATGCGTGCCGGAAACACAGACGGCGTTTTTGTAGGCTCTCATCATAACGCCCCACGCCTGCGCCCGCTCAAAGACGGGAATACCGGCGGCTCTGGCTGCGGCGATTTCAGGATTGTCGTTGTGCACGGCGGCCGTGCGGATAATGCATTCCACACCCTGCACATTTTCCGCTCTGTGACCGATGGCAACCTCAATCCCATGGGCTTTCAATTCGTCGGTAGATACCGAAGCGTTCATATCCGAACCGGATACCCGCACGCCCATACCCTGCAAAACCAGTCCTAGCGGGCGCATGGAAACGCCGCCGATTCCCACCAGGTGCACCCTGTGACCAGGCGCTAAGTAGGAATCAATCAAATATTTATTCGAGTCCATAGATTAAACTCCTTAAAATTTCATTTTTTCATTACCGAATTTGTATTATAGTGTCCTTTGGCAGAATTTACAAGCCATTTTTCTGCAATCGCAAAAGTTTCCAAAAAACACCTTACCAAAAGCGTCTTGCTGCGCGGTTCATGCGAAGAACGTAAAACGCGGCGGAAAACAGGAACAGGCAAAAAACCAGCGTAGGCAGCCATGCGGATTCTCCCAGCACAAAGGTTCCAAGCAAAGACAAAACGCCGCATACCAGCCATCCAGCGCCAAAAATCAAAAGCGCGGGGCGCATAAAACGCAAAAAGCCCTTCCAGTCTGCGCAAGCCTCCGGCCGCACGTTGCTGGGATACAGAATTTTGTTCTGCTTCAGCTCCGCCCACCGTTTGGTATCAACCCCGGTAAAGATTGCGTAAGCCCCTACGGCAGCCAGAAAAAGATCAATGATTACATCCAGAACCGTCATAAAATCTTTCATTAAATCGCCTTCTTTCCCATGATGTTTTATTATAGCAGAAATTCAACCCCGTTGCAAGGAGAAGAAAATTGCCGCCTCTCCACAGCAATGCCGGGCGCGAACCCCCGCGCCCGGCAGATATTTACAAGCTGCGCCGCAGAATAAAACAATGATTTTCCTGCCGAATCTGGAATCCAATATCCAGATACAACCCCAGGGCATTCTGGTTATCCGCGTCCACCACCAGTTCCAGCATTTCAGCGCCGAACTGAGAAAAGGCCTGCCACGCCAAATGCTGGAGCGTAGCCCGTCCGAAGCCCTGCCGCCGGGCGTCTTTTCGGACAGCCAGCATTTCTGCCGTGGCCTGCTTGCCCCCATTGGTTTTTAAAACGCCATAAGCCGCAAGTCCCGCCTTGTCCGCAATTACATATACGAATCTCGTTTTTCCCAAGTCCTTCAAAATATCCCGCCCGGAAGCGTACACGCCGGGAAACACCCCGTCGTGCAGCGCAGCAAAAGCGTCCCATTCTTCCTCTAAAATAGGCCGGGGCGTAACCCCAAGGTCGCGGCGTTCTTTCCAATTTTCCTGTCGCAAAAGGAGAATGTATTCGTTGACCTGCCGCTGCGCCTCTGCGCTTTGCAAAAATACCCGGCAATTTTCGTTTTCCGTGGGGAAGAAAAACGTGTATTCCATCGCCACCCCCAGCTTCTCCTTTGCGGCGGCAAACAACGCCTGCGCAATTTCTTGATAAGGCGCTTTGCGGGCGTCTATTAATAAGGAGCAGTCGGCGTTTCCTTTTTCCATATCAGGAAAACAGCTTATCAGCCCCAAGGGCTTCTCACCCTCCCAGCAAGCAAAGCCAAAGTCCATGGTTTCCGCAAAATCCTGCCGGATATCCACCGCATTTTTGCAGCAGAAAGTGGAGCCGGTTTCTCTTTTGGCGTTCAACCCCTCGGCAAAAAGAGAAAGCGCGTCCAGATCTTCAGCGGCAAAGGGCCGAATCACTCTGTTCATCGATTGTCCCCCTTGTATTATAGAGTAGTAGTTTTTAATGTCCCTCTCCAAGGACGTGTGCTACA
>CAJURY010000023.1:7303-19311 GCA_910589155.1 uncultured Oscillospiraceae bacterium | reverse complement strand
AAAGGGCGCGATTGTAGGCGTAGGGGTGAAAAACGCCGGGGACGCCCGCTTCACCAATTACTATTACGCCAAGAACCTGCAAGGCGACGTGGAGGCGATCTACAGAAGCGACTATAATAGCACGTCCCAGACCTACTATCCCACCCTGGTCGCCTCCTACGAGTATGACCCCTGGGGTAAAATGACTTCGGTAAAAGGCTCTTCCGGCGCAATCCTTTCCCTGGAGGCTTACCCGAATCACATTGCCCATGTCAACCCAATCCGCTACCGTGGCTATTATTATGATACCGAAACCGGCTTCTATTATCTGCAAAGCCGTTATTATGACCCCGCTATCTCCAGATTCATAAACGCCGACTCCTACGGCAGTACCGGCCAGGCCTTCCTCGGTACCAATATGTTTGCTTATTGCAATAATAATCCAGTTTTAGGGGTTGATCCAGACGGTCGTATTGTAATGATTAATCCTGATATAGTGTTGAATTCGGTTAAGAAAGTTGCAGAGATAGCAAATAAGATTTGGGAAGGTGTGAAAAAACGGGTAGGTAGCGCATGGAATTTGGTATCAAATACGGTAGCACATGTATGGAATAGGACAAAACATGCAGTTATAAGTACAGTGAAATGGGTTCAGAGTACTGTAAAAAATGCAGAAAGTGCAATAAACGATTTTGTTGTTGACAGATTTTCTACACCAGAAAAAGCCAAAAATACGTTTAGTGCTGTCGCATGGACGTTGGATTCTGCTGCTGCATATTGTGGTGGTGTTGCCGCAGGACTTTCAATACCTACTTTTGGTATGAGCACCATTGCAGCAGGCACAAGTGCGGCGATTCTCTTGCTTGTTTCTATGCCTTTTCATGGAGCAGCATTGATAATTGACATTTTTAATGAGGAGTAAAAAATGAAACGAAAATTGTTTATATTGGACATTGTAGCTGTTATACTTTTTGGTCTATATCTATTTTCTCAACTTTTTATCAGCTATCCTAGATCCATTAGAATCGGGGTATCATCGGCATACTTAATAATTGTAGTTATTAGAGCCGCTATGCACCTGAAATTTTTGAAAAGATAATGTATTGTATGCCCTGAAAATCTATAGAGCGATGTAGTGGCGATCTACAGAAGCGACTATACCGAGGCCAAGGGCTATTATCCCACTTTGGTCGCCTCCTACGAGTATGATCCCTGGGGAAAAGTGACTTCGGTGAAAGGCTCTTCCGGGGCAATCCTGTCTCTGGAGGCTTACCCCAATCACATTGCCCATGTCAACCCCATTCGCTACCGTGGCTATTACTATGATAACGAAACCGGCTTCTATTATCTGCAAAGTAGATATTATGACCCCGCTATCTCCAGATTCATAAACGCCGATGGTTTGCTTGATACAGATTACTTCCTTGGTTGTAATACATTTGCCTATTGCGGCAATAATCCAGTTATATATACCGATTCAACTGGGTATGGTAGAACATATGTTATTTACTATGATAATGTCGGAACTGGTTTCTATGATCAAGCGATGAATTCTCCATACTACGACAGTAAAAATAAGAATGTATATATGATTGACGTAACTACTGGTGAAGATTTTGTTAATGCTTGGAATGGAATGCAAGGAACAATAGACAATGTTTACTTATACCTGCATGGTGGAAAGGGTGCCCTTTATTTCAAGGGAGAGTCGCTTAGATTTTCGGGTAATGCCAATTTTAACAATTTAGAATCAAAAGATGTCGAAAAAAGGGTGTATTTATTCAGTTGTAAAGGTGGCGCTGGAGAAGAAGGCAATAACGTGGCTTGGATGTTTTCTAAGCTGACCAGTGCCCCAGTTATAGCTTGTACTGGCAGCGTTTCATTTTCAAAGCTATTTGGGAAATATTACGCTAGAAAAGCATTGGATTGGGGAATTATGAAAACATTCTATTATCAAAAAAAGTATATTTTCTGGGGTGCTTATGTTGCAAAAAGTATTTTAGGAGCATGGGGGTAGGAGCGTAATCATGAAGTACAAAAAATATATTGCTTTCATATTAGTACTGTGCGTAATTATAAGTTTGGCTGTTCTAATCTACAGGAAAAGGAATTCCATACATATTGATTCTGTAGAAAGATGTGAGGTAGTATTTGTTTACAATGGTACAAACGCGTCGTATATTTTATCAACGCAAGAATTAGAACAAATCAAACGTATATTTAAAGGAAAACGCATCTACATGGATAACCCTTCTTGTGGATTTACAGATAAAATTTCTATTATTTTTGATGATTCAAAAACTTTTTGTATAGCAAGGGATACTTGCCCAATTATATATTGGAAAGAAGAAGATAAATATTTTCGGATAACGGAAAGCGAGAAAAATTATTTGTATCAACTTTTAGAAAAGTTTGGCTTTACATTCCCTTGCTTATAGTAAGAACGAAACGTAGCACTTGAGTTAGTGGTGGCGATGTACTTCATTACCGTAGAGCCGCCAAGGCTGATCGCCTTCTACGAGTATGATCCCTGGGGAAAAGTGACTTCGGTGAAAGGCTCTTCCGGCGCAATCCTGTCTTTGGAGGCTTACCCGAATCACATTGCCCATGTGAACCCAATCCGCTACCGTGGCTATTATTACGATATTGAGACCGGCTTCTATTACCTCCAGTCCCGTTATTATGACCCCGCTATCTCCAGATTCATAAACGCCGACTCCTACGGCAGTACCGGCCAGGGCTTCCTCGGTACCAATATGTTTGCCTATTGTGGTAATAATCCGGTAGATCGAGTGGATCGCAATGGTGAATTCTGGCAAAAAGCTGAAGAGTTTTCTAAGCAAGCAAATAAGTATAGCTACCCTGTAGAATTTTTATTAGAATGTACAACGTTAGGTAGTACATTGCAATATAAAGTTACTTATACAAAAAAGGGTGGAATGTATGAACACTGGTATGTTGAAAATGGTGTAGAAATTTGGACTCGTCATCACTCAGACCATGGAAATCCAACAAAACATCCTATTGTTCCACATGACCATGAATGGTTTGATGATAAAGATGGAAATCATAAGCCTGGACCAGGGCAGAAACCTAATCCCGCTTTTCAGGCACCAAATGAAGAAAAAAATAATACAAATAAATTTGCAATTGCTACCGGTGCAATAGGTGGTGCAGCGATAGGGTATGGAGTTTACGTTATCGCTAAATGGGCTGTTGCAATTTTTGCAGCACCAGCAACCGGGGGTACAAGCATTGCAATTGCCGGTGCAACACCATAACATCTTAAGGAGGAAATCATGTATGCGAGGCATTGAATTTGAACTTCCAAGTAGTGCTATTTCAAAATATCCAGGCTGCTATTTGACAATACTATTGAAAAACGTCCCATTAGATAAAAATCAAGTTGTTGTTTCAGATGGCACAGTCTATAAACAGAAGGAGTACTTTCAACTATCGGATTTTATTGTTAAAAAGCAATTACGTGATATACTTTTTTCAGAAGTTCTCTTACTTTCTGCGATTCTCCAATTTTATCCAGAAAATAGCATGGTAAGTGAAATAAATACCTATGAAGATTTTCTAGCCAGCAATTGCAAATTGATGTTAATTATTACAGATTGTTATTTTATCGAAATTTATTTTAAGGATTCTGGATGGCTGTTAACCTTGTTGAAAAATGCAGAGAATTTAGGCGCGATAAGTATTTCGATAAAAACAGATATAACAGACGGCAGAAATGAAATGTATGTATAATAAGAATGGAGGTTCACGTGGCGCAATGGCCGGGAACTGGCCACGGCGAAAACCGGCACGAAAACTACGAAGTACGAGTATAATGCAGATGGTCTGCGCACCCGGAAGGTGAACGCCGACGGCACTTACTCGGATTATTATTGGGTCGGCTCCACGCTGCTGGCGGAGGTGCAGTATAAGGCGAACGGCGCCTTTACCCGCACGCTGATGTTCCTGCACGATGAAAAGGGCGCGATTGTAGGCGTAGGGGTGAAAAACGCCGGGGAGACCAGATTCACCCATTACTATTACGCCAAGAACCTGCAAGGCGATGTGGTGGCGATCTACAGAAGCGACTATAATAGCACGTCCCAGACCTACTATCCCACCCTGGTCGCCTCCTACGAGTATGACCCCTGGGGTAAAGTGACTTCGGTAAAAGGCTCTTCCGGCGCAATCCTGTCTTTGGAGGCTTACCCCAATCATATCGCCCATGTGAACCCGATTCGGTATCGTGGTTATTACTACGATAATGAAACCGGCTTCTATTACCTCCAGTCCAGATACTATGACCCCACTATCAGCTGCTTCATTAACGCCGACTCCTATGGCAGTACCGGCCAGGCCTTCCTCGGTACTAATATGTTTGCCTATTGTAATAATAATCCTGTGAATCTAACCGATCCATCTGGACGTCGGGCTATCTGGGAAAAGAGATACGGCAATACAACTGCATATACAGACACAGCCGCTGGTGCAAATTTTTACTTGAGTAGTTTGCCACTAAAAGGAGAACCCAATTCTAGTCAAACCCTATATAATCCAGATGGTACACCAAAACAAAAAAGATGGTACGATGGTGAGGGAGATCCTAAACGAGATAGGGACTATAATCATCCAGGCGATATGCAATTCCCTCATGATCATACGTGGACTAATGGGAAAAGAAACAAAGAACATGAGGATCCATCACCAGATTATGAATTTTCGTGGAATCCAATTGCCGGAGTAGGCCTCGCCCTTGGCTGCGCTATTGGAATAGCAATTGTAGAAATTGACAATATAACTGGTATCGGGGTAGCAGATGATGGTCTATTAGGTCCGCTTATTGCCGGGTTAAGCGAAGGGATAGGTATGATATTTAAGTGATACTATAACGAATTAACAGGATGTGTTTACTTATGTGGAATGAGATTATGAATAATAATGACATAGAGAAATTCATGAAGCGCATTTGCTATTTTCATGATAGCTGCATCAAAGAATTAAAATACTTAAGTGGAGCGTTTGTGGATGAAGACTTGGCAATGTATCCGGTAAATGACCAAAGAATATTGAGGGTTGCAATACAGCGACAGTTTGAAAATATCCCTATGATTGAACTTGAGTTTAGCGGCTTAAAATATTTAAAGTTAATTCCGCATGATGAACGGTATACATGCGAAATATTGGATGCTACTATAATATTGAAAAATAACTGTATTTACTGGTGTGATTGTGGTGGCTTATCCGAATCGGAATTGAGTAGCTACGATGGAACAGTGATATGTGCCTCAAAGTTACGCTGGCGAACCATTGAAAAATGCATGGGACAAAAGGAGTTCTATTTGCCAACTGCATAATTGTTTTTGCGTTGAAATTGAAAAATCTTTTTTGATAGATAATACAATGTAGCTGGATGCTTGTATTTACAACAGAAAATACACCAAGTGGGGATCAATTATGCGGTATTATAAAAAATTGGTAAGGGGGGAATGGATATGAAAAATGATTGTAAGGACATTGTACGGACGAAATGTAATTATGGCGGTGCGATTTTGATGTCTGTACTTACGTTGCTCTTAATACTGGGCTTAAGTTTTTTGCCAAGTTCAACATTTGAAAAATTTTTCACTCCTTTAGCTGGAGGTGCTGTAGCAATTTGGACACTTCGTCAATATGCTTTTTCTGAAAAGGGCGTAACAATAGAAATCTGCCGCATTCCCATCCGCAGAATAAAATGGAAAGATATTAAGCAAGTGGGCGTTATTACGTATAAAATTTATCATCTCCAAATTGTAACGCGGGATGCAGAACGTTACAAACCGAATATGGATACGCAATTATATAATCAGAACTACGCCGCCAGAAATCTGTTTAAAGTCTTTACTGTTCCCTATCATCAGGAGTATGATGAGGTTATTCAGAAATACTACGGAGAATATGATTATTTTGAAAAATATGACATTTAAATTCCCGTAGAAAACGAACAACGATTCCGCTGGCCGTTGCTTCGAGGTAGCGGTATAAACGATTGGCGAGTATTCCCTGATGGAAGTGTAGTTCCAAAGCCAGAAGCATATATGCCACATAAAAGGGCGATTCAAAAACCTGTGAAACGCCCTTGTGGTATAACGATGCAGAGAATGTAGAGGAGAATAGATTATGGAAGAAACAAAGAAAAAGAAGGAAAAATGGTGGCTGCCAGACCAAGAGCAGTTTAAGGGAACATGGCGCGAGGATTGGAGAATTATGGGGCAAGAAGGATACTTACTAAATAAACAACTGCAATACCGAAAATTTTCCAGAGAAATTTGCTTTGAGGATTTTACACAGTGTGAGTTTTGTTGGAATGTTTTTGATAAAGATCCAGCACATCCAGAAAATGCGTACTATGACCCTATTTCCAAGGTTTGGATTTGCGAGGAATGTTACCATGACTTTCTGGAGCATTTTAACTGGACGGTAATAGATAACAGCTAAATATTTCATGTGGCTGCAAATGTTTTTTTGATAATTATAAGGCAAATTTACAGAGCATAGCAACGCTGACTGGCAACCCAAAGCCAAATTGCGACGAGCAATTGGGCGCTGTTTTTTTAAAAACAGAAGTTGACATTTCAACATCTTTGTGGTATAGTCTGAGAAGTTGAAGATGCAACATTTGAGAGGAGGATGGGGATGTTTGAACGGTTTGAGCGGTTCACCTATGGAATATTTGCCCTTTCCCGCTACTGGCACAAAATTACCGCAGACGAGATGGGAAAATATAAGCTGAAAGGCCCCCATTGCGTCTATTTATTGGCGATGTCCCACGAGCCGACGGGGGTTACCGCGCCGCAGCTTTGCGAGCTTTGCGGTAAGGACAAATCCGATGTTTCCAGAATGATGGGCATTTTGGAGAAAAAGGGTATGGTTGTGAAGGAAGGGATTTATCAAAAGCAATACGGCGGGGTGTTTAAGCTGACTGAGCAGGGAAAAGAAGCCGCTTTGCATGTGCAAAAGCGGGCGAGCCTGGCAGTGGAGCTGGCGGGAAAGGATCTTACAGAAGCCCAGCGGACGGCGTTTTATGAGGCGCTGTCGTCCATTGCCGCCAATTTGAAAAAAATCAGCGAGGAGGGACTTCCTCGGCCATGAATTTCGTTTTTCGAGGGTTTTGCCGGGTTTATCAATTTGCCTTTCACCTGGCGCTGCCGGCTCTTCCGTACCGGGAGCCGGAAAAGCTGGCGAATATTACGGATGTTCCTCTGCTGCTCCAGCAAAAGAAGCTGCAATCTGTGCTCCTGGTCACAGATCGCGGTCTGCGTGGCGCCAAGGCGACAGCGCATTTGGAAGGGGCGCTGTGCCAGGCGGGGATTCGCTGCGCTGTATACGACGGTACCTGCGCCAACCCCACGGTACACAATGTGGAAGCGGCGGTCAAATTGTATCAGGAACAGGGCTGTCAAGGGCTGATCGCTTTCGGCGGCGGTTCGTCCATGGACTGCGCCAAGGCAGTAGGGGCGCGGATTGCGTATCCCCATAAGACGCTGGGACAGCTCAAGGGTCTGCTGCGGGTGCTGCGGCGCGTTCCCGTGCTGATTGCCATTCCCACCACGGCGGGCACCGGCAGCGAAGCTACCATTACCGCTGTGATTACCGACAGCGAGAAAAAGCATAAATACACCATGAATGATTTTACCCTGATTCCCCGGTACGCGGTGCTGGATCCATCGGTTACATATACGCTGCCGCCTCAGCTTACAGCTACCACCGGCATGGACGCGCTGACGCACGCGGTGGAAGCGTTTATCGGCAATTCTACCAGCATACAGACCAGAAGACTATCTTTAGAGGCGGTGCGGCTGATTTTTGCAAATCTTGAGCTTGCCTATCAGGAGGGAACCAACCGGAAGGCCAGAGAAAATATGCTGCAAGCAGCGTATCTGGCAGGAATCGCCTTTTCAAAGTCCTACGTGGGCTATATTCATGCTGTGGCGCATTCTCTGGGTGGGCAATATAATACGCCACATGGGCTGGCCAACGCGGTTTTGATGCCCATTGTGCTGGAGGCCTACGGCAAAGCCGCCCATCGGAAGCTCCACGCCCTTGGTGTTGCCGCCGGAGTATGCGTTGAGGCGGACGACCATGCGAAAGGGGCGAAGGCGTTTATTCAGGCCATTCGGGAGATGAACCGGAGGATGCAAATTCCTGAAAAGCTACCGGGAATCCGCCAAATGGACATACCCCAAATGGCGCGGCACGCCGCAAAGGAAGCCAATCCTTTGTATCCGGTGCCAGTGCTGATGTGCGCAAGGGAACTGGAGCGGTTTTATGAAAAAGTCGCAGATTGGAGTTAAAGCATGAACATCCATGAAATTTTGGAGGGCCAGCGGCATTATTTCAGAAGCGGCGCCACGCTTCCTGTCAAATTTCGCGTCGCCATGCTGAAAAAGCTGTACGCCGGGGTACAAAAATTCCAGGCGGAGATCCAAACGGCTTTGCAAAAAGATTTGGGAAAAAGTGATTTTGAAGGCTTTATGTGCGAAACGGGGCTGGTATTGTCGGAGATTCACTACATGATAAAGCACGTTCGTCGTTTTGCCGCAGAGCGCCGGGTGCATACGCCTTTGGCGCAGTTCGTCTCCAGAAGCTACCAAAAGCTGTCCCCACTTGGAAACGTCTTAATTATGAGTCCCTGGAATTATCCGTTTTTGCTGACCATCAGCCCCTTGGCCAACGCCATTGCCGCTGGCAATACGGCGATTGTCAAGCCCAGCGCCTACTCTCCCGCCACAAGCCGCGTCATTGCCCAGCTCCTTGGCGAATGCTTTCCGGCTGTATTTGTGGCGGCTGTCACAGGAGGGCGGCAGGAAAACGCCGCCTTGCTGGAGGAAAAGTTTGATTTTGTGTTTTTTACCGGCAGCCAGGCCGTGGGCAAAGAGGTTTTGCGCCATACGGCGGAAACCCTGACCCCGGCGGTTTTGGAGCTTGGGGGTAAAAGTCCCTGTATTGTGGACGGCACCGCAAAATTGAAGCTGGCGGCAAAGCGCATTGTGTTCGGCAAATTTTTAAACTGCGGGCAAACCTGCGTGGCGCCGGACTATGTGCTGTGCCATGAAAGTGTGAAGGAGGCGCTTTTGCGGGAAATCTGTCTGCAAATTGAAAAGCAGTACGGTAAAAAGTCTCTGGAAAATCCTGATTATGGGAAAATTGTCAATGAAAAGCACTTTAAAAGGCTGTGCGCTTTGCTGGATAGAAAAAAGCTGATTTTTGGCGGCGAAACCAATGAACAGACCCTGCAAATCGCCCCGGCGGTTCTAAGTGGCGTAAGCTGGGAGGATGGGGTGATGCAAGAGGAAATTTTCGGTCCCATTTTGCCGGTTTTGACTTTCCAGAGGTATGACGAGCTTTTTGAGCGCTTCTCCAAAATGCCCAAGCCCCTTGCCCTTTATCTGTTTTCGGAGGATAAAAAGCGGATCCGGCAGGTAATGGCTCGGTGCAATTTTGGCGGCGGCTGCGTCAATGACACCATCATTCATCTGGCTACCAGCGAAATGGGCTTCGGCGGCGTGGGGGAAAGCGGCATGGGCGCGTATCATGGGATGGCTGGCTTCGACGCTTTTTCCCACACAAAAAGCATTGTGAACAAGAAAACCTGGCTGGATCTGCCAATGCGCTACCAGCCCTACCGCAAAAAGCTGTACGGCAAGTTGCTGCGACTGTTTTTACGGTGAGATTGGAGGAAATAGAATGGTAAAAATTATTGTGGATTCCACCTTTGATACGGCGTCCGCCGTGAAGGAGAGACTTCTGGTGGCTCCTTTGACGCTGCACTTTGGGGAAGAGGCGTACATTGACGGCGTAACCATCAATCACAAAATGTTTTATGAGAAGCTCATTGAATCCGAAGTGCTGCCCACCACCAGCCAGGCAACCCCCGCCGTTTTTGCGGAGGCCTTTGCCAAGGTGGCGGCAGGGGACAGCGCCGTGGTTCTGACAGTTTCCAGCAAGCTCTCCGGCACCTATCAAAGCGCAGTGATCGCGGCGCAAGACTTTGAAAATATTTATGTGGTGGACAGCGACTCTGTTACCATCGGCGCAGGGGTCTTGGCGGAACTGGCGCTGCGGCTGGCGGACAGCGGCATGGAAGCAAGAAAAATTGTGGAAACGCTGGAAGCGGAGAAGAAAAAAATTCAGATTATTGCCATGGTGGATACTCTGGAATATTTGAAAAAAGGCGGCAGAATTTCCAAAGCGGTGGCCTTTGCCGGAAGCATATTGAATATGAAGCCGGTGCTTTCCGTGGTGGAAGGTGAAATTCAGGTGCTGGGCAAGGCTCGCGGCTCCAAACAGGGGAACAATCTGCTGGTGACAGAAATTGAAAAAGTCGGCGGCGTGGATTTTGAAAAGCCTGTGCTTTTGGGCTATACCGGTCTGACCGATACGTTGTTGCAAAAGTATATGGAGGATAGCCGAGCGCTGTGGGCAAGCAGCAAAACAGAGCTGAATACCACGGCCATTGGCAGCGTGATCGGCACCCACGTTGGCCCCGGCGCCATTGCCGCCGCGTTTTTTAAGAAGGAAAACGTATAAAGCTGCCGATTTGACTGTAAACTGCCCCGCTGCATCATGCGGCGGGGCAGTTTATATTTTAGCCCGTATTTCCAGTAAGGTTTGTAGGGGAGGCTCTGTGCGTCCGCCCGTTGCAATCCGATTTTCAGCGCGATTTTGCCAGAATGGCGCCATTGCGAGCCCGTTACGAAAGCTTTTCTGATCATAGTCCAGATGGCGTGATCGTTGATTTGCGCTTATCTATGTGATGCGAGATAGGCCTCCTCTGCTGCTTGCTCAGCACAAATCAAAATTTCTTTTGCAAGGATGTAGTGATTGGATTCAAGAGCCTCTATTGCGTTTGCGATTGCAGCGAAAAGACGGAAATACTGCTGCTCATAATTACTCATATCATTACCTCTTTTAGAATATTTTAGGACATATAGTCCAAAATATAAATAGGAGAGTCTGCTTGGATGTATTCTTAGCATGGTGATGATAATGTATCTGCGGATTCGCGACTTGCGAGAAGATTCTGACTTGACACAACAGGAAGTTGCAGAATATTTGTTGTGCGATCAATCGCTTTATTCTAAATATGAGCGTGGAGAGCGAGCGCTGCCTATGGAGCTTGCTGTGAAGCTGGCGCAGTATTATAAGGTTAGCGTAGATTATCTCGTTGGTTTGACGAATGTGAAGTCTCCATATCCTCCTAAATAAAAATAAATGTGAGTGAAAATTCTACGGATCATAGGCGGGCGCCGCAAACGGGGCCCCCCGCCTCAGTGTTTTTTAATCCTAACCGTCCGCTTCTTTCTCGTCTTGATCCGCAGAAAAAGCTTTCCGCGGAGAAGAACCGTCCAGCACCTCCATCATCAGCTTCGCCCCCAGGCGAAAGCCCGTTACGAATATGTCCGCATCCTCATAGTAAAGATAGTCCAGATCGGCGCCCAAAACTTCCTGAAATTCCTCCGCCAAAGAGGGAGCCAGATGTTCCAGCTTTGCGCGAAAGCCGGCGGCATAGTCCCAGTAGGCTTTTTTGGAAGCGCGAAAGGCTTCCGAGTAGCCTTGACTTAAATCCCCCGCGTCAAGTTCGCCGTTGTAAATAGCGCGAATGATTGATTCCATAGTACACCTCTTAAACTATATATTCTATTTATATATTATAATTCTATATTATAAATATTTGATATATATTTGTCAAGATGTATTGCATATAATAAAGAAAACGTTCATGTAAAAGAGGTGCTTCTATGTCTGACCGGTTTGTTGTTAAGCCTAAGCGAACGGATAAAAAGGGCGATCGATATGTTGTTACGACAATCAGAATTGAAAAAGACCTCTTGGAAGCATTTGGCGATTTAGCGGCGAAAAGTGATCGTTCCAGAAACGATCTGATTTGTACAGCGCTTCAATATGCGCTGGATCATTTGGAATTTGTACCTGCTGAAGAATCGTGATTTTTCCCTTTTGACGAATAACCAGCCGGGCGCCGCGTTTGC
>CAJURY010000023.1:0-7293 GCA_910589155.1 uncultured Oscillospiraceae bacterium | reverse complement strand
CGCGTTTGCGGCGCCCGGCTATTTTTGATAAATTTTCGATTTCCGGCGCGCATATTGACGTACCAATACCGCAGATACAGATATATGGCGCTGCAATTTGTGTTGGAGCATTTAGAGCTTTTCCCAGCGGACAGGGAGCGGGCGCTTTACAAATAAACGGTCACGGTATGGTTTCTTGATTTTCGCAGATACCATTTCAGAATAGGATGCAGCCGGAAGCGCAGGGCGTTTTCCGGGCACTGATACACGCACCGCAGGCAGCGAATGCAGTTACTATATATCCGGCCGACGGTTACGGCTCCTACCGGGCAGCGCTTGCCGCAAAGATTGCAGCCGGTGCAGTGATGATTTTTAATGATCTTAACCCCCAGCCGATTGCGCCAGCCCGGCAGAAAATCCGCCAATGGATTTTTCCTGCACCGGTTTAAAATCACAGGATGGGGATTTTGAATGCGCTGAAAAATGCATGTCAGTGCTTTTTGGTCAAAGTCGGTGGAAGCGTCCAGATAGGTGTGCCCCATGGGGACGTACGCCGCCGCAATGACGCAGCCTTTTACCAATTTGGCGGCTTCCCACAGCACGTTCCCGTGGGAAATTTTTCCATAGGTGGCGATCAGCACCCAGTATTTCGCCCGGTTCGCCTGCAAAAACGCCTTGACCACCACAGGGATATTTTGGCAGTAAACGGGAAAAACCACCACGGCGGTTTCCGCCAAGGATTTTCTGGTAAAGTCAATTTCACATACGGCCGTATGCAGATTTTTGGCAAAAAACGAAGCTACCGCCTGACTGTGCCCGGCGCCGGAATAGCAGTATACGCCTGTCATGTAGGTTCCTCCAATTTCTTTATCATCCTGGCGCATTTTGCGGGGGGATTCCCTTTTTTCGGTAGCGCCACACGCCCCACATTCGGAAAGCGGTAGACACCAGCAAAATGCCCACGGCGAGACTTCCTGCCAAGGCAATGGTGTGCAGACCGGTTTGAGAGAAGGCGGCGAGATTTCCTTGTACCATGTGATCCATGGTGAAATAAATGCTGCCGCCGGGAATCAGGGAGAAAATCGAGACGATTAAGTAGGAGGTGGCGGGATATTTCCGAATCCGTGCCATAATTTCCGCGTAGAGGGAGGAGACCATGGCGGCGATGAAAAAGCCCATGGTGTCTGTGCAGCCCAAGTACAGCGCCAAAGAGTAGGATGACCAGCAGAAAATACCGCCCAGCACGCACAGTAAGGTTCCGGGGCCGTGAATATTAAACAGCATGGCAAAGCCCAGGCTGCCAATGGAGCAGGCGAGGCACTGGATCCACAGCGGCCAGCTATGCAGCGGCCCGGCGGCAGCAGGGTTCCACAAAAAGCGGGACAGATGCAAGGAGGCGGCGGTTCCCATGGCCAGGGCAACGGCGATAATCATAACCTCCACCAGCCGGTTCACCCCGGAGTTGATGTCTCCATAAATGATATCCCGGACGCTGTTGGTAAACAGCAGTCCCGGTACCAGCAGCATCAATGCGCCGATGATGGCGGCGTCTACGTTGTCGGCAAGACCGATCCCGCCCAGGCAGTAGGCGAGAAACGCCAGCACAAACCCGGAAGCGATGGTTTTAAAAAAGGTGTTGGTTTTCAAATTGTCAAAAAAGAGCACCAGCAAGCCAGTTACAACGCCGCAAATTCCGCCGCACAGACCGTCCAGCAAGTTGCCGCCGCTGAAAACGGTAAAGCCTGCGGCGGCGCAAAAGTACGCGCCGATTTTGGCGGGAAGGGGAAAGACGTGTTTTTTTACCGCTTTAATCTGTTCTATGGCTTCTGTGGGAGGCGGTGTTTCGGCGCAAAGCCTGCGGCATAAGCCGTTAAACTGCTCCACACTATCCAGATCGGTGCCGTGATAGGGAATCCGGCGCATTCTGGTTCGTGGACGCTCGTTGGGAATGTCCATGCTGACAATCAGACTATTGGGAATGGCAAAGACCTCGCCCTGCACGCCGTAAGCGTTCAGCAACCGATTGATCGATTCTTCCACCCGGTAAGTCTCCGCACCGCACATTTGAAGCTGGTAGCCAAGTTCCATGGCAAGTTCCAGCAATTCATCATAATCCATAGGCAACGCCTCCTTTTGGCGTTTTCCAGTATAGCAGGAGAAGGGACAAATTGCAAGGGGGAGACGAGCAGCCAGCTTTTTACAATAGGATGCGCCTATTTTTTGGGCATTATGTACGATTTTTAATGCTTGAATTTGGGAAATGTGCCTATAAATCAAAACGCATCGAAAACAAATGAAGAATAGTGCGAATTTTGTGTATTTATCGTGAAAATTAGTTGAAAATACACAAAATATGTGCAAAAAACATGGGGAATGCCAGTTCTCTTTTGGCAATTTTGCTTTTGTAGAAACTATACATATACTACCTTCTTCCCATTTTGCACTATTGACATTTTAAACAATAACAAGGTATAATAAAAACGCTAGGATAAGTCTGCGCAAAATTGCGGTAGCTGGAGCCGCAGGGAACGCGGACAAATCAAACGCAGATATTTTCTTGAACGGAGGAAAACAATGAAAAACGCATTTTTCAAGAAGACGTTGTCTCTGGTATGCGCAGCCGCCATGCTGGTCGGCTCCATGGCCGGGTTGACAACGGGAGCTTCCGCCGCCGGCGCCTCGCTGGGTTACTGGCCGGAACCTCTGGCAATCCCCAATGAGTATTACTATGAAAATCAGACGTTGCAGCCTTATGGCACCTGCTTCCAGATCGATGAGCTGAAGAACTGGAGCCCCGACAACGATCCCGACGCCCGCTACAACCGCGGCGCAATTGAACTGAGAGAGCGCTGGATGGGTCCCAATGTGAATCCGCTGGCTTCTCGTGACGCAAAGGTTATGCCTCTGGCTATGGGCAACGCCCGTGCAAGCCAGGCGCCTTCCCAGGGAGGCGACGGCGTTTCCGCTTACGTGTTTAATAACTTCCAGTATGTTACCAACTATAACTTCTGGGGCGGCTCTTCCGGCGAAGGTCCCATCGCGATTCCTTCTCCCGAACTGATCGACTCCGGCCACCGCAACGGCGTTCCTGTAACCGGTACTATTTTCCTGCCTTGGGGCGACGGCGTTTATGGCAATCAGTTTGTATCGGAAATGGTGCAAAAGGACGAAAACGGTCGCTTCCCCGCTGCGGACAAGTTGATCGAAATCGCCCAGTACTACGGCTTTGACGGCTATATCTTCAATGCCGAATCCGGTACTGGTGTAGCCGGTTTTAAGGAATTCTTGGCTTACATTCAGGAAAATAAGCCCGACAATTTCTTCATCACCTGGTACAACGGCTCCGGTTCTCTGGGTACCGGCAGCATTAAAAGCTGGATGCAGGACGGCGATACCCGCATCACCGACGAGTGGTGGCTGGATATGTCCGGTTCTGGTCATGTAGACGGCACCATCGAAGCCGCGCAGCAGATGGGCGTGGATCCCTGGAATATCTATTCCACTTGGGAATACTGGCCCATGTCCGGCATGTCCGGCACCAAGGGCGGCAACTATCAGGCTCGTCTGGATGAAAATGGCATCCTGAAGTGCTCTCTGGGTATCTTGGCTCCCACCTGCACCCTGACCCAGGCTGTGGACGCTGAGGACTTCATGAACAATCAGGATCAGAAAATGTGGGTCGGTCCCACCTACGATCCTTCTTCTACTTACCGTCCCTCCAGTGAGTTCTGCGGCTTTGCCAGCATGGTCGCGGATAAGACTCCCGTTATCGGTACTGACTTTGTGACCAACTTCACCGCCGGCAACGGCTACAAGTTCTATGAGAACGGCGAAGTGGTAGGCAAGGAAGACGGCTGGTTCAACCGGTCCCTTACCGACGTTCTGCCCACCTGGCGCTGGATCATCGAGTCTGAAGGCGAGAAGTTGGACGCGATCATCGACTATGCCGACGCTTGGTATGCAGGTACTTCCATGAAGTTCTCCGGCAATATGGACGCCAATAAGGCAAACCATATTAAGCTGTACTCCGCACAGTTGGAGATCACTGAGCAGTCCAAGTTCTCTTTCACTTATAAGACCCCTGTGGCTGGTGTGAACGTAGAACTGGGTCTGTGCTTCGGCGATACCTACGACGCGGAAAACTTCAAGTTCTACCCCGTTGCCACAACCGCTGACGGCGAGTGGAATACCTCCACCATCGACCTTTCCGGCGATGCTGGCAAGACCGCCATTGCCATCTCCCTGCGCTTCACCGCGCCGGAAGGCGTGAGCGATTACGCCATCAATGTTGGCCAGATGGCTTTCACCACCAACACCACCGCGCCCGAGGCTACTTCCAGCGTAACTTTGGACGAAGTGATTTATCCCAGTGACAAGACCATGGAAGCCAGAATTTACTGGGAGAAGGCAGAAGGCGCTTTCATGTATCGGATTTTCCGCGTGCACGCTGACGGCACCCGTGAGTTCGTTGGCGCGACTCCCAGCGACGCGTTCTATCTGGGCAGCTTTGAAAAGGATGCCGGCGAAACCGCCTGCAACTTTGAAATTGTCTCTTATTCTGAGAACTGTGTAAAGGGCGAGACCAAGTCCTTCAGCATTGCTTGGCCCGCTGAAGTGGAAAACGGCTTTGTTCCTGTTTTCGACGAAGGTCCCAACCTGGCTCTGAAGCAGCCCGCTATTTCCAGCGTTTACTGCGTGGCTGACGGTCCTGTCCATCAGATCAACGACGGCACTGTGCTCAATGGTTCCAAGTGGTGCTCCACTGCCAGCCAGGGCTATGCTGTCATCGACTTGGGCGAAAACAAGACCATCCAGCGCTGGGTTGTCTATCACGCCAACTGCCCCGGTGCGGGTGAAAGCGTTGATATGAACACAGTAAACTTTGATTTGCAGTATGCGGCTGATGACGGCGGCGCCTTGCTGAATGCAAACGACACTGCTACCGTTAACCGCGTAAAGAATCTGAGCTATTCTGTGGCTGATGTTGTTACCAACAACAAGCAGGATATCACCGACCGGAATCTGGCGGAGCCGATCACTGCCAGATATCTGAAGCTGAACGTTACCAAGAATGGTAACTCTGCTTGGGGCGCAATTCGTATTTACGAATTTGAGGCCTATGAGAATCCCGCAATCAATAACACTGCCTCTCCCTATGAGCGCAATGTGACAGTGAAGAACAATGCCGGCGCTACGGATACCGTAGTGATTGACAATGTTATCATGAAGTATTCCTCCGGTACCTATTCTGATAAGAATGGCGTGTTCCACGAAGATACCGGTAAGGTTCGCTTGTTCACCAGTCTGGATGCGGAAGAGCCTTTTGCTGTTGTACAAGCAACGCAGCCCAATGAATCCTACAAGCAGCGCGGTGTTGGCATCGTCAAGTTTGAGAACCTGGAATTGAACGCTGAAGGCGGTCGCCTGTTCTATGACGTGTTGGATGGTTCCGGCACGGAGGTTGTCAATAGCCGCCGCGCCAGCGTATACTACGCGCCTGAATCTGGCACTGCTTCCAATGCGCCCACCAGCGTAACGCTGACCCGCACCACCTATGGCAAGCAGCTTCGCAGCCAGTACGGTACTTTCACCGCTACCGGTTTGGAAGAAGGCGCTATCATTAAGATCTTTGATTCCGCTACTGCGGATAGCCCCATTTTGCACACCCTGCCCGCAGTGGACGGCACGATCACCCAGTCCAGAGTTCCTCTCAACAAGGACGGCGGCGCTGTTTACTATGAGATTCACAAGGAAGGCAAGCCCGACTCCGAGCGTTTCGCTCTGGCTTATGGCGACGCTATGGGTCTCAACGCCGATATGGCTGGCCTGAACCAGCTCATTGCTAAGTGCGACGCAATTTCTCAGGCTGATTGCACCAGCGCGACCTGGACAAACTTTGCAGCGAAGCTGGCAGCAGCCAAGGCTGTCGCCGCCGGTACTGCAAGCGCAGCCGCTGCGGAAACTGCCCGTGCCGAACTGGCGAAGGCTTTTGCTGAACTGCGCTTCAAGGGCAATGCCCAGCGTTTGGATGAACTGTGCAAGCAGTATGAGGCTGCCCATCCTGAAGAAGTCTACACTGCTTCCAGTTTTGCTCCTTTCAAGACTGCCCTCACCACTGCGAAGGAAGCCATTGCGGCGGACAATAGCAGCAGAGCGGAATACGAGCAGATGCGTATTGCTCTGGAAGCAGGGGTGCGTGGTCTGGTAGTTGCCTCTGAAGTCACTGTGACGGAAGTTGTTGTTACCCCCGCCTCTGCCGAAGTTGCTCCCGGCGGTACCAAGCAGTTTACCGCACAGGTTAACGGCACTGGCGATCCCAGCCAGGAGGTTACCTGGAATCTGGTTGGCCAGGAAAGCGCCGATACCAAGGTGGTAGACGGTTTGCTGACTGTTGGCGCTGATGAAAAGGTTGGCAATTTGCTGACTATCTGGGTACTGTCTAAGATTGATAGCACCAAGATGACCAGCGTTACTGTCAATGTTGTGGAAGGCACTGTTGAACCCACTGAACCTACCGACCCCGTTGACCCCGACGTAAACGTAGCGCTGGGTGCGGAAGTCATTGCTTACAACGGCAACAATCTGGGCGGATCTGCTGGCCCTGAGAAGCTGTTTGACGGCAAGATGAGCAATCCTGATACCGATAAGTGGTGTGTCAACGGCAAGAATATGTGGGTTGCTTTTGACATTGGTCAGACACTGAACTTTGGCAGCGCTGTTTTGTACCATGCAGGCGCCAATAACGAGTTTACCCCCGCTCCTGGCGCGATTAACACCGCAGCTTATGAGCTTTACACTTTGAATACCAGCGTGATTTCTGTGGAAGAACTGCTGGCTAAGACCGAATCTGAGCGCAACACCCTGCTGGCTGACAACAGCTACTGGACGCAAATTGCAAGCAGAACCGGCAACAAGGAAGATATCACAACCGATGAATTTGATATCCAGAATGCCCGTATTTTCAAGATCAATGTCAGCGATACCGACTCCACCAATTGGGGCGATTGTGTCCGTCTCTACGAATTGGAGCTGTATGCTACTGGCAGTGTAGATCCCGTACCCGAAGTAAGCATCCGCGTTGAGCCTGCTGAAATGACCGTAAACAGCAACCCCGGCCAGAAGGGACAGTTTACCGCCATTGTGGAAGGCACAGATGATGTGACCGTGGAATGGACCATCAGCGGTAACACCAGCGAAGGCACTATGATCGGCAACGGTCAGTTGTTCCTTGGCGAGGGTGAAACGGCTACTGAGATGATCGTTACCGCCACCTCCAACGCTGATCCCACTAAGAGCGCAACCGCGATTGTGCAT
>CAJURY010000022.1:20010-20108 GCA_910589155.1 uncultured Oscillospiraceae bacterium | reverse complement strand
GAAAAACGCAGGCTAAAAAAACGAAAGGGACTGTCTCCTTGTGGGGACAGTCCCTCCGCGTTTCAAAAAACCTGATTTTGTGATAAAAGCGGACAGCG
>CAJURY010000022.1:0-19910 GCA_910589155.1 uncultured Oscillospiraceae bacterium | reverse complement strand
CCCGCTGTCGCCGCGTTACAAACGCCTGTGCTAATCAGAGACCCTCTTGGGTGACGCTCGACAGCAACTACCCTGGGAAACTGCGCAATCTCTCAATGGGCAGCGCCCGCTGTCGCCGCGTTACAAACGCCTGTGCTAATCAGAGACCCTCTTGGGTGACACTGGACAAGACTACCTTATTCTGGAAGCGGAATAAAAATAAGAACTTTTTAGATTGCGAGCCAGTCTATGGACTGGCTCGCAATGTCGGTCGTTCTTTGATAGATTGGGTCGCGGTCATGACCTTGCCGGACAACTGCAAATTTGCGCGGCAGATGGTTTTCCCGCAAAGTCCAATGGTATGAACCAATGTATCCATCCGCTGGGAGACGTCTCTGGCTATGGGAATTTACCATCTATTTCTCATGCCAATCAGGGTTCCCCTATTTTTTCATAGCGAATATACTGGCAGTTGCTGTTTCTGCTTCTTTCCTTCATACAGGTAAACACTGCGTCTCGAAGCTGCTTTTCCGCAGCCTTGGGAGGCAGCGCCGAGTTGGGAACAAAGGGGCCGTCCAGATAAATCACCGCCTTGGGCTTTTTGCCAAATTTGCGCTTTTGATACGTCACGGTCATGGCGTAGGCGGGCGTTTGGCACTTCACCGGAAATTTAAAAGACGAGGAAGAAAACGGACGGATTTCCGTGTAGTATTCCCACACATGAGCCTCCGGATAAATAATCACGCACTTTTTTTGTTCCAACCGAAGGGCGACAGCCTTGTTCAGCTCTTTCATACCGGAAAGAGTGCCGGCAAGGGGCAGCGCGCCCAAATAAGGCAGAACATTCCCTAGAAACGGAATCCCCAAATTGGCGGGACTTACCAGGGTATAAATGCGGTTGGGAAAGCAGGCAAGCGCCGGGGCAAACACATCCCCCACCGGCTGGGTGTGGTTGCTGTACACCACCGCGCCGGTTTTGCGGGTATTTTTTAGAATTTTTCGGTTGACAAAGCCCACGTGCAAGCACAGCCTGCAATACACCGTGGAAAAGGCAATGGCAAGCCCGTAGGCCAGCCCGGAAAGAAAGCGGGAACGAAAATCTGTGCGTATCCACCGGTAATCTTCCGGCAGCGTGTAGTTCTGATTTTTAGATTCCACAAAATCCTGGGTAAAGGACTGGTAGTACCGCACCGCTTTTTCCTTGCTCATTGCAATGCTCCCAGCCAGCCGGCAATGTCAGCGGTCTCAAATCCATAGTCCAAAGGTTTTCCATAGGCTTTCTCATAGGCGGCTTTTTTCAGCTCGTAGTCCTTTTTGCACATGGCCTCGCTGTTTTCTTTCACAGATTTTGCGGGATCGGGGTACAATACGTCCAGCACATGGACGATAAACTGTACCTTGGAAAATTCTGCCGTATCCTTTTGCGGCAGATTTCGCTGCTCCACAAAGCAGGAAATCACCGGGGTGTTCAGCCGGGCGGCAAAATGATAGGCGCCCCGCTTGGGCGGACGTGGCTTGCGGTAATGAAACCACATTTCCTGCTCCGGGTAAATTAAAATATATTCTCCTTTTTCCAGAAATTCTTCCAAAAGGCGGCTAAAATCCAGATGCATATACTGCAAATCGTCGGAAAGGGGAATCACATCCGCGTAGTTCATCAAAAAACCCACCAGCCCTGGCATGGCAAGATTTGTCACCTGACTGACAATCGGCAGCCGTTTTTTGCCCAGCTTTTTCACCATGCGGCGGATTGCTGTATTTTCTACTGGGCTGAAATGGTTGCTGGTCACAAAAGCGCCGCCAGTGAGGGCGGCGGCTTTTTTTAAACCGACAATTTTGGTGTTTTGGTTCAGCGCGAAGGCCAAGGTGTCGGTAATCCGCCGGGCTGCCCAGGACTTTGCCCGGAAAGAAAAGGTGTTCCGGTTTTGCAGGTGCGTTTCTATGATTTTTTTGCTTTCCTCCGGGGTAAGCGTCGGGTCGTTCAGTTCCACCTTGGCGTAAAAGTCGCCGTTTTCCGCAGCGGCGCGGATATTTTCAATGACGGCTTGGCGATCGTTTCCAAGTATCATAAGCGGATCTTCACACCACTTTCAAAGAGCTTTTTAAAGGTCGCTTCAGACTCGGCAATCTCCGCGCCCCGGCGGACAAGAAGCGCCAGGCACTTTGCGTCGGAAGCCTTTTGCTCGTCAGAATAGCCCTCCTTGTAGGTCCGAATTTCTGCCAGATAGCCGGAGTTTTCGGCGTACTGCCAGAAAAATTCCCCGTATTGTACATTGTCATAGCACCAGGGCTTGGAAAACAGATTATAGTGAATCAGCTTCGCGTCCGCAAGAGGCGGCGTTTCCTCGTTGGGCATGGCGTCCCACACGGGAGACAAATAGTGAATCTTCCCGCTGCAAAGGGCGTTTAAATAGTCCTGATCCGGGGCGATGCAGTCAAAATGATAGGTTTCCAGCAGGGTGAGAAAATGCTTGTCCATTTCCGCTTCCCGCATTTTCTGAAGATTCATGAGAAGTACGCCGGAATTGATGTACTCGTGGCGGTCAACGCCCACGGCATTTTCCATGTACAAGGCAATCTCCGGCACGTCCACCACAGAAAGATCCGCGCATGCGCCAATGTAATTGTCTCCAATTTCCGTGTCAAAAAGCTCCGCTAAATCGCCGCGCAAAACAACGTCGCTGTCAATGTAAATGCCCTTGTCGTACTCCGGGAACATCACCGGGATGAACAGCCGGTAGTAGATGGTGAGAGTAAAATAATCGCAGCGCAGGCGGTTGGACATCCGGTCGGTAATGCTTTCCAGCCCCGCGCCCATGGGCACGAAGGTGATGTCAAAAAAGTCCGTGGCCAGCGCGCCGAGGCGCTTTTTGTTTTCCTCCCTTAGCGCCTGATGTAAAATAATGGCCTTATAATGGCGGCTGGGAGAGGCGTTCTGGATGGCGGAAGAAAGCGCCACGCTCAAAAACGGGGCGTAACTGTCGTCAATTGCGAAGAAGATGGGAATCGTTTTGTTCATTTGGGGTTACTCCTGTCTCATACTCGATTTTCCACTTGCCGTATTCCTCCAGCAAGGCGTCATATTCGTGTAGTTTTAAAATTTCATGCATCCGGTCAACCTGCCAGGGCTTTGCAGAAACTGCGTGAAACCATGGAAAAAAGCGGAAGCTTGTGGTAAAGTGCTGAAAAACCGTATCCTTTTGCAGCTTACGCTGCTCGTTGTACCGGCGTGGGCAAATTTTTTTGCGGACGGCCAGCTTGTTGATCGCCGACTGATCCGGCATGAACATTTCCTTTTCCGCGCAGCGCAGCCGGCATCTGGCAAACAGTCCGGTTTCCCGGATTTTTTTCAAATTCAGCAGCAACACGCCGGAGTTCAGGTAATCCATGCGGCAGGAGCGGCTGCGAAAAAACCATTTGCCATAGTGATCCAGCACCCCGGCAAGCTCCAGATCCGTCATATCCTGCCTGTAAAAATCCGAAAAGTCCCGGCGGCAAACCACGTCGTTGTCCAGGTACAGAATTTTCTCCGGCAGCATGGGAAGCTGGTCGGCGTAGAGCCGCAGCATACAGCAGGGGGTAAACCGGGTGGCGAGATTCGCCTTGGGCGTCTGGCTGGAGAACAGGTCGCTTGCGTCAATCCGTTCTACGGTGTTTTCAGGGGAAAACTTCTGCGCCTTCCGGCGCAGAAAGGCGGCGAAGGAGGAGGGCAGCGGAGAAAAGATTTTCTCCGCCGTTTGCAGCGATGCGGTTAAAAGATAAATATGCAGCGGCTCTCGTACCTGCTTGAGGATAGACAAGACGGAAATCAGAACGCCGTCGGCAATGTTTTGGTCGCCGCAGTAAAGAATGTTCATAAAAAGAAAACTCCCTCGGTTTAGAACATAAAAAAGCATGACAAATGTAAATTTCTGTGTTATTATATAAATACTTCTTGTATTCGTCAAGAAATTTTACCCAATGTTTTTGTATCGTGGTAAAGAATGGCGGGTAGAGTGGCTGTTTCAAGACTCTACTGACAGTAGAATCCCCAGTAGAGCCTCATTTTTTGCCCAAACAGGGGCTTTTCAGGCAGGAGACCGATCCATGGAAGACATAAAAGCAATCATTGCGAAAAATATTACAGATCTGCGCGCCGCTAAGGGCATGACGCAACTGGAGCTGGCCGAGCGTCTGCACTATTCGGATAAATCCGTTTCCAAGTGGGAGCGGGGAGAGTCCGTCCCAGAAATTGGAACGCTGGTAAACATTGCCAATCTGTTTGAGGTGTCTTTGGACTTTCTGGTACAGGGCGAGCGCAAGGTAGAAGAATCCCCCGCGCCTTTACCGGCGACAGATAACCGTCGGCAAAAAAATCACGCCATCATTACAAAAATCAGCGTAGCCCTGGTTTGGTTCGTGGCGTTGCTGACTTATGTTTTGATTGATATTCTCGCGCCCAGCGTGACAGTACACTGGATTTCGTTTCTTTACGCCGTACCAGTCACCGCAATTTTGTGGCTGGTCTTTAACTCCATTTGGTTCAACCCCCGACGCAATTATTTCATTGTATCATGTTTGGTTTGGTCGCTTTTGGGGGCGGTGCAGCTTACCTTTCTGGCTTTTGGCTTCAATATCTGGCAGATTTATTTGCTGGGACTCCCTGGGCAGTTTATCATCGTTATGTGGTCGAAGCTTTCCTTCCAGAAGAAGAAATAGCGCGGAACAAAATATGCTTTGTAAACGCCGCTGTGCGGAAGGCCGGCCTTCCGCACAGCGGCTTGGTATATCAGAAAAGCCTTTTTGTTCTTGCGAGGGAAACGGAGGCGGCTTCTATAAAAAGGCTGGTGGATCGTGGGCGCCGAAGCGTCCTTGCAGGAGGTATTGGCAATGGCACGAGGGAGCTGAGATGCTTGCGCAATTCGGCAATTCTGCCTGCCGCATCAGGGAAACGATGGGGTTTCATGGTATGAAACCTGGAAAAAATTGAATTTTTAAAAACTAAGATACCAGATTATCTCAATAAAGTGTGGTGAAAATCAAACTCTTTTTGTGCAAAAGTTTGAGCTTTCTCACAATTGATTTTCCGATTTGTTTTGACTACAATTGTCTTATCTTGAAAAAGGTGGGTGAGACCATGGCAAAACAGCTTCGGGGAAATTTACTTTTGCTATTCGCGGCTCTGATTTGGGGCGTGGCTTTTGTGGCGCAGAGCGCAGGCATGGAATTTTTAGGACCGTTTTCCTTCCAGTTTGTGCGGTTTATGCTGGGCGGGGTAGTGCTTCTGCCTGTAATCTGGCTGTTGGATCGGCGCAAAAAAGACGGAAAAACCTATTGGAGCCGCTGGAAAGATCCAAGACTTTTAAAGTCCGGCCTCTTATGCGGCGTGGTTTTGTTCTTTGCCACCAATTTGCAGCAGCTAAGCCTACTGTACACCAGCGCGGGAAAAGCCGGGTTCCTGACGGCGATGTATATTGTCATGGTGCCTCTTCTGGGTCTGTTTTTCCGCCGAAGGGTTGGCGGCAAAACCTGGCTGGGGGTTCTTTTGGCGATCTGTGGGCTGTATTTGCTGAGTTTTTCCAATTTGAGCGGCGTCAATCGAGGGGATCTCTACGCGCTGGGCGGCGCTTTTGCCTTTGCCTGCCAGATTACGGCGGTGGACTGCCTAGCTAAGGATCTGGACGCCGTGCGGCTGAACTGCCTGCAAACCTTGATCTGCGGTGTTTTGTGCGGCGTTGTGATGGCGTTTACAGAAAAACCGACGGTGGCCGCCGTGCTGGATTGCTGGCTTCCCATCTGCTATGCCGGCGTGTTTTCTTTGGCTGTGGGCTATACCTTGCAGATTCTCTGCCAGCAGCAAACCGGCAGCGCTGTGGCGGCGCTGCTTATGAGCATGGAATCGGTGTTTGCGGCTCTGGCCGGATGGCTGATTCTCCATGAAAAGCTCTCCGGTCGGGAACTATGGGGTTGCGCGCTGGTGTTCCTTGCCGCCGTGCTGGCGCAGCTTCCGGCAAAAAAAGCGGGAAGCCCGGCTTGCTGCATCCGGAAGAAATGAAAAATAATTTTGCATTTAATACTTGCTTAAAATTTTTGGGCTTACTTATTAATATTTGTATGGTAAAATAAAGACAGATAAGCGATTTTCTTTTTCATTTTCACCTCTCTTTTATCTTTCAGAAAAATCCCGCTGCGGTCTGGTCAACCGGCAGCGGGATTTTTCTTGTTTGCTTTTGCATAAATCTTACAAAAAGAAAACTGTATCCCTTGACAAATGCGTACATATTGTGTAAAATAAAGCAAAACTATGAAGGAGTTTGCTATGAAAGGAATCATTTTAGCGGCGGGGCGCGGCACCAGATTGTACCCCATGACCAAGCCGGTATGCAAGCCTCTTTTGCCCATTTATGATAAACCTCTGATTTATTATCCTTTGTCCATGCTCATGCAGGCGGGCATTCGGGAGGTACTGGTCATCGTGCCCCCTGGAGAAGTTTCCGCTTTTCAAAGTCTTTTGGGAGACGGCGGCCATTTGGGGATGCATATTTCCTTTGCTGTTCAGCCTGTTGCCAAAGGCATTGCAGACGCTTTGCTCATTGGCCGGGAGTTTGTGGGGACAGACAATGTGTGCCTTGTACTGGGGGACAATTTGTTCTACGCCCCGGATTTTGCCCAGGTTATGAAAAGCGCTGTAAAAAGCAATCAGGGCGCTACAGTGTTCGGTTATTATGTGGAAGATCCCCGTCCTTTCGGCGTGGTGGAGTTTGACGAAAATTGGAACGTGCTCAGTCTGGCGGAAAAGCCTCAGGAGCCGAAGTCCAATTATATTGTCCCCGGCGTTTATTTTTATGACAACCAGGTGATGGAGATTGCCGCCGGGCTGAAGCCCTCAGCCAGAGGAGAGCTGGAAATTACCGATGTAAATCTGGGCTATCTGGCGAGAAAGCAGTTACGGGTAATCCCGCTGAGCAGACAGACCCAGTGGATGGATGCGGGTACGGCGGATTCTCTATTGGATGCGGCGCAGACCATTCGAGAGATTCAGACCCACACCGGCTCCCAGGTCGGCTGTATTGAGGAACTGGCGTATCAGGAGGGTTGGATCACAGCGGAAACCCTATACGCGTTGGGCGAGGCTATGAAAACCACCTACTATGGACGGCATTTGATGGCGTTTAGCAGGCTTTTCTCTGCTCCTTGCGAAAAATCTCCAGAAGTCCGATGAGGATTAAAAGTACGCCGAAGTATTTTTTAAGCCCATGAGCGTCAAGACTTGTGGCAAGCCAAGCGCAAAGTCCGGCGGCCGCTACGCCCACGGCTATGGCCGGCAGCGCCGCTTTCCAGTTGACCTTTCCCTGTCTGCCGTGAAAGAGAATAGCCGCGATGGCCGCGGGCAGGAAAAACAGTAGGTTAATTCCCTGGGCTGCGCGCTGCTCCATTGCCAGCACGCCGGTGAGCCACAAAATGAGCAAGCTTCCGCCGCCAATGCCCATGCCGGACAGAAAGCCTAAAACGGTACCCACAAGGATACATACAGGTATTGATTCTAGAAAAATTGCCGAATCCCTCCCCACAAAATGAGGACGCCCAGTATTTTATGGAGCCACTTGGTAGGGATGTATTTTCCCCAAAGCCCGGCGCAGACGCCGCCCAGGCCGCTGCCAATGAGATAAGGCCATGCGGTTGCCCAAGGCAGATCCCCATGCAGCCCGTAAACTGTCAGGGAGGTCAGGCATAAGGGCAGGATGATGGCTACCGAGGTGGAAAAAAGCTGGCGCTCCTCTAGCGTTGTCAATCGTTCCAGGGCAGGAACTAGTACCATACCGCCCCCTGCGCCAAACAGGCCGTTTACCGCGCCGGCCACGCCGCCGGAAACTGCCGCGCCGAACCACTTCTTTTTCTTCATAAAATCGCCTCCTGGTCTAGTTTGCGCCGGGAGGCATTTTTTATTCTGCAAGGAAAGGGAACGCATGAAAAAGGCAATCTTTTGCCAGAGCAGCGCGTTCCCTATGCCGCTACTGACTCGACACGCCCATGGGGGTTCAAGGATTGGTCTAAAATACTCCCGTAGGGGCGGAATCTGCATGTCCGCCCATCTTCCTCCAAATTACGCTTGGTGTTAGGTGACGAGCTGTAGGGCGGGGTTATTTTTAGCGGTGTGATTGCCTGTGGCAATCACACCGCTAAAATGTCAAAAAATTTCCAGTCATTGCCAGGAGGCAAAGCCGACGTGGCAATCTACGAAAAATTTTTATCGTTTTGAAAGCAGAACAGAAATAAGAACCGTTTTGATAGCCGCGGCAGTCTACGGACTGGCGCGCAATGTCAAATTGATGGCAAATATCCATGGCTTTGGGGTGCTACCTAGCGGGAACTGCCCATTTTACAAGCTACCCACAAACACCGAGCTTTGGGAAAAACGGGCGGACACAAGAGATCCGCCCCTACGGCAAGCATTTCAGGCCGTCCTTGTCGAGTGCCTCCCAAAGGGGTGGCTGTTCGACGAGCGTACGTAACGCGATGCCGGTGGGCGCTTGCCTACCTTAGGGCAAAACGGTATTTTCTCCGGTGATTTTTTCGTTGCCTGCGGTGGTCTGGTTAAAATAAGCGTCCAAAATTGCCATAGCCACGTTGGACAGGTTACCGCCCTGAGCGCCCTTTTCCACAAACACCGCAATGGCGATTTCCGGGTCGTCCTGGGGGGCGTAGCAAACGAAAGAGGCGTTGTCCGAACCGGCGGAGCCATGCTCGGCGGTGCCGGTTTTGGCGCAGACGGCTACCGGGTAATTTTCCATATATGCCCGCACAGAACCTTGGGTCACGGCCATGCGCATCCCCTGATTGTAAGCGGTAAAGGCCTCGTCGCTGATCTGACAGGTGCTTACCACTTCCGGCTGGGTTTCCTTTAAAAGCTGCTGATAGTCGTGGGAAATCACGCGATTCAGGAAAGTGGAGCGATAGCGAACGCCCCGATTGGCAAGGGCGGCGGTATAGGTGCAAAGCTGCATAGGCGTAAACCGGTTTTCCGACTGGCCGATGGACATCAAAACAGTGTCCGCATCGTACCAGCCCGCCTGATCCGGGGTATTGGCATAAATTTCCGCTTTGGTTTCCCTGTTGGCCCGACGGCCGGTGTCTTCGTACAGCTCAATGCCGGTGTTTTCCCCGAGTCCCAGGTCTTTTGCCACCTTGTCGATGGCGCTAAGACCAGTGCGCCGACCGGCTTCGTAAAAATAATAGTTACAGGAAACGGCCAAGGCTTCCATAACGTTAATTTCGCCGTGGGTCTGGGTTCCGCCGGAGGTGGTGTACAGCATACACCGAGGCTGGGGGGATTCAAACCGGGTGTAAATACCCAAATCCTCAATGATGGTGTTTCGGTCAATGACGCCCTCGTTGCAGGCGGCGATGGCTACCGCCATTTTATACACGGAGCCGGGGGCATAGGTTGCCTGCAAGGCTCGGTTGTATAATGGGTCGAAATCCGTCTCCAAAAGCTGATTGTAATCGGAAAAATAAGAATTGGGATCGTAGGTGGGATAGCTGGCGCAGGCGAGAATTTTACCGGTTTTCACTTCGATTGCCACAACTGCGCCGCCTTCCGCGTCCATACCGTCCTTGTCGGAGCCAATGCCGTTTTCCCGCAGCTTTAAAATAACCTGCTCCAAGGCTTCTTCTCCTGCAATCTGCAAGTCCAGATCAATGCTCACTTCCACGTTGCTGCCCGCCTGGGGCTGCACCTTATAATATTCGGATACCACATTGCCCGCGGAATCCACCGTGGTGACCTTGGTGCCGTCGGTTCCATGGAGGGATTCTTCAAAGGCTTTTTCAAAGCCGCTTTGCCCCACGGAAGCGTCCATGGCGTAGCCCAGTTCCTTATAGTATTCATATTGCTCCGCGTCCATTAGGCCGGTGAAGCCCAAAATGTGCGCGGCGTATTTGGTGGCGTATTCCCGGACGGTGGAGGATTCCACGGTGAGACCCGGCGTGTTCAACTCCAAAATGGCGGAAAGCGCGTCGGAATCTACGTCCTGAATCAACACATAGTTGGAAAGATTGGTAATATCCGAGCGCAGCTCCAGCTCGTAGCGCAGTCCGATGACCCGGCGCACTTCCTCGTCCGTCCAGTCGTTGGGCAGTCGGTAGGCTTGGCGAAGCTGCTTCATAAGCTGTGGTGCGGACATATCGGAATCCCATTCCCGGTAGTTTAAAAACCGCTTGAAGTGGTTTCTCCAGGTGTCGGAAAGCTGGTCGGTGGTGTATTCATAGGGCTTTTCCATAGTAATGGGAAAATGCTCCGTATATGCAATGCCCTGACTGACGCAGAGGTTTACCAGCCGCCGCAGCGCTTCGTTTTTGCCGCTGGAATTGGAGAAAACGTAGTTGTTGAATACCAGATTATAGCTGGCGCGGTTGGTGACCAGCACGTTGCCGTTGCGATCCAGAATTTCGCCTCTGGCGGCGGTGACTCTGGAAATGGTTGTATAGGTGGAGGCCTGATTCAGCCCGGCGTTTTCGTTTTGCACCTGAATGCCGTACATCCGCACGCTGAAAAAGCCCACGGCCATGGCAAACAGCAGCGTTACAATGATGCAGCGCAGTTTTATTCTTCTTTCCATGTCTCAGCTCCTATCCGGCCAATGACCTTGACCAGAGGGTAAAACGCCGGAGCCGACAGGCAGGCAAGCAGCCAGCCGACGAAAAAGCTGCCCCAGCGGTTTAACGTTGTTAATTTCAAAAATGCGCCCAGCAGAAATACGCCGCCGTCGTGGATAAAAAGCCCCAGGACGCAGCAGGCCATCAAAGGCCAAAAGCCGGGGCGCAGATAGGCCATGCGCACTGCGCCCAGCAGTACGACCGTCGCCGTGAGTAGCAGCAAGCTTGCGCTGCCCATGGAAACCCCGGACATGGCGTAAAAGCTCCCGGCGCACAGGGCGAAAATCCCCCCTCGGTTGGGGCCTTCCAGCAGCCCCACCAGCAAAATAAACATAGGCGTTACGCAGGGCGTGCCGCCGAATAGCTTGACCTGACTGAAAATCACGTCCTGCAAAACCAGAATCAGCAGAAAGCTCAGGCTGTACAAAAGCCATTTCAGAATTGCGCTGCGCTGCCGGGGGGTGAGATATAGCTTGCCCGCCAGCGTTGTGCCTTCGCCGGTATCGTTACGCAAAAATCGCTTCAAAGACGGCCTCCTATTCGTTGACATAATTTGTCAAAATGAAAACCTGTTCCATATTTTGAAAATCCGCCGCTGGGGTCAAAATGGCATATTTGGCAACGCCCGTTTCGTCAAAACCCGCGTCTGCCACATAGCCCAAAATCAAGTCTCTTGGGTATACGGTGGAACCGGCGGTGACGACTTGATCGTTGTTGCGGATCACCGCGTCGCTGGGCAGATAGTCCATGCGGAGCATCCCCTCAGAGCCAGTAACGTAAGCGCCCTGTACCATACCGGCATAGCCGGAGGAGGCAATCAGCGCGGAAATTTCCAAAGAGGAGTCCAAAACCGTGGTGACGGTTGCCCAGTTCGCGCCGGCGGCTGTGACAAGCCCCACGGCTTCGCCTCTGGCGGTAATGGCCACCATACCCTCCTGGATGCCGGAGTTTGTGCCTTTGTTTATGGTAAAGGCGCTTTTCCAGTTGTTGGAATCCCAGGTAATGATGTAGGAGGAAACCAGATCGTAGTCCTCGTGCTCACGCGTCAGCTCCAGCAATTCCCGGAGCCGCTGATTTTCCCGCTGATAAGCGTCGGCGGTTCTGGCGTCGTCCTCCATGGAGGCGATTTTTGCTTTCAATTCCTCGTTTTCCGCCTGTAAGGCTTCGTACTGGAACAGGTAGCTGTAAATCTGCTGCGCCTGCCGGGTCAGCGCCGCCGCGCCGGAGCGGAAGGGCGCAAGCACCGTCTGCACAATCCGGTTGGTAACAGGGGAGCTTTTGCCCAGCGCCCCGGAAAGCGCAAGAACAATGGCCAATACCACCGCCAGCGCCAAGGCGATTCTGGCGCCCTTTCGCAAAAAACGCTTCAAAATGTTTCCTCCTCATTGGCGACGCCCAAAATCCTCACGCCTACCTGCCGCAGCATTTGGGCAAGGGCGCAAACGGGCAATCCCATGACGTTATAATAATCTCCGGACAGCCGCTGGACAAACAGGCCGCCCATACCCTGGATGCCGTAGGCGCCGGCCTTGTCCATGGGTTCGCCTGTTTCCAGGTAGGCTTCGATTTCCGCGCCGGCAAGGGGTCTAAATTCCACATCGGTGATTTCCGTATGATGAAGAAGGACATCCCCGTGGCGCACAGCGCAGCCGGTCATGACCTGATGGGTTTTGCCGGCGAGCTGCCGGAGCATCTGCCGGGCTTCTTCCTTGCTGTGGGGCTTACCGAGGATTTTTCCCTGACATACCACGATGGTGTCCGCCGCAACAATAACGGCGTTTTCGTCTGCCAAAATCGCGGCGGCCTTCCCCCGGCTAACTCTGGCGACCTCTTGTTCCGGGGGGCAGGTAGGATCCATGGTTTCGTCAATATCCGCGGCCTGTATAGAAAATTCCAGGCCCATTTTGCCAAGCAGCTCCCGCCGCCGGGGAGACTGAGACGCTAAAATGATATTCATGGTAAAAACTCCTTGTATGCTCGTAAGGGCGAACCTGTGTGGCCGCCCCTACGGCGTGGGATTAGATTTTGAGAAAATCCTTGGCGTACACGACAGCAACGCCCCTGCGGGATAGAATAGAAGCCGTTTGAATTTTAATAATACCCACGCTTATTCTAAGCGTATTCGCCGTTTAAGTCAAGTCCCATAAGCATTTTGGCGAAAAACCCTTGGGTTTTCCGCCAATTTCTCTTAGAACCTGTATTCATAACTGGATGCTACCGGGAAAGGATCCGCTCTGACGGTTCGGATGGTTGTGCATCAGGTTTTTATTCCACGCCCCTGAGATACAGCCCTCTGGTGCACGCGCCGGGGTCGAAGGCCAGCCGGGCTTCATAGCTGTGCAGCACCCGGTCCACCTCCCTGGGATTTTCTGTTGTAAACTGTAAGCGCAACGCCCAAAGTCCTAATTTCTCCAGCTCCTCACGGCGATCCAGCCAATAGAGCTTTTTGCCGTTGAGCACCACGCTGCGGCAGCTATCTCCATCCCGGATAATGGGAAATTCCTCGCCCATGCGGTCTAAAAGTCTGGTTTGTCCCGTGGAGCAGGCGCATTTGCCGGTGCGGTTGCGAATCAGGCAGTTTTCCGTTACCATCAGGGGAAGCCGCCCATAAATGAGAAGCTCCGTGGGCACCGCCTTGGACAAATCCCGAACCTGCGGCAAGGTCATTTCAAAAGAAGCGGTGGCGGAATGCAAATCCATTTCCAGAAGGGCGTTCATTGCCCTTGAATTATAGATATTCAGGCCAAAGTCTCCGCATACCGTAAATCCCCGGCTGCGGGCAATCGAAATTTGTCCCAAATTCCCCACAAGGGCATACCGCACCCCGGCTTCATAGGCCTGATCCAACTGATAAATAAGCTGCCGCACCTGATTGTCATGGGTTACTCTGGGCAAAATCGCCCCCAGCCGCACCTCGCGGGCAATCTGGGCAAACTGCTCCGGCGCGCCGGCAATGAGGTGCAGCGGCACATACAAAAACGCCGGACATATGGCAAGCATCTGATTGGTAATTTGCTCCAGCGCCGTTACTGAAATGGTGAGACCCGTCCGCCCGGTTTTGCCAGGGTAAATCAGGGGCTTTGTAAATTTTCCAGTGGGAACCGGCTCCCGTCGGCCGCGAATGGCGGTAAGCTGATCCAGCGCCTCCCGGCGCATAGCGTTGATGGCGGCGGCGGAAAGGCTCAGCCCCGGCTCCACCACGGCGTTCACCTTGGTACAGGCATAGACGGTGCCGCCGGTTTTCATCAGACGCCGCTCCAAGGCTTCCACAGTTAAAGGCCTTGTCCGGGCAGGCTCCGGCACAGGGCCGTTTGCCTTGCAAATATTATCCTGATTGTCCCGCACTGCCAGCATAGCGCTGTAAGCGTTGACAATCATATAAAACTGCACCGGCACTCTGGGATTTTCCACTGCTTCATAGGTGGCTCTGGCGGCGGCGAGGAAGCTGGCGTCTACTCTGCCCTTTCCGCGCACGCCCAGCATATGCTGGCCGGGTCTTCCGTAATAATAAGCGTCGGTAAAGCCCTGGCGGGAAAACGCCGCATCCAATTCCTGCAATTGATTGGACGTAACGGGCATACCGTTCAACGCTTCCCGATAAATTCTTGTGACGGTGGCCACATATTCCGGCCGCTTCATCCGCCCTTCCAGCTTAATGGAGGCAACGCCCATGCTTGCCAGTTCCTGTAGATAGGAAATCAGGCAGTTGTCTTTAAGGCTCAAGGGGTATTTGTTTTCAAAACGCCCGTAGCCGTAGGGTAGCCGGCAAGGCTGGGCGCATTTGCCCCGGTTGCCGCTGCGCTGGCCGATGACGCTGGACATGTAGCACTGCCCGGAGTAGCACATGCAAAGCGCCCCATGAACGAACACCTCGATTTCCACAGGGCTGCTTCGGCAAATCCGGGCGACTTCGTCTTTTGGCAGTTCCCGCGCCAGCACAACCCGGGATACGCCTAATTTTGCCGCTTCGTATACGCCTTCCAGATTGTGAATGCTCATTTGCGTGGAGGCATGTATGGGAATGTGGGGCGCGATCTGCTTGCAAAGCCCCAAAACCCCAAGATCCTGCACGATGAAAGCGTCAACTTCCGCCTTGGCCGCCGCGCGAATCAGTTCTGCCACGGCGGGCATTTCCCGGTCGGAGGCCAGGGTATTCAAGGTTAGATGCACGGCGGCGCCACGAACGTGGGCGTATTTTACTGCTTCCAACAAGGTTTCAGATGTGAAATTGTGCGCGCCCTGACGGGCGTTAAACGGCCCGCAGCCTAAATAGACCGCGTCCGCGCCGTTTTGAATGGCGGCGCGCAGCGCCTCCATGGAACCGGCGGGAGCCAGCAGTTCAAGCATATTGTTTCCCCTCATATATCAGTCGCAATGCGCCCAGACGGGCGGATTGAAAAAAATCCAATGTGTGAAATTAATTATACCATAACCCGTGTTTTTGCGCCAGTAAAAAGACAAAAAGGATTTTATGCCCCTTCGTCATTTTCACAAATCGTCGAAGGGAGGGAGGCGGTGGAGGAGCAGCCCAATCTGGGTGGAAAAAGGTAGACATAATTCCCAAAAATAACCCGGCGCAGGGAACATATCCACAGGAGTTGTCCACACTATCCACAGGTTTTTCCACAGCGTGCTTGTGAAAAAAAGCCAAAAAACCCCGGTCTTCCCAAAGGCATGGCAAAAAATTTGTAACTTTTCCACAGGCGGTGGAAAAGTTGCCTGTGCATTACCTTTGTTTACAGAATTTTCACGTTTTCTTGCACCGCACGCCAGCTACGTCTGCACAATCTCCTGGCGGTCCGTTTCAATGGCGGGGTGCGGGGACGGCTGCGACAGCGCCGGGTTATTGGATGCAGCGCCACACAAAGGGGCTATGGCGCTGCGCAGAGAAAAAGCTTGACATCTATGGGAGGGGACGGTATAATTGCCTTTGCAAATCGTTGATAAAGTGAACAAAACGGAGGGTTTTATGGAAGATTTGCGGGCAGCCAGCGAAAAGCTGGCGGGCGCATGGCTGGCGCTGTCCTCCAATGTCTGGCGGAACCGGCTGATGGAGGAAATGACCTTCCATGAATTTTGCATTTGCAGACTATTGCACCAAAGTCGGAAAGAAACCCATAACGCTACCTGGCTGTGTCGGCGGACAGGTATTTTGCGCAGTCAGATGAACCGGGAGCTTGGCGCTATGGAGGCAAAGGGGTATTTGCGCCGGCTGCGCATGGAAGAGGATCGTCGGCAGGTTGCCATTTTGCTGCTGCCAAAAGGGGAGTCCGTCTATTTGCGGCAGCGGGAAGCAGTTTTGCAGTTGGTGGATGAGATTGTAGCCCGGCTGGGTGCGGAAAACGCCGCAGCGGTTGCCGGGCAGGTGCAGCTTGTGGTGCAGACGCTGCAAGCGGTGTTTGAGCAGAAAGGAAAAGAATAAAATGGTACGGATTTTAGTAGATACCTCGTCGGATTTTGAGCCGGAAGAACTGCGGCAGCGAAATCTGGAATATATCCCCATGCCCATTCAGTTTGGCGAGGAGTCTTTGCGGGATGTGGAGGAATTGTCTAAGGATGGGTTTTACCGACGGCTGGAGACCCAGTATCCCACCACGGCGCAGCCCTCTCCGGCGGAATTTGCGGCGCATTTTCAGGCGGCCAAGGAGGCGGGAGACGAGCTTGTGGCGATCGTTATGTCCTCCGCGCTCAGCGGCACCTATCAGGGCGCGTGCCTTGCAAAAGAGGATGTGGGGTACGATAAGGTTTATGTGGTGGACAGCCTGCACGTCACCACCGGCGCGCGGGTCATGACGGATTACGCGCTTTCTTTGCGGGCGCAAGGACGCGGCGGGCAGGAGATCGCGGAGGCTGTTCGGGCGCTACGCCCCAGAGTGAAGCTATATGCGGCGATGAATACCCTGGAGTATCTGTACCGGGGCGGGCGGCTTTCCAAAACGGCGGCGAGTCTTGGTACCCTTGCCAATATTAAGCCCCAAATCCATATCAGCGACGAGGGCAAGGTTGTCATTACAGGAAAGAGTATCGGTCAAAAGCGAGCGATTGATATGCTGGTGGAGCGGGTGGAAAAAGCGAAGCTGGATCCTGCGTTTCCCCTGTACAGCATTTATGCTAACGACCCAAAGGGGCGGGATATGATGTTTGAGGCGCTCAGAGCCAAGGGGTATGAGATTGCGGAAAAAAACAGCAATAATTTAGGCCCCACCATCGGCGCGCATATCGGCCCCGGCGCCACGGGGATCGTATTTGTCACGGCGGAATAAAATGAGAAAGGACGCTGGTTTAGGCGGACACCCATAAGGAAGTAAATGAATTTTCCGGTAAAACCGGCGTAGCGAAAGGTTACGCCGGTTTTTCTGTACTTGCAGGTATATCCGGTTTATAAAGCGGAATACGGATTTTCCCCACATAAGTAAAATAAATTTCAATGGTGACATGCTTTCTCCCGCCGATTCTCTCCGGGCTGTGAATTACGATCCTGTCAATCAGCTCATTTACGGTGGAAGCATCAAGTTCCTGCAAGTCGGAATACCGGTCTGCAAGCTGGAGAAAGCGCCCCACATCGGCAATCTGTTCCGTCTCATTTTCAATTTCTTGTTCCAATGAGGAAGCAAGTCTCTGAATCTCCGCCTGTTCCGTTTCATACTGCGCCGAAAGTTTTTGAAAACGGAGGTCACTCAACTTACCCAGAACGGAATCCTCATAAAGTCTTTGGATACAGCTCCGGCACACGGACGATACCCTCTATGAGCGGTTCGAGTCCTATTCCAGCCTCCAGCGGCAGGGCAAGGAGCCGGACATCGACCACTATGAGGTGGTCTACCACGGGGACCTCCCGAAGGCGCCCGACACGCCGGAGGCGGTGATGGCGCAGTTGGAGGCCCTCTATGTGCAGTTCAACACCGCCCACCCGGAGGACTTCCGGGGACACAGCCTGTCGGTCAGCGACATCGTGGCGCTCAAAGTGGGCGGCGTGGTATCCTGCCACTATGTGGATTCCATCGGCTTCAAGGAGCTGGAGAACTTCGCCCTGCGGGAGAACTACCTGAAAAACGCGGAGATGGCGATGGAGGACGACTACAACTCCATTGATGGGATCATCAACAACGGGAGAAAGGATGAGCCTGAAACGGAGCGGCACTCCGTCCTGGATGCGCTGAAAGCCCTTTCCGGCGCGGAACCGCCGGAGCGCAGGCCGCCCCAGAAACAGGCCGGACGGGACGAGAGATGAAGGACTTTACACGGGACGAGCGGATCATGATGATGCTCTACAACCCCGGCACACGGGCGGGGCTGGTGGCGGAGCTGGAGGCCATGCGCCTCCAGCTCACCCCCTCGGAGCGGCGGCTGGAGCGCCTCTCCAGAAGCGTCCTCGACAAGCTGGATGGCATGACGGAGGCGGAGTTTGACGGTCTGGACCTGTACCCGGACATCTGACCCAGGCACACAAATCTGAAAGAAACGGAGGCAACCTATTTCTCTAATTCTGCAATGGTCAGTTCAATGGCGCTGTTGCTGCTGCCGCAGGCGGGGAAAACAGTTTCAAACCGCTTTAGGGAACAGTCCAGATAGGCCGTCACACCCTCATTGACCGCGAACGGACATACGCCGCCCACCGCATGGCCGATTAGTGTTTCCGCTTCATCAGGGGTGAGCATTTTTGCCTTTGTTCCAAATTGGACTTTATACTTGGGATTGTCGATTTTGGCGTCACCAGCCGCAACAATCAGGACAGCGTGACCATCCACCATGAACGAGAGCGTTTTTGCGATCCGGCAGGGTTCACAGTTAAGAGCCTGTGCCGCCAGTTCCACGGTGGCGCTGGACACTTCAAATTCCCGCACCCGATCCGCCATATCATACTGACTGAAATATGCTTTTACTTTTTCAATGGACACAACAAGTCCTCCTATTCAATTTCAGAACCACATAGCTTGTTCATCTCTAAACTTTGGAACCGGCCCGTCCTGATACGGGTCATAGCGATGCTCATTACAGCCAAACTCCTGCAAGAAGCAGATCATATCCTCCGCCGTCCATTTTACAAGGGTCATTCCGTCAAAGGCTTCCACCCTGCCGTCGTCCATTTTATTCTTGAAATACCACTCAACGATAGTCTGATCTCCTTTGTGGAAATACTGTTTGATGTCCCACTGGAGGACAGTTCCGCGTGTATTCCATTCCTCAAACCAATGCTTCACCTTGGCAACACCCTGATACTGCGGCCCCCAGCTTTCGATGTAAAGGGCATCAGCAGAAAATATGTCCTCTATGCCCAGGTCTTTCTTTTGCAACCACATATCAAACCATAGCCTGATGATTTTCTCTCGTTTATCCATAATGTCCTCCTATACCCGCTGCCAGAGCAGCATATTGTTTTCAAACAGAGCGTTCAGCCTGCCGGTGTCCTTCAGCCACGCCAGATAAGAGCGGACGGTGCTGCCCACCAGGACATATTGCTCAAAGTTCATTGTCAGCCCGTAGTCCGTAAACAGCCGTTGCAGGATGACCTCAAAGCAGAGCGGTTCCTGACAGATGCCGGCGATCTTGTCCGCAATCTCCAGCACCTTGTCTATGTTATACTGTGCGAGGTCAGCTATATCTTCGGAGGCAGCGGCGTGGGCCGGGACGAACACCTTCGCTTGCAGGGATTTCACCATCTCCAGCGTGTTCAAGTAGGCGGCAACGTCATAGATAAAGCCGATCTGATACTTGTCCAGCGTTTCCCGGCTGGACAGGCAATCCGCCAGATAGACCACATCATCAGGCGTCCGAAAGCCCACCATATCAAAGAAGTGTCCCGGCAGGGGGATGATCTCAAAGCCCTCCGGCAGACAATCCTTCGTCAACTCCTGGGCGTTGCTCTCCTGGGCCATGAGGAATTTGTGCCGCAGTTCCTTACACGGGTAGCCGCCGTACAAAAAGGACGGTTCCAGGACAGGGTGGCGGGTAAAAGCGCAGTCAATCCCCGGCACATAGATTTTGCACCCGGTCTGTCCCAGCAAATACTTGTTGCCGCCGATGTGGTCAGCGTTGGAATGGGTGTTATAGATGGTGGTGAGCCGCCAGCCGTTGGCGTCCAAAAGCTGACGGACTTTTCGGCCCGCATCCTTATCGTTGCCGCTGTCGATCAGGCAAACGTCCTGCCCGTCCAGCCGCACCAGCCCAATCTTCGCCGGACTTTGGATGTAATAGCTTCGCTCCGAAACCTGGATCAGTTCATACATAATCTGCGTCCTCCTTATGAGAAGCTCCTGCTTGCCATGCGGGGCGGCTCCGGCGAGGCCAGCGTCCGG
>CAJURY010000021.1 GCA_910589155.1 uncultured Oscillospiraceae bacterium | reverse complement strand
GCATGGTAGTTCGTGGCGGCATTTGCTGGCAGTCATTGAAATGCAACTACCACCAGATTTTGCAAGGTAACGGTCGCTCGGGGGGCGCGCGGGCGCGCCGTTTGTAACGATTCGCTGTGGGTAAGACGGCGCATATCGTCGAAGCAAGCTCCAATGGCTCGCAATCTCGCTTTGCTTGATTGCTCGGCTATTTCGCTGCTTCTCCTCTCCAAATTGCAACCGCTATGCTGGGTTGCAATTTGGTATTTTAGAGCAGTTCCAGTCGAGTGACCCCCTAGGGTGTGTCAAGTCAGCAACCGCGCCCGTAACGAACGGCCAGCGGGCGCTGCCCGCCCCGGCGGCTTTTGGTGACTTTTCGCCGGTGAAAAGTCACCCCCCCCGGAGGGTACGGCACAAAAGTGAAGAACAAGCTACAGTTAATAAGCAAAATGAAGGATTTAACTTTCGATCTTTCATTTTTGTCATGTATATTTAGGTTTTTTGACACGCTGAGCGGCGCATCCGGCAATTTGCCGGGTGCGCCGCTTTGTTTTAAAAATTTTCTAAAATCCGATGGATGATCCCGCCCCCAAGGACGGTTTCGCCGTCGTATAGAACCACGGACTGCCCCTTGGTCAGCGCCCGCTGGGGTTCGTCGAACACAATTTGCACCCCGTCTTGGGCGACCTTCGCTGTGGCCCACTGCTCCGGGTGGTGGTACCTGGCTCTGGCGCGTACCCGGATGGCTTCTTCCGGCGCCCTGCCTGCAATCCAGTTGAACGCTTTTGCCAAAACCCCGCGTTGGAACAGCCCCGCGTTCTCCGAAAGAGCGACCGTATTGGCTGACGGATCAATTTCCTGCACATACAGGGGCTTCCCCCCGGAAACGCCAAGCCCCCGGCGCTGGCCGATGGTGTAATGGATGATTCCCTTGTGCCGGCCTAAAATCTTCCCGTTTTCATCCACAAAATTTCCCTCCGGGTAGGTTTTCCCTGTGGCGCGGCGGATAAAGCCGGCGTAATCCCCGTCCGGCACAAAGCAAATGTCCTGGCTGTCCTTTTTCCGGGCGTTTACAAACCCCATGGCCTCGGCAATGGCGCGCACCTCCTCTTTTGTCCGATCCCCCAGAGGAAAACAGGTGTGGGCAAGCTGCGCTTGGGTCAGATTGTAAAGCACGTAGCTTTGATCTTTGTTGGCTGTTTTGCCTTTTTTGAGCTGATAGCCGCCGTTTTCCAAGGCAATTCGGGCATAGTGCCCAGTTACAAGGCAGTCCGCTCCCAGATCCGCAGCAACCTCAAACAAGCTGCCGAATTTCAAATATTGGTTGCACAAAATGCAAGGATTCGGCGTTGCGCCTTCCTCATAGGAGCGGACAAAGCTGGCGACTACCGCCTCCTGAAATTTTTCCGAAAAATCATAGACTGCAAAAGGAATGCCCAGCCGGTCGGCTATGGCATTGGCGTCCGCTGCGTCCGCGTCGCTGCCGCACTGCCCGTCCGCCCCCCGCCGCAGACGCAGCATAGCCCCCATACAGTCGTAGCCCTGCCGCTGCATCAAATAGGCGGCCACGGCGCTGTCTACCCCGCCGCTCATGGCAATAAGCGCCTTTTTCTTCATAGTTTAGCCTCCACATGATACATTTTCTTTAAAATAAATTCCACCATGGCCGATGGAAGCAGGCGGTTCAAAATAGGGAACAGGCAATATACTCCGCCTACGGCCTTTGCCGCTGGCAGCTTTTTCCGGCGCAGCAGCCGCAAAACCAGCTTTGTGACGCAAGAAGGATCCGCGCCATTTTCCTCGTCTTTTTCCATCTGTGCCACAGCCCGGCGGCAGGCAGCTTCATAGTCGCTTCCCACCGTGGCCGCCGTGTAGCGCCTTGCGGCGGTGAAGCCGGTTTTCAGGTCGCCCGGCTCGATGGTGCACGCCTGCACCCCGTAGGGAGCCAGTTCCAGCCGCAGGCAGTCCGTCATTTTTCGCAGCGCCGCCTTGCTCATGGAGTAAAGCCCTTGAAAAGGCAAAGCAAAAATGCCGCCGATGGAGCCGATATTCAAAATCACGCCGGTTTTTCGGCTGCGCATTTGGGGAAGCACCGCTCTGGCGACCCGCAGCGCACCCACGGTATTCACATCCAACTGCGCCAGGGCGTCGCTGCCGGCACAGTCCTCCATAGCGCCCGCTACGCCATTTCCCGCGCACTGAATTAAAATGTCGATTTTCCCGGATTCAGACAAAATCTGCCCTACACACTGCCGGACGGAGGCTTCGTCGGTCACGTCCAGAAAAATGCTTCGGAAGGGTTCTCCCGCCGCCGCCCGCCGTGCCCCGCCGTAAACGGTGCAGCCCAACCCTGCCAGGGTTTTTGCAATATCTCTGCCGATCCCGGAGCTTGCCCCTGTGACCAAAACAACGCTGCCTGTCAGTCGATCCATTCGAGTGTCCTCTGCTTTCTGTATTTTTTCTTATTATAAACCGAAAGCGCCGGGCTTGCAAGTAAAACTACTTCCCTTTTTCCAAATTACACGCTATAATAGGAGCAGATAAAAGGAGGTTGTTTTCATGGAACCTTACGTAATCGCACCTGCGCGCCGGGCATTTCTCACAGACAAATTCCTAACCTGCTTTGACGCTGCGCCCACCCACTGGTTTTCCGCTCCAGGGCGCACGGAAATCGGCGGCAACCATACCGACCACCAGCAAGGATGCGTGCTGGCCGCCGCAGTGAATCTGGACACCATCGCCGCCGTCCGTCCCACCAAAACCGGACTCATCCGGGTGATGTCCCAGGGCTACCCCATGTGCGTAGTGGATACAAAGGAGCTGCGGCCGGTAGAAGCGGAACGCGGCAGGACGGCCGCTTTCATTCGGGGCGTCGCTGCGGGCTTTGCCGGGCTGGGCTGTGAAATCGGCGGTTTTGACGCTTGCGTGGCCTCGGATGTGCCGCCCGGCGCGGGACTCTCCTCCTCCGCCGCTTTTGAAGTGCTCCTAGGAACGATTTTAAACTATTTGTACTTTGACGGCAAAGCTTTCCCTCTGGAAACGGCGAAAATCGGCAAAATGGCGGAAAACGTCTATTTTGGTAAGCCTTGCGGACTGATGGATCAGGCGACCTCCGCCATGGGTAATCTGGTGGCCATGGATTTCGCGGATTTGGAAAATCCCACCGTCGCTCCCATCGATTTCGATTTTACCGCCGTCGGCTATGCCCTTTGCATTCTGGACACCGGCGCAAGTCACGCCCATTTGACGGACGCTTACGCCGCCATTCCCAGAGAACTGCAAACCGTCTGCGCCTATTTTGGGAAAACTGTGCTGCGGGAGGTGCCGGAGGAAGCGTTTTACCAGGAGCTGTGCGGCCTGCGGAAAAAATGCGGCGACCGGGCGGTGCTCCGCGCTATGCATGTTTACGCGGAAAACCGGCGGGTGCTGCGCCAGACGGAAGCTTTGACCCATCATGATTTTGCGGCGTTTTTGTCTTTGGTATCGGAGTCCGGGCGGTCGTCTTATATGTATCTGCAAAACGTATTGCGCGCCGGCAGCAGCGCCTGCCAGGATATGGCCTTTACCCTGGGCTTCTGCGACCAACTGCTCCATGGCGAGGGTGCGTTCCGGGTGCACGGCGGCGGCTTCGCCGGGACGGTGCAGGCTTTCGTGCCTATGGAGCGGCTGCACTTTTTCCGCCGGGAAACGGAAAAAGTGCTGGGCAGCGGCAAATGCCGGGTGCTGTCCATCCGTCCCTGGGGCGGGATTCCAATTACATTGTGATGCCGCGACAGCGTCCGCTGAAAATGTAGGAATCTGGCGCGCTAAATTAGAAATTTTTTAGCATATTATCCAAAAAGTTGTTTGATCCTGAAAAAACCCCAAGAAAAAGATTGCAAGCTTGTTCATGGTATGTTAATATTTAAGTATCTTTTTTTATGGGAGGAAAAGTATGGAAAAGCTCTTTAAACTCAAGCAGAACGGCACCAATGTCCGAACGGAAATTGTGGCCGGTCTCACCACTTTCATGACGATGGCCTACATCATCGCCCTGAACCCCAATCTGCTCACGGGCTTTGCCCAAGGCACCCCCTTGTGGAACGGCGTGTTCCTTGCCACCTGTATCGCCTCCGCAATCGGTATGTTTGTCATGGCGTTTCTGGCAAATAAGCCCTTCGCCATGGCTCCCGGCATGGGTCTCAACAGCTTTTTTGCAATCGTTGTCACCAATATTGTGGGTCTTACCGGCCTTTCCTATGTGGAAAGCTTCCAGGCGGCGCTTTGCATCATCCTCATTGAAGGCGTTCTCTTCCTGCTCCTTTCCGTGCTGAACGTCCGGGAAAAAATCGTGGAAGCCATTCCGCTGGGCGTTCGTCTGGGTATCGCCCCGGCCATCGGCTTGATGCTTATGAACATCGGCTTCGGCTCCAACGCCGGCATTTACTCGGAAAACGGCGGCCCGTTCTTTGTGATGCGGGACTTCTTTGGCGCCCTGACTCCCAGCGTGGCAAAAGCTACCATGGGCAGCGGCTACTCCGCTATGGTGCTGACGGTTGTTACCATGCTCATCGGCCTGTTTGTCATTGTGATTCTGGATCACAAGAAGGTCAAAGGCTCCGTGCTCATCGGTATGCTGTCCGCTTCCGTGGTGTACTGGGCTGGCTCCGCGATTTTCCTGAAGGTCAATCCCTTCGCTTCCCTGGCAACGGCCTCCTTCCTGCCCCCCTTCAAGGATATGGCGGAAACCACCCTGTTCAAGTTCAACTTTAAAAACTTCATCAGCATCGGCTGGTTTACTGTGATTACCCTGGTCATTACCTTCTGCATCATTGATATGTTCGACACCATCGGCACCTTGGTTGGCACCGCCTCCCGGGCCGGTATGGTGGATAAGAAGGGCAATATGCCCAAGATGAAGGAAGCCCTCATTGCCGACGCGGTAGGCACTGTGGCCGGCGCTATGACCGGCACCTCTACCGTTACCACCTTTGTGGAGTCCGCTTCCGGCGTAGAAGCCGGTGGCCGTACCGGCCTGACTGCCCTCACCACGGGTATTTTGTTCCTGGCCTGTATGTTCATCGCGCCTATCGCGGCGATTATTCCGGCGGCAGCTACTTCCGCCGCGCTGATTTACGTGGGCATTTTGATGCTGGGCGGCCTCAAGAACGTGGACTTCAAGGATATGACCCAACTGGTGCCTGTGGCGGTTATGCTTATCGCCATGCCCATTTCCAGTTCCATCGGCCATGCCATTGGCCTTGGCCTCATTGTCTACACTGTGATGAAGCTGTTTACCGGTAAAGCAAAGGAAGTTTCTTTGCTGACCTACATGATTTCTTTGCTGTTTTTGGTAAAGTTTTTCCTGGTTGCATAATCTGTTCCCAGAAAGCGGCGCAGGCGGTATCATTACCGCCTGCACTTTTGTTTATTGGACACGAACCTTACGGCGGGTACGCTATGGGGATGGGAACGCCCAACCCGAAAAAGCGCCAACCCGCCCCCCAAAGGCGCACCAAAAATAGGAAATGAATCCTATAGATCCGGCGTTTTGGGGTATGGGGCTTTGACGTTGGTTCTCCCCAGTAGGTAATCTACGCTGACGTCGTAAAAATCCGCCAGCATATGCAGTATGGAAACCGGCACATTCAGTCGGCCAAGTTCGTAATCGGAATATGTGGTTTGATGGATCCGCAAGTAGCCCGCCAGTTCTTTTTGCGTCAAATTGCGATTCTCCCGCAAATCCCGAATGCGCATTTGCTTCATGTTTGATCACCCCGAAATTATTATACTTATGGGGAAAAATTTTATTGGATTTTAAGTGCATTTCCCTTAAAAAATAAGAAAAAACGCGATTTCTGGAAGCGGAAAATCCATATTTTGGAAACTATTGGAAAAAACAGGCTGGCGGCGAAAAAAAGTATATTTATATTGTTCATTAGTATATTGCTACGGTAACGGGATTATGCACAAAAAATGAAAAAAGATGTCAAGTAAGATAGAGTAATTTGCCGTATTGCGACATGGAATGAAATATAATACAATAGTAATCGTATTATATTCAATTTTCTTGTCTGCAAATGACGAAATACGCAAAGATACGACTGCCGAATTGTGATTTGCCCAGGCGTTTCAGATGAGAAAAAAGAAGAAAGGATGAGAGTACATGAAAAAAAGCAAGCAAATGAGCCTACTGGCCATTGTGCTGGTTTTGGCTTTGACTGTGACGATGCTTTCCGGTATGGCAATCGCTACCGGCAGCAAGGAAATTGACTTTGCCAAAATCGACAATGCAAAGCTTTCCGGTTCCGCGCTGACGCTGGAGAATCCCGACGCGCTGACCGATGAAGAACAGGGGCTTACCTACAAGGCAGATGAAACTGTGCGTGTTTATGTGGCGATGTCGCAGGCGTCCGCCATTGACGCAGGCTTCTCTACAAAGGGTTTGATGGAGGATGAGGAGGCTTTGGCCTACATGGACGGGCTGAAGGCTGTGCAGAAGGAAGTAGCCAGGGATATCATGGAAAACGTGATTACCGACGGCTCTTTTGATGTAAACTACAACTTGTCCATTGTGGCGGACGCTTTCTCCGCCAATGTAAAATATGGGGATCTGGAAATGCTGGAGACCTATCTTGCAGATACTTACGGCGAAGCGTTTGCGGGAATTTACATCGTACCCCAGTACGAAATCATGGAAGATGAGGAAGTAAACGATCCCAACATGGGTACCGCTGGGGATATGGTTGGCGCTTCCACCGCGTGGAGCGAGGGTTATACCGGCGCGGGCAGCCGCGTAGCGATTATCGACACCGGCCTTGATACGGATCACCCTTCCTTTGACCCCGACGCGTTTTTGTATAGCCTGAATCTTTCAGCTCTGGAAAACGGCAAGGACGTTGCGGATTATAACTTGCTGACGGCGGAGGAAATTGAAAGCGTTCTTCCCTTGCTGAACGCCACCGCCCGATACAAGGAAAGCAAGAAGAAGGATTTGACCGCCAGCGACCTTTACCGCAATGAAAAACTGGCCTTTGCCTTTAACTATGTGGACAGAGACCTGGACGTGACCCATGACAACGATACCGAAGGCGATCATGGCTCTCACGTTTCCGGCATTGCCACGGCGAACCTGTTTGTGAAAAAGGTTGCGGCCAACGGCGCGGTTTCCTTTGTCCATCAGGAGAACAAGGTAGCGGGCGTTGCGCCGGACGCGCAGCTTCTGACCATGAAGGTGTTCGGCAAAATGGGCGGCGCTTACAATGACGACTATATGGCGGCGATTGAGGACGCGCTGCTTCTGGACTGCGATGCTGTGAACCTCAGCCTTGGCTCCGGTGTTCCTGGCAGAAGCTATGGCAGCACGGCGTATATCGATGGTATTTTTGACAGCCTGGTTGGCTGCGATACCGTCATTTCCATCTCCGCTGGCAACAATAGCCACTGGGCGGAAAACAACTACGCCAACGACGAAGGTCTGAACTTCGCGGAGGATGTGAGCCAGCAGACCGGCGGCACCCCCGGCGCGTACACCAATTCCTTTACTGTCGCTTCCGCTGTGAACAGCGGCATAACCGGCAAGGGGGGCAATTTTGAAGGCATAACGGTAGTTGGCACCAATCCCGGTTCCCACCCCGAAGATATGAAGGACTGGGGCGAGCTGGACACCACCGCCGACTACTCCGGCACGACCTATGAGTATGTGTTCCTGGGCGATCCCACCAATGCCGATGATACGGTAAAGTACGGCGGCGAGGGCGCTTTTGAGGGACTGGATGTCGCGCGGAAGGTTGTTCTCATTTCCCGGGGCGGCGGTGTGAGCTTCTACCAGAAGCAAGACTACGCCCAAGCCGCCGGCGCTGCGGCCGCAGTGATTTATAACAACGCCAACGGTTCCATTTCTATGGATCTTTCCGATTCCTCTTCCCAGATCCCCTGCGTTTCGATTTTGCAGACGGATGCAAGTAAGATTCTGGCGGTTTCCTCCAAGCAGGAAAGCGGTATGATGGGCGGCAAAGTGACAATCTGCAACAAGGTGCAGATCTCCGCGCATCCCGACGGCTACACCATGAGCGACTTCTCCTCTTGGGGTACCACCGGCAATCTGGCGATCAAGCCGGAAATTACCGCCCCCGGCGGCAATATTTACTCTACCTTGACAGACGGCGCTTACGGCCTGATGAGCGGTACTTCCATGGCGGCTCCCTCCATTGCAGGCCAGAGCGCGCTGGTTGCCCAGTATATCCGGGAAAACAATCTGACCGAAAAGACCGGTCTCAGCGCCCGTACCCTGGGGCTTAGCCTGCTCATGAGTACCGCCGTGCCTTTGACCGACCCCGCGTCCAACCTGCCTTTCTCCGTGCGTCATCAGGGCGCGGGTCTGGCCAGCGCAGCGAGAGCGGTGGAATCCCCGGCGTATATTTTGATGGATGAAAACGCTACCGTTTGCGCCGCCGACGGTAAGGTAAAGGCGGAGCTTGGCGACGACGCGGAAAAGAAAGGCGTTTACAGCTTCTCCTTTACTGTATACAACCTTACAAATGAGCCTCTTACCTATGTGCCGGATGCAAAGGTTTTGACCCCTGCTATTTTGCACAAGGACAGCGGCAATTATATGTCTTTGTCCGAGACGGCGCTTGCCCCCATCGTGACCTATGGCGTAGAAGGCGCGGCGGGTACGACTTATCTGTACGACTTCAACGGCGACGGCGAGGTTGATCGTCTGGATGCCCAGTATCTCAGCGACTTTGTGGCGGGGATCAAGACCTTGAGCAAGGAAGCGGAAGCGGCCGCAGATTTCAACTGCGACGGCATTGTGGATTCTCTGGACGTGTACATTATGCTGACTCTTCTGGAGGGTGAAAAGGAAGACGGCATCAGCCTGAACAAAAGCTCTTCCAAAATCCTGCTTGCCCCCAACGGCAGCGCCAAGGTGACTGTCACTGTGGAACTGACAGAAAATGACCGCAAGTATTTTGCGAACAACACCCCCAACGGCGGCTATGTGGAAGGCTATATCGGTCTTTCCGGTAGCAACGAGCTGTCTATTCCCTTCCTGGCCTTCTATGGTAACTATACCGATGCTTCCATGTTTGATCGGGCAAGCTATCTGGATTACCTCAACGGCCTTTCCGACAAGGCCAGCTATGTCAAAGAAGACAGCAAGGTGAATCTGCTGACCCAAAAAATTCCTGGCGTTTCTTCCACCCCTATTTTTGGTATGAACCTGTACGCGGATGACGAGAGCTTCAGCCCGGAACAGAACTACGTGCTTTCCACGACTTCCGGCACTGGGCTGTATCAGGCGGTTCCCACCCTGATTCGTACCACTGCGCGGATGGAAACCACCATTTCCAACGCGGAAACCGGCGAGGTTTATTACACGACTTTCTCTGCACCCTCCGCCGCTTACTACAATTCCAATTCCGGCGCATGGGCAGGCACCAGCTCCGCAGTGCGCCTGGGTAGCGGCTCTGCCGGTTGGAAGGGCGTAGACGCGGAAGGCAACCCTCTGCCTGACGGCACTGTGGTGAATGTCACTTGCACCGCCGCCCCTGAGCTGTATACCTTCAAAGATGAGGCGGGCAATTTGACCATTGACAAGGAAAAGCTGGGCAAGGGCGCAAGCTGGACGACAACCCTTACCATCGATAATACCGCCCCTGAAATCCAGTCTGTCTACTATGCCGACGATCTGTGGGGCAACAACGATTACCTGACGGTTACCGTCAAGGATAACCGTTATGTAGCCGCTGTGATTTTGTTCAATGAAAAGGGCAACACCGCCCTGGCAAGAACCGCTGTTCCCCAGACCGAGATGGGTGAAACCACCGAGGTTCGGCTGAATCTGGGCGAAGACGTCAAGGGCAGCCATTTTGTGCTGGCCGCTGTGGACTATGCGGGCAACCTCCTTGCCGGCGAACTGGATCTCACCTCCTCCGGCCGTGAGGACGGGGAAAATCCGGAAGAAAAGCCTGATACCAATGTATACGCGGTAGTGAAAGACGCAAACGGCGCGTTGGCCTGGTCTACTGTGAATGTGGACGAAGCCACTGCAACAAAGGTTTCTGCGTTCCCTGTGGATTTGGATTGCGGCACGTACTATGGCGGCAAAATCTACGGCAACGCCGACGGCACGCTGTATACCATCAACGCAAAGACCAAGGAGCCTGAAGCGGGAATGGAACTTGCTGCCGCATGGAATTTCACCGATATTTCCTATACGCCCAGCTACGGCAAGCTGATTTTGACCTGCGGTACAAAATTTGCCATGATGGAGCCTGGTTCCAGCCAGCTTTCCGCCTTTGACCTTAGTTCCAATCTCAATGGGGAAACCCTGGTAGGCGTGAGCTATATGTTCACTGCCGCTGATTCCACCGGCGTGGATGCGGATTACTTTGGCCTGATTACCAACACCGGCGCGTTCTATGTGTTCTACATTTATGAAACTGCGGAAGGATTTGGCGGCGGCCTCGGCTCCTACGGCACCATCGGCGTAGCGGCCAATGCGGATATGCACAGCCAAGGTCTTTCCTACAACCGCAACGACGACTTCTTCTACTACAGCGTTGGCGCAAAGCTGTACCGCATTGGCTTCACCGGCAGCGGCAGCAATCTGAAGGCAACGGCGAGATTCCTTGGCGCTGTCAGCGGCGCAGAGTCCGTGCTGGCTGTGATGCAGCTTCAGGACGCTCCGGTCGCTTCTCAGAGCGCCACCGAAACCCAGTCCATTGTCGCCGCAATGGACGCCTCCGACTTCACCTCGGTGCAGTCCGCTGATTACAGCAGCCTGCGCTGAGCAAGAAAGGAAGGATTACCATGAAAAAAATATTTGCGATTCTTCTTTCCTGCGTTTTGCTCTTTACAGGGGTGTTCCCCTGCATGGCGGTGGAGGCCGCAGAACAGCCTGCGGATGAAACCGCTCCCGCAAACGCACTGGAAGCTGTTGCCGAGACGACGGCGGACGGCTTGACCATTACAGTGAAAACCACCGTGCCTGTGAATAACGGTACAGTTACCGTTGCCTATCCTGCCGAGCTGAAGCTGGTAAGCGCCAGCTCCGCTGTGGCGGCGCAGGGTGTTAGCACAGTCAATACCGCCACAGCCGGGCAGGTTGTCGCGGTTTGGGCGGCTACCGGCGAGGCAAAAGCCGGGGAAGCTGTGCTGACCATGAAGTTTACCGGCGAACTGGGCGAGTATGCCTTCAGCGTAAAGCCCGGCGCGCTGTACAACAACAAAGAGAAGGTGGAAGCCGAAGCGTTCGACGTAACCGGCAGTATTCTCCACAATTGCCCCTCCGCGCAGTTTGCGGACATCGACCAGACCCAGTGGTACCATGCGGGCGTTGACTTTGTGGTTGCAAACAAGCTGATGTACGGCGTTTCCGGCACGAAGTTCGCTCCCGCCAAGACGCTGGATCGCGCAACGGTTGTGACGGTACTGTATCGCGCGGCGGGCGAACCCAAGGCGGAAGGCGGCAGCAAGTTTACCGACGTGCCCGCCGGCCAGTGGTACTCCGACGCCATCGCGTGGGCGCAGCAGACCGAAATTGCCGCCGGTTACGCTGACGGCACCTTCCGTCCCACCCAGCCTGTGACCCGGCAGGACGCTATGGCCTTCCTGTACCGTTATGCCAAGCTCTTTGGCCTCAACACCGATGCAGCCGGTAAGCTGGACAGCTATCCCGACGCTGGTGAAGTTGCGCCCTACGCCAAGGAAGCTTTCGCCTGGGCAGTGGGCAACGGCGTGATTACTGGCAACCTGAAAGACGGCGTAAGCTGTCTGGATCCCAGAGGCGCCGCCACCAGAGGGCAGTATGCCGTGATGATCACCAATTTGACGGCGCTTGTGCCGGAAACCTATCTTGTGACCTTTGCCGGTGAAAACGCCGTGGCGCTGGTAGACGATCAGGAAGTGAAAACCTACACCGCACTGGAAGGCGAGACCCTTGCCTTCCAGGTAAAGGCGGCGGAAGGCTATGAAATCGCCGCTGTGAGCGTTGGCGATACTTTGCTTACCCCGGACAAGGACGGTATTTATACCCTGACTGTGCAGGGAGATACCACCGTCACGGTTCTGGCGGCGGAAATCCTTCCCGCCCCTGAAACAGTGAAAGTAACCCTCGTTGGCGAAAACTGCGAATTTTTCTATGAAGGCGAAAAGGTTACGGAAATTATTGTGGAAAAGGGGACGAAGTACGTCCTGTTCAACATTCTTGGCACCAACGGCTACCACGCCGCCGGCGCTGAGGCAACCAACGGCGCAAAGCTCACGCAGGTAGAAAATCTGTTTATGCTCAGCGCCATCACAGCCGATACCACTGTCACGGCCAAGATGGAGCTGAACGTCTATAACGTTTCTTTCTCCTATCCCAATAACACCTATTATTTGATTCCCAACCAGAGCGTGACCCACGGCCAGCAGGTTGTGGAACCCAAGGAGACCACTCCCTTGCGGGAGGGGCGTCACCTCATCGGCTGGTTTGCCGACGCGGCGCTGACCCAGCCCTATGATTTTGAGACCCCTGTTACCGGCGATCTCATCTTGTATTCTGATTGGGAGCTGGATGAGTTTACCGTTACCTTCCATTCCAACGGCGGATCTGAGGTTCCGGCGCAGACGGTGCAGTACGGCAAGTATCCGGTAAAGCCTGTCAATCCCAAGAAGGAAGGCTACACCTTTGCCGGCTGGTTCACCGATGAGGAACTCACCCAGCCATACCGGTTCAATGTTTCCATCAAAGCGGATCTGGATCTGTATGCCGACTGGTTTAGCGGCGATTTGCAGGACGTCTATCTGGACGGCAGAAACGGCAACGACGACAACAACGGCACCAATGACGCAGACGCAGTGAAAACCTTTGCCAAGGCGAAGGAGCTGCTGGAGTTCTCCGCAACCAAGGTCATCCGCATCAGCGGCAGCGTCACAGTCAGCGACGCCCAGACCTGGGATCTTGGTGATGTTGAGGGGGCTTACGTTGCCCGCGGCGGCGCCAATACCAGCTATCTGTTCGTGGTAAATGGTGCAAACGCCAATTTGACCCTTTCCAATATCACCTTCAAGGGCGCGGAAACCGGCAGCTATATGTTCGGCCAGGTGAACAACAGCGGTACCTTGAACCTCAACGAAGGCGCAGTGTTTGAGGATAATGTAACCAGCAACACCACCAGCGCTTTGTATGCAACCACCAGCGCAACCATTAACTTTGACGGCGGTATCATTCGCAACTGCACTACCACCGGCAGCTCCGGCTACGGCGCGATCCAGTTTGGTTCCGGCTGTACCCTGAATTTCAACAGTGGCAGCATTGAAAACTGCCTGGTGACAGGCGCAAACCCCTACACCGGCGCGCTGTATGTTTCCGGCGCTACCAATAAAGTTGCAACCTTGAACCTCAACGGCGGCAAAATTACCGGCTGCGGCGGTGAAAACTCCAGAGCCGGCGCGATCTACTCCAACAATGCCAACTCTGTTGTAGTGCTGAATGGTACCACGATTGAAAACAACACCGGCAAGTTAGGCGAGCTTTACCTGAACGGCGTTGCGGAGCTGAAGTCCGGCGTAGTCCGCGCTACAGAGAATGCCCAAAGCAGTGCGCTTTACTGTGCGGCGAACACCGGTATTCAGATGATGGCGGCCAAGGCAGGGGATTTGACCATTGATGGCAAAATCTACATCGCCAATACTTCCAGCGTCCCCAATAAGCCCCTCATTGCGGCTAAGCCCCTTGCCAATGTGGCAGGCGAACACCCTGTAGAACTGGCGGCTGCCATTCTGGGCGCGGAAATTTGCACCGGCAGTCTGGATTATATCATGACCGAGGACGATATGCAGGAAATTCAGTTGCTGAACGACCTGCAGGGTATGCTGAAGCTGGCGATGAAGGCCAACACCGTTTCTCTGGCCAAGACGAAGGAGCCTGATTTCGCCGTTTATCTGGATGGCAAGACGGGCAGCGACAACAACGACGGTCTCACAGCGGAAAATGCGGTAGGTACCTTTGCCAAGGCCAAGGAAATTCTGGCGAAAAACGCGGTGGCTGGCGGCGATAACTACATTTACGTTGTTGGCACTGTTTATATCACCAGTGAACAGACCTGGAGCCTTGCTGGTATTGACGGCGCAAAGCTGGTGCGCGGCGATACCTTTAAGGATTACATGATCGTCATCAGCGACGGCAACGCTTCCTTCGGCGCGTCCGGCGATCTGATTCTGGAGGATATTACCATTGACGGCAACGGCTTCTACAACAATGTAAACGCCGGCACCATGATCCGTGTCAACTATGGTACTGTGACCATTAACGACGGCACGGTTCTGTGCAACAACGGCAACGCTATGAAATCTCCCAGCACCGGCAGCGCATTGTACATTTACGGCAGAAACGCGGAAGAAACCGGCAAGGTCGTCATGAACGGCGGCCTGATTACCGGCAACTACGCCAGCACCTCCGGTACGGTGTATATGGCCAGCAAGTTCGCCTGCTTTACCATGAACGGCGGCGCCATTACCGGCAACTACGCCAAGGCCAGAGGCGCCGGTATCATGGATAATAATGGCGCAAATGTACAGCTTATCGGCGGCAGCATGTATGGCAATACCCTTTTGGCGCCTGCCGCCGGCAGCGATGGCTGCGAGAATATCTGCATCGGCAGCGCCAGCCATTCCGACGACAGCGGTGATTTCGTGCTGTATCCCAGCTTCAATCTGGCCGATCATAAGCTGTCTGTCTACAGACTGAATTACTCCTTTGTGATCCCTGCGACCTTCGCCAACCGCGCTGAAAACCTCACGGTTTACCACGGCGCGCCCAACAAGGATGGCGATACCCTGATTGCCAGGGGTACGGCGGATTATCAGATCACAGCGGCAGACCTTGCAAAGCTCACTTGCGGCAACGAGGGCTATACCTTTAAGCTGGATGCGGAAAATAATCGTATTTTGATGACCCCCGCAAACTAAACCTTATCCAAATGGCAAGAGCCGCCGGGAAATTTCCCGGCGGCTCTGTTTGTTGTTGTGGGATTGCCGATGGGCAATCCCACATTTTTTGAACGTAATTTCGTGAAAACGTTGTAGAAACGTATGCTACCACCGTGCGCCCTACGGGGTGTCGAAAAACCAAGTCATTCCGAGCCAGTGCGCACACTGGCGTGGGAATCCTTTGCCATTTTTTGAACGCAATACCATTAAAACGTTGTAGGGGCGCACCTGTGTGTGCGCCCGCTAGGGGAATGTAAAATACATGATTCTTTCTAAAATCCTGCATTTTGCTTAATATCATGAAAAAATTCCAAAAATCAACAAAAATTTGTCTATTGTATGATGCTAATGCACACACTATGCATTAGCATTTCTTCGTTTATGTGTATTTTATGATTACAATATGGATAATCAATTGAGTGTGGCAGAGGCTATTTTTATGATAGATAAAAGAGTAGGCAAAAGATTTAAGCAGGCAAGAGAAAATCTTGGTTTAACGCAAGAAGAATTAGCGGAGAAAACCGGGTTTACAACAAATTACATTTCCAGAATAGAGAGAAGCGCCTCGTTCCCCCGGTACGATAAACTCATAATACTTTTGAATGCGCTTGAAATATCTGCCGATGCTATTTTCTGTGATGTTGTTTTATATGCAAATGGTTATAAAGCTTCTATATTGTCTAACAAATTATCAACCCTTGAGCCAGAAGCACAGCAGCGCATTCTGCAAATGGTTGAATTGATGATTCAACAAGAACTTGATAATAAATCGTCGAAACCACAATGCTAATACACTGTAAGTGTATTAGCGTTACTTCATAAATAGGCCTGTTATCCATATAATATGTATTAACAGTATAGCAAGGAATGGATAGTATGATAGATAAAAGAATTGGTAAAAGAGTGAAAGAAGCCAGGGAACGTCTTGGACTGACACAAGAAGAATTTGCAGAAAAAACGAACTTCACAGTGAATTATATATCAACGATTGAACGAGGGGCTTCATTTCCGCGCTGTGAAAATTTAATCAAACTAATCAATGCCCTTGAAACATCCGCTGACGCTATATTTTATGATGTAATCCTGTACTCAAATGATTATCAAGCCTCGCAATTGTCAAATAAATTGGCTGGTCTTTCACCTAAAACGCAAAAGCGCATACTTAGGACGCTCGAACTTATGATCCAACAAGAAACTGAAAATTAAGTAATATGCTGCGTGATTTTTCACGCAGCTTTTTTATTGCCCTATAGACAACTATGTATTATAGTGTTATAATATGTATTAGCGGATTATATCGTGCATTTAATACATAGTTTTGGACATAAAGATAAAAGCCGCTTGCAGATGCAGGCGGTTTTTATCTTAAATTTATATTTATGGACAATTATTGACCTGATTCCAAGCCAAAAGACATAATGAGGTTGAAAAAAATGGAAACGATAACCACAAACGACGTACTCAGACAAATCAAATACACCAAAAAGTCCGGTGAAATGCGCCTTTTGATTGCAGAGCACAGGCTAACGCTGCGCTATTCGCAAAATGGTCGAAGCATCGACTGCGAAAAAGACGGGGAAACCATCGAAAACTGCAATTATACCGTCGTGCACCGTTTGCTGAACAAACTATCGGAGGACGAAAGGCTAAAAATCAAGCTGCTGCATCCTCATGCCAATCCATGGAGAAAAATACGTCTGGACGACGCTGAACTGCAAAAATGGATTGACAAGCTTTTAGCTGATTTTTTAGGAACGACACGGGCGTTGGGATACACGTATTTGCGCGAAGCGCTCCACGACATATGCAAAAAGCATATGTCCGGCAAAGCTGTTACCGTGGAAAAAACGCTGAAAATGGTTGCAACGTCGAGAGGCGTTCAGGTATCTTCCGTAGCGGCTACCATCCGTTCAGCGGTGTTTCCCCATTATTCCAAAGCCTACGACAGACTGGAGCCGGAATACCAGAAGCATTTTACAGAGGAATGGTGTTCGTCTACCATATTTGTACGCCAATTTTCCCATTACGTTTTGGATTGTATCTGTTCCGTCAATCTAGATTAAATAGGAACGGTTTAGATTGGCAGATTGTCAAGCGCTACCCAATCAAGGCGCAAAAAAATTGCCAGTTTCGGCTTTTAAACCGAAACTGGCAATGGAAAGGGTAAATATTTAGTTGCCGTTTGCCATGGAGCACCAGGGCGACAAGGTACACTGTCCGCATTTGGGGCTTCTGGCGGTGCACACCGCCCGGCCGTGAAGCACAATCCGGTGACAGAACGCGGAGCTTTCCTCCGGTGGGAGAACCGCCCGAAGCTGCTTTTCCACCTTCTCCGGCTCCTTGCCCACGGCCAGACCAAGCCGGTTGGATATGCGGATACAGTGGGTGTCGCAGACCACGCTGCCGGGGGTCTGGTACAAGTCGCCCAGGAGCAAATTGGCCGTCTTTCTCCCTACGCCGGGCAAACGCAAAAGTTCTTCCATGGTACCAGGCACTTTCCCGCCGTAATCGGATAGCAGCATCTGGCAGGCCAGCACAATGTCTCTGGCTTTATGCTTGTAAAAGCCGCAGGAATGCACCAGCTCCTCCACCCGGCCGATCTCCGCCCCGGCCATGGCCTCCAGCGTGGGGTACTCCGCGAACAAGGCGGGGGTCACCTCGTTCACTCTCGCGTCCGTACACTGGGCGGACAGCCGCACGGAAATCATCAGCTCATAGTCCTTTTGATAGTGCAAGGCGCACTGTGGATCGGGATAGGCCTCTTTCAACGCGGCAATCAGCCCGTTCACCTTTTCTTCCATGGCAGGTTCCTTTCTTTCTTTCGGGAAACTCTGATGCAATCGGCAAGCGTTGAGCAGCGGACGATTGATGCAGGGGTTTCTTATCCTAAGCGCTCAAAATCCTCCGCGCCGTGCTTGCAAAGTGGGCAAATATAATCCGCGGGCAGCTCCTCGCCTTCGTACACATAGCCGCAGATTTTGCAGACCCACCCTTTTTGCTCCTTGGGCGCGGCCTGGGGCTTGGGCTTTACATGGTCAAAATAGTACTGGTAGGTCATGGAAGGTTCCTGGGACAAAATTCTCGCCTCGGTGACGTCGGCAATGAACAGGGTGTGCGTACCCCAGTCCACGGCGGCAACCACCTTACCGGCAATCACGGCGTTGGTATACTTGGTGAGATATTTTACGCCGTTGGCGGCGGTATCCGCGTAAGCCCAGCCGGCATACTTGTCCGCGTCTCGGCCGCTCTGGAAGCCAAAGTGCTGGAAAATGGCAAAGGGGGCTTCCTGAGACAGTACGCTTACGGCAAAATCGCCGTTTTTGGCAATCATTTCACAGGTGAGGTTGGCCTTATTCACCGCGAAAGCCAAACGCTTGGGGGCGTCGGTAAGCTGCATGACGGTATTGGTAATACAGCCGTTGTCCTTCTCGCCGTCCTTGCCGGACAATACGAACAAGCCGTAGGACAGCTTGAACATGGCGGAAGCGTCCAGCGTCCCGGCGGCGGAGGCGGCAGGCTCCGGCAGCCGAATGGTGGCGGCCAGGGCTTCGGCCAGAAGCTCCAGACCGGAAGCGTCCTTCACGGTGGAAGGAATCGTCAGGGTTTCCCCCACAAAGGTGATGTTTTTCAGCTTGGACAAAAGCTCTTTCATAAGCTTGCCGCTGGTGGGCGCCCAGGAGCCGTTTTCAATGAGAGCCACCGTGCGGTTTTGCAGATTGTGCGCCACCAGATCGTGCAAAAGAGCTTCCATGGCCACGTAAATCCCGGCGTTATAGGTGGGGGAGGCAAAGACCAGGTGGCTGTACTGGAAGGCGGCGGCGATAATCTCGGAGGCCGGAGTCACGGACACGTCGAACATCGTAGTGCGAATCCCCAAATCCCGAAGTCGGCAGGCGAGAATTTCCGCGGCGTTTTCCGTGCCGCCGTAAATGGAAGCGTAGGCGATCATCACGCCAGTGACTTCCGGGGTATAGGTGCTCCAGAGCTGGTACTTGGCGATAAAGTCCCCGATATTTTTCCGCCACACAAAGCCGTGCAGGGGACAGACCATGGCAATGTCCAGCGTGGCGGCCTTTTTCAAAATGGCCTGTACCTGGGAACCATATTTGCCCACGATATTGGTATAGTACCGGCGAGCCTCGTCCAGATAATCCCGCTCAAAATCTACCTCGTCGGCAAACATCGCGCCGTTGATGGCGCCGAAGGTGCCGAAAGCGTCGGCGGAGAACAGAATTTTGTCCGTAATATCATAAGTTACCATAACTTCAGGCCAATGCACCATGGGGGCGTTGACAAAGGTTAAGACATGACGGCCAAGGGGCAAGGTTTCTCCTTCCTTCACAATTTGGGTTCTGCCGGAAAGGTCGACGGCCACAAACCGTGCCATCATCCCGGCGGTTTTCTGGTTGCACACGATTGTGACTTCCGGGTAGCGCAGAAGCACTTCCTCAATGGCAGAGGAATGATCCGGCTCCATATGCTGAATCACCATGTAGTCCAGCTTCCGGCCATTCAGAACATGGGCGATGTTTTCAAAAAACACCCCGGTGACAGCCTTATCTACCGTGTCCATCAGGACGGTTTTTTCGTCCATGAGGACGTAGGAATTGTAGGAGACGCCTCTGGGGACGGAATAAACGCCTTCAAACAAGGCAAGACGGCGGTCGTTGCTGCCAACCCAGGTGAGATCCTCCGTAATTTTCTTTACACAATACATTTTGTAATAAATCGCTCCTTTCCGCGTTTTTCGCTGCTTTAAGTATAAACCAACCGATGGAAAAAATCAACAAAAATAAGAATAATTCTTATTTTAATTTTTCAAAAAATCTCTGACATAGCGTTGACATTGATTCGTGTAGAAGGGAGCGAAAGCCCAGCCAGTCCAAACGCCGGCACACCGCATAGAGAAAGAATAAAGGAAAACAGGAACGCTGCTTTTTCGTTGCCGCTGCGAATAGGAGATTCACGATTTGGCGTTTGTGATCCTATTTGCTGGTATCCTCAGAGTAATAGCATAAATCCTGGACAATCTCATAGTGAATGTCGATTGATCCGCCATTGGTACCGGGCACGACTTTAAAATCATATTCCCTGTCTAAACCCAATAAGTCCTGCGTCACTTCCAGATGAATATAACCTTTTTCGCCTGCCTCGAAGGCTCTCTCGCTCTGACCGTTGATTGTTGCCACAACAGAATGAGACCCGTTGTTTTCAATATATAAATTCACATATTTCCCATGATGCTGATTCAGCGGCATGGACGTTTTCAGTCCAGTGTTACTGCGGATATCGCCGCTGTCAATTCTGGTGAGACTTGCATCCGGGATACGATCGTCCATACGTTTTCTTTCACAGCCAACGAATCCCAACAGGCATGTCAATGCCGCTACGATTGCAATGATTGACGTCATTACGGATTTTTTCATAAAAGTATACCTCCCCTGATTTGTCGAACGGTACCTATGATGAAGTATAGCACAACGGCACAGCCAAGTCAATCAGCCGGGCAAGGACTTTCTTTGTCTCCTTTGCGGCTCGCTGCGCCTCTTTCCGAACGCATACGAGTCCTGCCTGAAATGTCTGCGCGGGACGGCGGACGCCTGGTCATGGAAAAAGGGCGTCCTGAAAGTTTCAGAACGCCCGATGGGGGAGCGGAACGGCATT
>CAJURY010000020.1 GCA_910589155.1 uncultured Oscillospiraceae bacterium | reverse complement strand
TTGTCGTTTAGGGCCAAAAGCAAAATGCTGGGGCAAGATAGCGTACCATTCAAAATCGGTTACGTTATCTCACCCCAGCAAAATGTGCGCCGCTTTTTCTATTGATCTTGACATTTTTCCCGTATTGTAGTATCATAGAGCCATCGCAGAACAAACGATCTTCGGGGGGTCGGACACTTCCGGCTGAGATTGAGCGAATTGGCGCTCTGACCCGCAAACCTGATACGGTTCATACCGTCGTAGGGAAAGATGCGGATGCTTCCAGTTTTGTCGCATTGCTTCGCCTTAGATGGTTTGCAATGCGAAATTTTTTATTTCTGGAGGTACATCCATTGAACAAACAACCCCTCGCACACAACTCTGTCCGGGCGCTTTGCGAAAGCGCCGTCATGATCGCGCTGGCGACTGTGCTCAGCATGATTAAAATTTATGACGCCCCTTACGGCGGCTCTGTGACACTGCTTTCCATGGCGCCAATCATTGTGCTGTCTATGCGCAGAGGCTGCAAAGTTGGCCTTTCCGCCGCCTTTGTCTACTCTCTGATTCAACTTTTGCAAGGGCTGAACAGTGTCGCCTATGTTCCTACCCCCGGTGGCATCGTCCTTTGCATTTTGCTGGATTACACCCTGGCGTTTACTGCTTTGGGTCTGGGCGGTATTTTCCGCAAGGTGCGCTTTACTTCCAATGGCACGGCAAATGTGCTGATTGCTGCGGCGTTGGGTACCTTGCTTGTGACGGCGCTCCGCTTTGCGTGCCATATTGTTTCCGGCGTAGTGATCTGGTATGCGCTGGATCTGGAGTGGTATGCAGACGATCCCACGCACATTGTAAACCTCTATGGCCCGTGGATGTTCTCGGTCGTCTACAACGGCACGTTTATGCTGCCGGAAATCATCGAAACCTGCGTTGGCGTTCCAATCTTGACCAGAGCCTTGCGCCGGGTCAAGCTGTAAAAACCAATTGCCCCCAACAGGAATTTTCCTGTTGGGGGCAATTGCACATAGAAGAGGATGGACGATAAATCCCGCCACCGGTCAAGAAGCATCTCTGTCGGCGCCCACCGGCACCTCGATATAAACTCGATGCAATGACGGGCATGTTCTTTGAGAAGCTGAGGCGGACGCTGCAAACGTAGCGTCCGCCTTGGGGGTTATCGGGGGAAAATTACTTTGCCAGATAGTAGCAGTAATTGTACAAAATGATGGAGGCTTCCGCGCGGGTTGCGGTGTCTCTGGGCAGGAGCTTACCGTTGTTGCCGTGCACAATGCTCTGTTCCACAGCCCATGCCATATAAGGCACGGCGTAGGCGTCCACATTGCCAGCGTCGGGGAAAGCAGAAAGATCGCCCTTTGCTTCCTCGAATTTGCCCTTATACGCAGCATAGCGGGCAAGGAAAGCCACCATCTGCTCCCTGGTAACGAAATCGCCGGGGGCAAACTCGGTTGTGTTCATACCATAGGCAATCTTGTTTTCATAAGCCCATGCAATAGCGGGGGCGTAATACTGGGCGGGGTCAACGTCGGTGAAGGGAGACTTGCTTTCCACAGTGGGCTCGCCTTCCATACGGTACAGCATGGCTACCATTTGACCACGGGTGAGGGTTTCTTGAGGCGCGAAGGTGGTTGCGGTCTTACCGGCAATGACGCCGTTTTGATACAGATAGGAAACCGCGTCATAGTACCAGATACCGGCGGGTACGTCGGTGAAAGGCAGACCGGCAGCTTCCGTGCAGACAACGTCCGCGCGGTTGCGGATACGCAGGCGGGGCGCGGGACCGTCGAAGGAATTGTCATAGGAGGCAAGGCCGGTGACGGTGATGGCCGCGCCAACCTTGAGATTTTCCACATCCTTGGCGGTGGTGATGTAGCCGTCGATGAACACACGACCCAGCTCGCCGCTGTTATCCCGTACCAGAATGGTCTGCACCAGACCGTTGGCCAGCTCGAAGGATTCCACGGTGCCATGGAGCGTGACAAGGCTGCCCAGATAGCTCAGATCATTAAGCTGCTTAGCGGTAATGTCTGTGGGCATCACCGCATTGTTTTCGCTGATCAGCTCAATGCTGCTCACCGCGATCTGGCGTTCGCCCTGATAAGAGGAGGTGGTGCCGGTGATGCGCACCAGATCGCCGATCTTATAGTTGCCGGCCACGGGGAAAGCGTTGATACCGGCGGTCTCATCTTGCAAGTAGATGCAGTCAAAGAACGCGGTGTCCTTGTCATAGCCGGAGGCGTTGGAGGTCACAATACCTTCGATGGTGAACTTCACGCCTTCTTCCTTTTCCGCCTGTACAGCGGCAATGTCCGTTACCTGTACAGGATTCAGATAGGCTACCAGGTTTTCGCAAATGTTGTAGTTGGAGTAGTTCTTCTCCGCGTTGGAATCGGAAATGGTGGCCTGAACCTCAAAGTTGGACATGAAGGCCGCGCCGGAAACGATGATGAGACCTTGACCTTCGATGTACTCGGTTGCCAGCGCCAGAATGCGGCTGTCGCCTTCGGCAACTGCGTACTTGGGTATGGAAGCGCCGCCCAGACCGTCTTTGTCCTGATCCTCGGAGTAAGTGGTTGCATGACCGTAGACAACGGGGGTTACAGAACCCGGAAGCTCGGAAACCGGCTCGTTCTTGCCGTTTACAGCGTAAATGGACGCGCCGCCGTAGTGGCTGAACCGCTGGGAGTACATATTGTCGTTGGGGTGCTCCGCATCAAATTCTACGCCGTCCAAAAGGAAGCTGTCGAAATTGTAGGTGCTGAAATACAGACGCTGAGGCTGACCGCCGTTGAGCGTATCGTCCTTAATGCCGTCGTCGCTGACGCGCAGGTTGGAGCCAAGAGCGGCAAGGAGCTTATTTTGCTGGGCGGCCATGTGGTCTTCTGCGGGGAAGTCCTTGTAGCTTTCGTAGAAGTCAGACCAGCCTGTAAGGGTCAGTACGCCGCCGGCCTTGTTAAAGGCGACCAGGGCTTCAATTTCCGCGTCGGAGTAGGTGCTGTAAGGCTCGCGCAGGGCGGTGCCGTCCCGGCGGGAAGGCGCGGTGAGGATAATCATCTTATACTTGCCGTCGGCGTTTTTAGCGGCTTCGATGAGTTCCTCGGAGGTATTCAACTGTACGGTGCGCACAGAGTAGCCGGCGGCCAGATTGCCAAAGTTGCCCATGGAATCTTTGTAGTTACCGGCCACATACTCGTTCTGATGAGAAGCGTCGATACCGATGTAAACCAGCTTGTCCGCGTCCAGCACGTCCAGGGTTACATTCTGGCTGAAGCTGTATTCCTGTCCGTCTTGCTCCAGAACTACAGTGACAGTCACATTCATGACCTTGGCTTCCATGGGGGTGTACTGGAAGTTTACGGTCTGAGAGCTGGAGGCGGGGACAACGCCCAGATTGGTCTGGGTACCCAGCACCACGGAGCCGCCGGTGGTATAGGTGACGGACTTGATGGTTGCGTCGGTGGACTCGCTGTTAAACAGCGTAGTGGTGAGGGTGAGTTCCTCGCCGGTAACAGGGGTAGCGGTGCCGCATTCCACAGAGGAAATGCCAAGCTTCAAGGTTTCGCCTACCCACACAGGAGCGGTCACAGCCAGATCGCCGTCGCCCTGGGTCACGCGGATGTAATAGTAGCTGTAGTCGGGGTTCAAGGTGCACTGCAATTCGCCGGCTTTGAGCGCTGCGGGATCATCCCAAGTGTAAGCGACCTTACCGGAGTTTACAATGACTTCCACCTTGCTGATGGAGTCGGAAGCGTCGGGATCGAAAACGGTCACTTGAATGTCCAGCTTTTCAGGCTTCTCCGCAAAGCTGGAGCCAAGGAGCGCGCCGTTTACCGTGTAGTTGATTTCCAGGTTCTTGTCCTCGGTGGCGTAGACGCGGTACTGCCGGATGGCCTCGTACAAGCCCTGTTCGCTGAAATCGTCGGTGAGGATAACGTCCCGGGCGTCGTTGGCATTGCCCCATCTGCCCTTGTGGTTGTCCTGATTATTGGTGGGGGCTACGTGCCAGCCCTTATCCAACGCCATGGTATACTGCTCATAGCTGGGATAATAGCCGCCCGCGCCGATCTGGCCTTCGCCGTTGCCGACTTCCACCAGGTAGATGCGGCTGTCAATCAGAGCGTCCCAGTAGCTGAAATCGGTGAAGTTGCCGAAGGTGGTGCCGGGATGGTTAAACTGGGAAATGGAGTCCACGCCTTCCGCTTGGCTGAGCAGGGCATAGTAGGCCTTCATGCCCGCGTCGGCGGTCTTGTTGTTCAAGGTGGTGTTGTTCCGGGAAACGATACCAGGGGTATTCCAGGTGTTGATATGGCCGGGACCGCCGGACCAGGTCATTTCATAGCCGCCCAGCGCGATAACGTCGGACTGGGAATTGTTAAAGGTTTCGACTTTGCTCTTGTATTCCTTCCACAGATTCTGGCTGTATGCGGTGGCGAGGTTCATGTCGTACAGCGCGCCTTCGGGGTTGGCTGCGCCGGACTTATCAAAGTAGTTGGAGTGGTCGGTGAAGGCCACAAAGTCAACGTTTGCGCTTTCCGGCAGATTGCTGATGTACTCCAATGCGGTATCCAGAGAGCCGGAGCCGTCGGAATAGCTGGTGTGGGAGTGGAGCTGGCCGAAATAAAGCGCATAGGCGCTTTCGCCCACAATAAAGCTCCAGGATTTGGAAGCGGTTTTGCCGTCGGCGCGGGTGACGGTCACAGTCGCGCTGGTGCGGCCGTCCGCCAGGTCGGCGGCGGGGGTGTAGGAAATTCTACCATCCGCATAGACGGCCTTCACGGTTTCACCCGCTACGGTCATGGCGACGGTGGGATTTTCGCCGGCGTTGGAAACAGAGGCGGAAATCACAGGGCGCTTGTTGTCGCCGGTCTGTGCGCCGGCGGCGGGGGTCAGATCGTCAATCACCGGCTCGTCCTTTACCGTGACAGAAACGCTCTGGGTGAAGGCAACATCCCTATTGTCCTTGCCGGAAACCGTGATGTTCATGGTCTCGGCGGGCAAGGACGCGGCGGGGATGGTAACGGTATAAACACCGTTTTCCTCAGTAGCGGCAAGGGCTGCGCCATTCATGGAAACGGATAGCTCCTTTACGCCGAACACGGCTTCCACCGTGAAGCGGAAGGTGTAGTCCTGCCCGGCGAATGCGTCCAGCATGGACTCGAACGCTACGGTAGGTACGTTTACAATGCCCTCGGTGATGGTTTCGTTGCCGCAGGGATAGAACAAGAAGGTGTAAATGTCCTCGTCGGTGACGTTGTACATGCTGTAGGTCTTGTAAGCGCCGGCATAGTATTCCATAAACTGGGAATATTTGCCGTTGAACTTGGCGGTGCGGCTTTCCATGGTGAAACCGCCGTTGTAGGCCGCCAGCGTCCAGTCGGCGTCCTCAGAGGCTTCCTTCTGATAGAAAGCGTTGTTGCCGGTGTCATTGGAGCAGAGGTAGCCGTAGGTTTCGTTGACAAAGCGGTAGTATTCGCCATTTTTCTCCACGGTGAATACCAGCGCGCCGTTGGAAGCGGTGGCGACGCCGTCGGTTACGGTCGCGGCGGCATTTTCAATGGAGGGGCTTTCCGCGTTGTCGTCTTGCCCAGCCAGCACGCCCTGGGCGGACTTGTTGAAAATAACCACCTGCGCGCCTTCTACAGGCAGGTCGCTGCCGGGAGAAGCGGGCTTTTCATCGGTAAGCTTGTAAAGGTTAAAAAGATAAAAGTCGTTGTCCTTTTCGGAGAAAGTGGTAAACAGGCTGTTGTAAACTTCCAAGGCTTGGGCGCTGCCATTGTAGACGGCGTTGGCGCTGACGATATGGAAGCCGCCGGTCACAGCCTTGAGATCCCACAAGCTGTATTCGGAAGCCGTATCCGCAAAGGTCAGGCTGTTGCCGGTCGCGCCGGTGGTTAAATACTTGCCGTCTGTATTGGTGAAGGTGTAGTGGCCGTCCCCGTCCAGCGCGGCAGTGAGGACTGCCATAGTATCGCTTACCTCCAGGAAATCGCCCTGCAAAGCGGCGGTTTCACCGGCAAGCTTGTTGCTGCTGGCGGTATTTGTCAGAACCAGCGCGTCCTTGTCATAGAAAATGACAAACTGATCGCCGTTTTCCAAAGCCTCTGCGCGCTTGGCGTACTGGTGGTTTTCCACCTTGTAGAACGCCTGGGCGAACAGCGCCTCGTCGGAAATAGAAGAATAGGAGCTCCAGTTGTTTTTACTGGCGTACCATTCCAGATAGTTGCCGCGGACGGCGTTCTGGATGTAGTAGCAGCCTTCTGTTTTGGCGGGCAGCACCTTCCAGGCGGTGTTTACATCGTCCAGCGGGGTGCTGGTGAAGCTTTCGCCCATGGAAAGCTTCTTGCCTTCGGCGGTGGAGAAGGTGTAGCTGCCGTCATCGTTTACGCCCACCGTCCAAATGTCCGCGTCGGTGTAGCCGGAAATCTCATTGCCGGCAATGGTAACGTCTGTACCGTTGTTGTAAAAACCATTGTAGGTGGTGGAAAGCGCTTTCGCGTTGGCGGGGTTGTAAATTACAACCTGATCGCCTTCGACGAACAAGGGTTCTACCGGGTCGATGGGATCGGGATCTACCACTTCGCCGCCTGTAAGCTTGTACAAGGAGAAATGATAGTAGTACGCGCTGCCGGAAATCGTGGTGTTTTTGTAAGCGCGGAAACGATTTTCGCCTGTCTGCGGCGTGGTGTTGCAGGCCAGGGTCACGGTGTCGGAGCCGGTTCCCTTGAACACAAAGGTTCCGTCCTCGCAGATAGCGTCCCAGTCATAGCTGCCGGCGCTGATGCCGTTGTTATTGCCGCCCTTGGGCTTGACGCTCTGTCCCTTGCTGTCGGTGAGCTGCACGGAAGAACCGTTCACAGTTAGCGTCCACAAGGTGTTGGAGTCTGCGCCGGTCAGGGTGTTACCGTTTGCGGAAACCGCCTGCGGCAGTACCCATGTGCCTTCCAGATAGGTTGGCGCATAGCCGGAATCCGCAAGCATCACATACTGGCCGGAGGTCAATTCTTCGGCAGTGGTGATCTTGGTGTAGGTCGCAGCGTCTGCCGCCAGCGCAAAGGTAGGCAGCATGGTAAGAACCATGGCGACTACCAGAAGCCAGGAAAGCAGTCTGCTTCGATTGTTCGTTTTCATAAAGACCCTCCTTATTTTTTACGCCTGCTTTATGGGGCAGGTTCCCAGACTACTGCCTGTATCATAGCACAAGCGGCTGGGTATTTCTACAAATTTTGCCAAAGTTTTCTATTTTTGTAAGGTTGCATAAGAATAGCCGCTTGTTTTTTTATCTAATCGCGGCGTGTCCGGCTTATCTGCCTATTGTATATTTGGGAGGATTTTGTTATAATGTATAGAAAAAGAATTTTGGATGTGTATTGCTTTGAAGTATGGAACTTGGAGGATGGAACGACCGGCGCGGTATGCGGTAAACGCCCTGGTTGCGGGAGGCTTCGCGCCGCTTCCGGCGTTGGTGCTGGCGGCGCGGGGGATGGATACGGTTGAAAAAGCGAAAAGCTATTTGTCGGTGGAAGCGCCTTTAGACGACCCGTTTTCCATGACGGATATGGGACTTGCCGCCGCGCGGGTGGCGTATGCCATGGAAAAAGGAGAGAAAATTGCTGTTTTCGGGGATTATGACGTGGACGGCATTACTGCGACCTGCCTGCTTACCGATTTTTTGCGCCGTCACGGGACGAATTGCGTTTCGTATATTCCCGGTCGGCTGGAAGAAGGCTACGGGCTTAACGAACAGGCTCTGCGCTATTTGCACAGCCAAAAGGTGCAATTGATTGTGACGGTGGACTGCGGCATTACCGCCGCGAAAGAAGCCCGGCTCTGCAAGGAACTGGGAATCGACTTGATTATTACGGATCACCATGAGTGCAAAGACGCTTTGCCGGAGGCAATTGCCGTGGTAGACCCTCACAGAAAAGACGACGGATATCCCCACCGGAATCTTTCCGGGGTAGGCGTGGCCTTTAAGCTGGCCGCCGCCCTTTGCGGCAGTCAGGAAGAAATTTTAAGCCAGTACGCGGATATGGTTTGCCTTGGCACCGTGGCGGACGTCATGCCCTTGCAGGGAGAAAACCGGGTTTTTGTATCCAAGGGGCTGGAAATGCTCCGCCATACCAAGCGGCCTGGTCTTGCCGCCCTGATGGAACAGGCGGGATGCTGTCCGGAGTCTCTGTCCGCGTCTTCCATCGGCTATGTGCTGGCGCCCCGGATTAACGCCGCAGGACGTATGGGAAAAATCGACTTGGCGGTGGAACTATTTTTAACGGATGACCCCCAAAAGGGCGCGGAACTGGCTACCGCACTTTGCGAGCTGAACCGCCAGCGGCAGGCGGTGGAATCGGAAATTTACCGGCAGGCGGTGGATATGCTCCCGGACGACCGGCCGCCGGAAGCGATTGTATTGGCGGACGAAAGCTGGCATCAGGGCGTGGTGGGCATTGTGGCTTCTCGTTTGGCGGAGGAGTTTTGCTGCCCGGCGTTCCTCATTTGTCTGGACGGCGACCATGGAAAGGCTTCCTCCCGGTCTTACGGCGGGTTTAATCTTTTTACCTCGCTTTCTGTCTTGTCGCCTTTGCTCGAAAGCTATGGCGGCCACGAGCTTGCCGCAGGATTTACCATTTCCCGGCAGAAAATCGGAGAATTTCGTCAGAAAATCTGCGCTATGGCCGCCGGCTTTTACGACGGCGCCGGCCCTCGAACCGTATTGGATATTGATTGCGTCATACGCCCGGAGGAGCTGACCCTTCGCTCTGTGGAAGCGCTGGAGGTGCTGGAGCCATGCGGCTGCTGCTGTCCAAGGCCGGTATTTGCCATGGAGCAGCTGCAAATTCAGAAAATTACTATGGTAGGCAACGGCCGACATATGCGGCTGCGCTTGCAGCAGGGGCACGCGGTTGTGAACGCCATTTACTTTTCCGCCGCTACGGAGTGCGACTGCATTGCGGAAGGCGACTGGGTGGATATTGCTTTTACCGTCCAGATGAACGAATACCGGGGCGCGCGGAGCGTGCAGCTGAATCTTCTGGACATTCGTCCGAGCTGCGCCAAGCCCTGCTCTGCCGACACAAGTTTGTACCAGAAGCTGCGCACCGGCGCGCTGGAGGCGCAAGAAGCGGTTTTGCTGACGCCCACCCGCCAGCAGCAGGCGGATGTGTGGCGGTATTTAGCCGGCTGCGGCGGCGTTGTCCGGGAAGCGCCTGCCTGCCTTTGTCGGAAAATTGTTCGCAGAAGCGGGAGAAGCCTGGATTTGCCTTTGATGCTTGTGTGCCTGGATCTTTTCGCGGAGGCGGGACTTTTGCGGATAGAGCGGCAGCAGCGTTATTTTACCATTACGCTTACATCCACCGGCGGCAAAGCCGACCTGAACCAATGCCGTACCATGCAGATGCTGCGGCGACTGAAAGAGAGCTGATTGCGATATGGAAACCTTTGCGGAACACTACGAGTCCATGCAGCAGGCGCTGCGCAAATTTATGCCCGGCGCGGATATGGCTCAGATTGAAGAAGCGGTGCGCTATGCCGACGAAAAGCATAAAAATCAAAAGCGGAAAGACGGTTCTCCTTATATTATCCATCCTCTGGCCGTGGCGGAAATTGTGGCGGAAATGGGACTGGACACCGACGCGGTTTTGGGTGCGCTTTTGCACGACTGCATTGAAGATACCGACGCTTCCCACGGGGAAATTGCGAAAAAATTTGGGGAGACCGTGGCGGATCTGGTAGAAGGCGTTACCAAACTGACGCGGGTGGAGTATTCCACCTTGGAAGATGAGCAGATGGAAAATCTGCGGAAAATGTTCATCGCCATGTCGAAAGACATTCGGGTGGTGCTCATTAAAATTGCCGACCGGCTGCACAATACCCGCACCATGCAGTACCAGACCCCGGCCAAGCAGATTTCCAAATGCATGGAGACCATGGACATTTACGCCCCTCTTGCCCACCGCCTTGGTATGCAGAAGATCAAGTGGGAGCTGGAAGACACCTCCCTGCGCTATTTGCAGCCCCAAAGCTATGAGGAAATCATGACCTACCTCAACGAGCATGAGGCGGAGGCGGAAGCCTTTATGCAGAGCATTCAAAACACCATTTCCGGGCGGCTGTCCAGCGTCAACATTCACGGCACCATTTACGGGCGTATTAAGCACGTGTATTCCATTTTCCGAAAAATGCAGACCCAGGGCAAAAAAATCGACGAAATGTACGATTTGTATGCGTTCCGGGTGATTGTGGACACCATCCCAGACTGCTATAATGTGCTTGGGCATATTCACGATCTTTTCAATCTGGTGCCGGGGCGGTTCAAAGACTATATTTCTACCCCCAAGCCCAATATGTACCAAAGTCTGCACACCACCGTCATCGGCTCGCAGGGCATTCCCTTCGAGGTGCAGATCCGCACCTGGGAAATGCACCAGATTGCGGAGTACGGCGTTGCCGCCCACTGGAAGTATAAGCAAGGCGGCGTAGGCAGCGGCGAGGAAAAGAATTTTGAGTGGGTGCGCCGTCTGCTGGAAAGCCAGCAGGACACCGACGCGGAGGATTACGTCCACTCTTTGAAAATCGATATGTTCAACGACGAGGTTTTTGTCTTTACCCCCAGGGGCAACGTCATTAACCTCCCCGCCGGATCTACCCCCATCGATTTTGCCTATGCCATTCACTCCGGGGTGGGCAACTCCATGGTGGGCGCGAAAATCAACAACCGTATCGCCAATTTCGATACCGTTTTGCATAACGGCGATATTATTGAAGTTTTGACCTCCAAAAACGCCAAGGGTCCCAGCCGGGACTGGCTGAATATCTGCAAGAGCAATCAGGCCAGAACCAAAATCAAGCAGTGGTTTAAAAAGGAAAAGCGGGATGAAAATATCCTCCACGGCAAGGCCAGCTTTGAAGGAGAAATGAAGCGCCTGAGCTTCAGCCCCAGTCTGCTGCAGGATGAAACCCTGCTGCCTGTGCTGCTGCAAAAGCTGAGCTTTGCCAATCTGGACGATATGTACGCCGCCATCGGCTACGGCGGTTTAACGGCCACCAAGGCCATCGGTCGCATTCGGGACGAACTCCTCAAGGCCACAAGGGGCATTCAGAATCCCACCCAGGGCGGGGGAGGCAGTCCGCTGAAAACCAACCCGGACAGCGAAGCCGTCCGGCGGAACCGCCACGCGGTAGGCGGCGTGATTGTGGAGGACATCGACTCTTGCATGATTAAGTTCTCCCGGTGCTGCACCCCTGTCCCCGGCGACCCTATCGTAGGCTTTATCACCAAGGGCTATGGCGTGTCCATCCACCGGGCGGACTGCCCCAACGCCCAGAACCGGGAGGATCCCAAGCAGGCCGCCCGCTGGGTGCGGGTGCGCTGGGACTATGACGAGGAAAAGCCCTTCAATACGACCCTGGAACTGAACTGCATCACAAGAGACGGGCTGCTTTTGGACATTGCCACCGTGATGACTGCCTCCAAGGTCAAGGTGAAAGAACTCAGCGGCAAGGACTTGCCGGACGGCCGCAGCGCCTTTACCGTGACTTTTGAAGTAAAAAATCTGGCGGAGTTGGACGTTATCCGCAACAAGCTTTTAAATATCCGGGACGTTACCGGCATCCGCAGAGGACAGAATTAAGGAGAAGTTGTATATGAGAGCAGTTGTGACCCGCGTTGCTTCCGCTTCCGTTTCCATTGATGGGGAAACAGTGGGAAAAATCGGCAGAGGCTTTCTGATTTTGCTGGGAGTCGGCCCGGAGGATGGAGAAGCCCAGTGCCGCCGTCTGGCGGAAAAAGCATTGGGTCTGCGCGTCTTTTCCGATGAACAGGGAAAAATGAACCTGGGGTTGGAGCAAATTGGCGGGGAAGTGCTGGTTGTCAGCCAGTTCACCCTGTACGGCAATTGCCGCAAGGGCCGCCGCCCCAGCTTTGTGGCAGCCGCGCCTCCGGAATTGGGAAACGCTATGTATGAGCGTTTTCTGGAGCTGTGCCGGGAAATGGGCTTCGCCCCCCAGCACGGGCGCTTTGGGGCGGATATGCAGGTGGAATCCGTCAACGACGGCCCTGTGACACTCTGGCTGGACACCGACGAACTGATGTAGGAGCGTTTTTCTATGATACATGTGGAAACCATACCCGTTGGCCCCTTGCAGGCCAACTGCTATCTTGTTTGGGCGGAAGGCAGCAAGACCTGCGCTGTGATTGACCCCGGCGCGTCCTCCGTCGCCATTATGGAGCGGGCGCAAAAATTGGGACTTACCATAGAAGTCGTTTTGCTGACCCACGGCCATTTTGACCATGTGGGAGCCGTTCGCGCGATTCACGAAGCGACCCGCTGTCCGGTTTTTCTGCACCGGGGCGACTTGTCCCAGCCGAAATCCATGACCGGCGGAGAACTGTGCTATACGGACACCTATGAGGAGGGGGAAAGCTGCACCTTTGGCGGCGTAACCTTTACGGTTCTTTCTACCCCCGGCCATACGGAAGGGTCTGTCTGCCTGCAAACGGACGATGGTATTTTTACCGGAGATACCCTGTTCGCCGGTTCCTGCGGCAGAACGGATTTTCCAGGCGGGAGATGGATACGAATGGAAGCGTCTTTGAAAAAGCTGAAGGCGCTGCCCTTTGCAGGGGCGGTGTATCCCGGCCACGGGGAAGCGACTACCCTGGCGGCGGAACGCCAAAGCAATCCTTATCTGAGAGGCGATCTATGAAACTGCTACTATCCGGTCACGACGACCGCTACGCCATCGAACAATTGCAGCTTGCCCTGTTTGCGGAGGAAGCTATGGAGCCGGTAGACGCGCCCTTTGCGGGAGACGGCGCGGTTTCCGCGCTCCACCGGGGCAAAATCTGGCTCACCGCCACCGCAAAAATCACCTGGCGGGGCGAAACCGCCTCCGCCAGCCGCCGGCTTCTGGCAAAAGAGGAAACGGTCAAATTGCGGCGGCAGATTTTGCAGCAAAGCTATTATCTGGCGGCGGTGACGCTGCTGCCCCAGCTTCCAGCCTGGGGCGCGCTGGCGGGGGTGCGCCCCACCAAGCTGACCACCGCCCATTTGCTGGCGGGAGGCAGCGCTGCTTCCGCCGAAAGGCTGCTGAAAAATACCTATTTTGTCACTCCGGCGCGGCGAAAGCTCTGCGTGGACGCTTCCTTGTCCACAGTGCAAGCGGCTTCTTTGCTGGAACCCAAGGATATTTCTTTGTATGTGGGGATTCCTTTTTGCCCCACCCGCTGCGCCTATTGCAGCTTTGTAAGCCAGTCCATTGCAGCCTGCAAGCATTTGCTGGAGCCGTATCTGGAAGCGTTGCTGCAAGAAATTTCTGCCACGGGAAAATTTCTTGCAAATTCCGGGGCAAGGGTTCGTACACTTTATATAGGCGGCGGCACCCCCACCACCTTGTCAGCCGGCCAGCTTGCCCGGCTTATGGACGCGCTGGCCGAGACTTTTGACCTGGGCGGCTGCCTGGAATACACAGTGGAAGGCGGCAGGCCGGATACCCTGAACCTGGAGAAGCTCCGCACCCTCCGCGCCCACGGCGCGAGCCGGGTGAGCATCAATCCCCAGTCCATGGACGATGGGGTGCTAGCCCGGTGCGGCAGAAAGCACACCGCCGCTGAAATCATAAAAGCTTATGAGCAGGCGCAAAAGGCGGGCTTCCAGGAAATTAACATGGATCTCATCGCGGGTCTGCCCGGCGATACGGCGGAAGGCTTCGCCGCTTCCTTGGACGCGGTGTGCAAGTTAAATCCCAGCAACCTGACGGTGCATACCCTTGCGCTGAAAAAGGGCGCGGATCTGTACCAGCAGCGGGTGGAGCTGCCCAGCGCGGAAGCCGTGGCAGCTATGGTGGGCTATGCCAACGAAACTCTGCGGCGCCTTGGGTACCATCCTTATTATTTGTACCGGCAAAAATATATGTCTGGCAGTTTTGAAAACGTGGGCTGGAGCAAGCCCGGTTCCGACTGTCTGTACAATATTTACATGATGGAGGAGCTGCATACCATCGTCTCCCTGGGGGGCGGCGGTATGACCAAGGTGAATCTGCCAAACGGGAGACTGGAGCGGTTCCATAATCCCAAGTTCCCCCAGCAGTACCTGGAGCGCATAGACGATACCATCCGGCAAAAAGAGGCTGTTTTTCAGATCATTGCCGGCAGGAAGGAGTAAAGCATGGATATTTTATTTGCAAACGCTATCCTTGTCACCATGGACGAGGAGCTGCGGATGCTGCCCACCGCTTACCTTGGTGTGACGGAAGGGAAAATCTCTTACATCGGCAAGCAGCCGCCCAAAGAGCAGCCCGGCCAAATCATTGACGCGTCCGGCATGGCGCTCATGCCCGGCCTCATTAACTGTCATGCCCATCTGGCGGGGTCGTTGTTTCGAGGCTACGCCGACGGCTGGAACGAGGAAAACCGCCGCTGGCTATATCAGGCGGAGGAAAAGCTGGACGGTAAGTCTGTCAAGGCGGCAACCCTTCTATCTCTCGCGGAGTGCCTGCGCTTCGGCGTGACTTCCGTATCCGACCTGTACTACTTTACAGACGAAGTGGCCGAAGCGGTGGCGGAATCCGGCATCAAGGCGAATCTCGCCCGGTGCGCCACGCTGTTTGACCCGGAGGAAGAAGAATTTGACGTGGAAAACGACCCCGGCTGCGCGGAGCTTTACCGCCTGACGGAAAAATGGCACGGCTACGACAACGGGCGCATCCGCATTGACGCGGGGATTCTCTCTCCCGCGACCTCCAATTTCCACCTCTGGGAAGCCATGGCGGGCTACGCCGGGGAAAAGGAGTTGGGCTTCCAGCTTCATCTGACGGAAAACCCGCAGGAGGCGGCGGACTGCGAGGAGCGGTACGGGCTGCGCCCGGCGGAGCTGCTGGACTGTCACGGCGCTTTCAAAGCTGGTGCGACTGTGGCGGGACTTTCCGGGCTGCAAAAAGAAGATATGGCGCTGCTTGCCAGGCGAGGAGCGACGGCGGTTGCCTGTCCCCTCGCGGAAGCGAACCTGGGGCAGTCTGCCCCGGACGTGCTGGAAATGGCAAAGGCTGGGCTGAACGTTGCCCTTGGCACTGGCTCTCCCGCCGAGGGCGCCATGGATCTGTTTGCGGTCATGCGGGCAGCGGTGCAAAAATCCCGGCTGCTATCCGGCGATTGTATGGCGCTTCCCGCGCCGGCCGCTTTGATGCTGGCGACGGTCTGCGGCGCGAAAGCCCAACACCGGCAAAAGCAATGCGGTATGCTGAAGGTTGGCATGGACGCGGATGTGATTCTGGTGGACTTTACCGCCCCGCACTTGATGCCCTGTCATAATGTGCTCACCAGCTTGGTGCACAGCGCCTCCGGCTCCGATGTGGCGCTGACTATGGTGCAAGGGAAGATTTTGTACCAGTCCGGCAAATTTACGACCATCCATCTGGAGAATGTAGTGCATGGGCTTTCAGAACACGCCCTGCCTCGGATTTTCGGGCAGGAGAAGGGCAAGGAAACGGAATCTTAACCCCACTTGGAAAGAAGGTATCTGATTTGGAAACTCCAAAAAAGAAACAGTCGTTTTTGCAGGGCGCGGCGCTTTTGGCCAGCGCCGTGGTGATTGTCAAAATCATTGGCGCGCTGTATAAAATTCCGCTGGCGAATATCATTGACGACGCGGGTTTCGGCTATTTCAACAATGCCTATGACATTTACTCCGTGCTTTTGATGATCTCCACCGCCGGCCTGCCTGTGGCCATGAGCCGTATGATCGCGGAAGCCAACTCCTTAGGTCGCTACGGTCAGATTCGCCGGATTAATCAGACGTGTCTGGGTATTTTCCTGCTGCTGGGCGGTATCGGTTCTATTTTGATGACCTGCTTCAGCCGCCAGCTTGCAAACGCCTTAAATTCCCCCGATTCCTGGGCGGCCATTCAGGCGCTGGGACCTTCCGCCCTATTCATGTGCGTTACCTCCTCCTTCCGGGGCTACTTCCAGGGGCAAGGCGATATGGCGCCTACCTCCATCAGTCAGGTGTTGGAGGCGATCTGCAAGCTGTTTATTGGTCTGGGTTTGGCGTGGTTTATGATGAAAACCCAGGAGAGCGTCCCCTTGGCCGCAGGCGGCGCGATTTTAGGCGTTACCGCCGGTTCTCTGGTGGCCATGGTGTATTTGTACTTCCGTTACCGCAAAGCCGCCAGCGCAATACCCAAACGGCGCGGTCCGGTGCTTTCCCTTGGGGATACCACAAAACAGCTTATGTCCATTGCCGTGCCCATTACCATTGGCGCGGCGGGCTTGCAGGTGATTACCCTCATCGATACCAAGCTGGTTTTGGGGCAGCTTACCGGTCCTTGCGGCTTGACCCAGGCGAAAGCCGACGAATTAAAGGGTATTTATTCCTTTACCCAGACGATTTTCAATCTGCCCTGTGCCTTTATCGCCCCCATTACCATCAGCGTTATCCCCTCCATTACGGAATTTTTGACCTTGAAAAACTTCCGCGCCGCAAGGCGTACGGAAGAATCCGCTTTGCGGGTGCTGGGACTTTTGATTATGCCCTGCGCCGTTGGCCTTGTGGTTTTGTCCAGCCCCATTTTGTCCCTGCTTCGAGGCTACACCGGGGAAAATCTGGCCATTGCGTCGAGGCTTCTTTCTGTGCTTGGGATTTGCGTGGTGTTTAACAGCATTGTTTTGCTCACCAACGCCATGATGCAGGCGCATGGCCATGCATCGCTGCCGGTGCTTAATATGTTTATCGGCGGTATTGTGAAAATTATCGTCAACTATATTCTGGTGGGCAATCCTCATGTGAATATTCAAGGCGCGCCCATTGGAACCTTGTGTTGCTATATCTGCATCACCGTTTTAAACCTGTATACTATGCGAAAGTGCGTGCGCAAGGCGCCGGATCTGGTGCGGTGTATGTTTCTGCCTTTCGTAGCGTCCATACTGATGGGAGCCGCGACCTTCGGGGCGTGGAAAGCGCTGTCTTTGGCGACCAGCTCCCGGATTGTGCTGTGCGGCGGACCTATTGTGGTTGCCGTAGCGGCCTATGTGCTTTTGGTGTATAAGATGAAGATTATTACCTATCAGGATTGTATGCTGCTGCCCAAGGGTGAGCACATCGCCAAGTTTTTGAAGGTGGGGCGCCGGTATGAATAAAAAGGAGCTTATTTTGGCTGCTGCCGCCGCCGCCCAGCTTGACAAGCAGGATATGACAAGAGCTGTGGAAGCGCTGCTTGGGGAAATTGCCCAGGCGATGCGCCGGGGAGAACAAGTGCATCTTACAGGCTTCGGCGTTTTTGAGACGAGGCTGCGGCAGGGCTATACTGCGAATAACCCCAAAACCGGCGCTTTGATGCAGGTGGAAGCTGCGAAAATTCCGGTTTTTCGCCCGGCAAAGGGCTTAAAGGATCGGATACAGGAAGAATAGAGGAGCTTTTATGAGACTGGATAAATATTTAAAGGTATCCCGGCTGATTAAACGCCGGACGGTTGCCAACGAGGCCTGCGACAATGGCCGCGTCAGCGTCAACGGCAAGGTGGCCAAGGCGTCTCTGGAGATCAAGCCAGGGGATAAAATTGAAATTGCCTTGGGCACAAGAACCTTGGCAGTGGAGGTTTTGCAGGTAGCGGAAGCCGTCCGAAAGGACGACGCTGCCGCCATGTATCGGGAAATTTGAGTTTTAGGGTTCTGCCGTTGGCAGAACCCTAAAACTAATACAAAAAGGTGTTTGACATGTGTTTTTAAATGAACGCGGATCATGTTTCCTGGATCGGTGATTGCGCGGACGATCCGAAGGATTTATGCCTGCATGGCGATGCGTTTGCCAGAAACGGCTACGGCGCCTTCTGGAATGAATGGCGCCGCCGCAGAGGGAAATAATAAAAACAAAATTTTACGGAAGAAGGCGCGTTATGATTCCCTTTGAACGGTTTCGCCCGGAAAAGAAAGCGGAGTATGATCGTTTTTTACAGCGCTGCGAAATGCGCGGCTGCGAATATTCCTTTGCCAATCTTTGCCTGTGGGGCAGGCAGTACGGAGCGGTTTTGGAAAACCATCTGTTGCTTTTCTCCCATTTCGGCGGGAAAAGCGTGTATCCTTATCCCGTCGGAAGCGGTTCTGTGCGCCCGGCGCTGGAGGCTTTGATGGAGGACGCCAAGGAACGGGGCATACCGTTTCGACTGACTTGCCTGACAAAAGCGGATTGCGAGGAGCTGGAAACGCTGTATCCAGGGCGATTTTATTTCTTTTCCGACCGGGATAGCGCCGACTATATTTATGACATTCACCGCCTGGCCAGCTTGACGGGCAAGAAGCTGCAAGCCAAGCGCAATCATATCAATCGCTTTTTGGAAGCCAACCCCCAATGGCGTACGGAGGTCATCACCCAGCAATTGCTGCCATACTGCAACCAGCTTTTGCAGCGATGGTATGCTGCCCATAAAAATGAGGCGGAGCTTTCCATGGAGAAATACGCGCTGTATACTGGGCTTGCCAATTTAAATGAGCTGGAACTGGAGGGGCTTTTATTGTTTGCCGGAGACACGCCAGTGGCTCTGAGTCTGGGCAGCCGTCTGAACGAGACTGTTTTCGATGTGCATTTTGAAAAGGCCGACGCGGATATACCTGGCGCATATCCTCTGATCAACCGGGAATTTGCCCGGTATATACAAAAAAAGTGTCCTGAAATCCGCTATTTCAACCGGGAAGACGATATGGGGCTACCGGGACTGCGCAAGGCGAAAGAATCCTATACGCCGGATCTCTTGCTGGAGCAGTACTGGGCTGTGTGGGTGGAGGAATCAGATTATGTTTAAACTGCGGAACCCCGTTTGGCGGGAGGTTCCAGCCCTGCGGGGATTGTGGAAGGAAGCGTTTGGAGACGGCGACGCCTTTTTAGATGCCTTTTTCTACACCGCTTTCGCGCCGGAGCGCAGTCTCGTCGCTGACGTGGAAGGGGAAATTGCCGCCGCGCTCTTCTGGTTTTTCTGCGAGTATGCAGGCGGCAGGCTTGGGTATCTGTACGGCATTTGCACCCGGGCAGGTTATCGCGGGCGAGGCTTCTGCCGCAAGCTTATGGCTGCGGCTGAAAAAACGCTGGTCGCCCAGGGCTGCGCAGGTGTTATTTTGGTGCCTGGAAATGAGGCGCTTGCTTCCATGTATGCAGCTATGGGCTATGTCTCCTGCTGCCCTATGGTAGAGCGGCGGATTTATGCAGGACAAACGCCGCTTTTCGTAGAGCCGGTTTCGCCGGAAGCCTATGGGGCTTTGCGGAAAAATCTGCTGCCTATGTACGGTGTGCGGCAAGAGGGGATAAATCTTGCGTTTCAGGCGCGGCTTGGCAGGCTGTACCGGGGGACGCATTGCGTTTTCGCGATAGAGCGGACTGGCGGCAAAGCGGTGCTGAAAGAATTGCTGACAGACGGCGCCAATCCTGAAGCCCTTGCGGCGGGGGCGCTGGCTGCTTTGCAAATAGACAGCGCGACCTTGCGCCGGGCGGAGATCAATGGAAAAATGTTTGCCATGTTTAAACCGCAGAAGCCCTGTCGGGCGCCGTACTATTTCGGCCTTGCTTTTGATTAACTAGAATTTTTAGCGGTAGACGCGTTTGTGTTGACTATAATGGAATTGTCGTTGATCTGGTTCAATGGAGCAACACTGTCTTTTGTGGAAAGATTGGCTATGCGGACAACGATACCGATGAACCGGACGTTGCAGAAATTATGGAGCGTTTTATGTCCATTTCCGCTGCGCCCCATTGCCGGGAAGCGGATTGGGATGTTTGTCTGAGTGCGAATTACCTATCAAATGAACGACCCAGCGGCGTGATGTTCGGATTTTTTAGACACGAAGCGGGTACCCACGCATATTGTTACCTATATGTACCCGTGAAAGAAAGGAATGCTGTAGCAGAATAAATGATGGTTTGTGAGAGGATTTTGCGGAAGTGATATTTCCTGTTGGGCAGTAACCTTTTCTCGTACGATGTTTTTGGTGACAATACGGCGCCTTTTCTGGAAGAAATTATCTTGACCCAGGAAAAATTCGGCGTAATTTGTTCAATGTCGCCTTTCTGATTTTTTCAGAGCCAGAAAAAATAGCGATTGCGATAATTTAGGCATTGCATTTTGCAAAGAATTCCAGTATAATAAGAAAAACGCTGGAAAACCTGCGGCAACGTAAATATACCAGCGCAGCGTAATTGACCGGGTGTAGCGCAGTTGGTAGCGCGCCTGCTTTGGGAGCAGGAACACACAAACGGTTCGACTTCCCGAAATGTTGTTTACTTCCCTGTTTTTTCGCAATTTCCCCACGATAACTCCCGTTGAAAGTTGGGTAAATCTGTGGTGGAATTTTCTTGACCACATATTTGACCACAACGAGCAATTTCTCTTAATTTCATATCCGGGTGTGGCCCAGTTGGTAGGGCGCCTGGTTTGGGACCAGGATGCCGCGAGTTCGAGTCTCGCCACTCGGACCATTTTGCGGTTTTGACCGCATGAAAAGCCGCAAAGTAGCGATACTTTGCGGCTTTTGCATTATTAACAAAGCAATGGAGACTACGTTATGAAGCACTTATTAGTCGGAAATGGTATTAACATTCAATTTGACAATCAAAACTATACTACATCAGAAATTGTACTCAGACTTTTGAAAAACTGTGATAGAGATGATTTCCCATCACACATCATTGTGAACGAACCCTACCTGCTTAAGAATTACATTGGTCAATTGTTTTTGGAAGCTAGACTCGCACTCCAAGGGGAATACGACTCATATGTTACTTGCAAAGCTGAGAAAAGCTCATTGGTTTCTTTTAAAGAACAGTATTCTAAATAGCTCGCAACATTATAGATTACAGATATTGGATTTGAAGATTATTACTTGATACAAGATCTGGTTTGTCACAAGTATAAAACCGTTAATCCAGAACAGTTTTATATACGCAAATCCATGAGAATCGCATATCTTTTGTCCATTTATAACGATGGCGAACTTGATAAACTACACTTAATGTATCCAAAAGCATTCATAGCTTATTTACGAAGTTTTGAGTCAATATTTATGATTCAAATATTGACTCAGTGGTCGATAACCAGGTATATCATATACATGGCTGGTTTAAGCAGCTTTCCGCAGTTTACGATGCTAATTCTTTTAGAAATCAGTTTCCAGATTCTCCAATAAAAAATATTACTGTTGATAATGCATACTACTATTTGTATTCCAATTCTCAAAATGAAAGTACTGTGTTTTGCTCGGTTCAAGCGTAAGTCTCGGCGCGTGTTTGACCATATCAGCAATTCGCTTCAGTTCTTTGGCTGCATCAATTTCAGGAGCATCCGGAAGTATAATCATAAAATCATCACTGTAACGGATGTACATTCCGCCAAGTTTATTCACCGCATCATTAATCTGCTTGTCCACATCGAGCATGTACACATTGGCGAGGATTCCGCTTATGGGAGATCCTTGCGGTATACCGTAAGGATCCACATGCTTTTGGATAAGCGACCGATTCTCCTTGAATTGCTCAGGTGTTAATACACGCGCCATCCCATTTATTTTCTTTCGGTCAGACTTTGTATCCTCCAGTCCATTTATGCGGAGCAAGTCGGTCAGTTCCATCTTGCTATATGAGGTAATATTCTTGAATACCTTAAAGTGATCCGAAGGCAGCCTGTCCACTCCCACCAAAGAGCACCATTGCTGTTTCAGATACGCATGATCTAGGTTATCAAAGAATCCTGTAAAATCACCGATCATAACATGTACTGGAGAATTCGCCTTGATAAAATCAAAGGCTCGCTTTGAGAAGTGAATGTTGTTTTCGTGCAGATCCGTTCGATATGCCACGGCAGAAGCTGATATTCCATCCTTCTTTACACGTTCATTATATAGTTCATTCAGAAGGAAACTGTAATACTGATAAATGCAGCGATCAATGTGTGCAGCATAGCAAATATCACGTTTCTTTTCTTTGCGTCCATTTTTCTTACTGTATTTCAGCGTGCGCTTCTCATAGTGGATAAACGGATAAAAGCCATGCTTTGCAATCTTATCCGGATCAGCAATATACTCCCGCTGCTGACCAATATCTGTGCGCCAATCAAAGTGTGCATACGGTTTCTTGCTGCGCTCAACCGCATCTGCGGAGTTCAACCATTCTGTAGGTGTCATAAAATCTCCTTATAATTTGCAATACCCACCGGCACAGGGGATAGCATCCTTAAACCGGTGGGTATACGTTTGTACTTGATGTCTCGTTTCACCATGAGGTGTGTGTCTCGATTCACCAGCTAGACAAGGACTACCCAGACAACAAGCTCACGGGTGCGGTATTCGAGGTCTACTCTGATACAAACGAAGATGGAAAACTGGACAAGAAAGACGAGCTGCTCGGCGAGATGGGCGAGGTGGAAAAAGGCGTTTACCAGATGAACGACCTCAGATACGGCAAGTACCTTGTCCGTGAGAAAACCGCCCCGACAGGCTTCGTTCTGGATGAGAACGTCTATCCCGTATCCATCGAGGAAAACGGCAAGACCTACAACGTGGAAAATGAAGCGGGCAAAGGCTTCTTGAATGAAGCCCAGAAAGGCTCATTAAAAATCGTCAAGACATCCTCTGACGGCAAGGTGGAGGGATTCTCTTTCCGTGTCATCGGCAAAGATTACGACCAGACATTCAAGACGGACAAAAACGGCGAAATTGTCATTGACGGCTTGCGTATCGGCGAGTACACCGTGTCCGAGGTCAGCGACAAGGCATCCTCTGGCTATATCCTGCCCGCCG
>CAJURY010000019.1 GCA_910589155.1 uncultured Oscillospiraceae bacterium | reverse complement strand
CTGCGCACAGTAGCATTGCCAGTAATTTCTTCATTCTTGGTTCCTCCTGTTTTTTGTTTTTATGTCCAACCGCGAACGGTTAAACGACGTTGTTTTTGCCTTTGCGACCAAAAACGTTTTTGAATCTATGAGAAAAAACCGGAGCGAATCCTATCTTTTTTTCGCTCCAGTTCGGCAAATTCTAAAATTTACTGAAATGGAAAGCCGGGATCAATAATTTCCTATGCTTTCGGTTTCTATCAATGTGTAAGGAATCAATCGCTGCCGCTTTACCCTTCGCCCTTCGATAATGGCATGGAGCATTTCCGCAGCCGCATATCCCTTTGCCTCCATATTTTGATTGACAGTGGAAATCGACGGATCATTTAAAGAAGCGATATGCAGTCCGTCAAAACCTGTTACAGAAAAATCCTTGCCAACGGCGTATCCGCATCTTCGGATCGCCTTTGCTGCGCCCAGCGCAACCAGATCGCTGGCGCAAATGAAAGCCGTGGCCTTTTCCGTACCATTTTCCATAATATATTCTGTCACCATTTCCTCCGCCTGATTGGCGCGGAAATCCGTATATAAATTTGCTTCCAGCTTCAGCCCATACAGCTTCAGCGCGCGCTCCATACCGGCCAAGCGCTCGGTACAGACTGTCGCTTCCCGGCGACCGTTGAGAAACACAATCCGCTTGTGATTGCGCCGGAGCACCAGCTTGGCGATCTCCTCAGACGCGGCAGCGTTATCCGTTCCCACATAGCCCATATTCTCGCCTTCTACCAGAACGTCCACCGTAACACAGGGGATTTTGGATTTTTTCAAATCCTCATAGTAGGCATCGGTGGTTTTCACACCGAAACACATAGCGCCGGACAAGCTGTGCTCTCTGCAAAACTGCTCAAAACTCTTTTCCTGTTGTTGTTCCGATGACAAAATATACGCTGCCAGTTCCAAATTATGCGCGATGGCATAACTACTGGCACCTCGAAGCATCTTAATGACCAATTCATCCGTCAAGCCTCGGTCAGCCATGAAGCCGGCCAAAATCACCGCCATGATACGCTGATTTTTCGCGGCCAGAATCTTTGCGTTTAAATTCGGCACATAGCCAAGTTCTTTTGCCGTCGCTAGAATCATTCTTTTTGTTTCGTCTTTAATATCACTGTAACCGTTAAATGCTCTGGAAACGGTACCGACCGAAACACCTGCTGCCCTTGCGACATCTCTTATCGATACTGCCATTTTTTCTTTACCTCAAAAACGTTTTTGTTTGTAATAATAGATTATAGCTTTTTCCTGCTTTTGTCAAGTCTCTCTTTCAACCAACTTTCTGGCCGACTTTTTGTGTATATTGCCCATGTTCGACTTTCTGCTCTTGCTGCATATTCGCTCTATATTTTATGCACCCGCTTTATTTTGACAATTTTTTTATTTGAGCGATGCAACTTCCCTTAAAACTCCACCTTTTTATGAATTTAATGCTTCTTCTGACTTTCAAATATGCAATTCTTTGCATATCTTCCGCTGCCACGCAGCCTCGCTTTCACGCCCCGATGCTCACCCCCTTGTTTTTATTTTAGCAGATTTTGCCGTTTCTTGCAAGCCGTTTCGCGCAAAATGGAAGTTTACACACAGCCTGTTGCAATTGCTGGCGTTTCCTGCTATAATCTAAATAATAGAATCATTGTACAGAAGGAACAAAAATATGGCAGATATCACATTTCAGGATTTAAACCTATCGGAAGCCATGCTCCGGGCGTTGGAAAGCAAGGGATATGGTTACCCCACCTCTATTCAAAAAGAGGCGATTCCGCCCCTTCTCCAGTGGAAGGACGTTATCGCAAAAGCCCCCACCGGCACCGGCAAGACCTTTGCTTTCGGCATTCCCATGATTGAGCATATTGACGCCAACAGCAAGGATCTGCAAGGGCTGATACTCGCGCCCACCCGAGAGCTTGCCATTCAAATTGGCGACGAGCTGCGCTCTCTGCTTGCTTTCTATGAAGGCATCCGGGTGGTCGTGGTTTACGGCGGCGCGCCGATCGGCGCTCAGATTCGCGCACTGGAGCGTAAACCCCAGATTGTTGTAGCGACGCCGGGGCGGCTGATGGATCACTACAATCGGAAAACCCTCCGACTGGACAAAATCCAGACCGTGATACTGGACGAAGCGGACAGGATGCTGGACATGGGTTTTTTCAAGGACGTGACCAAAATTCTGGACAAAATCAAAAGCAAAAAGAATCTCGGTCTTTTTTCCGCCACCATCTCTCAAGAAGTCATGACCGTCTCTTGGATGTACCAGCGGGATGAAGTGGAAATTACCGTGGAGCCGAAGCTGGAAGACAAACCAGACATCGAACAATTTTCCATCACCGTCTCCCCCCTTGCCAAGGAGGAAACCACGCTGCGCCTGATTCAAACCCAGGGCTTTGAGCGGGTGATTATTTTCTGTAACACCAAACATATGTGCCAGCGGCTGTGCGACGATTTTCAGCGAGCGGGGCTGGACGCAGACTGTATTCACGGAGACGTCAAGCAAAGTATACGGGAAAAAAGTATGCAGCGTTACCGCAGCGGCAAGCTGTCTGTGCTCATTGCCACAGACGTAGCCTCCAGAGGCATCGATGTAGACGATGTGGACTGCGTGATTAACTTTGACATCCCGGAAGAAAACGAATATTACATCCACCGCATCGGCAGAACCGGCCGCGCCCAGCGCAAGGGCGTTTCCTATGCCATTGTAGGCAGCTTCCCGGAAAAGGCCAAGCTGGATGAAATCGCCAAGTACTCTAACTTTACCATTCACCCCATGATTCTGAACGACGACGGCACCATGACCGAGGAAATTGTAAAAGCTCCCGTGGTGCGCAAGCGTTTCCGTTGACCGGGGCAGAATTGGGCTACCTGCTCCTTTGCAGCAGCCTGGGGGAGCCGGATCGAAAGCCCATGACCTTACCGCAGCTTCGCACCCTCCGCCGTCTGGTAAGGCAGGCAAAGCCCGAATCTCTGGCAGGAGACGTAACGCCGGAGCATCTGATGTTTTTGGGCTACGAGGCCGCGCAGGCGCAGCGTATCGCCAATTTACTGTCTCAGGAAGCATCCTTGCGCCGTTATCTGAAAATGGCGCAGCGTCTTGGCATAACCTTTCTCACCCCTGTCAGCCCTGGTTATCCCAGTCGGTTTTCCCTTCTGGAGCCGGATATTCCTCCGGTTTTGTGTCTCAAAGGAGACGCGGCGCTGCTGAGTACCCCTTCCGTCGCCCTAGTGGGCAACCGGGAGCTACTGGAAAACAATCTTCATTTTGCCCAGGAGGTTGGCCGTCAGGCCGCTAAGCAGGGCTATACCCTTGTTTCCGGCGGCGCGAAGGGGGCAGACCTTGCGGCGCAGGAAGCCTGTCTGGAAGCCGGCGGACGGGTTGTGTGTATTGTGACCGATCAGCTATACCAGCATAAAGAGCGAAAAAATCTGCTTCTATGCAGCGAAATCGGCTTTGATCTGTCTTTTTCTCCCCAAAGAGCCTTGCATCGGAACAAACTCATTCACGCCCTTGGAGAAAAAACCTTTGTCGCACAGGCGCATTTGGGGCAGGGCGGCACCTGGGAGGGCGCCCTTGAAAATTTAAAAAACGGCTGGAGTCCCGTATTTGTATTCGACGATCAAAGCGCGGCGGCAAAAAGTCTTGTGTTGCGAGGCGCAAAAGGCGTTGTGCTGGCGGATTTGAAAGAGTTCGGCAAGCTTTCTCCGGCACAAACTGCTCTTTTCTAAACAGCAGGCGCAGCGCGGCAATTTTGCCGCGCTGCCTTTTTAGATCCATACGATGCAAAAAAGGATTGCCTTACCGACAATGAAATGCTACACTTGTAATAACAAAAAAATATTTCCCCTAGGAGGTACTGGATATGCAAATTGTCCCCCTTTCAAAAGCGCAGTATAAAAACTGGGCTTTTACTGTCCGTTATCAGACAAAAGGCTATTATGACTTTAAAATAACCGACGCTTCCTTCTCACTGCAATACACCCCCTTCTCCGAAGAAAGAGAAAAGCAATTTTCAGACCAGCTTTTTGCAGACTGGCTGGAAGCCCCGGTTGCCCTGGGCGCCTTTGAAAACAACTCCCTGCTGGGCTTTGTGGAAGGCAGCCTTGAAGTGTGGAATAACCGTTTTCGTATCAGTAACATTTATGTTTTTGAAGGCCAGCAGAGGCACGGGATTGGCAGCAAACTAATGGACGCAATCACCGCAGCCGCAAAGGAAAGCCGCGCAAGAATGCTTGTTCTGGAAACGCAAAGCTGCAATGAAAAAGCCATTGCCTTTTACAAAAAACAGGGCTTTCAAATGATCGGCTTTGACCTGTACGCGTACAGCAATGAAGATTTAGAGCGGCATGAGGTCAGAATTGAAATGGGAAAGAAGCTGTAAGCCGGAGGATGCAGAATGGAAATCAAATTGGGACGCTATCGCCACTTTAAAGGAGCCGAATATGAAGTCGTGGGTTTTGCCACCCATTCGGAAACCATGGAAAAAATGGTGATTTACCGGGCGCTGTATGGAAATCAGGCGCTTTGGGTACGGCCGGCAGCCATGTGGAACGAAGAAGTCAGCCGCGAGGATTATCAAGGACCGCGTTTTCTTCTGCTGGAAGAATGCCAGGGAAACATGCTTGAATCACATTGACGCGCCCCTTCGCCTTTTCTCCATATCCTTTTGACATACAAAGACCGTGCGTTGGCGCACGGTCTTTTACTTTTCTAAAGGGTGCTTCTATCCTCCATAACCTGATAAAAAAGCCCCACCATCTCTCTCGGCGTTTCCTGAAATCCTCTCTTGATCCATTCATCCAGCAGCCCGAAAAGTCCATAGGAATAAAAGCGCATCTGATACCGCTCTTTTGCGCTGTTTCCATACTGAGGCATCATAATCTGATAAAACGCGTCATAAATGGCGGACTGCATATTCGATTTGCAGATCACCTGAAGCAAATGCCCAATTTCAAAATTAAACTGAAAAAAATCCTTGGCATTGGCCAAGGTAAACCGGTCGTGCACAATTACAGAATGCTCGTCCGTCCAGCGGTTCCACAACTGCACCAGCTTAAAAGTAATGGCCTCGCTTTTATTGGCAAAATTACGAAACCATGTAGCGCGTCCCACGCCGGCGGCATCCGCAATTTCCTGTATAGAAATATTTTTAAAGGATTTTTCCCGCATCAGCCGAAGCAGTGCATCCGACAAACACTCTTTTAAAAATTCCGTCGTCTTATTGCCACGTCCCATAGCCGTATCTCCTTTATCCCTGCTGAAACTATTGCATTTCCTTTGAAGATGTTGTATAATGATCGATACAATCGTATCTAATACAGCGATTTGTCTCTATTTTAGCAGGCAGCGCTTAGAAAGTCAATACAAGCGGAAAGGAAGCGCCTATGAATCAAATAAAAATAGCCACAGATTCTACCTCAGACATCCCCAAACAATTATGCGAGCAGTGGAACATCAGCGTTTTGCCCCTGACCATCTTGCATGAGGGAAAAGAATATCAAGACGGCGTGGATATGCTGCCTCAGGATTTTTACAAAATTCTGGACACTGCGGAAAAGCTCCCCGTGTCCTCGCAGGTTTCCACCGCTTTATATATGGAGCTGTTTGAAACAACCTGGCGGGAAAATTATACGGATCTTGTTCATGTCACCCTTAACTCCAAGGGTTCCGGCACCTATCAGGCGGCGGTACTGGCAAAAGAACTGTTTTTTGAAGCGCACCCGGAAGCAAAGGAAGCTTTCCGCATCCACATCATCGACTCTCGAACCTACAGCATGGCCTACGGCATCCCGGTGGTGGAAGCCGCGCAGATGATTCAGGAAGGCGCGTCTGTAGAGGCGGTCATTCAGCATTTAGAAGAATGGCTCCGGCATACCCGCCCTGTTTTCGTGCCGCTGACCCTGAAATGCGTAAAAAAATCCGGGCGTATCTCCCCTGCCGCCGCTTTTGTCGGCGACGCACTGGGCTTAAAGCCCATGATTACCTTTGAAGACGGCGAAGCAAAAATCATCGCGAAACCCCGGGGAGAAAACAACGCCATCAGCGCGCTGGTGGACAGATGCCGAAAAGAGCGGAAGCCCGGCAGCAATTACGCTCTGGTTTACGGTAAAAATCCGGAAGCTTTCTTCAAATTGAAAACTGCCTGCGCCGAAGTGTTGGATCGACCGCCGCTGGCGGAATATCAGGTGGGCTGCGTCATTGGTCTGAACACCGGACCGGATATGATCGGCATTTTGTACCGCACATAAAGAAAGGACAAATCTCATGCGCATTACAACCGTTCTGTTTGATTTGGACGGAACCCTGCTTCCCATGGATCAGGACGAATTTACGAAAGGCTATTTCAAGCTGCTGGCCGCGAAGCTTGCGCCCCATGGTTACGAACCAAAGCAGCTCATTGACGCAATTTGGGCAGGTACTGCCGCTATGGTAAAAAACGACGGCGTGCAGTTTAATGAAGCCGTGTTCTGGGCAGAATTTTCTCAAATTTTTGGAGAAAAAGTCTTTGAGGAGAAGCCGCTGTTCGACGCTTTTTACGCCGGTGAATTTCAAAACGCCAAAAGTTGCTGCGGGTTTAACCCAGAAGCGGCAGAGACTGTGGCTCGAATCAAAGAAATGGGCTACCGGGTAGCGCTGGCAACCAACCCCATTTTTCCCGCTGTCGCCACAGAAAGCCGGATTCGGTGGGCTGGACTGAGTCCGTCGGATTTTGAGTGGTATACCGCCTATGAAAACAGCCGCTACTGCAAGCCGAATCCCGCGTATTATCAGGATATTTTGCAAAAATTGCAGTGCAAGGCGGACGAGTGCCTCATGGTCGGCAACGACGTTACAGAAGATATGATCGCGCATACCTTGGGGATGCAGACATTTCTTCTCACAGACTGCCTCATCAACAAAGACCAAAAGGATATATCCGCATACCCCCATGGAAGCTTCCGGCAATTGCTGGATTTTCTAGCCGCAAATCACGTACAAAACCCGCTTTGCTAAAAAGCAGGCCGCTCTGTAAAAGGGCGGCTCAGACTGTAGAAATAGTCCTTATATTGAAATTTCATTGCGGACCAGTCTGCGGGCTGGTTCACAAACTCTGAATTAACGTAAAATACGCAAGCAATTACAACAAAATATTCAAAATTGAAAGGGAATTCCCACGCCAGTGTACACACTGGCGTGGGAATGACATGATTTTTTCCGCACTCAAAATAGCGCAGTCCAAATGGACTGCGCTATTTTTAAATCCCATTATTACTGTGCAACAACAGTTACGGTGCAGTTGGGGGTATCCAGCTTGTCGGCGCTCTCCGCGTCGGTGTCAACCTTCAGCGTGACTTCGCCGCTTGCCAGCTTGGCAAACAGAGCGTCATAAGCAGCCTGATCAAAGGTGGTGAACTTCGCGGTGTCCATTGCCAGAGAAACGGCATCGTCCTTCGCGCCCATAACCAGGTTCTGGCCGCCGGGGAAGGAGCCAGCCTTGTAAGCGTCCAGCATCTGACCAACAGCAGAAGCCAAACCCTTCATGGCGGAGGTTACAATGGTCGCAGATTCAGCGGACTGGTCAACGTCAACGCCGATAGACAGGCCGTTTTCAGCCTGCGCGGCGGCAAACACGCTGTTGCCCAGAGAACCGCCGCAGCCGAAGATAATTTCGGTGCCGCCCTGATACCAGGAAGCGGCCATAGCCTGTGCTTCGGGGGTAGCGGCAAAGCCATCGGTATTGGTGTACATCATTTCAACAGTGATGCCCTTTTCAGCAGCGGCAGCGTTGGCGCCCTGCACATAGCCGTAGCCATAGCGAATAACGGCGGGAACGGCCTGGCCGCCCATGAAGCCCAGCTTGGTGTGGCCGTCCATAACAGCGGCGTAACCAGCTAAGTAACCGACCTGCTCTTCCTGGAAGGTAATGCCAACGGTGTTGGAAGCGGTCTTGTAGTCGGCGTAATCCGCACTATGAGGATTGCCGTCGATGAGGATGAACTTTACGTCGGGGTACTTTTCCTGCACAGTGTAAATGGGCACCTCAAACAGGAAGCCGGGTGTAACAATCACCTTCGCGCCGGCGTTGATGGCCTGCTCGATGGAGTTTACATACTCGGCGTCGGTGGCGTCGGCGGGCTTCAGATAAGCGCAGCCAACATCGTTCTTCTTTGCCCAAGCTTCGATGCCTTCCCAAGTGCCCTGGTTGAAGGACTTGTCGTTGATGTCGCCCTTGTCGGTAATCATGTAGATTTCCGCGGCTTTGTTGTTACCGCAGCCTGCAAATACGCAAGCGACCATTACAACGGCCAAGAGCAATGCAATGAGTTTCTTCATTTTCTTTACCTCCAAAAAATGCTACATTTTGGGTAGAACCCTATGTGCGCAATCATTTTCGCACAAAATTTACCAAAAATCAACACTCATTTCAAGTTTTGTAAAAACTTACAAGATTGCTATTGCAAAATCGTACAAAATACACTATTTCATATGCTGCTCCGGAGCAAAGCTATAAGGCAAAATTTCATCCAGTCTTTTTGCCTGGAACGCCCCCATGGGGCCGCCCATGTAAACAAGAAAATCGTCTTTGCAAAATTCCCGCATGACCTGGCGGCACACCCCGCAAGGGGGAAAATACCCAGAAATTTCGCCGTTCTTCCCGCCCACCACGGCAATCGCCGTGAAGTCCCGCTTCCCGTCGTAAATCGCTTTGAAAAATGCGGTGCGCTCGGCGCAGACGGTAGGGGTAAAGGAACCGTTTTCCATATTGCAGCCCTGGTATACGCTTCCGTCGGCGCACAGCAGCGCCGCGCCCACCCAAAAGCCTGAATAAGGCGCGTAGGCGCGCTTCATCGCTTCTGCCGCCAAGGTAATCAATTCTTCCGGCTTCATCGTTTTGCCCTCCCTTTCATTTCTGTTTCCAACCTCTTTTGTGTCCGTAAACGCAGCCCACAAGGGTAATCAGGGCAAAAAGACCCGCTATAGCGCCGCTGACGATTGCGCCGTCCCGGTTTCCATCCCGGTAGCTAATCAGTCCCAAAATGCCGATGCCCGCGCACAAAGCTGCTCCAAGCAGGAAAAAGAAAACGGTTTTCACCCAGACCTTCACCCGCCTGGATTCCAAGAAAAGCCCCGCAACCTCCCCAAGCAGCTCCATGCCCAGTTCCGCTAAAAATTCCAGCATTACAAAATTTCCCCGGCAAAGCTTCTGCCCGGCGTATCCAGCTTCACATCTAACAGTTCCGCGATGGTCGCGGCAATATCCGCAAAGCCCCGGCGGGTGCCCAAATTCACAGGACGCACCTTTTTGCCCAACGCCAGAAGGGGCACGTACTCTCTTGTGTGGTCGGTTGTCGCCGCATACGCCGGGTCGCAGCCGTGGTCGGCGGTAATCAGCACAAGATCCTCCTCGCCCAGCTTTTCCAAAAAGCCAGGCAGCCAGCCGTCAAATTCCGCCAAAGCCTTGGCGTAGCCGTCCACATCCCGGCGGTGGCCATACAGCATATCAAAATCCACCAGGTTTACAAAGCAAAGGCCATGGAAATCCTTCTGGGCATAGGCCATGGTTTTTTCCAGCCCGTCAGTATTGCCTTTGGTCAAGACCTGTTCTGTTGTACCACGATGGGCAAAAATATCGTAAATCTTCCCCACGGAGATAGAATCCAACCCCGCTGCCTTCACCGCATCCAAAAGGGTTTCCTTGGGCGGCTCCAGAGAAAAATCATGCCGGTTGGAGGTGCGGGTAAAGCCCGCCTCCACACTGCCTGCAAAGGGTCGTGCGATAACCCGGCCAACGCCGTGCCTGCCGCGCAAAATTTCTCTCGCCTTTCGGCAGGCGTCGTACAATTCCTCCAAGGGAATCAGCTCTTCGTGGGCTGCGATCTGGAAAACAGAATCGGCGGAAGTATACACAATCCATTTACCGGTTCTTAGCTGCTCCGCGCCATAATCCCGGATCACGTCGGTGCCGGAATAAGGCAGATTGCACAGCACGCCTCTGCCGGTGGCCGCTTCAAAAGCCTCCAGAACCTCCTGGGGAAACCCCTTGGGGTAGGTCGGCAGCGGCTTCGGGGAGACGATCCCCGCAATTTCCCAGTGTCCAATGGTGGTGTCCTTGCCCATGGAGCTTTCCGCCAGCCGGGCAACCGCGCCGCCTGGCTTTTCCGTCAGACCCAAAAAGGAAAGCCCGTCAATATTGCCGATCCCCGCCTTTACCAGATTGGGAATTTCAAAATACCGGGAGGTCGCGCAGCTTCGCAGGGTATTGACGCCAATATCTCCAAAACCCAGGGAATCCGGCATAGCCCCCGCGCCACAGGAGTCCAGGACAATTAAAAAAATACGTTTCATAAAAGCACCTCAGCTTCAAAAGGCTTCGCTGCCCCCGGAAAGCGCATCCGGGGGCAGATTCCTTATTTCTCCATTTTCCGAGCGGTCTCCAAAGCAATTTCCATCATCTGGGTGAAGGAATTTTGGCGTTCCTCCGCCGTGGTGGCTTCGCCGGTGAGGATATGGTCGGAAATGGTGCAGATGCAAAGCGCGTTCTTGCCATAGCGGGCGGCGTTCATGTACAAAGCCGCGCCTTCCATCTCCGCCGCCATCACGCCCATTTTCCGCCAACCGTAATTGGCGTCCAGTCCTTCCGGCACGTCTACATGGTCGCCGTAGAAGGCGTCGGAGGACAAAAGATTGCCCACATGATAGGTCGCGCCGGCTTCCTTGGCGGACTCCACCGCTTTTGAGAGCATCTCAAAGGAGGCGATGGGGGCGAAGGTGCCGGACAAATGATACTGGTGCGCCCAGTTGGAGTCCGTGCAGCAGCCCTGTCCAATCACAATATCCCGCACATGGATATGCTCCTGCATGGACCCGGCGGAACCTACCCGCATAATATTTTGTACGTCAAAGAAATTGAAAAGCTCGTGGGAATAAATGCCGATGGCGGGCATACCCATGCCGGAAGCCATAACGGAAACCTTCACACCCTTGTACATACCGGTATAGCCCTGCACGCCCCGGACGTTATTCACAAGCTTGGCATTTTCCAGAAAGGTTTCCGCGATAAATCTGGAACGCAGGGGATCGCCGGGCATGAGGACGGTCTGGCCGAAATCGGCGGGAGCGGCGTTGATATGAGGGGTAGGATAATTCATTTTTTATTACTCCTTTCCATTCTTTACTAATCTTACAATGCGGGAAGTACCCAGACGGGAAGCGCCCAGAGCGATGAACTTTTCCGCGTCCTCCATGCTGGCAATGCCCCCCGCCGCTTTGATTTTCACATTGGGTCCCACGTTAGCCGCGAACAGCTCCACATCGTGGAAGGTCGCGCCGGCCTTGGAAAAGCCAGTGGAGGTTTTGATATAATCCGCGCCGGACTCCGTCACAACCTTGCACATTTCTATTTTTTCTTCGTCGGAGAGCAAGCAGGTTTCAATAATAACCTTCAAAAGCTTACCCTTGCAGGCGGCCTTCACCGCTTTGATTTCTTCCAGCACCAGATCATATTTTCCATCTTTGACCCAGCCGAGATTGACGACCATATCCACCTCGTCCGCGCCGTTTTCCACTGCGTCGGTCGCCTCAAAGCACTTGGCGGCGGTGGTATCGTAGCCGTTGGGGAAGCCGATCACGGTACAAATCGCCAGCTTTCCCCCTACATAAGCCTTCGCCTGCTTTACATAGGAAGCGGGAATGCACACAGAAGCGGTCTGGTACTGCATACCATCGTCGCAAATCTTCCGTATTTCCTCCCACGTGGCGGTTTGCGACAGCAAGGTATGGTCGCATTTTCCAAGAATTTCTTTTACATCCATGGTTTTTTCCTCCTTTAAAATGATACTTCCGGTTCCGCGCTGCCATGCAGCCGGATAATCTTATGCTCCCGGATGCCCCGCACCCAGCACTTGTGACACATGGCGATATAACTGTCGTTGCCGCCCAGAAGAAGCTGCTCTCCCTGGGTAATGATATGCCCGTTTTCATCAATTCTTGCGTTTACCGTGGCCTTCGCCCCGCAGTCGCAAATGGTTTTAATTTCCAAAATGGTATCCGCCACCTCCATCAGCCGGCGGCTGCCTCCAAACAAATGACACTGGAAATCCGTCCGAAGTCCAAAGCACATCACAGGCAGGTTAAATTCATCCACAATGGCTCGCAGCTCATCTACCTGCTCCGACTCTAAAAACTGGCACTCGTCCACAATAATAATATCGCACGCGCCGAGCTTTGTTTCCTGAAACAGCTTATACACATCGGTTTTCGGAGGAATCATTTCCACCTGTGCCTGCAAACCAATGCGGCTGCGCAAAATATCTTTTCCATCTCTGGAATCCGCGCTAGGTTTCATCAGCCAGACCTTCAACCCGTTTTCCTCATAATTATACTTGGTAATCAGCGCCTGAGCAGTTTTAGATGAGCCCATTGCGCCGTATTTAAAATACAGTTTTGCCACCAGTTTTTCCTCCTGCGGTTGATACAGTTTCATTATACACGATTTGACGAAAGGTTGCAAGATATATTATTGCTTCTTGTGCAATCCAGACAAGTTGCAAAACAAACGCATAACTCTTCCATTTTCTGGGAACTATTTTTAGGGTAACTCCGGGTTTATAGAAAGCTTAAGAAAGAATTAACATCTGAAAAGCTTCCGTTTTCTTACAAAATGTGCTATATTATTACAGGCGGATTCAACAAAAACCGCCTTTTCATTTTGGACGCTTTTTACAAGTTTTTTGAGGTAGAACATGGAAAAAACCTGTGTTATTTTTTGTGCGGGGGATTTTGACAAGCTGGCTGTCCCTATATCTTCCTCCGACCTTATCATCGCAGCCGACGGCGGTCTGCTCCACACCGGCGCTTTGGGGCTGCGTCCCCACGTCATTTTGGGCGATTTTGATTCTCTGGGTGAAATTCCAAGGGGGGCGGGAGTTTGCGCATACCCGGTCATGAAGGACGATACGGACGCGATGCTGGCCGTTCGCTGCGGGCTTACCAAGGGCTTTCGCCGCTTTCTCATTTACGGCGGTCTGGACGGCCCCCGGCTGGATCACGCCCTTGCCAATTTTCAAACCCTTGTGTATTTGGCCGAGCACGACGCGCAGGGCATTCTGGTGGGAAAAAAGTATTTTTCCACCGCGCTGCGCAACGGAAGCCTTGTTTTTCCTTCCAGCGCAGACGGCATTTTATCCATCTTCTGCATGGGTAGCCCCGCCCAGGGCGTGACGCTGGAAGGGCTTTTGTATCCCCTGACGGAAGCTACCCTCACAGCCGGGTATCCCCTTGGGGTGAGTAATCACTTTACCGGCAAGGCCGCCCATGTTCAGGTGCGCCAGGGCAATCTATTATTATTGTGGGATCGAGAAAACGGTTTTCCCGATTTTCAGAAAAACAATCAGTCCGAAGGAGTTGACTGCTGTATATGAACACAAAACAACGCATCCCAAAATTGAAAAAAGAAGTTCTTCCGGCAGAACCGCCAAGACAGGCCATTCCCCAGGCTAGGCCAAACCCGGAGCAGGGTCTTTCCGCCGACGAGGTGGAGCTGCGCCTGGCGGCGGGCTGGAGCAACGATCCCGGCGAGCCGCCTACAAAAAAAGAATCCCAAATCATTAAGGAACATGCCCTCACCTTTTTCAATCTGATTTTTGTGGTGCTGGCCGTATGCCTTGTGCTGGTGGGTTCCATTAAAAATCTGATGTTCCTGGTGATTGCTATCGCGAACACCGCCATCGGCTGCTTTCAGGAAATCCGCGCCAAGCGCGCCGTGGATAAATTAACGTTGGTTGCCCAAAGACCGGTGAAAACCATTCGAGACGGCAGGGTCTGCAATGTTTTGCCGGAGGCAGTGGTCAAAGACGATATTGTGGAATTTGGCCCCGGCGATCAGATCTGCGCCGACGCTGTGGTGCGCGCAGGGGAGATGCAGGTCAACGAGTCTCTCATCACCGGCGAAGCCGATCCCATCCCCAAAGCCCCCAACGACGAATTAAAATCCGGCAGCTTTGTGATTGCCGGTCGCTGCCGCGCCCAGCTGACCCAGGTCGGCCCGGATTCTTTCGCCGCCCATCTGGCCGCAGAGGCCAAAAAGAATGTACATGCAACCCAATCGGAAATGATGCGCTCTCTGGATCGTCTGATTCAGGTGGTGGGCATTTTGCTGATTCCCATTGGCGGCTTGCTGTTTTATCAGCAGTTCCATACCCTGCAAATGGAAATCCGCGACAGCGTCATTACCACTGTGGCCGCCCTCATCGGCATGATCCCGGAAGGACTGTATCTTCTCACCAGTGTAGCCATGGCGGTATCCGCCAGGAAGCTGGCAAGCCGCAAGGTATTGGTGCAGGATATGAATTGCATCGAAACCCTGGCGCGAGTGGATATTTTATGCGTGGATAAAACCGGCACCATCACCGAGCCGAAAATGGAAGTACAGGATCTGATCCCCTTGGACGATGCAAACACCTCTCCGGAACAGATTGCAGCCGTCCTTGCAGCGTTTTATGGCGAAGGAGAGCCGGAAAACGACACCGCCAGCGCCATGGCGGAAACTTTTGGCGGAAAAAGCGACTGGAAGGCTGTCAAGCGAGTGCCTTTCCAGTCGGAAATGAAATGGAGCGCCGCCGTATTTGAAAAGCAGGGCGCATATGTGGTCGGCGCCCCGGAGTTTATCCTTGGCGCGAATTATGAGTCTATCCGCCGGCAGGTAGAGCCTTGGTCGCAAATGGGCTGCCGTGTTTTGCTCCTTGCAGGCTATGAAAAAGACCCAGCCGCCAACCAGAAATTAGCGCCGGAGGCAGTGCGTCCTTTGGCGCTGGCCGTACTCTCCAACAAGTTGCGGGAGGACGCCGAGTCTACCTTCCGATATTTTGCCCAGGAGGGCGTATCCGTTCGTGTCATTTCCGGCGACAACCCCGTAACCGTGGCGGAAGTCGCTCGAAAAGCGGGCATTGAGAACAGCGACCGGTACGTGGACGCTTCCACCTTGGAGTCGGAAGCGGACTTTAAACGCGCGGTGCGGGAGTACACCGTATTTGGCCGCGTTACCCCCGAAAATAAACGCAAACTGGTGAAAGCCATGCAAAAGGCCGGGCATACCGTAGCCATGACCGGCGACGGCGTAAACGACGTACTAGCTTTGAAGGAAGCCAACTGCGGCATCGCCATGGCCTCCGGCAGTCAGGCCGCCAGCCAGGTCGCACAGCTCGTGATGCTCAATTCCGATTTTGCCAGCCTGCCCAGCGTGGTTGGAGAAGGCCGCCGGGTCATCAATAACATTCAGCGCGCCGCCGCTTTGTTCCTTGTGAAGAATATTTTCTCTCTGGTGCTGGCGCTGCTTTCCGTGTTCGCAACCTTCCCCTACCCCATGCTTCCGCTGCACCTGAGTATGATCAGCGGTCTCACCATTGGCGTTCCCTCCTTCTTTTTGGCGCTGGAACCCAACTATGAGCGGGTACACGGCAGCTTCATGCTGGGCGTTTTGCGAAAGGCCTTGCCCGGCGGCATCAGCAATCTCATTGTCGTGCTGCTGGCGGAAGCCTTTTGGATGGTATTCAAGCTGGAAACAGATATGCTTTATACCGTCTCCGCCGCGCTGGTATCCTTCGTTGGGCTTCTCGTGTTGTATCAGGTCTGCAAGCCCTTCACCGCACAGAGAAAGCTTTTGTGGGGCGCAATGACAGCTTCCGTGATTTTCTGCTTTGTCAGCTTGGCGCAAATTTTTGAATTTGTCCAACTGAGCCAGCAGGCGGGGCTGATTACCGCCGCGCTGCTGATCCTCACGCCCACCGTCTTTTTCGCCATCCAGCGGATATTCGATTGGGGGGATCAGTGCTACGATTGGATCAAAAGCCCAAATAAATTCAAGCGGCTTCAAAAAAACAGCGCGGGAAAGTTTACGAAACGGTTCTGATCTAAAATCTATCATAAAACCCGCAGGTCTTTTCTAAGACCTGCGGGTTACTTTGTTAAAAAGCTTTGTTATTGCGAGGCAGCGGTAAGATACGCCTCAATATCCCGCCGAGCAGCCCGTAAACTTCCCTGCTGGAAATGCGGCTTACCGCCGCCTTTTCCCCACAGCGCCTGGGTCCAATCCCGGTTAAATTGCCGCAAATCAGCCCCCGGCTGGCAAATGGCGTACTGATAGCCCACATCGTCGCTGCCGGAAAGCACAATGGCTCTGCCGCCGCAGCTTTTGCCCAAAGCATCCGCCAGACGGCGTACGCCGTCTCCGCTCAGCCCCGGCTCGAAATGGCAGACATTGCCGCGGCCTTGATACTGCGCCGCCAGATTTTCAAACAATTGATTTTCCAGCGCAACCACACGATACTTGAGCATCGCCAAATTTTCGTTCATTTTTCTGGCCGCTTCTCCCGTTTCCAGCACTTTCGCGGAAAACGCCTGACTCACCTGGCGGTTTTGCTCCAGCACGGCGGATAGATACCCCAAAGCGCGCCGACCGCATAGCATTTCAATCCGCACGCCTTCGTGAAATTTTACAACGGACAGCAGCTTGATAAGACCAATTTCCCCCGTATGTTTTACATGGGTGCCGCAACAGGCGCACAGGTCATACCCCGGAACCTCCACCAGCCGCACCGCGCCTTCCAGCGCGCGCTTGCTGCGATAGGGTAGCCTCTCCAGCTCCTTTGTCGGCGGGAACCAGCATTGTACTGGAAGATCCTTCCAAACCGCCTCGTTTGCTTCCGCCTCTATTTCCGACAAAACCTGGGCAGAAATTACCCCGTCAAAATCGATGGTAATCGCCGCTGCGCCCATGTGAAAGCCCACGTTATGATACCCAAAGCGTTTGTGAATCAGCCCGGAAACAATGTGCTCGCCGGAATGCTGCTGCGTGAAATCCAGCCGACGCTGCCAGTCTATTTGCCCTTCCACCTGGGTTCCCGGCTCCAAAAAACCGTCGCACCGGTGAAAAATTACCCCTTGCTTTTCGTGTACCTCCAAAACGCGCCTGCCGCCAAGGATACCGGTATCCCAAGGCTGACCGCCGCCTTCCGGGTAAAATGCCGTTTGATCCAGCGCAACGTCAAAATTTTCTCCCACTTTTTGGCAATCCAAAACCCGCGCGGTAAAGCATTGCAGATGCGCGTCCGCATAATATAATTTTTTCGTATTTTCCATGGTATTTACTCCGAAAGCGCCGCAAATACCTCGCCGAGGTTTCGATGCAGCACCAAATTTGCCTGATTGTCATAGGGCGTTGCGTCCCGGTTGAGGAGGGCCAGGCGATTTCCTCTGTAATAATTCACAAGCCCCGCCGCCGGATATACCGTGAGGCTGGTACCGGCCACCAGCAAAAGATCCGCTTTTGCAATAGCTTGGACGCTTTTTCGTACCGTATGGTCATTCAGACTTTCTTCATAGAGTACGACGTCCGGCTTCACAATGCCGCCGCAGTCGCAATAGGGCACGCCTTTTGCGTTTTTCACAAACTCTGCCGGATAAAATTTCCGGCATTTTTCGCAGTAGTTGCGCAAAACGCTGCCGTGCAGCTCATAAACCGCTTTGCTTCCCGCCTTTTGGTGGAGTCCGTCGATATTTTGGGTAATCACCGCCAAAAGCTTTCCTTCTTGCTCCCACTGGGCAAGCAATTTGTGGGTCACATTGGGCGCAAAGCCCAGAGGCAGCATTTTTTCCCGGTAAAAGCGGAAGAAATACTCCGGGTTTTTCCGGTAAAAGCTATGGGAAATAATAGTTTCCGGGGGATAGTCGAATTTCTGGCTGTACAGGCCGTCTACCGAGCGAAAATCCGGGATGCCGGACTCCGTACTCACTCCCGCGCCGCCAAAAAACACAATACTATTGCTTTCCTTCACCCATTGCCGCAGGGTTTCCAGCTTATCCATTTGCATCCTCCTGTTCCATTTCCAGCAGAAGCTTTTGATCCTGTTTGCTGGAAAGATCCAGCTTTTCATACATATCCGGCCGACGGTCACGGGTACGCCGCAAGGCCATTTTCCGCCGCCAGCGGACGATTTTCCCGTGATCCCCGGAGCGCAGAATTTCCGGCACTTCCAGTCCGTGCCACACAGCCGGGCGGCTGTACTGGGGGTATTCCAAAAGTCCGTTGTAGTGGCTTTCTTCCTCAAAGCACTCCGCGTCCGGCAAAACCCCCGGCACCATGCGGCACACTGCGTCCGTCACGGCCATCGCGGGGATTTCCCCGCCGGTGAGGACAAAGTCCCCCATGGAGATTTCCTCATCCACGCATTCGTCAATGAACCGCTGGTCGACGCCCTCATAATGACCGCAGACTAAAACGAGATTTTCCATTTTACTCAGACGAATGGCGTCTGCCTGACAAAAGGTATGCCCGCAGGGGGATAGAAAAATGGTATGCACCGGCCCCGCCGCTTCCTCGCAGGCATGGAGCCAGCAGTTATACAAGGGATCCGCCTGCATCACCGCGCCCCGGCCGCCGCCGTAGGGATAATCGTCCACCTGGCACTGCTTATTCGTGGTATACTCTCGAATCTGGTGGGCTTCAATACGGACAATCCCCCGCTCCTGCGCTCTGCCTATGATACTTTCGCTGAGCACATCTCCCACAGAATCAGGGAACAAGGTGAGAATATCAATCCGCATCGGTCCGCATCCCTTCAATGAGCTTTACCTTCACAAAGCCCTCGTCCACATTGGTTTCCAGCACAAATTCCTTCACGGCGGGAATCATATATTCGTGTTCGCCCTTCACGATATACACATCGTTGCCCGGCATTGTCATGACATCCGCGACCTTGCCAATTTCCTGCTCGTCCGCAAGAACCGGCAAGCCCAAAAGGTCGGCAATAAACACCGCCCCTTCTTCCAGCTCCACATCGTCCCGGTTCACCCGCACTACCTGATTGCGAAGCGCCTGCGCCGCCTCCACGGTATCCACCCCTGACAGCTTCAAAAGCGCGCAGGTTTTCTGCACGCTGCATCCTTCCACCGCATAAATCTGTCCATTGATAAAAACCCGGTCAAACAGGCACAAAAACTCCGGTCCATCCGCCCAGGGAAGCACCTTTACCGTTCCCCGCACGCCATGGGTGGTGACAATCTGCCCGGCCTCTAAAAATTGTTTTTTCATACCTGCCTCCAAACTGTACAAATATAGCAGAAATGCGTGACGTTTGCCGTCACGCATACTGTCGTTAATCAACAATCTCCACAGAGACCTTTTCCCCATTACGCTGCGCAACCGCCTTCACAATGGTGCGGATATCTCTGGCAATACGACCTTGCCGACCAATTACCTTCCCCATATCCTCCGGCGCAACGCGAAGCTCCAGCACAGTTCCTTCCTCGGTTTTGGACTGTGCGACGGAAACGCTGTCGGGATTGTCAACCAGATTTTTTGCCACATATAGCAAAAGTTCTTCCATCGCGATTCTCCTTCAGCGCTTACAGCACGCCAGCCTTTTTCAGAAGGCCACGAACTGTGTCGGTGGGCTGGGCGCCGTTCTTGATCCACGTCTTTGCCTTCTCCACATCCACGTTAATGGTAGCGGGATTGGTCAGCGTATCGTAGGTGCCGATCTCTTCGATGCAGCGACCATCACGGGGAGACCGCGCGTCAGCGACAACAATACGATAGAAAGGAGCCTTCTTTGCGCCCATTCTTCTCAGTCTGATCTTAACCATTGGGTTTCACCTCCAAATCAGGATAGTTAAAAATTATATGGAAACCGCCAAAGCAGAACCTCGGCGGCAGCCGATCAAATCAAAGGCCGAAGCCGCCCGGTATTCCTCCAGGCATTCCCTTCTTACGGCCAAAGCGCTTCATCTTCTTCCCGGAGAACTGGCGCACCATGGCGCGCATGGTTTCAAACTGTTTTAATAGCTTGTTTACGTCCTCCACCTTCACCCCCGCGCCTACGGCAATACGCTTTCTGCGGCTGGCGTTAATCACGCTGGGATTGTCCCGCTCCTGGGGGGTCATGGAAAGAATGATTGCCTCCGTGCGGGTCATGGCTTTTTCATCCACCTGCACGTTTTTCATGTTCGCGCCGCCGGGAAGCTGCGCCAGAATATCCTGTACGGAACCCATGGACTTGAGCTGCACCAACTGGTCGTAAAAATCAGCTAGGGTAAACTTATTGGATTTTAGCTTGTCTTCCAGCTCGGCGGCCTTTTTTGCGTCGTACGCCCGCTCCGCCTTTTCAATGAGGGTGAGCACGTCGCCCATGCCCAAAATACGGGAGGCCATACGGTCGGGATGGAAAGGTTCAATATCGGAAAGCTTCTCGCCCATACCCACAAATTTAATGGGCTTGCCGGTAACAGCTCGGACAGAAAGCGCCGCGCCGCCTCTGGCGTCGCCGTCCAGCTTGGTAAGCATGACAGAATCAATGTCCAGCCATTCGTTAAAGGTCTGAGCGGCGTTTACCGCATCCTGACCGGTCATGGCGTCCACTACCAGCATGATTTCCTGGGGATTTACCTCCGCTTTGATGGATTTCAATTCCTCCATCAAGGCTTCATCCACATGAAGCCGGCCGGCAGTATCCAGAAATACCATATCGTTGCCGTGGCGTACGGCATGCTGCACAGCAGCTTTCGCAATATCCACCGGGTTTGCCTGTCCCATCTGGAACACAGGTAATCCCAGCTTTTCACCGCAGACTTCCAACTGCTTGATGGCGGCGGGGCGATACACATCGCAAGCCACAAGCAGCGGATTTTTGCCCTGCCGCTTGAAATAGCCCGCCAGCTTAGAGCCGTTGGTGGTTTTACCCGCGCCCTGCAAGCCCACCAGCATTAAAACCGTGGGACCTTTGGGATTGGTTGTAATATTCTGCGTGGTGTTGCCCATTAAAGCCGTCAGCTCTTCGTTGACAATCTTTACAATCATCTGGGCGGGGGTAAGAGATTCCAGCACATCCACACCCACGCAGCGGGCAGAAACAGATTTCGTAAAGTCCTTCACGACTTTATAACTAACGTCCGCTTCCAACAGCGCCAGACGAATCTCGCGCATGGCCTCCTTAATGTCCGATTCGGAAAGGCGACCCTTTCCCCGGAGCTTTTTAAAGGTGGCGGATAATTTTTCAGTCAGGCCTTCAAATGCCATTATGCTTGCTCCTTTGCTTCCTCCACTGCCTGCAGAATTTTCTCAGCCAGCGCGCAAATGCTTTTCTCCTTCGCCTGCGCCAACAAACTGGCGGCTGCTTGGATTTTTTCCATTGCCTGCCGACAGGCAATGTCCCGGCGCATACAACCGGTCTTGTCCTCCATAGTCTTGAGAGACGCTTTCGCCCGGGCTATGGTATCATAAACGCCTTGTCGACTAATTCCAGCTTCCTCGGCGATTTCTCCCAGGGACAAATCCTGATTATAATACAGGTCGAAGCAAATCTGCTGTCTTTCGGTAAGCAGATCGCCGTAATAGTCAAACAGGAGCGTCCATTCCAGTGCATCCAGCTTCATTTTCCGGCCTCCTGTCAACCCACATCCCTTTACACCTCGCTTAGTATACACGATATCCTCCGCCTTGTCAAGTAAAATTCCTTTGCATTCTCAAAAAAGATCCAATAGTATTTGACTAGACAGCATTACTTTCTTGAGGCTTAAAGTTTTCTAAGGAAACGCCTTTTTCCATGCATTTACGAATCTTTTGCCTGTAAGGCATTTCCACCTAGTTCAGCCGTGATTTTTCCACACCAGCATCGCCGCCGTCAATCGAATCGATTTTCATTCTATAATGCACCGCTTGTAACTTCTTCCATTTTGATTGGTACAGTCTGTGAAAACAGCGGATTAAATCATGTGGGCGATTTAAAGCAGTAATTTACATTGCTCCAATTCAGTAATCATACGCTGGTGTGAAAATCTTTCAGGATTAAAAGCAATTGAAAAAACACCGTCATCGTCATAACTGAACAATATATCTGCAATTCCCTTTTCAACAAAATTGCAAAGATCTGTTTTCATATATAGAGGATAAACAGTTAAAAAAGCTTCCCAGTCAACCCTTGGTTCAAAAAACAAAGTATGCAAGTAGTACTGACAGAATTTGGGTATCATTTCTAATGTATCCACGTCCCTTGGCGCATTTGCCGCCCACAGATATATTTCATTTTTATTTTTAACTATATCCTTACAAACTCGTTTATCTTTGGCGAAAAAATTTGTAATTGCGGCATCATATTGTAGCCATTCATTGCGTGACAGACCCACTCCATTTTGGCGGTAAAATCCAAAAAATAACTTCTCTTTGGTTGTTAGCGCTTGAAGGATTCTCATGTAGTAAGAAACTGCATATGCAAATGAATCAGTACTTTCAATTGTAATAACTTCACAGCGATTACTTATAGGTTGCATATTCATATAAAACAAAAGCAATCACCTACTTTTTCAATTATTTGTGTCCAGGGGATGGGTATGTAGTCCATATCAGGGATCCCAGTTAAGTCGAAATATGCACTTTCCATTTGAATCACGTATGGATATAAAGGTTCCTCCCATCATACCATATTTTTTCTGAAAGCTTGGGTTTTGATAGAGGCTTTCTATTCTTTTTCCTATTTTAAGCCCGTAACCATTATTAAACCCAAATAATTTGCTATTGACAATTTTAGGAAGCACTTTTTGACGTATTGTATTTGCAGCGGCCTTCATCCCTGCTTGAGCACCATATGCCGCAATGGCTATAGCTGATTCCGCAGTGTGTTTTCCCACAACGTGTCCTAATGCATAAGCATCCCCTGCAAAAAGCGCCTTTCCTGCATTATATATTTTCCGTTTTCCGCCAAACGGATCAACGACACCCCAAAATGCTGATTTTGCATACGACTTTAACGCGTCAACCGGATGTTCCACTGCATCTTTTACAATAGTTGGTATGTTTTTTATAGTATCAACTGTGTCTTGGAAGAAACTTGTAAAACCATCAGCAAAACCTTGTCCAAACTTTTTTACATTATCCCACCATGAACTTCCTTCCATATCCTCACGAGTTATTGGGTTATTACCACAATATGTGAACATATTAGTGCCAATAAAGCCTTGTCCAGTAGAGGCATATTCATCGGCGTTAATGAAGCGGCTGATAGCGGGGTCATAGTATCTACTCTGGAGGTAATAGAAGCCAGTCTCAATATCGTAGTGGTAGCTTCTATAGCGGAAGGGGTTACGGTTTGCGAGGTGGGCGGGGTCGGTCAGGATTGCGCCGGTTGCGTCCCGGACAGTTTTCACCTTGCCCCACTCGTCATACTCGTAGGTCGCGATCAGCCGGGGCGGTTCCACGGTAATGAGATACATTGCCACCACGTCGCCCTGCAAGTTTTTGGCGAACAGATAATCCTCCCAATAGCCGTTGGTGAAATTCGGATAGTGGGTGC
>CAJURY010000018.1 GCA_910589155.1 uncultured Oscillospiraceae bacterium | reverse complement strand
TTGCGTATGATCCCTTCTCCAGCAAGTTTAGCCCCTTCTTTGCTACGACTGCTTATGACCAGGACGTTACCACCATGGTAAACATTCCCCTGCTGTCCTCTGACCGTCTGGGCGAAATCATCTACAACGGCCTGGAAGGCGAGACCAAGTCCTACAACGGCACCGACTACTTCTACGACGGCATGGCCGATCTGAAGGTAACGGAAAACGAAGACGGCACCACCGATTATGACTTCACCCTGCGTGAAGGCGTCGTATTCTCCGACGGCACCCCCCTCACCATCGACGACGTCATCTTCAATATGTACGTTTACGCTGACCCCACCTATGATGGCGCCGCTACCTTCTACGCTCTGCCCATCGAAGGCATGGAAGAGTACCGCGCTGGTATGGCTGCCAAGAAGGATCTGATCCTGGCTGCCGGCCGCGACAACACCGACTTCACCAACTTCACCGAAGAAGAAGCTACCGCTTACTGGACTGCAATCGACGAAGCCGGCGTGAAGTTCGCACAGGACATCATTGACACTGTTGTTGGCAAGTATGCTGAAAAGAATTTTGCAGTAGTTGGCGCTGAATCCGCCGACGCTCTGACCGACGGTCAGAAGGTTGCTCTGGGCATGGCTCTGTGGGGCTACGGCGAAGTTTCTGAAGACTTCACCACTGTCACCGGCGCCAAGACCGGCAGCGAGTATGCCATGGACGCTTTGACTGCCAACGATTATTGGACTGAACTCCAGGCCGCTGTGGGCGAAGACAAGGACTACGGCTCTCTGGCCGAAATGAGCGCCACCGAACTGGCCAACACCGACCTGTTCGACTTTGTGAAGGAAATCCTGGGCGATGCCGTTGCCACTTATGATGTTGGCGTTGCCACCGCTGAGTCTGTCCCCAACATCTCCGGCATCATCAAGACTGGTGACAACACCCTGCGTGTGCGTACCACCAAGTTCGACGCTGTTACCATCTATCAGCTGGCCGTTGCGATTGCTCCTATGCACTACTACGGCGACACCAGCCTGTACGACTACGACAACAACTCCTTCGGCTTTGTGAAGGGCGATCTGAGCAGCGTTCGCGCTAAGACCACCCAGCCTCTGGGCGCCGGCCCCTACAAGTTCGTTTCCTTTGAAAACGGCACCATCACCTTTGAAGCCAACGAAAACTACTTCAAGGGCTGCCCCAAGACCAAGTACATCCTGTTCCGCGAGACCACCTCTGGCGACAAGCTGACCGGCGTTGCCCAGGGTACCTTCGATATCGCGAACCCCGCTTACTCCCTGAAGGACGCTGCGAATATTGCTTCCTACAATACTGATACCAACGAAGTTACCGGCAATGTGATCACCACCGCTGCTGTGAACAACCTGGGCTACGGCTACATCGGCCTGAACGCCAAGACCATGAACGTTGGCGGAGACGCCGATTCCGACGCTTCCAAGAATATGCGTAAGGCTTTCGCCACCATGATCTCTGTCTACCGTGACGCCGCGATTTCTTCCTACTACGGCGAGACCGCTTCCGTGATCAACTACCCCATCTCCAGCACCTCCTGGGCTGCTCCCACCCCCTCTGATGAAGGCTATGAAATCGCTTTCTCCAAGGATGTGGACGGCAACCCCATCTACACCGACGGCATGAGCGAACAGGAAAAGGAAGAGGCTGCTCTGAACGCTGCCCGCGGCTTCCTGAAGGCTGCCGGCTTCACCATTGACGAAGCCACCGGCAAGTGCACCGCGGCTCCCGACGGCGCAAAGCTGAACTACGAAATCATTGTTCCTGCCGACGGCAAGGGCGACCACCCTGTATTCGCTCTTTGCACCAACCTGAAGAACGGCCTGGAGAAGCTGGGCATCACCCTGAACATCAACGATCCTCAGGACTCCAACATTCTGTGGGACGCGCTGGACGCTGAGACCGAAGAACTGTGGTGTGCCGCTTGGGGCGCTACCGTTGACCCCGATATGTACCAGGTTTACCACTCCTCCAACATTGTCGGCAAGCCCGGCGCTACCGGCTCCAACCACTATCACATTGAAGACGCCGAGCTGGACGAACTGATGATGGAAGCACGCAGCAGCGCTGACCAGACCTTCCGTAAGGCTGCTTACAAGGACTGCTTGAACATCATTCTGGACTGGGGCTGCGAAGTTCCTGTTTACCAGCGTGAAAACTGCTTCATCTTCTCCACCGAGCGTGTGAACATCTCCACCCTGACTCCCGACATCACCACCTTCTGGACTTGGATGAATGATCTGGAGCTGCTGGAAATGAATTAAGTTTTCTTGAGACCCTAGGCTGAGAGAACATATACCTGGCATTTTAGCCGTGCCCGCAGGTCCTCCGGGATCTGTGGGCACGCGGGGTCTCTACAAAATCGTTGGTTTGGAGAGATATAATTATGTTTAAATTTATCGTTAAGAGAACCCTGCTAGGCATATTGATTCTATTTTTTGCCATGTTCATTATTTACGCGCTCATGGCGTCCCTGCCTAGCGGTTATGCAGAAAAGACCGCCCGTGAGCTTGCAACCCGCCCCGGCAATACAAAAAGCGCCCAACAGTGGCTGGATGAACTAAACCAGCAGTTGGGTATGGATAAAGGCATTGTCCAAGGCTATTTCAATTGGCTTGGGCAGACCCTGACCGGTCATTTTGGCGATAGCTGGATGAACACAAAGCCGGTTACGCAGGTGTTCCACGATACCATTTGGGTTTCTTTCAGTATGAATATTGTGGTATACCTTCTGCAAATTTGTATCGCAATTCCTTTAGGTGTTCTGGCTGCCCGAAAGCAGTATAGCTTCACCGACTATTCCATTACCTTCATCGCACTGGTAGGTATTTCTCTTCCCACTTTCTTTGTGGGTACCCTCTTCAAGCTGCTTTTTGCAGTGAAGTTCCCCTTGCTGGATCTCAATGGCATGACCAGCCGAAACTACTTGCAGCTTTCTCCTTTTATGCAAAAGCTGGATATTGCCAAGCATCTGATCCTGCCCTGCTTAACTTTGACCATAGTGGGCATTGGCGATTTAATGCGTTATACCCGCGCCAACACTTTGGAGGTGCTCAATGCGGACTATATCCGTACAGCCCGCGCCAAAGGTCTGTCTGAAAACCGCGTTATCAATCACCATGCCTTCCGCAATACATTGATTCCCCTGGTTACGATTCTGGGCAGTATGCTGCCTGGTCTTTTCTCCGGCGCTATGATTACCGAGCAGATTTTCGATATTCGCGGTATTGGTTACGCCGGTTACAACTGCATGGTTGGCGGCGATATTCCCTTCACCATGTTCTATCTTTCCTTCTCCTGCATTTTGATCCTGCTGGGCAATCTTATCGCGGACATTTTGTATGCCGTGGTTGATCCCAGAGTCCGTGTGAACTAAGGAGGTGGCATGCATGGAAAGAAATAGTTTAAATGAAAATTTGAAGCAGCGGGAAGCTGCTTTGAAAGCCGAGCGTGCCGCGCACAGTGACGAACCCCTGGCGTTGGACGACAGCCAGCGCGTTAAGGTTCTAAGTCCTGGCCGTTTGGTTGCCAAGCGCTTTTTCAGAAACCGTCTGGCCATTTTGGGCAGCGTGATTCTGATTCTCATGTTTCTGTTTTCCTTTGTAGGTCCCCTGTTCTATCCCTACGGGCAGGTCGAGACCTTCAGTAAGCACAGCACCCAAATGGCAACCTATGCCAGCGCGAGCTTCCGCAAAGACTATATCGGTCTGGATCTGGATCCCGACAATGCAATCGATCGCACCGCTGGCCTGAAGGTCAACAGCCAGATCGATGCGCTGGAAAAATCCGGCGAGTCTGAAACGGTGTTTTTCAGCGGTGCAAACGCTTATATGGTGGAAAAGCTGGGAGATAAGGTCTTTACCGTATCTCAGAGTAATAACGTTGCGGTTGCTACCCTGACGGAAAGTACCGCTATCGGTATCTTTGATACCATCAATAAGTCGATTGAATACTATACCGGCGTAGCGGACTTGGGCGACGACTTTACTGCTGCGGTAGCGCAGGCGCGTGCGGATAAGGCGGATACCTTCACCTTCAACGGGCTGGAGTATGGTCTTACCATGCGGTCCAAGATGAGCTATGAAGTGACCTGCCTGGAATCTTCCGTTGAATTTGCCGGCGCCGCTATGGACGACGGCTTCCTGGAAGCATATAATGAAGCGGCAGAGAATAAAGCGAATGTCTTTACCTATGAAAACGTGGAATATATGATCCACGCAGAAGACGATAAGGTTACCATTTCTAAGAGCAGCGGCTATGAGCTGATGCAGGTTCGTAGTGTCTTTATCTTTGATACAGTGGACGGCAGTGAAGTCAGCGACGAGTTGCGCGCAAGCGCTTTGCTGAATATGTATACCGGCAAGTCCTTTACGGTGGACGGCGCTTCTTACAGCGTTGTTCAGGGTGATAATGAAATCATTTTGCGGGATGCCTCCGGCAATGATTTCGCTTTCATCACAGATCTTGCAATCCGCGATCCCAAGGGTAACGACAGTCTGTCCTTTGCTTTCAAAACCGCACTGGCTGCTACCGTGAAGGAGATGGCCGCAAAGGGCGATCCTACGGGTTCTTGCGACGCGCCAGTTCCCAAGGAACGTGTTGAAGTCAATGAAAAGGGCGACAACGTGGTCGTGAATGAGCTGGATGAAAACGGCAATGTAATTTATGAAACGAAAACATTGACCGTGAAGCAGACAGCGGGTGTATTCTCTGCAAGCTGCGAGCAAATTCGCTATTTGGTGGATATTTACGCCGCGCCCTCTTCTGAGCACATTCTGGGTCTGGACAGCAACGGTCGAGATAATTTTGCCCGTTTGATGTACGGCGGCCAGGTTTCCTTGCTGGTTGGCTTCGTCGTTGTGTTTATTGAAATGCTGATCGGCATTATTTTGGGCGGTATGGCCGGATATTTTGGCGGCTGGGTGGATACCCTGATTATGCGTCTTGTTGATATTTTCTATACCATTCCCTCTTTCCCCATTTTGCTGATTATCGGATCTGTTATGGATAAGCTGCAAGTGGACGCCAAGTATCGTATTATGATGATGATGGCGGTTTTAGGTGTGCTGGGCTGGGCAAGCATTGCTCGTCTGGTTCGCGGCCAGATTCTGTCTTTGCGTGAGCAGGACTTCATGGTGGCTACCGAATCCACCGGCGTACGTGTGCAGCGCCGTATTTTCCGCCACTTGGTACCCAATGTTATGCCGCAGTTGATTGTAAACGCTACGGCTGCTTTGGGCAGCGTTATCCTCACGGAGTCCTCCTTGTCCTACTTGGGCATGGGCATTAAGTATCCCTTTGCTTCCTGGGGCAACATCATTAACCTGGTTACCTCTTCTGCAGAAAATATGATTAATTATACCTACATCTGGGTTCCCGCCGGTATTTTGATTTGCTTGACTGTTATTGCCTTTAACTTTGTCGGCGACGGTCTGCGCGATGCCTTCGATCCCAAGATGAAGCGGTAAGGAGGAGAAAAGATGCTGAAAAAAGATAAGAGTAAGAAGCAATCCTCCTATATTTCCGGCAAGGATTCCAGAAGAATTTCCAGATTCAACCGGAAAACAACGAAAAAGCTGGAAAAAGCGCGTGAAAACGCCAAGAAGGATCCCGAGCTTTACGTCACCCAAATGCGTGACAATAACAATGTTGTGGAATTCGACAATGTCTGCACCTATTTCTTTACGGACATTGGTACGGTTAAGGCGGTGGACGGCGTTAGCTTTGACGTACCCAAGTGCTCAACTGTGGGTATCGTCGGCGAGTCCGGCTGCGGCAAGTCTGTTACCAGTCTTTCCCTGATGCAGCTTTTGCAGCGCCCCACCGGTCAGACGGTGGGCGGTGAAATCCGCCTGAACCTTGGCGATGGCTCCGCGTATAACATTGTCAACGCGCCCACGGCCAAAATGCAAGAGCTTCGTGGCAATTATATTTCTATGATTTTCCAGGAGCCGATGACCAGCCTGAACCCCGTGTTCCGAATTGGGGATCAGATTAACGAGGTTATTTCCCTGCACAATCCTAAAATGAGCAAGGCAGATGTGAAGGCTCGGACTTTGGAAATGCTGGAGCTTGTTGGCATTGCCAACAAGGAAGGCGTCTATAAGATGTACCCCCATGAACTGTCCGGCGGTATGCGGCAGCGTATCGTAATCGCCATTGCATTGGCCTGTAACCCTGGCCTCATCATTGCGGACGAACCCACCACCGCTCTGGACGTTACCATTCAGGCGCAGATTCTGGATCTTTTGCAGAATCTGAAAGACAAAATCAAGAGTTCCATTATGCTCATTACCCATGATCTTGGCGTTGTGGCGGGCATGGCGGACTATGTTGTGGTTATGTACGCCGGCCGCGTTGTGGAAAAGGGCACTGCGGAGGATATTTTCCATCATCCTGCACATCCTTATACCATCGGCCTTATGCGCTCCAAGCCTGTTGTGGGCAAGAAGGTTGATGAGCTTTATAACATTCCCGGCAGTGTGCCGAATCCTGTGGATATGCCCAATTACTGTTATTTCCGGGATCGTTGCGAAATGCACTGTGCGCAGTGCTCCGGCAAATATCCCCCTGAAATTCGTATTAGCGACACCCATGTGGTATCCTGCTACCGGTACTTTGAAACCGGCGAAGTGATGGAATATCCCAAATCTGTAGATGTGGAGGAATTGTAAGATGGCTGAAGTGAAAACAAATGTACATGACGATTACTCCGCAAAGTATTTTGATGGGGCGGAAAATGATCCGGAAAACCTGCTGGTTGTCAAGAATTTGAAGAAATACTTCCCCGTTAAGTCCAGCTTTTTACGTTTGACTGTGGGCAATGTAAAGGCGGTGGACGGCGTTTCCTTCAAAATTAAGCGCGGGACTACCATGGGTTTGGTAGGTGAGTCCGGCTGCGGTAAGTCTACCGTGGGTCGTACCATCTTGCGCTTGCAGGATAAGACCGATGGTCAGGTATTTTTCAATGGCAAGGAGATTTTCTCTTTGTCCAAGAAGGAACTGCGCCATGAACGTCCCGCCATTCAGATTATTTTCCAGGATCCGTATTCCAGCTTGTCTCCTCGTTTGCCTGTAGGCGAAATCATCGCAGAGGGCGTGCGGGAGCATGGAATTGTTCCGGAGAATGAAATTGACGATTATGTAACCAGGGTTATGCACGCTTGCGGCTTGCAGGAATATCATAAGGATCGCTATCCCCATGAATTTTCCGGCGGCCAGCGGCAAAGAATCTGCATTGCCAGAGCTTTGGCGCTGAATCCTGATTTCATTCTTTGCGATGAGCCTGTTTCCGCGCTGGATGTTTCCATTCAGGCGCAGATTATCAATCTGCTGCGGGATCTGCAAAAGCAGTTTGGCTTGACGTATCTGTTTATTTCCCATGACCTTTCCGTTGTGGAGCATATTTCCGATACCGTTGGCGTGATGTATTTGGGCAACTTGGTGGAGTATGCTTCCACCGAGCGCGTGTTTGCAAATCCTTTGCATCCGTATACACAGGCGCTGTTTTCTGCGATTCCCATTCCTGATCCCGACTACAAGATGAACCGTACAGTTTTGGAGGGTAGCATTCCTTCTCCTGCAAGTCCCCCTTCCGGCTGCAAATTCCATACCCGCTGCCCCAAAGCTATGGAAATGTGCAAGTATGTGCAGCCTGATTTCGCGGAAATCGAGCCGGATCACTTCTGCGCCTGCCATTTGTACAATACCCCAGAGCGCAACGCGGAGCTGGAACCCCTGATTGCCGAAGCCAAGGCAAATATTGAGAAACTGGCAAAAAAGAAATCATAAGGAGATACTATGGCAAAACGCAGAAAAGAGTATGCCGATGACGATGGCCGTACCATCGCCAATATGAATGTGGAGGGAATGCCTTGGTATGCACCCAACACACCGCAGTCTGAAAGGGCGAAGGCCGAAAGCGCCAAGGAGTCGGCTTTGGAATTAACCAGAACGGAAAAGCGAGCGCTGACTGCCGGTACTTTGAAGGCCGCGCTGCTTGTGTGGCTGATTGGCGTGGGAATTTTTGGATTGTTTATTCTTTTTTGTTATTTTGTCTGGTTCCGTTGATTGTAAATCGTGATGCTGCGCCCCGGTAATTTTACCGGGGCGCATTTCGCTTATAAACATTGATATGGGAAGCGTCGATGTGGGAAACACAACGAGCTTGCAATTAGGCGCGGGGGTATTCCAGGGTTATTTTGCCGCTGTGCCTTTAAAATCGCAACCGCTTGCTGCGCGATGATTCGCGTTTCAGGGCAGGTTCTGCCGAGGACCCTAGGGGCGTGATGGGTTTGCAGCGAGGTTCGTAGCGCGGTGCCGGCGGGCGCAGACCGCCAGGACACTTTTTTGTTTTGAAATTGCAAATAACAGGTGCATTTTGCTGCAAACAGTGCTATAATAGAAGCAAAATAGGGTTTGCCTTCAGGCTGCTCTTGTACTGAAAATTGAAAGGACGTTTTATTATGGCGCTTTCCACAGCCGCTCCCTGGCTGAATTTTTATGGCAATATGCCAAAATCCATTGATTATCCCTCAAAGACCATGTATCAGATGGTAGCCGACATGGGGAAAAAGTATCCCGCGAACATTGCCTATGAGTTCTTGGGCAAGCAGACGGATTACGCTACATTCCTGCGCAGAATTGATCTAACGGCAAGAGCTTTCCTTGCTATGGGCATTCATGCCGGCGATCGCGTCACCATCTGTATGCCCAATACCCCGCAGGCGGTGGATAGCTTTTACGCGCTGAACCGCATCGGCGCGATTCCCAACATGATTCACCCCTTATCCGCTCCCAAGGAAATCGCGTTTTACTTAAACATCAGCCACAGCAAGGCGATTTTAACGCTAGACCAGTTTTTTTATAAAATTGAGCAAATTTTGCCGGAACTGAAGGATTCTTGCCGAATTATCGTGGCAAAAGTTAGAGACGAGCTGCCGGGGGTCAAGAAGATGCTCTTCCCCATTACCAAAACTGCCCGCGCCATTCAAAAGCTGCCCCGTACCGGCTACATCGGGTGGGGAGATTTTCTGGAGGCTGGCCGGCGGTATAAGGGGGAAATGCCCAGCGCCTCGGGGGATCCCAACGCCTGCGCCGCAATTCTCTATTCCGGCGGTACTACCGGCACCACCAAGGGCATTATGCTGTCCAATATGAATTTTAACGCTCTGGGCTTGCAGACTGCTGGGGCGTCCGGCTATTCTCTGAAAGAACTGGCCGGGAAAAAGATGCTTTCCGTCATGCCGATTTTTCACGGCTTTGGTCTGGGCATCGGAATCCATACGGCGCTGATTATTGGCGCGACCTGCATTTTGCTGCCCCAGTTTAATGTGAAAATTTACGCGGAAACGCTGAAAAAGAAAAAGCCCAACATTATTCCCGGTGTGCCCACGCTTTTTGAAGCGCTGCTACGCACCAATGAGCTGGACGGCGTGGATCTCAGCTTCTTGATTGGTATTTTCTCCGGTGGCGACTCTCTCAGCGTGGAGTTAAAGCGCAAGGTGGATACCTTCCTCAAAGAACACAACGCCAAGGTGCAAATTCGCGAGGGCTACGGCACCACCGAGTGCGTCACAGCTTCCTGCCTGACTCCCATTGACTACGCGCGCCCCGGCTCTATCGGCGTGCCATTCCCGGATACCTTCTATAAAATTGTCAAGCCCGGCACCATGGAGGAGCTGCCCGCCAATGCCGATGGCGAAATCTGCATATCCGGCCCAACGGTGATGCTGGGCTACATGGATAACCCGGAGGAAACCGCCAACACCCTGCGCCGCCACCCGGAAGGCCGCATTTGGCTGCATACCGGCGACCTGGGCTATATGGATCAGGACGGCTTTGTGTACTTCCGCCAGCGGATTAAGCGCATGATTGTGACTTCCGGCTATAATGTGTATCCCAGCCAGTTGGAAAACATCATTGACGGTCATGAAAAGGTGCTCATTTCCTGCGTCATTGGCGTGAAGGATTCCTACCGGGTGCAGCGGGTTCGCGCTTATGTGGTGCCCATGCCTGGCATTGAGCCGACGGAGGAACTCAAGCAGGAGCTTTTGGCCTATTGCAGCAAGCACATTGCAAAATATGCCATGCCCAGAGAAATTGAGTTCCGCACAGAACTGCCCAAAACCCTGGTGGGTAAGGTTGCCTACCGTGTTTTGGAGGAGGAAGCGAATAGCCAGTTAGAGCATGACGCATAAGAAACAACGCATTTGGGAGCTGGACGCCTTTCGGGGGCTTTGCATTTTATGCATGGTTGTCATTCATTTTGTCTATGACCTGCGGGAATTGTACCAGCTTGTCAGTTTTGACTATCCCGCATTTTTTGTGCTCCTGAAGGATTGGGGCGGCGTGCTGTTTTTGCTGATTTCCGGTATCAGCGTCACCCTTGGGCATAAGTCTGTGCAAAGAGGGTCGATGGTATTTGCCTGCGGTTTGCTCTGCACTGCTGTGACTGCCGGGATGTATCTTTTGGGCTATCAACCCATAGACATTATCATCTGGTTCGGGGTGCTGCACTGCCTGGGCGCTTGTATGCTTTTGTGGCCGGTATTTGGCAAATTGCCTGTATGGGCGCTGGGCATTTTGGGTACGTTGCTGATGGTAGGTGGCTATGGACTGCGATATATCACTGCGCCATGGGATTATCTTGCGTTTTTGGGCTATCGGAGCGCGGCGTTTACTTCTTCGGACTATTTCCCGCTTTTGCCGAACCTGGGCTGGTTTTTGCTGGGCGCGTGGCTGGGAAGGACGGTCTACCGGGAGAAAAGATCGCTTTTTCCCAGCGGGGCGGAGGACATTCCCATTTTCCGGGGACTTGGCTGGTGCGGCCGGCATTCGCTGCAAATTTATCTGCTTCACCAGCCGGCGCTGACGGTTGTGTGCTTTGTGTGGTCGCTTTTTGCCTAAGAAGAAGGGAGCCATGGAAGCGGAGTAAAAAAGCAGGGGGCAGTTCTTTGGCGGAGCTTCGCAGTGAACAATCCGGAAGTGAAAGAAGGCGAAAAATCCAAGCCGCATTTTGAACTGAAATGGCGAGCCTGTCGGCATATCCGGGCAGGCTTCTGCGCCAGGCGATCTTGTTTTCGCAAGACCGCCTGGCATTTTTTGCGTCCTCTGGTTCCCTTTTTATTAATTTTGCTTTAGAGGCCCCAGAGCACTTGTGCGTTTGGAAAAAATATGATAGAATTTCATCATATTACACTGGAGAAGGAGGCGGATTTTATGCGTCTCGGCAATTTGGAACTCGAAAATCCGGTGGCGCTTGCGCCTATGGCGGGGGTGACGGACTGGGCGTATCGCACGGTCTGCGCCGAACTTGGGGCGGGACTTACCGTAACGGAAATGGTTTCTTCCAGAGCTTTGGTTTACAAAGACAAAAAAAGCGCCGCCTTGCTGCGTAAAAATGAAAATAGTATTTGCGGCGCACAATTGTTTGGCAACGATCCATCGGTGATGGCGGAAGCGGCTGGATTGGCGCTGGAGCTTTCCGGTTGCGACTACATTGATCTTAATATGGGATGTCCCATGCACAAAATCGTAGGCAACGGAGACGGCTGCGCTTTGATGCGGACGCCGGAGCTTGCCTGCCGGATTGTGGAGGCAGTAAAAAAAGGGGTTTCCGTTCCGGTGACGGTAAAGACCCGCATCGGCTGGGATAAAGGTAACGTCAATGTGGCGGAGCTGGCTGTCGCCTTGGAGCAGGCTGGCTGCGACGGCCTTGCCATTCACGGAAGAACCCGCGCCATGCTCTATTCCGGCAAAGCGGATTGGGATATGATTCGCAAGGTCAAGGAGGCGGTTTCCATTCCTGTGCTGGCCAACGGCGACATTTTTTCCGCTGAGGATGCCGCCGCCTGCTTGCGCCGCACCAACGCCGACGGCGTGATGCTGGGGCGGGGCGTATTTGGCAACCCCTGGCTATGCGCCGAGGTAAAAGCAAAGCTGGAGGGGGCGGAAGTTCCCCCGTTGCCGCCTCTTGCGCAGCGCATGGAGACGGCAACCCGGCAGTTTGAACTAGCCATGGAAGATAAAGGCGAGCATATCGCCTGTCTGGAAGCAAGAAAGCACTTTGCCTGGTACCTCAAAGGCGTGGCGCACAGTAATTTCTATAAGGAACAAATTTCGCACATCAGCGCTGCAACAGAGGTTTACGCCATTGTCAAAGGTATCTGCCGTGATCTGCAATAAGGAGGAGATTTATGGAGCAAAAAGCCCGCATTTTAGTCGTGGATGATGAGGCGGATATTCGCGCTCTGCTGCGGATATTGCTGGAGCACAGGGGTTATTATGTAGCGGACGCGGCCTCCGGGGAGGCGGCGGTGGCCGCCGTGCGCCATGACGGCAATTTTGATCTTATTATTATGGATATCATGATGCCCGGGAAGGACGGCGTGGCCGCTACCCAGGCCATTCGGGAATTTTCTGCCGCGCCAGTGCTGTTTCTCACAGCGAAAACCCAGTTGTCCGATCAGCTTGCGGCCTATGACGCAGGTGGAGACGCTTTTGTGGCGAAGCCCTTCTCTAGACGGGAGCTTTTGATGAAAGCGGAGGCGCTGCTGCGCCGGTATATGACCTACAAAGGCAAGGGAGAAGTCCCGCCGCCTCATTTGGACATTTCTCTGGATGAGGAACGCCGCTGTGCCCTGAAGCATGGCAAGCGCGTGGATCTTACGGAAAAGGAATTTGCCATTTTGCAGTATCTTATGGAGCATCCCAGCGTGCCAATCGACGCGCGCACCATTTATGAAGCGGTGTGGGACGAGCGGTACCTGCCCTCCTCCAACAATACTGTGATGGTGCACGTTTTGAACCTGCGCAAAAAGCTGGAGGATGACCCTGGAACGCCCAAACGCATCCGCACCATTTGGGGAAAGGGGTATCAATTTGGCTGAGCGGCGGTTTTCCCTGAACTGGAAGCTCATGGCGGTGCTTTTATGCGCGACGCTGGCCGCCGTGGGGATCTGGCTGGGCGGCAGCTTTTTGGGTCGCGTGCTGATTGAAAAGGGGTACTTGCAGGAAAGCGCCCGGCAAAAGCGTGTGCTGGCGCTGTGCGCCTCCTTTCAAGACTATGTGGTGCAACACCAGGTGGCTTCCACCAGTCTGGAGGCCATTGGCCAGTGGAACCGGGAAAATCCCTACGCCCGGCTTACCATTCAGGGCAGAGATATGATGATTACCTCCAACCGCAATGGCGCGGATATGGTGGGCACCGCCAACGGCTTTGTGGTTCGGGTAGGAGAGGACGCAGACTACGCCTACCAGTCCGCCGTTCTTTTTACAGACGGCGCTTATCAGACCACGATTTACGAGACCTCCCAGCGGCACCTTTACGCCCTGACAAAAATGATTGCGCTCAGCGTGGCGGCGGCAGTATTTTTAATCATCATTTTGGGGTATAACAGTCGTGTCATCCGCAACATCAGAAAATTGCAGCGGCAGGTGGGGCAGGTGAGCCGGGGCGATCTCATCAAAAAGATCCACCCCACCACCAGAGATGAACTTGGGCAGCTTGCTGCGGATGTGGACGCTATGCGGTTGTCCATGATAGACAAGCTGCACCGGGAGCAGCAAGCATGGCAGGCCAATACCCAGCTTCTCACGGCAATTTCCCACGACGTCCGCACGCCATTGACTGCGCTGATGGGCTATCTGGAGCTTTTGGAGGAGCCGGAGGAACTGACGGCAGCGCAGCAGCAGACCTATTTGCGTATCTGCCAGAGCAAGGCGGAGCAGCTCCGGGACTTGACGGAAGAACTATTTGGCTATTTTCTGGTATTTGGACAGCCGGAGCCGGAGGTGCATCTGGAAACCATGGACGCAGGGACGCTTTTGGAGCAGCTTCTGGGCGAACACAATGCAGAGCTGCGTCAGCGGGGCTTTCTGGTAGAAGCTGGCGGCACGGAAGATACCTGCCCCATACAGGTGGATGTACAGCATCTTTGCCGCGTGTTTGGCAATTTGTACTCTAATATTCAAAAGTACGCCGATCCGGGAAAAGCCGTAACCGTTGACGTTCAAATTACGAAGGCGGGGGCGCATATCCGGCTGGCCAACTGGCGAAACGCCGACGCAGGTCGGGTGGAAAGCACAAAGATTGGCCTCCAAACCTGCAAGAAGCTGACGGCGGCTATGGGCGGCGTTTTCCAAGCGGCGCTGTCTGGGAACCTGTTTGTCGTGGAACTGACGCTGCTGGCCGCGCCAGGCGAAACGTCCGCATAATCCAATGGTACGCCGTAGGGGCGCTGCCCACCGGGCGAACACGCAGGTTCGCCCCTACGGCTTGAATCGAACTGTGCGAAAAAAACAACTGCCGATCAAATTTGCAAATGCCTACAACATTTTTCAATGGCTATAGAATGTAAATACATCGCATACAAAAACAAAAGGAGAATTTTTATGAACGAACGCTGGAATTTAACCCCTTTATACGAGGATTTTACCGACCCTAAATGGCTTGCCGATCAGGAAAAGCTGGCGGTCGCCTGCAAAGCCCTTGCTGATTTTGCGGAAAAAATCCAAACCTTTCCTGCCAAGGAAGCCATGTTGGGCTACATTACCTGTATGGAGGAAATCACCGACTTAGTTGAAAAACTGGCGGGCTACGCTTCTTTGCGCCAATCCGCAAACACCAAAGATAGCGCCGCCGGTTCTGCTTTTGGGCAGATTATGCAGCTTTTCAGCCAGACCGCCGGCCCGGATGCCGCTTGCAAGGCCTATCTTGCAAAAATCGACAATCTGCTTGAAATCGCTCAGTCCGACCCGATTTTGAAAGAATACCGCTTCCTGTTCGCCCGTATGAAAGAGCAGAGCAAGCACCTGCTTGGCAGCGAAAGCGAGGAAATTCTCGCCCGGATGCGGCTTTCCGGCTCCAACGCCTGGGGCGATTTGCAGGGGCTGCTCACCAGCGCAGTGCAGGTGGATTACAACGGCGGCAAGACCACCCTTTCCTCCATCCGCAATCTGGCCTACGACAAAGACCCCGCCGTGCGCAAGGCCGCCTATGAAGCGGAGCTTGCCTGCTACGAGAAAATCGCGGATTCCGTGGCCTTTGCCCTGAACTCCATCAAGCTGGAAACCATCACGGAAGCCCAGCTTCGTGGCTACGAGTCCCCGCTGGCCGAAACCCTGGCGGATTCCGCCATGAAGCGGGAAACTCTGGACGCCATGTTTGCCGCCATCGACGAGTATCTGCCCAAATTCTGGCAGTATCTCAGAGCCAAGGGCAAGGCGCTGGGGCATGAAAACGGCCTGCCCTGGTACGACTTGTTTGCGCCCATGGGCAAAACCCCGGAAAAGGCCTACACCACCGAAGAAGCCAAGGCCTATTTGCTGGACATTTTCAAGGATTTTGACAGCGACCTGCACGATATGGTGGCAAGCGCCTTTGACAACGCTTGGATTGACTTCTACCCCAGAGAAGGCAAGGTGGGCGGCGCGTTCTGCGCCGGGATTCCCTCTTTGCGCGAAAGCCGCATCCTCACCAATTTTGACGGCGCATTCGGCGACGTTGTGACCTTGGCACACGAGCTGGGACACGCTTTCCACAACCGCTGCCTGAACGAACAACGTCCTCTCAACCGGGACTACTCCATGCCCGTGGCGGAAACGGCCTCCACCTTTAACGAGTGCGTCATTATGAACGCCGCTATCGCCGCCGCCACCGACCCGGCGCAGAAGCTGAACCTCATTGAAAATCAGCTTTCCGACGCAGCGCAGATTATCTGCGACATTTATTCCCGCTACCGCTTTGAGACCGCCGTATTCGCCCGCCGGGAGCAGGAGTTTCTCTCCGCCGAGACCCTCTGCCAGCTCATGCTGGACGCCCAGAAGCAGTCCTACGGCGACGGCCTGGACGAAAACGCTCTGCATCCTTATATGTGGGTGTGCAAGAGCCATTACTACGGTCCCATTTTCTACAACTTCCCCTATGCCTTCGGCGGTTTGTTCGCCAGAGGCCTGTACGCCATGTACGAAGAACAAGGCGAGGCTTTTGTGCCCAAGTACAAGGCGCTTTTGAAAGCCACCCCCGTAACCACCGCCGAGGATACGGCCAAGGTTGTGGGCGTTGACCTAACGGATAAGAACTTCTGGAAAAAGGGTCTGCAAATTCTGGCGGACGAAATCGACGAATTTTTGAAGCTGGTGGAGGCGTAAACCATGGATTCCTTTACAAAAAAGCTGCTGTCCTTTTTGGACGGCAGCCCCAGCAGCTATCACGCTGTAGAAAATGTCAAAAATATTCTGGAGGAAGCGGGCTATACCCGGCTTCTGGAAGGAGAAAAATGGGCAATTCAACCCGGCGGGAAATATTTTGTCATGCGCAATCAGTCCGCCCTGCTTGCTTTCCGGGTGCCGGCGGGAAGTTTTAGCGGCTTTATGCTGTCTGCCAGTCATAGCGATCGCCCCACCTTCCGCATCAAAGAGCGCACGAAGCTGGATACCCCCGGCGATTATACCCGCATTGCCGTGGAGCGGTACGGCGGGATGCTCATGTCCACCTGGCTGGATCGCCCCTTGTCCGTTGCCGGGCGTGTGCTGATCAATGCCGACGGCAGGGTGGAAAGCCGCCTTGTGGCGCTAAGCAAAGACCTTTTGCTCATTCCCAATGTGGCCATCCACATGAACCGTTCGGCCAACGACAATATGAGTTACAATCCGGCGGTGGATCTGCTGCCCATTTTGGGCGGCGCGGACTGCAAGGACGATCTCATGGAGCAGGTGGCGGAAAGCGCCGGCGTTCAAAAAGAGGACATTTTATCTGCCGACCTGTATTTGTACAACCGGCAAAAGGCGACTGTCTGGGGCAGTCGTGAAGAATACGTTTCCGCTCAGGGCTTGGACGACCTGCAATGCGCTTTCGCCACGTTAGAGGGCTTTTTGCAGGCGGAAGAAGGACAAAGCGCCCCGGTTTATTGCCTGTTTGACAACGAGGAAGTCGGCTCCTGCACCCGGCAGGGGGCGGATTCCGCGTTCTTGAAGGATACGCTGTCTCGCGTCTGCGAGGCGTTGGGGATGGATTTGCGCCAAGCAATGGCGCAAAGTATGCTGGTTTCCGCGGACAACGCCCACGCCCAGCACCCCAATCACCCGGAGTATGCCGATGTGGGCAACCGCCCGCAGATGAACGGCGGTATTGTGATCAAGCACAGCGCCAACCAGCGCTACGCCACCGACGGGCTGTCCGAGGCGGTGTTCCGCATGGCCTGCCAAAAGGCGGACGTGCCGGTGCAGGATTTTTACAATCGGGCGGATTTGCCCGGCGGCTCTACTCTGGGCAATATTTCCATTTCTCAGTTGGCCGTTAGTACTGTGGATATTGGATTGCCCCAGCTTGCCATGCACTCCAGCTATGAAACCGCCGGGGTCAAAGACGGCGGGTATCTGGTTCGCGCTATGGCGGCGTTTTTCGCCATGTCCTGCCAGGAGCTTGCATAAAAAAGCAGCCCGCGCCTTTTGGAAAAGGCGCGGGTTTTGAGACTGTCGAAAAACTCCTGCGGGGTTTTCCGACAATAGGTTTACAGTCTGCTGCGCGCATAATTTGTCCGCCAAAAGCGGACAAATTCCACACTTGCAGCCTGAGAAGTATTTTCCGCCACGTACACGCCGCGGCGGAAAATAATTTTGACTTTATTCGCGCCTGCGGGCGCGAACTCTGCGAGGCTTTTTTGATACACTGGAATCCCGCGCCTTTTGGAAAAGGCGCGGGATTTTCGTGCTTTAGGCGAAGGTATCCAAGGCGAATCGCGCGCCAAAGCGGAAGCCGGCGACAAAATTTTCGCGGTTGGTCATGTTTGCCAAATCATTCAAGAGCGCATCATATTTCATATAGATTGCCTTCTGCGCTTCATCAAAGGATTCGAGAAGCTCGTCTTGCAGCTTGCGAGCCTGCTCGGTATACGTGTCGCATTGCTCGGCGGGAGGCGCGTTTCGCGCCTGCTCGTTAAAGTTTGTGTAATAAAACTCTTCAACCATACTTGTCATTTGTTTTACCTCTCTTTTCTATGTCTTGACTGGCTTTTAATACCTGCGCGGCGGTTTGGATCAACAAAAGATTGCTGGGGCTGAGTTGCTTTAAGGTGTCTACCATTGCGGAGAAATTTGTCTGTTCTTCCTTGTTCACTTATATCACCCCTTAATACCAAGAATATAACTTTGCGTATTTTCGTATAATTACTTTTGTCGAAACAAGCAAGAAGTTTGACTTGTGATACAATAATATCACACATAATAATACTTGTCAACTATTTACGCGAAATATAATTTGACAATGCAAACTTCTTGCTGTAAAATATAGAAAGGGGTGATGGTGTGAAATCTAGAATACGAAAAGTTAGAACTGACGCAAAATTAAGTCAGGATCAAATGGCGGCAGAATTGAATCTGTCAAAAAATTTTGTGTCACAAATTGAAACTGGGAGTAGAAATCCATCTGATCGGACGATTTGTGACATATGTAAAAAGTTTAGAGTAAACGAAGAATGGCTTCGAAACGGAACAGGAGAACAATATCTGCCCCCGGATGAAGAAGCTACCTATATTACCGAACTTCTGGGTAGTAAGGATAATCCGCTTTACGACATGATTAAAGCAATTATGAAAACTTATAGCCAGCTTTCGGACAATAATAAGATCGTTTTGCAGGAATTTTGCCGGAAATTAAAAGAAAATCAGTAAGCAAACCACCGGGGGATTCTCCCGGTGGTTTGCTTACTTGTTGCATCCATTGCAATATACTGCATTTTATGCTATGCTATTCATATAAGTGGAGGTGGTAGTATGAGTACTGTTGGCGAGAGAATCAAAGAGGCAAGGAAACTCAGAAGACAAACGCAAAAAGCCCTTGCGGAAAAAGTTGGTTTAACCGCAACGTATATCTATTTATTAGAAGCGGAGCGTGAAAAACCATCTGATCGAACTTTAAGAGACATCAGTAAGGAATTGCGCGTGCAGGAAAAATGGCTGCGAACTGGAGAAGGGGAGCGGGATTTTCCGCCGGAAGATGAGGAAGCCGCTTTTGTTGCAGAGCTTTTGGGCAACAAAGATAATCCGGTTTATGACCTCATAAAGTCTATCATGAAAACCTATAGCCAGCTCTCAGAGAATAACAAACTGGTTTTGCAGGAATTTTGCCAGAAGTTGAAGGAAAATCAGTAAAAAAACCGCCGGGGATTTCTCCCGGCGGTTCAGCCTGTCAAAAAAGTACTTCTCTAAAAACAAAAATGCATAATCCGTAGTAGCAACCTACAAAAAGCACAATTTGTAATCTTTGCATGGTAGTGCGGGGCGGCATTGCTGGCAGTCATTTAAACGCAACTGCTGTCAGATTTTGCAAGGGAACGGTCGCTCGGGGGGCGCGCGGGCGCGCCGTGGGGAACGATTTGCTTTGCGTGAGACGGCGCGTATCGTCGAAGCAAGCTCCAATTGCTCACGATGACGCTTAGCGTGATCGTTCGGCTATTTCGCTGCTTCTCCTCTCCAAATTGCAACCGCTTTGCTGGTTGCAATTTGGTGCTGTGAGCAGTTTTTGTCGAGTGTCCCCCACAGGTGTGTCAAGTCTGTAGAAGTGTTCGTGACGAATTGCCTGCGGGCGCTGCTCGCCCCGGCGGCTTTTGGTGACTTTTCGCCGGAGAAAAGTCACCCCCCGGAGGGTACGGCACAAAAGTGAAGAACAAGCTACGGTTAAAAAGCAAAATGAAGGATTTCACTTTCAATCTTTCATTTTTGTCATGTATATTTCGTTTTTTTGACAGTCTGAACCGCCGGGGATTTCTCCCGGCGGTTATTGTATTCCTGGCAATCAGACAAGGAACTGAGATTACTGTCCTGCGTCCTTATACAAGATTACCTTGCCCTGCCTCTGGGGTGGAACTGCCCCGCAGCAGGGGAATGGAGGTATGCACCATTTCCTTTGCCTTACCGGCTCACTGCCTATGTATTTGGTTAAATCATACAAATTTCCTAGACTTTTTTGCCATGCAGCGCGCTGAATTTCTTGCAAAAAGTCGAGAAGAAAAATATTGCTTTTTTACTTTGTTGCTTTATAATAAAAATAAAGAAAGTGAACCAAAATTTGGCGGCATTCCAGCGAATTTATAGCAAAGCGGCGAATACTTTTCCTGTGTATAGCTTGCAAACGTTCACTTTTCTTTCTTTTTGCATAGCCAAAAACGTTTTTGGCTATGCAAAAAGAACTGGAAAAACTGGACAAACGCTTCCACAGAAAGCCATGACGTCATTGGCGTTTTCCAGTTTCCATAGAGCGATTCCCCGCAAGCGGGAAGTGTCCCCATGGTTTTTCTGTTTGCCACCTAAGAATATACCTAAATGCAAAACCGTTTTTGCTTCACTGACTTTGCAATGCCTTCTGTTTTTGGTTCCGCTGCCCACAAAAATCTTTTACGCTGGGCTGGAATAAAGTACCTGCATCCCACCGCGCCATTCGTTTTGGTTTTGCCGACAAAGGAGACGCGCGGCAAGGCCGCCAGCCGCCCCACATTTGAAGGAGGAATTGTAATGAACTACCAAGGTACAAAGAAACTGCTTTCCATGCTGCTCGTCGCCGCCATGGTGCTGTCCGTATTCGCGGGTAGTCTGCCGGTGGCAAAGGCCGTTGGAGAAAGCGCCGCAGACAGCGGTGTTTTTGTCAACTACGAAAATATCCGCAACAGAGACATCAATCTTACAGAATTAGGCAACACAGACTGGATGATGTTGAAAAACAACGTCATCCGCAAAGCGGCTACGCCCTGGGGAGATTACACCAGCGAATACATCGACCTCATTACTGGCGGCTCCTGGGAAAAGGGTGAAAAGGTCGGTATGCTTGGCAAGTACGCTTGGCACTACCAGTCTTTCGTTCCCTCCATTACGGACAAGCTGAACTCCCTCACCATTACCATTTTTGAAGTGGGAACGCCCAGCACGCTGCTTGCTACCCTTTATGAGGGCGTCGGCGCGGACGCAAAGGCTTTAACAAGCTGTAGCGTGCCCCTGGAAACCATTCAAAATGGCAAGCCAATCAACCCCGACAGACCCGACGCGGGCAAAACGGTGCGGCTGTCCTTTGAGGAGCGGCTGACCCTGGAAGCCGGCAAGACCTACACCCTGGCTTTGACACAGGAAACCCTTTCCGACACGGACTACTACAAGTGGAACGTGGCATATAACAACCCCAACAGCTTCCCCTCCGGCCGCATCCATGATAATGGCTACTGGGAAGCCAAAGTTTCTCCCTGTACCGTCGGCGTTTACATAGGAGACCCCAGCGAATGTGTGGATCTTGTCACCGGCGGCTCCTGGGAAAAGGGCGAAAAGGTTGGTATGTTTGGCAAGTACAGCCAGCACTATCAGTCCTTTGTCCCCACCGTCACCAACTATATGCATTCTTTGATGATCACTATTTTTGAAGTCGGCAATCCCAGCAACCTCACCGCCACCTTGTACGAGGGCGTCGGCGCGGAGGCAAAGGCTTTAGCTAGCTGCGTTGTACCGGCGGAAACCGTCAAAAACGGCGAACCCATCAACAAAGACAGACCCGATGCGGGCAAATATGTATTTTTGGATTTCGGTGAGGAAATCACTCTAATGACCGGCGTTACCTATACCCTGGCGCTGGGGCAGGAAACCCTTTCCGACACGGACTACTATAAGTGGAACGTGGCTTACAATAACCCCAACAGCTTCCCCTCCGGCCGCATCCACGACAATGGCTATTGGGAAAGCAAAGTATCTCCCTGCACCCTCCAGGTATATATCGGCGATCCCGACGGAATCATTACCACCCCGGAACCCGCCTCCACCATGCAGTTTAGAACCTTCGGCGGTTTTGGCGAAAAGAAAACGGAAGGCTCCGATACGGACTACAGCGTTGGCTTTACCTGGACCGACGGCGTACCCGATAAGAGCGCCAACAACAGTCTTTCTTATGGCATTATGCTCTATGAAGACGGCAGCTACACAGGTAAGCTCCCCGGCGACGCTGGCTGGGGACTCGTCATCCCTGCGTCTACCTATGTGCAAACACTCTCTTTGGTTGTGCGCAACAGCAATTGCCTGGGCAACATCAAAATCTACACCAACGACAGCGCGGAACCCGCTTATATCAGCGAGGACTGGGTGGGGGACGCCAAAACCAACGCTATTCGCTTGTATACCGTTACCATTGCCCCCAATACGGAAGTTGAAGTCCGGGGTCTCCTTGATACGATTTATTCCAGAAACGGCAATATGACGCTGAATGCCGCCGCGCTGAACACGGATTATCTGGAGGAGGATCCCAACTACCAGGAAGGCTTTGATTATGTGTCTCTGCTCCGCCAGACTGTGGAAGAAATGGAACTGGAAGTGACGCTCTGGCGCAACGATCCTTCTGTAGAAGGTCTTGACCGGGTAGAAGTATGCTTGTCCAACGCAAAAGCTGCCTTGGATCAGGAAGGACTAACCAATGAAGAAGCCTATGCTGCGTATATTATTTTGCAGCGCGCTATGGATGAAATGATTGGCAAGCTTCGCAACGCGCCCTTAAACGAGCTTGGGGGTCTGTCTGCTTCCTTCGGCTGGGAAGGCGACGTTGACGCGCCCATTGCCTGGATCAACGGTTCTTATTCCCTCCGGGGCAACTTCGGCAAGCAAATCAGCTTTGGCGTGGCCGGTTTTGAACCAAAATCTGTCAAGTGGTACAATGCGGAAGGGTATCTGCCCTGCTTCGTCACAGAAGCCAGCAAGGGCGGTTTGGACTATAAAATTGAAAACTTTGCCGATCTTGTGATCATTGACGGCAACAAGTTTGAAATCGCCTACTCCCGCATGACTGTTGTCAATCGCTCCGAAAACCCCCGTATGCTGCCCATTGTCAGCAATTACCTGACCCCGCTGAACGATGCGGCGGTCGATGCCAAAATGATCGCTCCCGGCGAAACCGTCGTTCGCGACTACTGCATCGGCGCGGATCGCTTTGGCGGTAGCTATGATTTTCCCGCGGGGGAGGTTTTGGCTGCCCAAGGTTCCTTTGACGCGCACTATGCGCACATGAAAACCTACTGGAACACCCGCCTGGACGGCATCATCAACATTAAATCTGTCCCCGCAGCGTATGCCGAGCTGATCAACGCCTACAAGGCCGGCTATATTTACACCCTCATCATTTCCGACGGCTACGAGCTGCACGTTGGCGAAAACGGCTACGACCGGGTATTCGACCACGATGTAATCGGTATGCTGGCGACGCTGGTAGAATCCGGCCATACGGAAAACTTCGCGGAGTTCGCCCAGTACCTAAAGCAGGATCAGTATCCTGACGCCGCCTGGAAATACTCCTGGCCCTTCGCTTTGTACCTGCAAAAAACCGGGGATATCGACACCATTTTGCAGTTCTGGAATGATCGCGGCTTTGACCCCGGTATTCAGACTTACACCCGGAAAATCGGCGCGGAAAGAGAAGTTTTTGACGAAAATCTTCTGGACGCCGACGGCAATCCCGCCCGTATCATGATGCGCACCGATGCCATCGACTCCTACGGCTACTGGACCATTGACAACTGGGCGGCGCTGTTTGGCCTCACCACCTATTCCTACCTTTGCGACCAGCTATACGCTGCCACCGGCGAACAGGAGTACAAGGATGAGTACAACTGGGCAAAGGCCGAATATGACAGTCTGGTGAAGGGGGTGGAAGCCGTCCTGAAAAACACCATGGATACTTACGGCTTTGACTACATCCCCATCAGTATGATTGTTCCCAACGAGCTTTCCGCCCGCAAAGACCTGCGCGACGGCAACTGGCTGGCGACTTATCTGTTTGGTCGTTGGGATTGGGACGGTTATCTCTTCGGCGCGCCTCAGGATTCCTGGCTGCTGGATCTCACCGACGCAACTTATGATTACGTGACCACCGAAAAGAGCAAGGTATTTGACTCTGTTTATAACATCGGCGGTTATCCCCACGGTTATTTCTCCTCCGCTTACAACGCCGGTTACTTCTCCGCCGCCCTTTCCGGTGAAACCTGGCGCGACGGCGGCATCGAAGCTTATCTGTGGATGATTAACAACTCCATGGGCGGTTTGTACGGCTGGTGGGAAGGCATCGCCTATCCCAGCGATAGCACGATCTGGGATCGCGACTGTTCCACGGGCGGCGGCGGTTCCTGCCAGCATATGTGGGGACAGAGCACCTGTACCAAGGTTCTCATTGACTCCTTCTTTGCGGAAAAAGCCGACGGCACCGTCATTGCCGGCCGTGGTCTGCCTGCGGTATTCAACGCAAGCGGCGAAACCATCGAGGTTGAAAACTACCTGTGCAACGCCGGCAAGCGAATCGGATTCACCATGAAAACCATTGGAAACATCGTGACCTTCACCCTCACCGGCGACGAACTGGCTAATCCCGTCAGTCTGGAACTACCCGCTCTGGCCAACAACATCGCCTCGGTTTCCGGCGAACTGTCCTTCGACAATGCATCAGGCTCCATTTTGATTCCCACAGGTACGAAAACCGTAACCATCACCATGAAGCAGGCTGTTTTGGCCGAAAATGAAGCGCTACAAGCGGTTGACGGCCTTACCGGTGAAAAGTTGGGCGCATTGTCTGCGGAAGAACTGGCTGGACAGGATCTCACCGAACTGGCCTCCAAACTGAACTGCCTCACCAAAACCGTAGACGGCGTCACCTACGCCTTCGCTGGCTGGTTCACTGCGCCTCAATCCGGTCTCGTCAACTGGGCCGCCAACGTCGCCTCCCAGGACGATCTCGCCATCGGCAACACCATCTACGCCTACTACGTAAACGCCGACTACCTGAACACCACCATTGCTTACACCAGCAACGCTTCCCGTGCTACCAAGGTGTTCGCGATCTCCACCGCTCCCG
>CAJURY010000017.1 GCA_910589155.1 uncultured Oscillospiraceae bacterium | reverse complement strand
CAACACATACGGAACGTATCTGATTGCCCTATTCAGTTGTAAGTAGCATATAGCCAGGGCCAATAATCAGCCCGTGCAAGTACGCCTCAAAAGCAAGGCATACTTGCACGGAATGATTATCTCATTCCGTCCTTTTGGCGGATTGCCGCCGCTTCCTGAATCCAAGCAATACGGGAAATGTCTCTCGCGCTTGTGCGGCCTGCTTTTGTGCCACCTTTTCTTCCACATCTTTTTCGCACAGAGGGCAGACCATTCGACCCTCTGGGATAATTTGACCGCACATGACACAGCGTTCTTCTGTATGAATATAAATTAACATAATGTACATATAACCTCATAATATATCAAAATCCAGCGTTTCGCCAAGCGGTAGCTTGTTTAGGTCATACTTATAGACAATACCCATCATCAATTTGACCTCAATGCGCTGCCGGATTTCATTGTCCACATATTCACAGCGATTTCCATATTCGTCAAAGAAAGTACGCTTGGAGTAGCGGCGGATATATGGCGCAAAATGGATCAGAATTGTAGTCATAGCTTCGCTGTCGCCTGATTTAGCATCCACAATTGTTGAGTAGGAAATTCGGTTAGTATTCATGCTCCATACCCTCCAACAACCGCTTTAGACGGCATATTGCTTCACGCTTACGGTAATGAACGGTACTTTTAGGAAGGTTCAGCAGGCGGCCAATTTGCGGAGTGCTGTATTCCATACAGTAGAACAGCAGCAAGATTTCCCGCAAATGGGGAGGAAGAAACTGCAAGCCCTCTGCCAAATTGGGGTCGAAAATTTTAATAGCTGTTTCCCGGACAAAAAAAGTCTTGCAATAGGGGTGGTAACAATCTTCTGCACAGAGAGATGACAACTCTCTTTCAGAAAGTGCAGATATTGCTGTTTCCCGTTCCGCATGGCTGGCAAGCTCCCGGTGAGCATCAATGCTTTCGTTGCGAATCAGGGCTTTGCAGAATGCCTCAAAAGTATCCTCCTGGTATACGTAGAACTGTTCTTTTGTCATTTTTCTTTCCTTCTTTCTTTGGCTCTACTTATATCACGAATGAAATAGGGGCAACTTCCAGAAAAAGTAGAAAACCTCCCAAAATGTTACAAAAGTACACTTTTTCTCCTATATTATTACACCATCTAGGCGTGGGGGAAACAGGTTCCCAACAGAGTATTGAAAAAAACAAAAAAATCCACCCTGGCTTGGGTGGATTTAATACGTCCCAACTTGGGACGTATATTTTTCTGGCTTAGTTAAAAAAGACATACTGCTTTGTACCATGGACAGGATGCAGATAGACGTATTTTTTTCCTGATCAGGCCATAGGGAAATGCGATCAAATTCTGCGGTGGGGTAACTGGCGTTACGTTTTTCACGATTTTTTATCTGCGCGGCCTTATATTGGACGTCCTACTGTTTTGCATTTTTTGTGGAACATAGTACTTCTCTATACTCTTCCAAAACAGTGTCAATCAAGGCTTCCTCCAAAGGACGCGCATTTGGCAACCACCATCTTCTTTATTGCAATACCGACCTCTCTTTCTTTTGTAGTCGGCATAGTAGATTTTTCCACTTTCGCAAATCCGAGTTCATATTTTTTTACTCATTAAAACGCTCTGCATATTTTACAAAAAACGCTTGACTTTCATGGGAAAAAGTGGTAAACTTGATGTAGTTAAAGATTGGGAAGGAGGAGATTCCAATGGTTTAAGATGCCCAGCCGCCGAGGCCAATGCAGCCGTTATTACGTGTTGAGATAATAGGTATTAGATGCATTGAAGTCGTAAATCATATTTGGTAGAAGTTCAACACGAGTACTATCTCACGCTTAGACTTGGAGTGAGAAAGCGGGTTTATTTAAAATTCATTGGTGCAATTATGATAAAGCTGAGAAAAGCCGTCAATTAGTATATTCAAACCAGGAAATTAATTTTAAGGAGGTTAAGTTATGAAAGCGATAAAACGAATCGGAACAATTGCGTTGGTATTCGCTCTGTGTTTTGCTCTGTCTATGTCTGTTTTTGCCGCCGTTTCCTATAAAGGGTCTGTCTCCCTAACAGCAACACAAAACAATGTCACCTCCTCTTCCTATGGTGGCCACAGTGGAAAGGGAACCGTTTCTAACCATTCTGGGTCAGCTGGAGATGTTAATTTATCGTTGCAAATCAGTGCAGGAGATGGGTGGACAACATATCAAACCGTAACTGCCTCGCCCGGTTCCAGTAATTCCACTTCCGTATGGGGGAAATCTACCGTTAACTACCTATTCCGGGTATATTTGGCATCTAGCACTTATTGGGTTGTCGGCAATCCTGGCCGGGTCGCTACCGGATCTGTATATACGGATGGCTAAGAAGTTTGTTGCTAGTCTCTATTATATGAGGGCAGCTAAACGATGTAGTTGATTACTGATAGAAGGTATGGGCTGTCTTGAATGGCCCATACCTTTATTGCAATATAGGAGAATTTTATATGAAATATTCAATTAGAATATCTTTTCGCGTATATTTTCGTACAATAAAATTGATTGTATCATACTCGGCAATGTACGCAGCAAGTTTCTTTACATTATTCTCTTTATACCGTTCGCTGTCTGCCCCGATTTCTTTTCTCCTAAGTAGCCTTAAACTTGGTATTCTTGGTATTGTATATTTTGCCTTTGCATCCTATGAATTTACGTCCCAAATTCAGAGAATAGGAGGACGCGAATGCATTGCTGTAGTAAGAGGTGCTGAGAGAAATTTATTTTTTTCTGAGATTTTAATCCTATTGATCCCATTGATATTCTGGTCAATGCTGATTTGGGGATGGCAGATTGCTTCATATCTTAGTAACGGATCAGATTATCCTATATACGTAGCTCATTCGCTACTTTCAGTATTACTATATTGCACCATGCCAAGCATAATTAGTATTTTCCTCGGCGCTTGCCTGGCCTCCCGTGGGCGTCCGACAGCTTATGGCTGTATCGCCCTAGCAAGTATCCTTTTCAGTTCGGTTTCTCTTCAAATACTCTCCGGCGGTGGTATTGGAGGCTTTCAGTTTGTCTCCGTTCTGGATTGGTTTTCTATCTCTGTACCAAATTCAAATTGGGTAGCGGATGGTGTTTATGGAATTTCCATGGAGTTTTGCCGCTGGGTATTAGTGGCTTTTTGGAGTCTGCTTTTATTAGCAGCTTTACTATGGAAATACAGTGCCGGGAAAGAGCGCAGACTGCGTTTCATCGCTGGTCTTACAGGCTTACTTGCCATTGTGTGTGGGGTTCGGTTTGCGTTTCGGTCAAATGACTATGTTCTTTACAAGGATAATCGAATTAACTCAATTGTGAACAGTGAATATCAATATCGACGTGATAGGGAAGCACCTTCAGCGGTTCCTGCTGATTTTACCGTTGAACAGTATGAACTTGACTTATCAATTCAACACAACTTGAAAGCGGAAGCCACATTGTGCCTCTCACAATCGGATCTCTCCCTATATCAATTCACGCTTTACCATGGATTAAACGTTCATTCCGTTGTCAACGAAATGGGGGAGTCTCTGGATTTTCAAAGAAATGGAGATTTCCTGGACGTCTCTTCTACGAAACCAATAAAGGCCATGACGATTTTCTATTCTGGCCAAACCTGGAAATATTTTGCAAATGAGCAAGGGGTTGCTTTACCAGGATATTTCCCATATTATCCTATGGCGGGGCATTTGCCTATATGGGATCAAAACAATCATTCAATAAAAGTAAATACAAAGTTTAATGAAACATATTTTTCTATTCGTGTAAATACCGCTTTGAAGGTCTTTTCCAATCTGCCGGAGCAGGCCGACAAAAATACTTTTTCTGGAACCGCTTCAACCGTCAGTTTATATGCGGGTTTACTATCCGAAGAAAATCACAATGACGCCGTATGCCTTAGCAGCCCGGTGGGTGGACAAACATTATCTTTTACGCCGGAAGAACTTGAGGAGGCTTGGGAAAAGCTTGCCAGCGATGTAGGCTGTAATGAAACCTTGTCAGCTTCAGGCAAAACCATCATTTTGCAACCCTATACAATAGGGGCGGCTGGAGCAAATAATGAAACATTTGTACTTTTGAATGATCACATTTTAATAGCAGATCTGATGCCCAACGTAAAAGGGGCTTGCATTTCTTATTTAGAAGGAACAATTCCAGAAGATTCTAATAAAAATATTTTAAGAGACAAATTTATACAATATTTATACTTTCAAAATGAATCCTCCTCTGGCTGCGAAAAGCCAAGTTACAGTGATTTGGCCATCCTGAAAGAGTATGCATTCGCGGGTGAAATTGCCGATATTGATGAATGGAATCAATACATTTTTGCGCTGGAAACGTCATATGAAAGCCTGTTTACATATCAAATCAGTACGCTGGGGGAACAAACTGTCTTAAAAGCAATTTATCAGTACCTTACATCCGTCAACCAAACGGTGCATCCGGTAGACTTTCTTTACAATTTGGGGGGTGACAGCAATGCTTGAATTGAAAAATGTTAGTATGCGCTTTGGCAAAAACACGGCGTTAGATGATATTGATTTGTATCTGGAACCTGGCGTATATGGTCTGCTCGGTCCAAATGGCGCAGGTAAAACGACGCTTATGCGTTGTATTGCGGGAATCCTCCGCCCCTTTGATGGAAAGATTTCCGGCGCGGATAACATAGGGTATCTGCCGCAGAAGTTTGGTATGTTTAAGGAACTCACAGTTCTCGAAACAATGGAGTACTTTGCTGCATTAAAAAATATTCCACGGTCGCGGTATCGGATATGCGCGATGGAATGTTTAGAGCAAGTTCATCTGGCAGAGCGCGCTAAAGATAAAGTAGCGTCCCTATCTGGCGGCATGGTACGCCGGTTGGGGATTGCGCAAACCCTTTTAGGATCACCATCTCTCATTTTGGTCGACGAACCGACAGCGGGTTTGGACCCAGAAGAACGATTGCGCTTTAAGAATTTGATTTCCAGCATTCGCACAAATAGAATAATTTTGATTTCAACGCACATTGTAGAAGATGTAGAATCAGCTTGTGATCACATCATAATTCTGCATAAGGGACGTATTCTGGTTCAGAGTACTGCTGAAGACATTCGCAAAAAGGCGGAAGGCAGGGTTTTCTCTGTTCCCGCCGCACGAAAAAGCGAGCTGAGGGAACCATATTTTCTTCTGCGGGATGAGTATGTGGGGGGCGAGGAGTCACTTCGCATATTGTCACAGCAAGAACAGCCCTGGAAACCTACACCCCCAACTGTGGAAGATGGATATATGCTGTATATCCACGAAGAGTTATGATCAACAGGTTGCAGATCATTCGGATTACGCTTCGCCGTTCATTACTGCTTTTTTTTGTTCCAATCATCTGTATGTATGGGATTATACCGATAGTCGCAATCGTATCACCCCGTAATGAAGGATTGCAGAATACGATTATGGTATCGCGCATATTGCTTCCACCAAGTGCACTTCTTTGGTATATGGCATATTTGCAAATGTGGATAGAGAGTGAAGGGCAGGAGGCTATGCGGGCGTGCAGCAAGGGGAAACACACCTGCGCACCGGAACTTATGCTTTTAGCCGGTTCTTTCATGCTGGTGCTTCTGCCTGGTGCTTTCATCGTATCCACAGCATATGGTCCTATGTTTCACGAATATCTCTATGTCTGTGTGCAGATACTCTGGACTGGCGGTGTGCTCTATGTTTTATCGGTACTGCTTCATTCAGTAGCTATGAGCAGTATGCTTGTTCTTTCTTATTTGCTGTTTTGTGTGTTCTTTTCAAAGGATAGCTCTATGCAAGGTTTCTGCCTTTTGAAATTGGATGCTTTGCCTGGTTGGGAATCTTTGATATCTGACAGTCTTCCATTACTGTTATTCGCTATTTTATTGATTGCCATAGGGCATATTGGGGAACGCTTTTTCTATCATAGACTGCGCATACATTAAGGTGCCCTGTAAACACTGATGGAATTCCACTACATCCAGGTTTTCAGCAGTGTTTCCGTGTTCTGTGGCGAGAATAGGATGGTAGAACAAGAATTCCGTTTAATCTGCCAGGCACGGTTCTTCCGTGCCTGGTTTTTTCATGCCTGGTGGTCAAAGCAGGTTCCGGCCGGCTGTTCGGGCTATCCCGGAAAAGTGGCCGGTAGTGTCAAGTATTGAAACGCCGACCAATTGTCCTATCTGTAATATTGCGGCACGCCAACTGAAATAAAGCCGCTAGCCCCAGTAATCACCACATTGTTTAAAGTTCCGCTGGCGCAATGGATAATCAGCAAATTGCCGTTTTCGTCCCGGCCGCCAACAATGCCGATATGCGCATCCTCTGGGTAAAAGGCCAAATCGCCGGGTTGCGCCTCACTCCAGGAAATATCTGTACAGTAGGTATGCTGGGCATAGGCTCCTCCGCCGTGACCAATGACGTAGGCTCCGCCGGAGGCGTTATAAAATACCCAGTCCACGAAGCCGGAACAGTCCAACCCATAAGGCCGGTAGGTTCCCGTGGTCTGGCTCCCGGCTGCCCATACTTGCGTTAGCTGCCCCCAACGGCTGTCCCAGCCAAGTACCAAGCTCTTTCCACCCCAGAAGTAATTGACTTTCCCAACCAGGCTCAGGGCATGGCGGACAACCGCCTTTCGTTCCGGGGACAGATCTGCCGGAAGATTTTGAAGCAGCGCAAGGGCTTTTTCCTGAGAAATACTCAGATTCCCAAGCAAATCGCTCATGGCCCCCCGCTCTGACAGCATGGCGTCCAGCGCTTCATTTTGATAGTCACTGAAATGATAGGCTATCCGCATTTCATCCGCTGTCTTAGCGGAGATAGTGATATGTAAAATCCGCTCTGCCCAGCTGTCGCCAACCTCGTCATTGAAATCGCTGTCCGGGTGTTCTATGGTCTCTTCCTCGCTGGAAATCGAACACATATCCCAAAAGGTAGTTCGTAAGCGCTCCACCCGGTCTGCATCCAAGGTAGCCACATCCACGCCGTTCTCTGCGCCCGCCGTATGGCTTGCGAATACTGCCACCACCTCTTGCCAGTCTGGGGAATTGCCGTGCAGTTGAATACTGTCGTAATCTCCCTCCTGAAGCACTGCCAGGCGAGCCGAATACTCCGTGTTGATTTGTGAAATTGCCGTATTAAGGGATACGGCATCCGGTCCCGGCTCACTGGCAAAGAAAATTCCAAAGGGAGAGGCCGCAATTGCCGCAACTAAAATTATGAAACAGAGAATGATAAAGAGCCCGGCGCCTCCAATCAAACTTACCAGCATTCCAATGATGGCCTGCACAGCCTTGACAGCTGCCGCTGCCGCCCGTTTTGCCAGAGTAGCGGATGCTTTGGCAGACCTTTGCGCCTGCTGCGCCATTTTTCGCTGGGCTTGACGCTGATAGCTGCGGCGTGCCCGCTCTGTAATTCGTTGTGCCGCAGTTTTTCGGTTTGCCGACATGGCGTTTTTTGTGGGTCGTGTCATTCTTAGTGTGGTCTGCATCCCACGCTGCCGGGTCTTGGGAACCAATATCCGCTTTTCCCTGAGAACAATGCTGTCTTTTGATCGCTCCTTGATTGTTGGCGCCTCATTACTGGAATGGAAAGAATTTGCACTGTAATGCCAGGAGGTTGGCACGGCATTCTCGGGAGCTTTGGCAATGGGCATTTCTGGAGTTTTCCGTGCCTGCTCTGCCATTGCTTTTTGCCGATTTCGCCGGAAGGTGGCCTTTGCCTTGCCTTTGGCCACTGCAAAAATGTTGGAAGAATCAGACAGGACTTCCCTAGAGGCTTGTTCATTGGGGGCATCATCGCTGGCCTTCTGCCGGTTCCGCTGCCGCTGGAGTACTGCACGGATCAGCGGGCGTTTGGCGGGTGCTTTTGCCCGGCTCTTTTGCCGGGACGTCTTTTTCCTGGTTTTTAGCTTGCCTTTTTCATCTCTCTGCCGAATATCGGATATGTTCAACACCTCCCAAACAGAAAAATCTGTCCCAACCTGGGACGAATTAACTAATCAAAATCGTTTCTCTCTTGATTGCCTAAAATGCGTCCCAACTTGGGACAGATTCCCGCAAACTATGCCACACGCTCACAGTAGACCACGTAACGATACCGCCCCCCAGAGCCATAGGGGTGACAGGTTAAAAGTGTCACCATGTCACAGCCCGGTTGGATCAGAATTTTGTCAATCTCATTTGGCTCTATTACCGTGATTTCAGAAACGGTATAGTTCAGGGTTTCCCATAGGTTTGTAATCATAACCTCATCTCCGATTTCTAAAAGTTCAATATGCCGGAAAAACAGAGAACCATACCAGCCCCTATGCCCGGCCAGAACACAGTTGGTGTTTTCACCGCCAATGGGCATACTGGTCTGAGACAGTTGAGCTGCTCCGCTTGCCAGATGTTCGGAGGTTGCGCCCAAGTAGATGGGCAATTCCAAGTCCATTTTGGGAATAGACAGAATTCCCACCACGCCGTCCTCAATGCCGTATTCGGTCAAATCAAATACAGGGGTTTGATAGGAGCAGAGATCACAGAGGTCGGCCTGGCCGTTGTGATAGATAGCAGTGTTGTATTCCTCCATGGCCTCAAAAAGTTCTGGATAAGGTATGGTTCCTTCTTCTGTAGACGCTACATCAGGTGTATTTGGTAAAGAGGGTGACTGAGCCATATCTATAGCAGCCTGAAAGTCCGCCACATTTTGGTGGATTCGACCCTCTTGCAGCCAGGCGTTGACGGATGGATAGAGCAGTAGCGCCAGGCCGGACAGCAGGAAGGAAATACACAGAATACATAGAATTATTTGCTTCTTTTTCATTTCCGCTTCCTCTTTTGCAGGGCTTTTACTAGCAGCGTCGCAGGCAGCAAAATTGCGATTGCGATTAGAAAAATAAATAATCCGTCTCGGACGCCTTCCCAATATTTGGCCGTCCAAGTGGATTGTTTGAGCGCATTTTCAGGGACAATTTCAGGCGTGCTGTCGTTTGTGTCAGTTGGTAGTTCTGTTGTTTGCCCTGTTCTGTGCCCGCGCACCAGAAGCCGGTGGGAATTGACTCCATAGGGCGTGCAGGTGACTAGGGTAACATAATCCTGTTCAGCGTCAATTTTTAAAGCGTCGGTCTGGTAAGGTCTCACAACCAGAATTTGATCCACCGTATAGGTGAGGGTTTCTTCCAGCACGTGAATGTGGAAAACGTCTCCGGTTTCCAGTTGCTCCAGGTCTGTGAACATCCAAGAGCTGGCCATACCGGTGTGGGCGGAGATCACTGCGTGGGTTCCAATGCCGCCAATGGGCAAAGAGGTGGCAGGCAAATGCCCTGCGCCACGTTCCAGAGAATCTTCCCCCACGCCGTGGTATATGGGCAATCGCACGTCAATGGCGGGGATTTCAATATAGCCCATAATGCCGCTTCCCTCCAGATTCAAAAGGCTGGCATAATCCATGGCGTCCAGTTCGGCGGCGGTAGCGCCGGAGGCTAACGCTGTGTTATACTGCGCCGCCGCGCGTTTGGCAGCGTCCAGTTCTTTGCTGTCCGCTTTCTCTATAGCCTCTTGGTACTGTGCATATACTTGAGACTGGCGCCGCTCCATATAGTAGTTACTCACAAAGGGATAGGCCGCGAGGCCAACCCCCAAAAGAAGCAGTAGGAGCAGCGGAAAAATTAAAATTCGTTTTTTCAAATTGGCCTCCTATCAGGTGTTCCCCTTTCGGAAAAATGTTTGACTTTTTTGGGAAAATCGCATATACTATGTGTAGGCAGCAGCGAGACTGTCTGCCGTGGCGCAGAAACGTTCGACTGTTTCAGGCCGCAGCCGTTCGTGGAGCCTGACCGAGGGTTTCGTGTTACCTCAACCTGAATAGGCGTCCGCCGAAAGAAAACACGTTTGTAAAGAGGCTCTGTCATGTGCAGAGCCTCTTTACCGTACATAAGCGAAAAGAGAGAAAATGATGGATTTGCTATATCAGGCTGCCCAGGCCTGGCTTGCATTGACAAGCTATGAATATCACATAGTCTGTGCCAGAAAGCAAAAGCTGCATGATTTATATCTGCGCTTTGCACCGGACGAATTTTTTCATGTGGCGGGCTTCCAACACTTGCATGATATTGTCCTGCCAGTGCGTTTTTCCCAAGCCAAAGCTATGGATAAGGTCTTGCAGGGCGCTGTAACAGAAAGCCACATCAGAAAGTCTCAGTCGTATGTCAATTCTGTTTCTCCCAGGCTGCAAGCAATTGTACAGTTGAAAAAGATACTTGACAATTATTTTCTCACATATTCTTTTGACCCGAAGAAAACTCCAGGCTATACCCGCATCTGCGCGTCTTATTTAATAGCGGGTGGAGATCCCGACGTTGTGTTTTTATTTACAGATCGAAAGAATGGTACGAAAGAGGTATTCTCTCGTTCTGTATTTCTGCTGGATCAAAGAGATTATCGACAGAATCAGACAAAGCTTACACTGCTGCTTTTGGAACGTCGAAATTTGCAAACACAGGAGTGCACCATCCTTTATCAGCACGAAAATTACACTGTATAAAGCCACCCGGAGGGATAAGCCCTCCGGGAATTTGTTATTTACCGGCGGATTTTCTTGCGCTTGGAGATAAAGAGGAACACAATGCAGCCAGTGGCGCAGAGAATCAGGAGCGTACCGCAGATGGTGAGCTTCCACGTGCCGTTATCGCCGGTCTTGGGCAGGTCAAAGCCGCGGGTATTGACCACCCGCAGGGGCGCTTCTGCATTAGCGGAGCCGTTGTCGGTGAGCATGGTTACGGCGTTGCCGTCCACTGTTGCGCTGGCGGTCAGCAGATGGTGTTCCAGATGCTTTTGCGGCATGTTCTTCAGGTTGCCGGTGTTGTTAATAATTGTGGCGTACCGGGGGTCATTTTGAAGCAATCCCAGCACGTCGGAGGCGTAAATGTCGCAGATTTCAGTGGTTCCCGTCTGGGAAATTACCAAAGCAATGTCATCTCTCAGAAGCGTGTAGCCGTTGTCGGTGCGCACTTCCGTTATGGTATAGGTATCGTCCTCCAGACCCTTCACAATGACCTTGCCGGGATTGCCATTACTCTCCACAGGAATAAAGTGGGTGGCGTCGGCCTCGGCTTCCACATGGTCTGTGACGTAGTAAATGCCCTCGGCCTCGTTCAGCTCCGCTTTGACAAAGTAGCCGTCGGTATCGTTGTGAATGAGAAATTCCACCTTGCTGAAATCGCCTTTGCCGTCGGAAAACAGCTTGGTCAGCTCCAGGCCGTAGGTGTACACATGAGCGTCGTCTACCAGAGTATCATAGAAGTCGGAGGAAGTACGCTTCCAGGTCAGAACCACTTGGTTGGGGTTGCCGGTGTCGCCGTATACCACGGAAGCGTCGGAGTGGATAGTAGCGGCGTAGGTGATTCGCAAGGTGCAGTCGGAGTAGCCGGAATTGACCATGCCCGCTTCGGTGTAGACGGCCTTGCTGGTGTTGATTTCCGCCAGACCGCTTTCTGTCATTGCAATGGTCATAACAGATTCGCTGTCATCAGTGGTGTTGTATGACACGCTAAACTTGCCATCGGATTCATTCCAAGAAGCAATTTTGTTGGTGCAGGCCGCGTCTGTGAAAAATTCCAGCGCAACATCATTCTTGTTGTAAGACAATCCTTTGGACAGCGTATCTATGAAGGTGTAGCAGGTCAAAAAGGTCGATTCGGAAGTAATGGAGGGCAAAGTGGAAATCAACTGGTAGTCGATGACGTCGCCATCCGAAGCGGCGCCGGTGTGGGCGTAGCCGTCTGTAATGTTGCTGGAGCCATTGTTCTTGCCGGTGTCTGTTTTGGATTCCCGCAAAGTCTTTTCCAGAGTGGGAATGCCGGTGAGATTCTTGGGGTACAGGGTTACATCGTACATCCAGCGGGCGCCGCCGTCATTGGCGTTGCTGCCATTTACGGAGGTCATGGGAAGACTGACGAAAAAGGGCGTGGTGGTGTCAATGACCATTTCGGGAACCTTGGTTTCCACCACCAGATACAGGCCCAAGGGCAGATTTTCGGCGGAGGTGTGACCGTAAGCGTCAGTCAGGGGCAGGGCGATGCCGCCTACCTTTACGTAATGCTCCAGAGCGTTCTTGACGGTGGTGGCGTTGGCTTCCAAGGCGGCGCGGAGGGCGTCAATGAGCACGTCGGACTGATAGTAATAGTTGCTGCTGTCCAGCTTGTCGGAGTTGTCGGCATTTTCATACCGACCAGCGCCATCCGCCAGACCGATAGCGGCTAACAGATCGGCTCCGTTTGTCTTATGAATACCATATAGTACTTCTACATGGTTGGAGGCACTGCCGTCTGCGGCGGATTCGGTGAACTGGCAAATGTCGGCTACCCGCAGATAGGTAAATTCCACGCCTTTGATGGCGTAGCCACAGGAGGTTTCTCCGTTGCCCAAGTTGCTGGAATTGTCGGTATCACCGGCTCGAACGGCGCTGCCCAGGGCATCGTTCACCGACTGGTTGTACACGCCGGTAGAAACATAGCTGGAATCCCACACGCCATCCTTTGCGGCGTTGGTGAAATCATACTTGTAAATGTCTAAAGAGCCGGTACGGGAAACGTCAATGGTAGCCTCCGAAACCGGAGCGGCCAGGGCAATTGTGCCCAAGCTTAGGCATAGAGCCAGAAGCAGGCAGAAGGAAATGAGCTTTTTCAGGTTTTTCATCATGTACAATACATCCTTTCGGCATTTGAAATAGATTGTGAATAACGGAAATGGTTTTGTGGGTGTAGCCCCAGCCGCTGGGACGATCCCGGGCGTAGTTGGTGTGGGTCACGGCTTAGCCCTCCTGCTTTTGCTTTCGGAATAGAAAAACGACCGTACACAAGGCAAACTCCGCCAGGAGCAAGCCAAAGGTTACGGTCGTAAATCCCATGGAACCGGTGAAAGGCAGGGTGAAAGTTGAGGCATTGACGGCGGTGACGGTAATATCCCGGCTGCCGTTCTGGGGAAGCTCGCCCACAAAAACGGGTTCTGGTAACAGGACGTAGCCCTCCAGGGTGGCAACCTCTGTCAGCCGGTAATAGATATGACGTTCTCCCATGCTGATACTGAGGCCGGAAAACAGGGCGCTGCCATCTTTGCCGGTGGTTAAAATACCGTCTTTCAAGCCGACAGAGGTACAGCCGCCAATAGCCGGCAAGGAATCTTCTTTCCGAAAATTAACAGATTTCCAATCGCTCTTATCCAGGCTGTATTCCAGCAAAAAGGAAACACCAGCCAGCGACGTTCCCTCTGGGTCAACCTTTTTGACCTGGATGGAACCCACCTGCTGGCGGTTGGTTACACCGGCAAAGCCGGAACTGGATACTGTGTAGGTCTTACCGTCTTCGGTAATGTTGACCTCGAAAACAGTGTCATTCAGCACATACCCTCCGGGAGCCTTGGTTTCCTGCACGGTATAGCGGCCATAGGGCAGACGCTCCAGCCGGTATACGCCAGTACCGTTTCCATTGAAATCCAATACTTCCGGCATGACGGTTGCAGAACCATCTGGATAAGTTACCGTAAATTCCGCCCCGGACAGCTTGCTTTCCGGGTTGGATTCGTCAATTTTGGTTAGCGCAAGATTGCCATAAATAGGCCGGTTCTCAAAGGCGACGGTATTGGTTCCTGCCTGGATGGTGATTTCTTTTGGAGCCTCGCCAATGTAGCCCTCCGGCACAGTTTCTGTTAGTCGATACTTTGTCCCTACATGCAGCTTCGGTACTAGAATTTTGCCGGAAGCGTCTGTGGTATGCCGTCCGATTCGACAGTACCCAATCCCAGGCACCCATTCCTCCACGGTAAAGGAAATCCCTGAAACCTTCCCGTCTTCTGAGGTTTTGAAAATCTCCAAGTCTGCCAGAATAGGGGCATTGTGAATGGTCATCGCCAAGGTTCCACCGCCAGTGAGACCAGTGATGGAAACCTTGTTCAGACGACAATCACCATTATCGTCTGTGATGAAATCGGTACTGGCAAAGGTCTTGTCATAGACGGTTTTACCGGCTGTGTCCGTTACTGTAATTTGCCAGGTGTCCGGGAATACATATCCTGCGCCCTTTTTACTCAGCACTTCCATAAAGGTATATTCGCCATCCAGCAAATTGGAAAAGGTGTAGGTTTTGCTCCCATTTTGACTGTAAGCGCTGTCTGTCAAATATACTTTGCCGCTGCTGTCTGTCTTACCATACCAGGAGGTGTTGCTGCTCCAGCGATAGATTTTGAAACAATAGCCCTCTACATCTCCAAAATCGGAGGTTTTCTGGATGACAGCGGTGCCGGGAACAGCGTCCGCTTTGACCTTGAAATAGGCTTTTACCGGACTGGCACTGGCTGTCACTGTTGCAACCGTTTGCTTTCCACTGGCTGTCCAAATCATGTACGCCATATTGCTGGGATCCAAAGAGCGGCCAGCAGCAGAAGCTAAAACACTGCCCTTTTCCAGGGCAGACAGCGGCGCAGAAATATTCAGAGTGTTGCCAGACTTGTTCATAGTCACGCCAGAAGCTGTGAAACTGTAGTCGCTTGTCAGCACACCATTGGTATCTGTTATGGAGGTTTTGTAAAGATTACTCCCCGCATCATATTTTAGTGTAATTTCCGGTGCGTTTGCCTGGCTCGTGGACGAGAAGCTGGGGATTGCTAAATGCGCTTGCATGAGTTTCACAATCTGAGCATAGCCAGTGTCAAAGGATGGAAAATCCCCACCTGCAAATGTGTCATAGAGCCGCCGGTCATTTCTGGAATAGGGCGCTGTGGAGCTGCGAAGTCCCATGACGATCTCCCAAATGAGTACCTGGGTAGCGCCTTCATACCCGAATTCTGTATCCTTGTCTGTGCTCTTGGTGTAATTAGGCGCACCATACAAAAGGACTAGGCTGATGGCGTTTCTTTGCTGCTGGGTTAGCTTTTTCTGCCAGTAGCTACTGTCATCCCCTGGTGTGCCAGTATAGTTGATATTGTGGCTAGAACTAACCTGCGGCTCGATACAATATGCAATCTTACCGTCTACATAATGAAGGCACATGCCGCCCAATTTGGCGGTTGCAGTACTTCCGTCTGTATAGGTAAACTGGTAGGTACGAACTTCGTCACCCCAAAAGTAATATTTCCCGTTGATATAATCAGACCGGGTTAGGGTGCCGGTTACGGATGCCTGTGGACTCTCCGCCGCTGTTGGCGCTTCTTCGTCAATGGGGATTTCTTCTGTAACTACATCTTCCTCAATGAGCGGCGCTGTTTCCAGCGGTTCCGTTTCTTGGGAAGGCTCTGTTGATTCTGGCTCCGTAGTTTCTTCCAACGGGGCTGTAGATTCGTCCTGCGCAGTTTCTGTAGGCTGCTCATTGTCCATAGGCAGTTCCGTGGCAAATGCTGCTGGAAACACGCCCAGGAGTAATGCCACTGCCAGCAGCAGGCATAAAACTTTCAGGCTAATGTGCTTCAATTTGTTTCCTCCTTGCTTTTTATGCGTCCCAACTTGGGACGGATTTTTACATAATCAGGTTTCGCCTGGGGTCGTGGTCATAAGTTTATAGAGCGCATTGTCTCTGGGAATGGTATTGAAAAACGGCACCAGGGAACCGCCCATGCGCAAAAGGCCGTGTCCGGCCTCTGCCCCTGTGATGTAGCCCATCTGCGTATCTGAAATATGCAGCAGCTTTCCCAACTCCTGTCGGTCTGTGGCCGCCTGGTTGAACAGCAGCAAAAACTCGGAATTGGCGAACATCAGTCGGGCTGTTTCGGATTTCAGGCATTCCTCCACATTTTGCGTTGCGGCGGTCAGCGGGGCGCCGTACTTTCGGAACCGCTTCCATGCCCGGTACAAGATTTCGGCGGAATAGTGGTATTTGAAGTACAAGTACACCTCGTCAATGAATACCCAGGTGAACTTACCCTTTCTGCGGTTGGAGGCCACCCGGTTTTGAATGGCTTCCAGCGTCACAACCAACGCCGTAGGCCGAAGCTGTTCCCCCATCTCGTACAAATCAATAGTAACGATCCGACTGTTCATGTCCACGTTGGTGGGATGGGCAAAAATATTGAGACTGCCCTCTGTGATAATCTCAGAAGCTAAAGCCAGTTCCCGCGCTTCCGGGTCGGACTGCTTCAGAACCTCCTTTCGCCAGTCAATCAGAAGCGGTGTAGGCAGTTTCCTTTGGGTGCGCAGGAAGGGGCGGTAGATGTTGGCGGTGCAGCGGTCGATAATGGATTTGTGACTGCCATGCACCATCCCCACCCCCATTTGCTGCTCTAGGATACTGGTAATTACCTCAGACTTCATAGCAATGGGATTTTCCCCGTCTCCGTAACCATCCGCAACATCTAAGGGATTGATGTGGTGGGGACTGTGGGGAGAGATTTCAATAACCTCGCTGCCCAAGGCCCGGGTCAACGGTCCGTACTCTCGTTCTGCGTCAATGATGATAATGTCGTCATTTGTTGCCAGGGCAATGTTGGCGATGGTGGCTTTCATAGCCATGGACTTGCCGGAGCCGGAAACGCCCAGATAAAAAGCGTGGGGAGAAATGAGCCGCTTCCGGTCGCAGATCAGAAGGTTTTTGCTCACAGCGTTCACACCATAGTACAGACCGCCGGGATCCTGGATTTCCTGGGCACGGAAAGGCATGAGTACGGCGGTGCTCTCCGTGGTCAGTGTCCGTAGGAACTTCACCCGGCGCAGGCCATAGGGCAGCACTGTGTTGAGGCCGTCCTCTTGCTGATACCGCAATACCGAAAACTGACACAGGTGTTCCCGGCCAATGGAAAGTAGAGTTTCCGTGTCGGCGTCCAGCTGTTTGCGCGTATCGGCCACATGAACCAATGTGAGGGCAGCAAACATCATCCGCTGATCCCGGACGGTTAAATCATCCAGAAATTCCTTCGTTTCATTCCGCAATTGCTCCAGTTCATAGGGAACATTGGCAGTAAAATTGTTCTTGCTGTTCTGCCGCTGCTGCCAGCGGGTGATGTCTGTTTCAATACCAAGGATCTGGCTCTGCACCTCCTTTACAGCTTCGTCAGTGGGAATGGGGAGAATGTCAATGCTGAGCATAAGGCTACGAGAGAAATCGGAGAGATCGGAAATCATTTCATCCCCTACATAGCTGGCATAGTCTTTGAGAAACAGTACCCGGCCAAACTTACTTCCCATCTCAAAGTAATCCGCTTTGAAAGACAGACTATCCGGGCAGATCAGGTCACGAAAGTCCATGCCACAACGGATTGCAGCGGCATGGTCAAAGGTAAAATGCTGTTCTTCCCCGGGTCGAAAGAAATCGTGGAAAATACGGAGCCGGTCATGGCTGGAAATGGCTCTGGCCCCGGAATCCAGCCGCCCAAAGCTTTTGCTGAGGTTCCCATCCACTCGCCGGAAGTAGGCCCGGCTGTCTTCTATTTTCCGTTGCGGGATAGATAGGGTGATGTACTTTTCCTGCACCAGGTCATTGCTTGCCGCCGACTTCTCCTTCAGCATGGCGTTAAAGGCTTTTCGGTAGCAATCCTGCCGATCTCCTTGCGCATCCATGAGAATATTGCGCTGAAAGTCCACCGGGTTTAAGCGGTGGTTCATAATGGTGATCTTGGCGGCGGCATCGGTAGGCAGACTGTTCAGGACAGAGCAATAGGAAGTAAAAATGCTCCTGCGATCCTCATCGGAGGCGGCAACATAATTCACATCGGCAAAACGCCAGGTTTTGCTGTGCTTGTTCCCCACAAGCCAGATTCCGTCTGCATAGATGCGCCGGATGGGGATGGACTGTTGGACGCTGCGGGGAATGCGAAACTTTACTTTCTCGCTGCGCTGGGCGGCAAGGAGCGATTTAATCAAAGTCTTGCCCCTCCCTTTTGCCCAACGCCTTGTAATAGAAGTTCTCGGAGATAAAGATGCGGTTCCCAGCGCACAGTAACTCGGACTTGAGGAATGCCCACAGGAACTGTTCCAGATTCATGCTGTGATAACTGAAGAATCCGGCAATGGCCACCGGGGCGGCGGAGAGCATACACAGCCAACTGGCAGTTTCTTTACCAAGGATAGGGCTAAGCCCCAGGTAGAACCCGACGGCAAGGCCAACTGCCAGAACTGCGCAAATGAACTGGCGGGCAGATAAGCCAAAGAAAATCGTTTCCTTGTGCTGCCGCACCTCTTTTGGAATTTTGATTTCGATAGTATTCACCTCTGGTTTTTTGAAAATTTGACAGGATGCCGGAAAAATGAGATAATATTTTTGAAAGATATACCCCAAAATCAGGAGTTTTAAGGAGGTTTCCCATGGACTTTATGCTGAAGCAGTTACTCATCGTTCTTGCCTTGTTGGCGATCACACCTTACATCATAGGTATTGTTCTGACCTTGCTGGCAAAGCTGCGATTGCTGCCCTTGGGGGTCTGCGGCCTTGTTTTTTCCTGCTTCCCAACCTGGGCGGCAATGCACAGATTACTGTCTATTGGGCTTCTGGCAGCCTGCGCCTTATATCCCGTTTTCTATTGGACGCTCAGATTCATTCGCTGGAAACAGGAGGAGCAGTATTATACGAACTATCTCCTTGCTACAGCGAAACCCCGTTTTACCGAAGAGGAAACGGCATGGATGGTAGCTCAGAGGGAAAAGAAGTATGGGGTAGAGGATGGCACAGATTTTGACAGCTACGACACAGGGGATGAATACTGGTACAACGGGTAAAGGAAAGGCGGGCGCAGGCCCGTCTTTTTCCTTGCTTTTGGTACACAAAGTTGGCTACAACCCGAACATCTCCTGCACAATGCGGCTGGCGCCTCTCACCAGGCCGGTAAGTACCAGCATATTGAACACCATTTCGCCAAGATATTGCCACACCATTGTGACTGCTGGCAGCGATGCGTCTACTGCCGGGGCGCTGCTGGAGAGGAAAGCGGAGTAGACCAGACAGGCCAGAACAACGACCGCCCCCTCCATGCACACGCCTATGTAGGATTTCAGGAACGCCTTACCATGCGCTGCCGATCCTTCTCCGGCAAAGGAGGCCAGAGGAACTGGGGCCAGAGCTGTGTACATGTAAAGCCGGAAAAAGCGTCCGTATACTGTGAGTATCAGGACAAAGGACAAAACAGTGACAATCAGGCTGCCCAGCATCGATACCAGCCAAAGGGGGATGGATGCCAGAAATCCCACATCCTCAATGGCGTTTACAATTTCTGCTGGTAAGGCAGCAGAGGTAGACACCGCCCCGCCTACACCGGACATGACGCTGGAGACAATTCCACCGCAGATGTGAAAGATTGCCAGCATGATTTCCAGGGAATAGCCCACAGCGACCTTGGCTCCGGCAAAACGGATAAAATGCCGCAGGGCAAACTCCGGCCGCTGGATCTCCCGGAAGGACGCCGCCGATTGGAACACACCCATGGCAAAAAACAGCACCAAAAGACCGTAGCCGATTCCCACCAGTGCGTTGCTGATGGTTGTAATGACGCTCCATATTTCACCGCCCTTAAAGGTTTCAGGCGTCTGGGTAATGAGTTCCCATAGCTCAGCCAGCTTTCCATTCCAGTTTTCCAAAGCCCATTCCAACGTGCTTATGATCCAGTTATCAATTAGGTTTCATCTCCAATCTGTCCCAACTTGGGACGCATTTTTCATACCACACCAATGAGGCCCAGGATTTCCTTGGCAAAGGCAATGAGCAGCCCACCGAATAGGCACAGAAAGCCCTGAGTTCTCTGGCTGGCGTCGTGGCTTTGCACCGACATGCCCACCTGCACGATACCCCAGCCCAAGATGATGATTCCAATGGCACGGATGCAGGAGAAAATAAAGTCGGACAGGTTGTTTACAATGCTTAGGGGATCGTTTGCGGCATAGGCTCTGAGGGGCAAGGCACAGACAATCAATACCAGCGCTGCCCAACTGCCCATATACCGGCGGGCTTTTCCACGCCGGGATAAGGTTGTTTCTTCCGGTTGTTTTTTCAATCAGATTCCTCCATTTCAATAATCTCAATCTCGTCCAGAGAAGTAAAGGTAAAGTCCAAATCCTCCGCGCTGTACAGGCATACCGGGCTGTGGACATAGGGCAAGGCTCCGCCGTCCTGTGTTAGATGGATATTGGGGTGCTGCATCAGGTCATACTTTTCATCGATTACCGGCGCTTCCCCACGCAGAAAAACAATGGCGTACCGGTTATCCAGCTTCCGCACTTCATCCGGGGTCATAAGCTCCCGTCCCGTTTGCTGAAAATTCTGGCTGTAGGAGCCGCTACGACCCTTGCTTTGGCTGCTTGTCCGAACATCAATGGTTTCCTTGCCCAGAAGTTCTGAGATGTACTTGTGGGTACTTTGCTCGTTGCCGCCCAAATAGATGAATGCGTCGGCGTTGCCAATGATCCCCTCCCAATCGTCCTTGAATAGTGCTTTTAGCTGGCTGATATTTTGCAGGATGATGGTGGCCATTATGTTTCGGGAACGCATGGTAGCTTGCAAGCGGGCATAGCCGTCGGGAAGCGCCACATTCGCGAACTCATCAAAGAGTAACCGAACAGGAATTGGCAGACTGCCGCCGTGTACTTTATCTGCTTGAAAATACAGTTCTTGAAACGCTTGGGTATACAGCATACCCACAAGAAAATTGAGACTGGCGTCGTTGCTGTCCGGGATGATACAAAAAATAGCCTGCTTCCGTTCTCCCAGTTTCCTAAGCTCCAGGGTATCACAGGAGGTAAGGTTTTGAATTTCCGGGAGGGTGAAAGCGGCCAGACGTACCGCCGCTCCCACCAAAATACTTTTGGCAGTTTTGCCAGCGGCTTGCTTGAAAATTTTATACTGCCGCACGGCAATATGCTTCGGCTGTTCTTCCTCCAGAGCTTCAAAGAGCAGGTCAAGGGGAGACATGTAATCATCCTCGTCCTCCTTGGCACCGCCATACTCAATCATGGTGAGCATCATCTCCATGTTTTGTTCCTCCGGGGGAGCCTCATGGAGCAGGTACAGCATGAGAGCAGCATCCAATGCAATCTCGGATTTCTCCCAAAAGGGATCATTCTGCTGCGCGTTCTTTGGGGTGGTGTTCTTGATGAAATTGTCGATCAGCCGGAACACATCCGAATCCTTACGAATGTAGGAAAAAGGATTGTAAAAATCAGAATGGGCAGGGTCAATGAGGTCAAAAACCCGAACCGTATATCCCTTTTTCAGCAACAGCGGGATAGTGGAACGTGCCAGATCTCCTTTTGGGTCTGTCACAATGTAGCTGGCGTTTACCTGCATCATGTTGGGTCTTACCACGTACCGGGTTTTACCGGCTCCGCTGCCACCCACTACGATTTGCAGGAGATTGCGCATGTGTTTCCTGCCGTTCAGGCTCATTTGCAGATGCTGGGTCAAAATAACATTTTTGCTGGAATCCTTGTCCCGGTATTTATGGTCAAGCGCCTTCACACTGCCCCATCTGGCAGAGCCATGTTCCTCGCCGGGGCGGCGGTTCTGGCGGGTGGAATAGTAGAACGCGATGGCACAGACATATAGAAGCAAGACTCCGGCCAGAAACCTTGGCGTGTATGCTGTCCAGCGGACGGAAAAGGGACGCTTTACAGTTTCCATAAAGCGTCCCATGAACTTTATGAGATTGGCACCATCCTCATAGGCGCAGGCGGCCAACGCTCCCAGCCAGAGTACCACAGGAGAAAACGCCGCCCAGACCGGTGCGTCTGCTCGAAATGATTTTTTCTGCCTGATATACGACCCTTCTTTCCAACTTTGAATATGAGCGAAAAAATGTGTCCCAACTTGGGACAGGCTGGAGGGATAGCAGCAGCTTCTACGACTGCTGCCAGCCTCCGGTGTGGCCAAAGGGCGCATATTGCGCCCTTTGGGGGTGTCACCCCCTTGTATGCCGTATATTCCAACGGACTGGCCCAGTCAAGGCCCGTCCAGTGCGCACACTGGACGGCTCGTGGGCGATTGCGCCAGCAATCGTCCAGCCTTGACGGGGACTGGCCGGTGGAATACCCTCCCCGTAGGGGAGTGACGCCCCTGTTTCGGGCTCTGTCTCCAGAGGTCTATCTTAATGACCCTTCTGTTTGAAAGGGATGCAGTGGGAATTATCTTGCCGGTCGTTTTGCCTGCCCTCGGGTGTGCTGCTGCGGTGTAATACTTTGCTCAATAGAGCTTACCATCTTTTTGCTCATATTTTGCACTGTGTCCAGCGCCTGCCGTACTTCCTGGGGCGTCCAGCCGCTATAAAGCTGTGGCAGCCCGGTTAGGTCTGGCAGATCACGCTTGATTCCAAGGCGTTTACAAAGAATGTAGGATACGCTCTGTGCATCCAGTTCACATTCGGAACGGTTATACTGGGCGTTTGTACCCTTGGCGTGAAAGCGGCTATGCGCCACCTCTGCCGCAATGGCCGCAAAGGCTTCTCCATCTGGGTAATTGGGGCTGATAGCCAGTTCCAGCTTTTCCTCGTCATAGAAGGCTGGCACATCCATTTCTGTGTCTACGACTACAGGCACAATGGAATAGTTCAGCAGAGTAGACAGGGCATTTTCCATTGCGGGGCTGCCGTCTTGCAATTCCGGCTTTTTGATTTCCCTGCCGGTGGTTTGGGAAATGTCATAAGCCGCTACCAGGGAATAGCCTTTTCCAAAAGAAGCTCTGGAAAAAATCTGTACGCCTTTTCTGCGTTCACCTTCCGGTACGTTCCTGCCCAAGGTTCTCCAACGTTCTACAGTGCCAAACTGGGTGATATTGGGATTCTGCAACATTGCCAAAGCAATATTTCCAGCACTGTACAAAGGATTATCTCCCTGAATTTCCAAATATCGAACATAAGCGTCCGGGTTACTGGAAATCTCCTCCATACCCGCATCCTGCATCGCGGCGGCGTTTTCCCGTTCCGCCTGCTTTTGAGCCTTCCATTGCTCGTCGTTCTGATTCTTCCGAGCAATGATTTCACTTAAATTTGCCATAAAATTCCTCCACTTATCTTGTTTTCTCCCGCGCAGGAGTAACCCCATCTTTCATGCTCTCAGCGGCGGCACGAAGGGTTTCCAGCCGTCCTTTTACAGAGGGGCGTTCATTCGCAGCCCCCGCCCTCTGTTTCAAGCCACTGTTTTGCTCTTTTGAGAATCTCTCGGGTGGAGTGCGGGGGATTGCTTTTTTTGGCGTGTTCTCCTGTGCCTTCTGGGGGATGGGATAGCCCAACTCTTCCAGAGCGGCGTTAAGCTGGGCGGCGTAATTCTGATTGGAAACGATATTGGTCATACCGTTCTCATTTCCTCTTTTGTGGACAAAGAAGTATAAAATGCCGTACTGCTTTGCTAAACGCTGAAATTTGGGAATGTCCTCCTTGTGGAGCTGCACGACCTCGGCGGAAGCCGGATCACGAGCCAGACGTCTGGCGTTGGTTTTGCCTACCACCTTATTGTCCTGCCGGGAGATGGCAACAAGCAAAGCAGCTACATTTTTTAAGCAAGCGCCGCTTAGCTTTAAAGCGCCCTCGGTGGCCTGCACGCCCTCCCGGATTAGCAGGTCTGCGGTTTCGCCGCTTACATCCATACATTATTTCCCCCTTTCAAAATGACGTAGTTTTTCGTTACGTGCAACCTCCTTTTCCAGTTTCTGAATCTGCTGCTCCCGACTAAACCGACTTTGCACTCCAATGCGGGGAATATCCACCTCAATTTGAGCGCATAGCTTCAGGTTGCGGCGGAGGAGCCGTAGGGTCTGGTTAATTTCATCAATTTCATTGGTAACTGCTTCTCCCTGTTTCCTTCTGCCATATAACGCCTTGCGACGCAGAGCCAGTGCGTCCATTTCCGCCTGCAAAGCATCCATAAGCATGGAAAGCTGATCTGCCGTGTCGATGTGGTAGGTTTGCAAAAGCTGGAATTGCTGCTGGTAGCGGTGTAGCCTTGTAACCTCCTTGCGGACAGAAAATGGAACGGGCTTTTTCTGTTTGGCAGGCTGCCGTATACCAAGGAAATACATGTAATAGAGGTACAGCGCCCGGAAGCCTGTTGCTTTGGAACGCTTGTGGCTTTGGATATTTCCCCGGACAACTCGGTAGCGGCGGGATTGGACGGGCGATGTGGTTGGAGCGCATACGGAGACTTCCTCCGATTGTCTGCCGGTACGCCCAGCAGATAGGCGCTCTTTGATTTCCGCTTCACTATAACCCTCTCCCAAACTGCTAAGCCGGATGAACCGGGAACTACCCGGTGGCTTTACTGCGGTGTGTTTTACGTTGGGGCCGTACTTGATCTCATACCCCTGCTTCCGAAGCACGGAGAGAAAAGTTGCATAGGTAAAGGATTGCCGAATAACCGCATCTATGTCCTGACGGATCAGACCGCGAATGGTCGATTTCCCCTGTTTCTCGGCCTCCCACTCAGCGTAGCTTTTTCCGCCGCCTTCCGGCTGGATGACGGACAGACCGTGTTTCCGGCTGAGTGCGTTGGAGATTCCCCGAATATCGCTGTAATATGCCTTGAAATCATCCCGGTATTTTTTTCCGTCGATACAAGAAACAGAATTGAAAAGCACATGATTATGGATGTGGGCATGGTCAAGATGGGTGGATACCACTGCCTCGTACCGATCCTGTAAAAGCTGCCGGGCAAATTCCACGCCAATCTCATGGGCCTGCTCTGGGGTTACTTCGCCGGGGGCGTAAGAATGCACCAGATGATAGCCCAAAACGCCGCCGGTTTTGCCCCAACGCCGTTTGGTAGATTGCATCTCCTGGTAGGCCGTATCCGACTGGCAGTTGATGGCTGTTTCTAATATGGCTTTGCCGTCTGGGGTAATGGTTTTCCCGGCATTGCTGATGTATTCCAGTACCCGACCCAAATCTGTTTTCTCCGGGTTTAGCACATAGGAAACACAGTGATCTAGCCGCCGCCGGATGGGAATGATTTTATCATAAGCCACCTACAGCGCCTCCTTCACCAATTGATGCGCTTTCTGGACAAGTGCGGCGGCCTCTTGTATTTCAGCGGAGGAAACATACTTTCTGGCATTGGCCCAATAAGCAATTTGATTTACATTGTTGCCAATGGCGGAAAGTTCCCGCAAGAGGGCAGCGTATGTATCCGGCGGTCTGGGTCGCAGTTCCACGCCAAGAATAAGCTGACGGAGCATAGGCTCCAGCTTCAAGCCGACAATATTTGCCTGCGCTTGCAGATGGGCATATTCTTCCGCAGTTAAGCGCAGAAGAATGGATTTTGCGATTTGACGCATGGCGTTATCTCCCATGAGAGGGGTGAGAACGTCGGGATACTTTGTCCTCTTTTTGAAGCCGGGTCGTTCTGACACTCCAATAGTCCGGGTGATAGGTCTGGATATTCCGGTCAATATCCGCTTCAAAGGCGGCGTGGTCTTGAACCCGGTCAGGAATCTGCCACAGCTTTTGATCCAGCAGTTCCCGCAGGACGATATTTTCATCTGCGTCTTCTTCAAAACAAAGATACCCGCCTGCCCAAAAGCCGCATTTTCTGGCTGCCGGGGAGAGTAGGACAGACGCTTCTCTGGAAACCATAATGCCGCCGTGGCTGGGTGTGGCCACCATTTCAATGCCGGGTATCATGGTTTCGCTCCAATCGATTTCTCCCCAGGGAGAAAAATTAGGCTGCATAGCATTCCTCCGTTTCCTAGTTTCTGGTTTAGAATGTGTCCCAAGCTGGGACACATTTCCGGCGTGGGGTTTTAGGGTTCTCCCTAACAAGGGGCATTTGCTATCAAAATGCCATACTTGCTCGTACAGCGCTGCCTGCGGCGGCGCTGTGCGGGGCAGGGTTTCAGCGAACCAGCATCCTGATACTGGCGCTTTTGGCTTATTTCTGTTTTGATAGTTTTTTATATTATAGTACCAAGGAAGAATGGCACAGAGATTTCTTACTGATGTTATCCAAAATACTGCGCCTCAAATTCGGCGGGAGTAAAATAAGCCGCATGGTTCTTCCCTAAAATATCTCTGGAATCCAACTCCAGCTGCTTCGCGCCTTGCATCAGCAGGGGAGTGAGGGTAAGAATGGTTCCGTAAAAGAAGCTGTCCGCAGCCTGCTCTACAAGGATCATGGCTTCTCCAGGTTTTTCAGAACTGCCTTGCAGCTCATAGCAATACAGTCCCAGATGTATGGCGCCCTTACTTACCCTGTGAGGTGTTACCAGGGCGGGGATTCCCAGAATTTCCACCTGCGGCATCCGGGTTAAATTGGCGTTGATGATGTCCAAATCATATACCTCCTAGCGTTGATATTCATAATGACATTTGTTTGGCGCTGGCTGTGTAAGACTCTGTCGTTCCAGACAGTTGTTTTCCAGAGCGGCAATGATTTCTCCGGCTGTGGAATGGATGGTATCCAGGGAGGTTCGTAATTCGAGCAAATCCTTTCCCTTACTCCACCCGGCTACATAGCCAAAGGAATATTCTGCGGTGTCGATGCCAAAATACTGGCAAACTACATAGGCAATGCTCTCAGCTTCCACTTCCTTTTCCCGCCGCGCCTTTCGTTCCTCCGGCGATACCTTGGCCGGGTCATGCAGTTTGGCGTGGGCGATTTCGTGTATCAGGGTCTTTACTGTCTGCACTTGGCTCATACCAGGCCGCAGAACGATCCGTCCCTCAGATGGGCTGAAATACCCCTTTGCGGCGCCGGGAATGAAGTCCTCGGCCACTGGAACCGGCGAACAGGCCGTAAGACAATCATACATAGCCTGAAAATTTTCCACATCTCCTGTAAGCTCAGCCACTGCCAGCGCCGGCAGTTCCCGCCCCTCGGTCTGGCTCACGTCGAATACGTAAGCCACCTTAAAATGTGTGACAACAGTAAGGCTGGTTTCCATTCGCGGCGATCCGTCTGGATTTCGGAGGGGCTGACCAGTTTGTGGATCTTTTGCTTCCTGCCATACATATTGCCGCACAGGGCATGGAGCCAAAATCTGAATGCCTTTTTCGCCCCGTTTTACCTGACGGCCAAACTCCTTTTTCCAGGTATGAAAACCGGCAACCCGGCTGGCAGTTGGACATTGCAGGAGAATCAGCAGGGCGTTAGCGAAACTGTAATGGTGAAATTTTGACATAGCGGACAAATATGCTGCATACTGTCCGCTGGCATATAAATCCTGAATGCCATGCTCCAGCTTTGCCGTCAACTCAGCCAGCCGCGCATCCGTTGGCTGCGCCATACTTCTACCGCTCCGGCGGCTTGGGGGAGCGGACTGGCGCGCTTGGCGCGGGCCGCTGCTTTGGCTGCACCTTGAGCGTCACAGGGTCATTGCCACGAACCCCTAACAGAATTTCCGCACGGTGAAATTTCTGCTTGTAGGTTTCTACTTGTTCCAGCGTCAAGGAACAAAAATCCTCCTCGCCTAGTCCGCAGACGAAAAATGTGCCAAACACACCGCCGTAGCCGCCCTCCATACTGCGGTTGAAGGGCATTCCCAGTAGAATTCCCTCATCATTGCATACAACGGCAACCATATCCTCAAAAGGATAAATGGCTTGTATCAACCCGCCCACAGTTTCCTGCATTTCAGAAAGACCATTGATTTCCTTTTCGTAGGGCGCAAAACCTGGCTCCACCACCAAAACATTCATCTGCTGTCCCCCTGCTGCATTGGTTTTTTCGCAGCATCTTTGATTTCCTGCTTTTTAGCCTGGCGTTCCAACGCCTTTTTCCGCCAGTCCAGCGCTTCAAAAACCGTGCGTTTGACCTCGGCAACGGTGGGAGCGGCATGGGGAAAATACGCCGATAATTCCGTGCCGGTGAAAGTGACCCGCAGTTCCGGCTCCTTTTTGGGTTTGACGATGGACGCGATTTTTTGCTCATCCACTCTGGGCTTTTCTGCCGGAGTGGCGGCGGGGATTTTGGCCGCTTGGCGGCTGGCTTCCTTCAGTGCTGTGGCTTGGGCGATAGAGGGCACCACCTGCTCCTTTGCCATAAAATCCACCACCTTGGACTGTTCTTCCGGCTTCATGTAGGACAGCTCTACAGCGGTATTGAAGGGCAGTTTTTTGTCGTCCACCTGCTGTTTAAGTTCCGGCACCAGAGAATCAATGCGGACAAGGCGCTGTACCTGATTGCGGCTCATTCCCATATCCTCGGCTACCTGCTGGTCTGTGCGCTTTTGCGGGATGGTCAATTGCTCCATTTTAGAGCGCCGCCCTGCTTTTCGAGCCAGGGCTTCCATTTTCATTTTAGCGGCACGAGCCAGTTCGGAGGTGGGAATATCCATACGGTGTAAGTTGCCATCTACAACCTCGATACGTGCGGTATCATCGTCCGCTTGGACAATGACTACGGGGACAGGGTAATTCAGCTGCATGGCAACATCGTGCCGCCGGTGGCCGGACAGCAGTTCCAGACCGCCGCCTTCTCTTGGCCTGGCCTTAATTGGCTCATTGATACCGTTCTCCTTGATGGATTCAAACAGGTCTTTATAGTCCTTGACCTCCCGATTGATAGAGAAGGGGTGATCCAAAAACTGGAAGAAGTAGGCGGGGTGCAGCCGCATGGAGAAGCCTTCCCCCTCCTTGGGAATGGGGAGGCTGGCCAAATCTTCTTTGCTGGGATAACGCAGGCGGTCGGCAAATACCTGTGTAACCGTTACACCCTTGGGGCCGTCCGCGGCTTTGCTCGGCGCCTCGGCTTTCTTCGGCTCGGGGACTGGCACAGTCTTTGTGTCAGTAGCCTTGGCTGCAACTTCCGGCTTTTTCGGATC
>CAJURY010000016.1 GCA_910589155.1 uncultured Oscillospiraceae bacterium | reverse complement strand
CAGGCTGCAAACCTCATGATGAATTACCAGCTTGCTTTCGTTGACGCTGAGTAAGCTAACGCAAAATAGAAATGCATAAGCGTTTCTGGTAATCACGGCGGGCCAGGACATATGTCCTGGCCCGCTTTTTACAAAAATCTAATGGGAGATATTTTATGACTGCTTATCAAAATCAAGCAATACCTGCGGTGCAGTGCTATACTGCAAACGCTGGTGTGTATTCCCTCCTGCCGCAAAGCAAAATTGTTTATGCAGGACAATGTACCCCGGCCATGGATTGCGTTTTGCGTTTTATGGGAAATCTGTTTGCGGCCAAGGGCTGGGGTTCCTTGCCTGTTTGCACTGGGCAGGAGAGCCAGCCTGGCGATATTATCATCCGGCAGAGCGCGCCGGCGCAAGCAGGCGCGGATAAAGATCAGGCCTATGAAATTGATATTTCCGACCGAGTCCAAATCACTGCGCAGGCTGCGCCTGGGGTGCAGTACGCTTTGACGACGGTTTTGCAGCTTTTGATCGCCGGAAACGGCGCGTTGCAGCAGGGCAAAATTGTGGATTTTCCTGATGTACGTTATCGAATCGTACATTTGGATAACGGCAGAAAATATTTCGGCGTTGGGTGGATCGAAGCGCTGCTCCGGGAAATGTCCATGCTGAAATACAATCAACTGGAGCTTGACCTGACCAACGACGAGGGCTTCCGCTTCCGCTTGGATGATATGACGGTAGACGGCGTGGACTACGGTTTCCTAATTGGCGGCAACGAAAAGCTGGAAGGTTACGAAAACGACGATTTTCTGACCCAGTCGGATATGGATAAGATTTTTGAAACGGCCAACGCCTGCGGCGTGGAAATCGTACCAGGGATGAATACGCCGGGACATATGCGCCAGATTTTGGAACGAATGCGGGTCAATACCGGCAAGGATTACCGCTGGAAAGACCCGGAGGGCGTTTCGGAAACGGCGCTGGCTTTTGCTGATGAAGCGGCGGTTTCCTTTATCCATGGCCTTCTGGCAAAGTACGCGGCGTACTTTGCAGGCAAAGGCTGTCGGTTTTTCGACATTGGCGCAGACGAGGTGGCAAACGAGCTACACAAAAGCGAGGGCATCGGCTATTTGTATCACAACGGCTTTTACGGCACATTTATCGCCTATATGAACCAAACGGCTGCGCTGGTAAAACGTTATGGCATGTCACCCAGAATGTGGAACGACGGATGCTATTATGAAAATGATGTCGATACCGAAGCTTACCAACTGGACAAAGACATCGCGTGCCAGTACTGGTCCGGGGGCTGGGAGGGCTATGTAACGGCGGATCCCTCCACCTTGGCAAACAAGGGTATGAAGCTGGTGAACGTGTATCGGGATTGCTATTATATCGTGGGCAAAAACGAATCCACCACTGTGGAAAAATGTTTGCGCTTTTCCAACAACGTGTTTCACAAGCTGACAAACGGCGAAACGGAAACAGTGCCCAACGACTACGGCTCCTGTTTTGCCATCTGGTGCGACCAGCCCAATTTTGAGGACGCAAAAACCATTGCGGCGGGGATTTATCTTTGTATGCGCGCAATGGGGAGCAAAATGTGGAACGGTGGCGATACGCGAAGCTTGGAAGCTTTTACAGCCGATGTGGAAAGGCTTGGCCTTGTCCCCGGGGGCTTCACCCCGGAAGGGGCGCTGGCAGAATAAAATAACCCCGGCCGCGGCGATGCCGCGGCCGGGGTTATTTTAGGATTCAGATTTCTCTTCTGTGTTTTTAAAGGTAAAGAGCCGCTGGCCGATATAATTGAAGCCGGAAAACAGGCACATGCCCACCAGCATGGATACATTGTCCCGCAGTTTTTCAGAGGCGCTGGAAAGCAGCCAGCGGCACAAGGGTTCCGCGATGCCGTAGGCCAGCACAAAGCAAACCGCGACGTTAATGGCGAAGCGCAACGCAGGCTTGAAGCCCCGTTCGTGATCCTGAAACGTAAAATACTTATTTAAAAAGTAACTGATTACGCTGGTAATAATGTAATTCGCGGCGGAAGACCCCCAATAGCTGCAATGCGCCAGATTGTACAATCCAAACATAATCGCCGAGCCGATCAGGGTATTCAGCGCGCCTACTAAAATAAATTTCAGCAGCTTTATATCAATCAGATTCAGCAGCTTTTTCATAGTGCCTCCTTGCCATGAATTCATAAAAATATGTATGATTATAGCATATTCCGACACCATTGTAAAGAGAAGACCGTTTTTTAAAGGGATTTCCCCAGTTCATAGGCCTCTTGCAGCTTTGGATTGCCGGCAATGTCTCCAATGCCGAATACGTCGCCGCACAGCACCTTGCCTCTGTCAGTCCAGCCAAGGTGTTTCATCAGATTGTCATACCAGTACGCAGTTTCCTCAAAGCCGTTGCCCTCCGCCGCCATCAGCAAGGTGCAGTCTTTTTCTGGGTTTTTGTAACCGGCATTGCACTCAGCCACGGCAAACAGCCGGTCAAAGGCGCATTTCAGTTGGCCGCTGATGCTCCAGTAATACAGAGGAGACGCCAGACAAACCACGTCCGCCTGTTTATATGCAGGATAGATTATCTGCATGTCGTCTTTTTGTACACAGGGGCTTTCTGGGTTCTTACCGCCGGCGCAGCATCCAAAGCAGGGATGGATATTCATTTTTTGCAGGTCAAAGCGGGTGACTTCATGACCGGCTGCCTCTGCGCCCTCTGCAAAAGCCTGAATCAGCGCGGCAGTATTGCCCTTTGCCCGGGGGCTTCCGTTTAAAATTACAATTTTTTTCGACATCGTTGCAACTTCCTTTCCAATTTCATTGACAGATTTTAAAGGAACTGCTATGATTATAGCATGGATAAAAAAATAGTAAAGTACCCACATTTATGTAAGGTACTATCTTGAAAGAAAGTGAAATGTTTGATTCAAAACTACATCGAGAACGCCAATTTTGAAGAAACGGGCTTCAGCTATACGCTGTCGCTGATCAGCGGCAAATATAAGATGGTCATTTTGTATTGCCTCATGGAATTTGAAACGGTACGATTTAACGAGATGCGCCGGTATTTGAAAACAGTATCAGATAAAACCCTGAGTCTGAATTTAAAGGAACTGGAACGAGACGGCCTGATTTCTCGAAAAGAATTCCCGCAAATTCCGCCTAAGGTGGAGTATTCCCTGAATGAGCGGGGGAAATCTTTAATGAAAGTGCTCGACCAGCTTTGCGTCTGGGGCGAAGAAAACAGATTGGGTGAAACATAGCATACAGGTATAAACAGCTTTCCCCGGATGATGGCGGTGTCATCCGGGGAATTTTCATATAAAAAAGAAAAAACTCCTTCGCCCAAAAGGGGGGAAGGAGATATTTTCAAAAGAAATCTCAGGCCAGCTTGTTCAGCTTCAGGGTCATGCTGCTCTTTTTGCGGGCAGCAGTGTTCTTGTGCAGAATCCCCTTCTTCACAGCCTTGTCAACAAACTTGACGGCGGTTGTGTAAGCAGCGGCGGCCTGCTCCTTGCTGCCAGTGGCAACAGCGGCCTCGAACTTCTTTACAATGGTCTTCAGCTCGGACTTGTTGGCCTTGTTCTTCTCGTTAGCAGCCTTGGCCAGCTCGACTCTTTTCTTCGCGGACTTGATATTGGGCACGGATCACACCTCCTCAATCTTGACTCAAAGGCTAAATTCCAATTTAACCCTACGCAGAAATCTATTATAGCGTAATATTTCTATAAAATCAATAGTAAATTTCAGAAAATTTCTCGAATTTCTGCATATGGAGGCTGCGCGCTGGGGAAAATGGCTATGAGGTGAAGAAAATGGGAATCAGAACGGATTTAGCGGCGGAAGCCCATAGCCTTTGGCGGCAGAGCGCGGGAAAAACCACGAAGCTCTCCGGGGTAATCGCCCGACAGGAGGAAGAAAACGGGATTGCGCTGGAAACAGTAGAAATTACATCGGCGGAAGGCGCAAAGGCGCTGGGAAAGCCCGTAGGACGCTATTTGACGCTGAATCTGCCAGAAGACGGCAGAGCGAACGAGGCGTTTACCGATCTGCTGGCAAAAAAGCTTTCCATGCTGCTGCAATGGAAGGAAACGGACAGCGTGCTGGTGGTGGGGCTGGGCAACCGCGCCATGACCCCGGACGCCATTGGTCCAATGACGGCGGACGGCGTGCTGGTGACGCGGCATTTGCGGCAGAGCTTGCCCCAGTTTTTTGCCGGTATGCGGTCGGTTAGCGCTCTGCGCCCCGGGGTTTTGGGGATGACAGGGGTAGAAAGCGCTGAAGTTGTCCGCAGCGTGGTGGAGCGCATTCAACCGGACAGGGTGATTGTGGTGGACGCGCTGGCGGCGGGCAGTCCGGCGCGGCTGTGCCGCTCGGTGCAGCTAACAGACGTGGGGATTGTGCCCGGCTCCGGCGTGGGCAACAGCCGGGCGGCTTTTTCCCCGGAGAGCCTTGGCGTGCCTGTGGTAGCCGTTGGCGTACCCACGGTGGTGGACGCGGCGGAGAAAGGACAAGCGCCGCTGCTGGTCACGCCCAGAGACATTGACGTGCAGGCACGGCGTTTGTCAAGAGCAATTTTTACAGGAATCAACGGCGCGCTGTTTCCCGGTTGGTCTGCTGAAGAAATTGCACAATTTGTCGAATAAAGGCGCAGAAATTTATGTAAAGCGGACTGTATGCACAGCCGGTGGAAAACCTTGTGAACAGTTGTGGAAAAAGCTGTGGATAATGTGCAAAACCTTTGCGCAAACCCATAAGTTACAGAATTCTTACGAAAATAGGCTGTGGAAAACTTTCTGCATGGAAGGCTGTATAATGGGAGAATACACTGTATTTTGCGGAAATTATGCGCTTGGAGGTCTTTGCAAAGAAAGTTAGAAATGTTGGAAAATCGTCGTTTTTTCTAAAATCTCTCTGGAAAAAACTTGGGAAAATCCTTTGTCAAGAAAAATTTTTTGTAGGAAGCAACAAATTTTTCTGGGTGGGACGAAAGCCTGCGATGTATGAAACGGCTGCTTTGGGAAATACTGCTTTTAGGAATTTCCAGGAGGCTAGATATGCAGGGAAAAGTTGAAATCTGCGGCGTGAATACGTCTAAGCTTAAGGTGCTCAGCAACGAGGAAATGACCGAGCTGCTCCGGCGCACCAAGGCGGGAGACGAAGACGCCAGAGAAAAGCTCATTGAAGGAAATCTTCGATTGGTGCTGTCTGTGATCCAGCGGTTTGATAACCGGGGCGAAAACCCGGACGATTTGTTTCAGGTAGGCTGCATTGGTCTACTCAAGGCCATCGCCAATTTCAATCCCGATTTAAACGTACGGTTTTCCACCTATGGGGTGCCTATGATTTCCGGGGAGATTCGCCGGTATCTGCGGGATTCCAGTCCCATCCGGGTGAGCCGGTCTTTGCGGGATACCGCCTACCGGGTCTTGCAGTGCAAGGAGGCCATGGTGGCCGAGGGGGGCAAGGAGCCGTCTTTGGAGGAGATTGCCCAGCGTATGGAGCTGACCCGGCAGGAAGTTGCCCAGGCCATGGACGCGGTGTCCGCGCCGGTTTCTCTGTATGAGCCGGTGTATTCCGACGGCGGCGATCCCCTCACCGTGATGGATCAGGTGCGGGATATTAAGAATACAGACGAGCAGTGGCTGGAACGGATTGCGTTAAAAGAGGCGTTTCAGGCGCTGTCTCCCAGGGAAAAGCAAATTCTCATCTTGCGGTTCTACGATGGGAAAACCCAGATGGAAGTGGCCGGGCAGGTGGGGATTTCTCAGGCGCAGGTATCCCGGCTGGAAAAGGGCGCTATCGGCTCCATTCGCAAAAGCGTGGCGCTGTCTTGAATCGCAGGGTGCGGTTCTGGTGCGGCGGTGTAACCGCCGCCGACAGCGCGTTATCGTTTGCTCCGCTGTGTGAGCGGCGATTCCCCGGGCAGTTATCAATCTGCTTGGCTTTGGTTCTTCGAATCATATGCGATTGGTTTCTGTGGGAGCGCACGTCAAAACAGCGAAAACGCGCCTCTGTCCGCGCCCAGGCGCGGATAGAGGCGCGTTGGAGCTAGCCGCAGGTCTGCTTCAGCATTTCCCGGCGCAGCCGGAGCATAATCCGCTTTTCCAGCCGGGAAATATAGGACTGGGAAATGCCCATGAGATCCGCAACTTCCTTCTGGGTGCGTTCTTTGCAGCCCCCAAGACCAAATCGCAGCGTCACAATTTTTTTCTCCCGCTCCGGCAAAATGGATAGCGCCTGGCGCAAAACCTGCTGGTCTACCTCATCTTCCAAGGGTCTGGCAATTGCGTCCTGATCGGTGCCCAGAATATCCGCCAGAAGCAGCTCGTTGCCGTCATAGTCCGTGTTAATGGGTTCGTCCAGAGAAACCTCCGCCTTCTGGGAGGAAATTTTACGGATGTGCATCAAAATCTCGTTTTCAATGCACCGGGAAGCATAAGTCGCCAGCTTAATGTTTTTGTCGGTGCGATATGTACCTACCGCTTTGATCAGGCCAATGGTGCCGATGGAAATCAAATCTTCAATCCCCACCCCGGTATTTTCAAACCGCCGGGCGATAAACACCACCAGACGCAGATTCCGTTCAATGAGCCTCTGTTTGGCTTCCACGTCTCCGGCCTCCAGCTCCTTTAAAAGTCCCTGCTCCTCCGTCTGTTTCAAAGGCGGCGGTAAAATATCGCTGCCGCCGATGTAGTACACCTCGCTGCGGCCAATTAGACCCAGCCGCGCCAAAATCCGAAGTAGTGTTTCCTTTTTCATAAACGCCCTCCTGTCAATGCCTGAAACTGTCCTTTTTCCGATAAAACTGTGTTGGTAAACGCAATCAGCGTTCCCGCCTCTCGTCCGCCGATGGTAACGCGGTCACAGCGCATGGCCAGAAGCATCCCCTGCTCTTTGCCCACTGCCCGATAAGGTACCAAGCGGGGCTTTACCTGTGGGGCGGCGTTTTGCAAAGCGGAGAGAAGCTCCGTGGCCTCCTTGCCGGAAAGGCCCGCTGGAAGCAGCTTTTCCGCCGCGCTTTGTTGGACAATGAGTACCGGCTCTCCGCTGATGGGGTCTTTCAGGGTATTGCCCGTATCCTTCAGGGCGGTGAGCTGTACCTGCCGTCCGCCGGATTCCATATGCACCGGCACCAGCACCTGTCCGTTCCCCCGCAAAACCCGGCAGAAAACGCACAAAATCGTCGCCGCGCCCAGAAGCGCCAGAAAGCTTGGAGTAGTAAGACGCTCCAGCGCGCCGCCTAGGGCAAAGCTCAAAAGCAGAAAAATCAGCCCCGGCCGTACCGTCTGCCTGCCGTAACCGTAGGCGGCGGTGAGAAGCAGCAAAAGAAAGACGCCTCGCCAGAAAAATCCAGCCAGAAACGCGAGCTGGGGCAAATAGGTTAGCCCCGCATAAAGCGCCCCTACCGCTGCGCCAAGAGACAGCCTGCCCAAACGCGGACAGTACCCGGATGCCAGTCCCGCTCCAAAAAGCAAAAGAAAATTCAAAGAAAAGTTCAATAAAAGAACCAGATCCAAATAAATCCGCAAGTTTGAATTCCCCCTTCTGTGCCGCTGGACAAAGTATAGCACCTCGTGTGCAAAAAAACAGGTCGCAATTCCAAAAGGAATCGCGGCCTGTTTTTGGGCTGCTTCTATGGTTTTTGTCCCAGTGTCCCCCGCTCTTCCATGGGGCTACAAAATCAGCGGACGGATTTACGGGAGGGATGCACAAGTCTGTCAAACGATTCTTTGACCGTCCCGGAGCACCTGCTGCAGATTTTTTTCCGCTTTGCTCCTGGGAATCATAACCTCATGGCCGCAGCCCAGGCACCGCAGGCGAAAATCAGCCCCCACGCGCAATACCCGCCACTGCTTTTCCCCGCAGGGGTGGGGCTTTTTCATAACCAGAATGTCTTGCAGATGAATATCCATAATTGCGCCTCCTGTGGCATAGTCTGTTTTGTGCGAAGCTTTGCACAGATTTGGAGAAGGGAATGAGATTGATGTTTCCATACGAACCGGAGGGCTACAGCCCTCAGAGCGTCCCCACCCCGGAGCAGCTCCGCCGCGCAGCGGGAGGACGGGAAATTTTTACCGGCTTTTGCAGCAAATGCGATGAATTTCACAACCTGATTGTGGATTTAGATACGGTGCGGGGACTAATTCCCCGGGAGGAAACCTCTCTGGAGGCCGCAAAAGGAACGGCGAAAGAAATCGCAATTTTATCTAAGGTGGGCAGGCGGGTCTGCTTTCAGGTGCTGGCCTTTTCTCCCGGCGGCACGGCGCTGCTCTCCCGCAAGGGCGCCCAGATGGAAGCGCTGGACTTTTTCCTGACCCATCTGCGCCCGGGCGATATTCTGCCCGCCGTTGTCACCAATGTGACGGGCTTCGGCGCTTTTTGCGATATTGGCTGCGGGGTCACGGCGCTTATGAGCATTGACCGCTGTTCCGTTTCCCGGATCAGCCATTGCAGCGAACGCTTTGCCATCGGCCAGAAGATTTTTGCGGCGGTACTATCCGTGGAGCCGGAGGCCGGGCGCATCTGCTTGACCCATCGGGAACTCCTTGGCACCTGGGAGGAAAACGCCGCGGCCTTCCGCGCCGGGCAGACGGTTACGGGAATCGTCCGGGGGATTCAGCCCTATGGGGTGTTCGTCGAACTGACCCCAAACCTATCCGGTTTGGCGGAGCCGGACGAAAAATTACAGCCGGGAGACGGGGTAAGCGTATACATCCGCTCCGTTAGCCCCCAGCGGCAGAAAATCAAGCTCACCGTGCTGGATCGCTTGGCGGAGCCTCTGCCCAGACAGCCTTTTCAGTATTTTGAAACCGGCCGGCATATCGACCAGTGGCGTTATGGAGAAAATACTGGCATTACGGTTTTTTGATTTCTTCCCAGTACCGCTTTGCCGCCTGCTCCAGCTTGTTGGGGCCGTATTCGTAATATTTTGCGCCGGTAAGTTCTTCCGGCAGATAGGACTGGCGCACCCAATGCCCCGGAAAATCGTGGGGATACAAATAGCCCTGCTCCCGCTCCATGGAGTAGCTATCGGCGTGCACGTTTTGCAAATGCCGGGGAGGCGCGCCGGTTTTCCCCTTGCGCACGTCCGCCAAAGCGCCGTCTATGGCAAGGTAAGCGGAGTTGGATTTGGGGGAGGTCGCCATCAATACGGCGGCGTCTCCCAAAGGGATGCGCGCTTCCGGCATTCCCAGCATGGTAGCCGCGTCCACGCAGGCTTTCACAATGGGGATGATTTGCGGATAAGCCAGCCCCACGTCCTCGCAGGCAATGACCATCAGACGCCGGCAGGCGGAGAGCATGTCTCCGGCCTCCAAAAGCCGCGCCAGATAATGCGCCGCCGCGTCCGGATCGGAGCCGCGAATGGATTTTTGCAAAGCGGACAATAAGTCGTAGTGGGCGTCCCCCTCCCGGTCGTAGCGCATGGCGCTGCGCTGGGTGACGGCCTTGGCGTCCGCCAGGGAAATGCGCACTTCGCCGGACAAGTCGGCGGCGGCGAACAGGACTTCCAAAGCGTTCATAGCTTTGCGCAGATCTCCGCCGCAGGCGGAGGCCATGTACGAAAGCGCCCCTTCTTCCGCGTCGGCGCGCACGCCGTTTCGTTCTTCCAAAAAGGCAATCCCCCGGTTTATGGCCTGCAAGGCCGCCTCCTTGGTAATCTGCTTGAACTCAAAAATGGTGGAGCGGCTTAAAATCGCGTTAAAAATGGAAAAATATGGATTTTCCGTGGTGGATGCAATGAGGGTAATCTTGCCGTTTTCGATGTGCTCCAGCAGAGATTGCTGCTGCTTTTTGTTGAAATACTGAATTTCGTCCAGATATAAAAGCACCCCGTTGGGGGCAAGAAAGGTATCGAGCTGAGAAACGACCTCTTTAATGTCGGCGGTGGAGGCGGTGGTGGCGTTCAGGCGGCAAAGCTTGCGGTTGGTTTTTTCCGCGATGATGTTGGCAACCGTGGTTTTGCCCGTCCCGGATGGGCCGTAAAAAATCAGGTTGGGAATGTTGCCGGACTCAATGATCCGGCGCAGAATACAGCCTGGTCCCAGAATATGCGCTTGTCCAAACACTTCGTCCAAGCTGGTGGGGCGTAGAAGCTCCGCCAGAGGCTGATACATAATAGCCCTCCTTCGTTATTTTATATAATATATTGTAAGCCAAATCGGATCAAAAAGCAACCTGCGCGCGTCTGAGATTTACCCCGAAAAGATTTTCCAGTTTTTTGGAAAAGGGGGTTGACATTTCCAAAAGCGCCTGTTATAATACGGCTATAAATGAAATAATATGTTTGGCAAACCTGTGGAAATGCAGGGACGCAAAGTCAAAGGGTCTAACCCGTACGAAGTACGGTATGACAGCCGATTGCCGTTCAAGTTTAGCTTGGATGTATACGTTACGCTCACAGTGGTGAATGTAGCGGCGATTGTCTTTGACATTTGCTGTTCATTCTAGAACTGTGGCGTTTTTTTATTTCCGGGCAACCAAGCAGGAAGGAAGGAGGAATTGCGAGACAGAACATCCAATGCCCCAAGGCAAACCTGTGGAAACGCAGGGGCGCAAAGTCAAAGGGCCTAAGCCGCAAGACGCGGTATGGTAGCCGATTGCCTTTCTTTGAAGCCGAAACCAATGAACAAATTTTAAGAAAGAAGTGTGACGATGTGAAAACAAAACTGTTCGCGATTTTATTGGTACTGGTGCTCTTAATCCAGTCCCCTGTAGCTGTCCTGGCGGCTAGCGTAGAAACGCTGCCGGAAGCAAATGAATCGACGGAAATCCTGAACACGAACCCCGCATCCGACTCCATCGACAACGATGAAACGACCGATCTATCAGGCGAAACAACCGAGCCTGAAGAAACCACTCCCGAAGAAACCGAAGCAACCGAAGCAACCGATCCCACCGGCGAGACGATTCCCGTAGATGTGGGCGGCGGCTCCAGCAGCGATGTCAACCAGCCCTCTGTGGGCGAGCAGAACCCCGATACGCCTGTAAACCCCGAAATCGTGAACTTTGAGCTTCAGCTTCAAAACGATTTCCCGGTAAAGAAGGATCTGGAAGAAATCAGAGGCCTGTTCCTGGTGACCCTCCATCCCGCAGAACCTTCCGTATCTGAGGGTGAGGAAAACCACTACGACACCGTCAGCACCGTAGAAAACGGCGTTCTCGTTTTCCGTGCTGCCAACGTTCCCGCCGGCGAATATGTGGTACATATGAACGCCGAGTATTATTTTGAAGACTACCAGCAGAAAGTCACCATTGACGAAGGCAACAAGGTGACTCTGGTATTCAGCAACAGCTACGCCTCCTACCGCGGCGACGGCAAGACCTCCCCCGGCGTGTACGCCTTGGGCGACGTGAACAGCGACGGCGCGATTAACGAGCTGGACGGCAAGGCGATTTTGCAGTATATGAGCCATACTGTTTCTCAGCCTACAGCGTCTGGAACCACCGAAACCACCAGCGAATCCACTGAGCCTGAGGTTCCCGAAATCCCCGGAGAACCCGCTGAGCAGCCCACTGAGGACGTAGAAGCGATCTATGACCTGAACCTGGACGGCAAGGTTGACCTGGTTGACCTGAGCATCCTGGCTTACAACATGAACCGCGAGAAGCGGGAAGCAACCCCCATCATTACCGTTTTGCCCTCTGCCGTTAAGGTAGAGCAGACACAGGAAAAGGCGCAGCCCCAGGGCGAGCGTAAGCTCGACACCATCATGGAAGACGCCGCAGAGCCTATCTCGATTGCCCCCGCAAAGGCGGAAGAACCCATTTCCGAAGAGAACCCCGTTGAAATCGCATTGGAAATCCCCAATGCCCCTGAAGTTGGCGGCATGGTCATTGCGGCTCCCGCAAACAGCGGCCCCACCGGCGGTACCATTAAGGTAGAAACCGTGAACCCCGCGGATCCGGAAGGCGCTCCCATCATCATGGAAGTACCCATTGAAAACGAAGGCGGCCAGGAGCAGCCCGAGGAAGAGGTACAGCAGCAGTCCAGCATGATGCGTATGGCGCGCCGCAGCGCAGACAGCATTATGGCGGTTGCCGCGGCGGATACCCCCAGTATCTCCTCTTCCGCAAAGGCAATCCGTAAAGCCGACGGCTCCATCGTCATTGACCTGGGCGCCCAGATTGCTATTAAGAAGGTTACCATTGTTGTTACCAAAACCGCGACTTCCACCAACCTCACCGAGATTGCCAAGGTGGAATTCCTCAACGACATGGAAACCCGTATCCCCGAACCCGAACTGAACATCCCCACCGATGTGGAAGTAACCGGCTCCGGCGACAACATCACCGTGACCTGGAAGGCCGAAACCAACGTTACTGGCTATGAAGTAGCAGTGTCCGCCATTGGCAAAGATGGCAAGGTATTCCCTGAGCAGTTCTACAAGGCGGGCGTAAACCAGATCATGATCAGCGATTTTGAGGGCGGTCATAAGGATCATATTACACCTCTGTGGACCTACTACGTTCGTGTAAAATCCACCAACGGCAACTGGTCCAGCCCCTACAGCGAAAAGGTTGAGCATTATCAGATGGCCGGCAAGGCTCCCGAACCCCCCGATAATCTGAACGCTACCGGCAAGTTCCGCCAGATTAACACAAGCTGGAAGGACATGGTCGGCACCGAAAAGTACTCCCTGGAGTACCGCGAAAAGGATAGCGAAGGCGAATGGATCGAAGTACACGACATTTACACCAACGCCTACAACATCACCGGCCTGAAGGACGATACCCGTTATGAAGTCCGCGTCTACGGCTGGAACCACGACGATAACGACAACTGGCGCCGCGGCGGCTACTCCTTGCCCTCCGTTGCCAGAACCACCAGCGAAGTTCCGAAGTTCCCCAAGTATAACATGGTTCCCAGAGAAGAGATTGAAACGATTGCCGCTTATTCCGCCAACATTGATACCACGCAGTATCCCCAGGATAAACCCTTTAATCCGGAATTCTTCATCGACGACGACTATACCACCTATTTCCATAGCACAAATGGCGCCGGTCAGGGTCCCATCGTTACCTTTAAGGAAGAAAAGACCATCAAGGAAATTGTGGTTACCAACCGCATGGAAGATGCATACACCATTGGCTGGCCCTTCTACTACACAATTTATATCAACGGCTGGAATGCGGCGGGCGAACAGGTCGTATCTAACGCAAGCTACAGCTTTGCAAACCTGCACCCCGGTGCGAAGAACACGATCCGTCTTACGCTGAATGAGCCGATTACAGTAAAGAAGCTGAGCGTAGGTTTCCACAGATATTACAACGCAGCCGTCACGATTTCTGAAATCAAGTATTTCGAGTATGATTCCCTGGAAGACGAAGTATACGGCCTGTACGCGGACGATATGCACGTTACCCTGAAGGACACCGTTACCCAGGAGCAGATCGAAGCCCTGCGTGAGCGGGCTATGACCAAGGACGAAAACTTTGACGAGTATCATCCCAAGAAGGATCTGCTTCTTTCCGAGCTGGCCTACGCGGAAGAACTGCTTGTAAACGGCGCTTCCATCGACACCTCCTATCAGGTCAAGTTCGACGTTACCAAGAACATTGGCGGTAGCCAGTTCGAAGGCGGCTTGAGCGGCCTGCAGCCTCTGGGCTATGTGGCGCAGAGCGGCAACAAGATCAATGTGTACGTTGGCCAGAAGGGTAAGCAGCTTGGCCAGCTCACCGACGTAAGACTGGTATTTACCCAGTATCACCCCGAATCCGGCGCCTGGAGAGCCGGTGAAATTGCGCTGGTTCAGGGTAAGAACGAAATTGAAGTACCCAACGTTTCCAGTCTGGACTTTGAACATGGCGGTTCCTTGTACGTTGTACATACGAACTTCAACAACCTCCGCAATAACCCCGTACAGGTTCGCGTCAGCGGCGCAACCAAGATTCCCAAGCTGGATCTGCACAGAAGCATCGGCCAGTCCCGCAAGAGTGTTGATGAAGCGGCCTGGAAGGCAGCCATCAGAACCTATGTAGAAGAACTGGTAGAGTACAACAGAAACCTTTCTGCAAACCACGAAGCGCATAAAGAAGCCGTAGGCGGCTACGAGTTTGGCAACGGCTCCAACTGCTTCCTGAACAGCACCGAAATCGGCCTGGACAACGTGCTGATGTCCGTGCCAGCCAGCCAGATCCTCAATGCGATTGGCGGCGTGAACGGCGACATCGACGTGATGACCGATAAGCTGTATGGCAGCATGGTGGCTATGAACCAGATGATCGAGCTGTTCTACAAGGAACGCGGCTTCAGCCCCGTTGCTGTCAACGGCGCCAGAGGTATCCCCACCGCACGCTTTAACATCCGTTACCACAGAATGTTCGCAGGCGCGTTCATGTACGCCGGCGGCCTCCACCTGGGCATTGAATGGGGCTCCGTACCCGGTCTTGCCACTGGTAGCCCGGTGATTACTGACGAAAACGGCAAGCGCATTGGCGGCAGCATGTTTGGCTGGGGCATTGCGCATGAAATGGGTCACAATGCCGACGGCGGCGGCGTAGCTTATGCCGAAGTCACCAACAACATCTGGTCTCAGTTTGAAAAGACCTGGGACTCCGCAGCTACCACCCGTATCCCCTACGCAAAGGTTTATGACCATGTAACCTCCAACACAGTAGGCAAAGCCAACGGCGTGTTTGCACAGCTTGGTATGTACTGGCAGCTGCACCTTGCCTATGACGAGCACTACGCCCATTACGACTACTACAAGGATGCAGACGGCAACCGCGTATTCGATGACGCGCATTATCAGGAAATGCTGGCCGGCGAGTTCTTTGCACGTTACTATCTGTACAGAAGAGATGCAAACGCTGCTCCCGCAACTACGCAGACCTTCAGCTCTGTCCGCAATGGCACCACAGATCAGAACATCATGCGTACTGCCTGCGCCGCTGCGCAGAAGGACCTGACCGACTTCTTCCGGGCATGGGGCATTGTCGTGGACGATGTAACCGCGAACTATGCGTCTCAGTTCCCCAAGGAAGAAAGAAAGATTCAGTACCTCAACGACGGCGCCCACGAATACACCTTGGCTGGCGGCGCTGCTATGACCTCCACCGCAGTTGAAGTTGCTCTGGAACAGGGCGTTGGCGCCAATGCCAGAAAGGTAACCCTCACCATCAGCCTGCCCACAGAAGCCAATATGGATGCAATCCTGGGCTACGAAATCATCCGCAACGGTAAGCCTGTGGCATTTGTTGAGCCTGCAATGGTGACAAATGAAGACGGTACAACGTCTTATGCCGCAACAACTGTTTACACCGACGTAGTAGAAACCCAGAACAACCGCGTCATGACCTACGGCGTTGTTGCTTACGACAAGTACCTGAACGCCACCGCTATGACTGAGATGGATCCCATTAAGATTCGCCACGAAGGCGATATCCCCACCGACAACTGGGCGATTGTCAGCTCCAACATGGTATCTGACGACGGCGTGATCTCCGTATACGACGGCACCAAGCTGGTAGAAGGCGAGACCTACACTGACGCCAAGACCGGCGAAACAGTAACCTACATCAAGAGCATGGACGTTTGCTACCTGGATCGGGATACCGGCGAAGTCCTGCGTACCGAATCCGCTGCCCACCTGTGGTTCGACGGCGATGAGAACACTACCTACATTGGCCGCTCCGCTTCCGGCAACGCACAGGTTGTAATTTCTCTGGGCGGCAAGCAGGAACTGATGGGTATTGCAAGACCGACAAACGTCGCTTCCGACCTGACCAGACTGTGGAGCTTCGGGTTGGAGTTCAGTAACAACGGCGGCGCAAGCTGGACCGCAATCGGCGCAATCCAGGCCATCACGCTGGAAGATGGCAGAAGCGCGCTGATGTTCAAAACCGACGGGAACATCAGAGCAATCACAGCGACCCATATTCGAATCACCGGCAATAGAAGCAATATGCTGGGCTTTGAAGAGCTGACTCTGCTTGGCCCCACCGGCGACAACGTAGACATCGGTATCTCCACCATCGGTGAAGACGGCAGAGAAACCTGGAACACCGACAACGCGATTGGTCTCCTGGGCGAAGATTATGTTCTGGACGCAGAGGCTAACAGCGTGATTCCCGCTGGCTCCTTCATCGTCACCGGCAAGTACACCGGCAACGCGGCTTACAACGTGGTGAAGCTGTACAACCAGAACCACAAGATGTTCGACGAGTCCTTTGAAAACAAGCGCGACAGCATTATCAACGGCTATCAGGTATTCTTCGCCGATATGCCTGAGGCGGGCAACATTGTCAACGTAAAGGACGGCTTCTGGGTCTACTGGCTGGAGCCTCTCGCCGGTGAAAACGAAGGTAAGTTCGGCCTGCCCGGCGCCGGCGAAAACGGCGAGGATCTGGTTGTGGAACTGCCCACCAAGGTATACGCTGAGCTGTACCGCGTAGACAACGCCATGACCTTAGCCGGCGAACGCCTGGTCAGCGACTCCTTCGTAGTCAACGTGCCGGAAATCCTGCCCACCATTCACCTGACCAACACCGCAGCGGAAAGCTAAAATTCCGAAAAACAAATTAAGCGGCGCGGCCACCCAAGGGTGGCCCGCCCAACAAAAATAATGATGGAGGTTACTATGAGAAAAATGAGATTCATCGCATTGCTGCTCGCTGCGATATTAACAATTTTCTGCGTTGCGCCCATGAGCGCCTACGCGACGGAAATCCCGGAAGAAACAACAGAAAGCACAGAAGCCTCAGGCGTAACCAGAGCGCCTTACACCCTGCACACAGAGCTGGTTGACGAATACGACGCCAACACCGTTCGCGTTTGGCTGGAACTGGATCCCGCCAAGGCGGAAAATGTAGCCTCCTTTGAGGTCACCTTGCAGGTGAAAGATCACGACGGCTCCATTACCCCCGGCAGAAATGTGACCTTCTCCTTCGACGAGGCTTTGGAAGTTGCGAAGCTGAAGGACGCGCAGGTCAACGTGGAGCAGCAGACCATTCTGGTTACTGTAGTTGCTGACCAGAACCTGGTGCAGCTCTCCACCGATAAAAACGGCGCTGCCATTAACAAGCTGCCCATCGGTATCCTGACCATTGAAAAGCTGGACAGCATTGCGAATATCTTTAAAATTGACCTCAGTGGCAACACCGGCGATCTGGCTACTGTCGACATCGCCCTGAATGGCAAGACCGCTGCGGAAACTTATGGCGTAGACTTTGAGATTCCTGTAGACGGCGCGATTTACGGCGAGCCTGTTAAGTTCCCCCTGGGAATCAAGATCGAAGGCAAGGGCACTGTAGAAGCGGAAGCTGTGGAAGAAGGCAGCATGACCGAGGACGGCAAGTATTACGAGGGCGCTAAGGTTCGCCTCCGCGCTACCCCCGCTCAGGGCTACCGTCTGGTTGCTCTGACTCTGATTGACGAGCGCAACGCCGAGCACAATGTGGAATTGGGCGGCGACTTCACCTTCACCATGTCCAGCGTCATTGGCGTAAAGGCCAAGTTTGAAGCTGTGGAAACCACCTACAAAGTTTCCGTCGGCGAAAACGCCTCCATCCTGGGCACCACGGCAAATGCAGCGCAGTTTAAGGAACGTACTGTCGCTACCGTTATGGCTAAGGCTCCCAAGGGGCAGAAGTTCTCCTACTGGAAGAACGAAAAGAACGCTGTGGTAAGCTATCAGTCCACTTATTCCTTCGTCGTAACCTCCGACATCACATTGACGCCTGTATTTGATAGCGAGGACGCAGCGCTTCCCTCTGTAGCGCTGAACGCTTCCGGCACAATTCTGAAGTTTGGCACAAAGTACCGCCTGAGCTACTCCGGCGTGTGCTCCATCCCCACCGGCTACAAGCTGGTGAAGAGAGGCATCATCCTCATCAACCAGCCCGTTAACGCTGAAAATCAGGCAGAATTGGACGCTTTCGTGATTGGCGGCGAGATTAACGGCACTAAGGTTGCCACCTGCGCCGTGGCCGGCACCAGCTCTCAGTTCATTTCCAACATCAATAACGTAGCTGGCGGCGGCCAGTTGAGAGTTGCCCGCGCGTTCCTGACCTATGCGGATAAGGACGGCAATGAAACAACCGTTTACAGCAGCAACGTCGTTGCGCTGACCACTCCCTAAGCTGAAAGGAGCAGGAGATCGTGAAGAAAATCAAAATTTTAAGTTTGTGCCTGGCTCTGAGCCTTTCGGTGTGCCTCTTCGCCGGCTGCACCAACCGGGACGACACCAAGCCGACGGACGATAGCAGCGCAACTTCCACGCAGGCAACCCAAGACAGCGATCTGGAGCTTGTGGAAGGCCAGGATCAGGAGATTGAAATTAACGAAGGCAATGAAGAAGACCCCTTCGGTGCGTGATCTCCTGACCGCATAGGAAAACCAACACGCAGTCGCGGCGGCGCAGTGACCCACCATGGGTTCCCTGCGCCGCCTTTTTTTCTAAATTTAATGAAAAAAAGACGGAAGTGGAAAAAATGCTATACAATCTGGAAGAAATATGGTATGATAACGCCGAACTTGAGGTATCGGAGGAAGTGAGCTTTTTGGAAAGCGGACGCAGGGAAAAGTATAAAATCCTCATTGCGGACGATTCGGAGATGAACCGTTCGATTTTGGCGGATATGCTGGAAAACGAGTATGAAATCCTGGAGGCGGAGAACGGCAAGCAGGCGCTGGAAATCATCGGCGGCTGCCAGCAGACCCTTTCTCTGGTGCTTCTGGATATTGTAATGCCGGAGTTGGACGGCTTCGGCGTGCTGGAGGCAATGAACCACCAGGGGTCTATTGCGGACATACCGGTTATTATGATTTCTTCTGAAAGCAGCGCTTCCTGCGTGGAGCGGGCCTATGAGCTGGGCGCGACGGATTTTATCAGCCGCCCCTTTGACGCGCTGATTGTCCGCCGCCGGGTGGATAACACCATTTTGCTGTACGCAAAACAGAAAAAGCTCATGGGTCTGGCCGCCCGGCAGATCTACGAAAAGGAGCGCCAGAGCCGGCTGATGATTGAAATTCTCAGTCATGTAGTGGAATTTCGCAACGGTGAAAGCGGCCAGCATATCCGCCGGGTGCGTTTTCTCACGGAGCTGCTGCTTCGGCACCTGAACCGGCGGGGGGACTATCGTTTCTCCCAGCAGGAAATCGGTACCATCAGTATCGCGTCGGCTTTGCATGACATTGGCAAAATTGCCATCCCGGAGGAGGTCCTCAATAAGCCGGGGTGCCTGACGGAAGCGGAATTTACGGTGATGAAAACCCATTCCCAGATCGGCGCGCAGATGCTGGATAACCTGCCGGTGCATCAGGAAGATCCGCTGATTAAGACGGCGTATGAAATCTGCCGCTGGCATCATGAACGCTATGACGGAGGCGGGTACCCAGACGGCCTGAAGGGCGGCGATATTCCCATTGCCGCGCAGATTGTGGCCTTGGCGGACGTGTACGACGCGCTCACCAGCGACCGGGTGTATAAAAAGGCGCTGTCCCATGAAACGGCGGTGCAGATGATTTTGGACGGCCAATGCGGCGCGTTTTCTCCCCTGCTGCTCTCTTGTCTGGAAGAGGTGGCGGACACCTTGAAAGAGCGGTTGGCGGAAGATACCTTCTCAGACGATCCGCTGCGGCTGCGAGGCATTGTGGAGGAGCTTTTGAAGCGGGAGGAGCTGTCGGCTTCCGGCCGGACGCTGCGGCTTCTGGAGCACGAGCGTATGAAATACGATTCCTTCGCGGCGCTTAGCGGAGAAATTCAGTTTGAATATACCAGTTCTCCTGGGACGCTGGTGCTGTCGCCTTCCAGCGCCGGCCGTCTGGCTTTGCCGGAGGTGATTCTGAATCCCACGCAAAACGAAAATCTCCTGGCGCTTGTATCCAAGCCGGAAATGGAGCGGCTTGGGGCGATGCTGCTGGCCACCACCCCGGCGAAGCCGGAGGTGGAATGCGACTGCAAGTTCCGCCTGGCGGGGGAGGAAAGGTGGTTTCATGTCATTTGCCGCGCCACCTGGTCGGAGGAGGAACCGTCCCGGTATATCGGCGCCATTGGCAAGGCCATGGACATTCATGATTCCCGGCTGAAAACCGACGACTTGGAGCGCATGGCCTTCACCGATCAGCTCACCGGGCTTTTAAATCACGCCAGCGCGCAAAGGCAGATTGCCGCCCGTCTGGCGGAAAAACCCAAGGGGAAATTTGCGCTGGTCATTTTTGATCTGGATGATTTTAAATCTGCCAACGATACCTTTGGCCATCAGTTTGGAGACGAGGTGCTGATTCAGACGGCGCAGCGGCTGCGCAAGAGCACCCGGAGCGACGATATTGTGGCGCGGGTGGGCGGCGATGAATATTTGCTGTTTTTGGAGTACAAGGCGCAGCCGGAACCCACCATTCGGCGTATTTTTTCCGCGCTGTGCTTTCGGTGCAAGGATTTCACCATTTCCGTGAGCTTCGGCGTCGCCCTGACGGAGACGGTTGGCTATGACTATAACGCTCTGCTTCAGGCGGCGGATAAGGCGCTGTACACGGTAAAGCGCGGCGGCGGCGGGCAGTATCGGTTTTACGATGGGGCAATGCAGGATACCTTTTCTGTGATTTCCCCCATAGAGGAGGCCGGAGAAGGGAAAGGCCGAAAAACAAGGAGGTCAAAATTATGACATTGCGGCAGTGCTACGCCCTTCTGGATGGAGACTACGAAGGGGTTCTGGGGCGAATGCGGAAGGAATCCTTGGTGGAAAAATTTGTTCTCAAGTTTTTAAACGATCCCAGCATGGACGCGCTGCGCCAGGGGATTGCGGCAAAGGATCGAGAGACCGCTTTTCGCGCGGCGCACACCATAAAAGGCGTTGCTCAGAATCTGGGCTTTACAGAGCTGTATGGAGCCGGCAGCCGTTTGGCGGACGAGTTGCGGGAGAGCTGGAGCGAGGAAGCGCCGGCGCTGGCTTGGCAGGTGGAAGCGGCGTATCAAAAAACTGCGGCGGCGATTTTGGCGTATCAGGAGGGCTGAACCCGGTGAAAAATCATAAAACGGCCAATTATTTGAAAATCAGCCTGATTTTCGTGGTGGCGCTGTGCGTGCTGGTGTTCTCCTTCTTAGCTGTTTTCATGGATAAGCAAAGTGCAAATACCATCAATCAGGTGGGAAGTCTTTATATGCAGAGTATGTGCGAGCAGATTTCCAACCATTTTGAAACGACCATCGACCTGCGTCTTAGCCAGGTGAACGCGCTGATGGAATCAACAACCCCGGAGAACGTGGATAAATTGCAGCTTTGGCGGCGCATGGAGCGCAATGCAAAAGACTGCGGCTTCACCCATCTGGCGCTTTTGTCCAGAGACGGAAATTTTGAGATGATTTATGGAAACCGGATTGAAATTGTGGATCCGGCGCCCTATCTTGGCTCTTTGAACGCCGGGGAAAGAAAGGTTGCCCTAGGCCTGGACAACAAAGGAAACTATGTGGTACTTATGGGCGTGTCCTGCAATTATCCCATGGAAAATGGCCAGGTATGCACCGCCCTTGTGGCGGGGCTGCCGGTGAGCTATATCAATGAGGCGCTGTCTTTGAACATCAGCGGCGCGCAGTCTTATTCCTTTATCATCCGCAAGGACGGCAGTTTTGTGCTGCGGACGGACGACGTGATCAGAGGCAATTATTTTGACCGGGTGCTGGATCTTTACGAGGACGCCGGGAACAAAACGCCGGAGCAGTATTTGCAGGAGCTGAAGCATGCCATAGAGGTGGAGGGGGATTATTCCGCAAGCCTCAAAATGAGCGGCGTGCGGCGGCATATGTTTTGCACGAAGCTCTCCTACTCGGAATGGTATTTGCTGACCTTCATGCCCTACGGCGTTTTGGATCAGACCATTGACAATCTTGGCTCTCAGTGGATTTGGATGGTGTTTTCCAGTTGCGCCATTATTTTGCTGGCGCTGTTTGCGGTGTTTGGTCTGTATCTGCGGATGACTTGGCGGCAATTGCAGGCGCTGGAAATCGCTTCCCGGGAAGCGGAGCGGGCCAGTAAGGCCAAGAGCGAGTTTTTGTCCAATATGAGCCATGATATCCGCACCCCCATGAACGCCATTGTGGGTATGACGGCCATTGCCTCGGCCAATTTGGACGATACCCGGCAAGTACAAAACTGCCTGAAAAAAATCACCCTGTCCAGCAAGCACTTGCTGGGTCTTATCAACGACGTGCTGGATATGTCTAAAATTGAAAACGGCAAACTGACGCTGAATATGGATCAGGTGTCCTTGCGGGAGGTTGTAGACGGCATTGTAAGCATTGTTCAGCCCCAGGTAAAGGAAAAAGATCAGCAGTTCGACTTGTCGGTGCACGACATTGTGGCGGAAAACGTGTGCTGTGACAGCGTGCGGCTGAATCAGGTGATTTTGAATCTCCTGTCCAATGCAGTGAAGTTTACGCCCAACGGCGGTTCCGTTCGGATGGATCTGTATGAGGAGCCTTCCCCCAAGGGAGAAGATTATGTGCGCATCCGGCTTTGCATCCAGGATACGGGCATCGGTATGACCCCGGAGTTTAAGGCGATTATTTTCGAGGCCTTTGCCAGAGAGGACAGCACCCGGGTTCATAAAACCGAGGGTACCGGCTTAGGCATGGCCATTACCAAGTATATTCTGGACGCGATGGGCGGCTCCATTGAGGTGGAAAGCGAGCAGGGCAAGGGTACGACCTTCTATGTGACCTTGGATTTTCGCAAGGCGGAGGTGCAGGAGGAGGATATGGTTCTGCCAAGCTGGAACATGCTTGTGGTAGACGACGACCGGCACCTTTGTGAAAGTACGGCTATGTGCCTGCGCTCCTTTGGCGTAAACGCGGAGTGGGCGCTGGATGGAGAAAGTGCCATTCAGATGATGATGGAGCGTCACCACCGGCATGACGATTACCAGATTATTCTGATGGACTGGAAGCTGCCCGGCATCGGCGGCGTAGAAACCGCCCGGCGGATTCGCGCGTGTCTGGGGGGCGACGTGCCGATTTTGTTGATTTCCGCCTACGATTGGGGGGAAATTGAAAAAGAAGCCCAGGGCGTAGGCGTGACGGGCTTTATTTCCAAGCCCCTGTTCCGCTCAACCTTGTTCCACAGCCTGAAGCAATTTGCGGATACCAGCTACGCCGAGCGCGCCGTGCAGGAGGAGCAGTCCCATGATTTTGCCGAAAAGCGGATTTTATTGGTGGAGGACAACGAGCTGAACTGGGAAATTGCCCACGACCTGCTTTCCGAGCTGGGTCTGACTCTGGAGTGGGCGGAAAACGGCCAAATTTGTCTGGATAAGTTTACGGCCGCCCCGGCTGGGTTCTATGACGCGGTATTAATGGATATCCGTATGCCCGTCATGAACGGCTTCGAAGCTACCAGAGCCTTGCGCGCTATGGAAAGGCCGGACGCAAAGACGATCCCAGTGATCGCCATGACGGCGGACGCTTTTGCGGAGGATGTGCGCAGGTGTCTGGAATGCGGCATGAACGCCCATATCGCAAAGCCCATTGATGTGCGGGAGGTCTCCCGCCTGCTGGCAAAATATTTGTAAACGAAAAGAGGCGGGGGATCCGTAGCCATGAAAATGTGCGGATTCCCCGCTGTTTTTCGAGAAATGTGAAAGAATGCGGAATGAAAAATTCGAAAAATCCAATTGGAAAAATTTTTCAAAAAATTAGAAAAAAGTGCTTGACAAACAAGAAAACCTTTGGTATTGTATAGCTACAACGAAGCGCCGAGTAAGCTGAGTTGTGAGATGCACAATTTTATAGTTTGGCAAACCTGTGGAAATGCAGGGACGCAAAGTCAAGGGCCTAAACTGCGAAAGCAGCATGGTAGCCGATTGCCGTTCAAGCTTCTGGCTTGGATGTATTCGACGTCTACAGATGTAGGCGTGGTTGCAAGACGATCTTTGACATTTGCTGCCCGCCTTTGATTTGTGGCGTTTTTATTTTGCCCAAAATCGGAAGGCTGCGGGTAGGGAGGTCGATAATTTGAAAAAAGGATTGGCGATTTTCAAAAACATACTAATTTGGCTAATTATTTTATCTTCCGTTGGAATGCTGATCTTCACCATTGTGTCGCTGACTACGGTCAATCGTCATGACAGAAGCCTGTTTGGGTACAGAGCTTTCATTGTTCTGTCCAACTCCATGCAAAAGACGGATTTTGAAGCCGGTGATCTGGTGATTACAAAGTATGTAAATCCCAGAACCTTGCAGGCGGGAGACATTATTTCCTTCCAATCCACAAATCCTGAGAGCTATGGCAGCGTCGTGACTCACAAAATTCGGGAAGTGCAGACGGATAAGCGCGGCAATCCTGCTTTTGTGACCTACGGCACGACTAACAACGTAAACGACAAAAACACAGTAACGGCCAGCCGAGTCCTTGGAAAATATCAGTTCCGGCTTGCCGGCCTGGGCAAATTTTTCCAATTTCTAAAGACGGTGCCCGGCTACATACTATGTATCTTCCTCCCCTTTCTGGTGTTGATTATCCTGCATGGCATCGCCATCGTACAGAATTTCAGGATTTATCGAGCCGAGCAGCTTGCGGAGCTGAGAGCGGAACGCGAGCAGTTGGAACAGGAACGGGAAGCGTCCAAAAAGATGATGGAAGAGCTTCAGTCGCTCAGAGAAGATCTGCTGGCAAAGCAGAAAAGCTCCTCAAAGGAGCAGTAAGCAAGGTGTTTGCGGCCTGCGGGCTGAAACATACAAGAAAAATAAAGTGGATGAGAGGCGTCCAGAAGGAGGCGAAAGTACATTACAAAAGAAGTAAAAAACTAGAAAGATACGCTTGGGGTTCGGCGGTATTTCCCTGAACGTATCAAAGCCCGGGAAACGCCGCCCCAATATAGATAGAAAAAACAAAACAAACAAAAATGATTGAAATTAAAGGAGACTGATAATTATGAAAATTCGTAACGATAAGAACAACAACAAGAAGAACGCCAAGAAAGCCTTGGCTTTGAGCATGATGTCCGGCGCCCTGTGCTTCGCTATGCTGGCCGGCAGCACCTACGCTTGGTTCAGCGATTCCGCTTCCGGCTCCAACATCATCGCCACCGGCAACCTGGATGTTGAGCTGAAGCACTTGAAAGATGGCAACCCTGAGAAGGTTGACGCTAACACAAAGCTGTTCCTGAGCGCTGCTACTGTTGAAGGCGAAGATGGAACAACAACTCCTGCGGCAATTAAGTGGGAACCCGGCGCTGTGGCTTACGAAACTTTTGTTGTGGAAAATGCAGGCAGCCTGAATTTGACCTTTGACTTTGCACTGGGTTCTCAGGAAGCTGGCGTTTGGTATGACCTTGATGATCAGGGAAATCAGGAGCGTGATTATCTGAGAGAGCACTTGAAGGTTGCAATTCTTCCTGCTGTGGATGCGGATGGCAATGTTGCCGCTGTAGAAATTACCCGTGGTGCAGATGGAAAGATTTATGCTGACGGAACGGAAATTACGGGCTGGGAAACTCTCAACGTAGCTGAAAAAGAGACTGGTACGCTGGTATCTGGTGCAACTACCGCTTATACTGTGGTTGTTTGGTGGGAGCCTGACGTCACCAACGTTATTGATAATCGGTTCAACCTGAACAACGATGGCAAAGCGACTGGGGATGATAAGACTGTTGTTGAAGATGTGTATGAACTTACGCTGAATGTTGAGCTGAATGCAACCCAGGCCACCGGCGACGTTGACGGCATTAACGGTAACTATGATGGCAGCGCTTATGACAACATGGTAAGTGGCAATGTTGACAACGAGGAAGAGACTGATCCTTTCGGCGGCTAATCCATAACCGACTTTTCCAATTGAGGGGTAAGGGCACAACGTAACATAAAACATCTATCTGCCGGGGCTTTGCCCCGGCAGATAAACCCGTATTCTGCACCAAAAGGGGAAATCTATGAAGAAGCGGAAAAAGCCAAATAGTTCAGATCGTCTGGCGAAAGCGAAAAGGTCAGGCGTTTTTCTGCTGTTTTCCTCTGTGCTGGGTATGCTTTTTTGTGTGGCAATGCTGATTGGATCCAGTTGGGCGTGGTTTACCAGCCAGATCCAAGCGCCGCAGACCGTAACTGTCGCGCAATTTCAGGTCATGGCGACCATTACAGACGAAGAAGGAAACGCCCCGGCGCTGGAAAACGGAAGCTATTTCCTATGTGACAACATGACCTATCAGATTTCCCTTACGGCGACAGGCACGGCCTCCGAGGGCTATTGCGTGGTTCGGTGCGGCGACCGGGTCTATTGCACCGAGCAGATTCCCCAGGGCGCGACCATGACCTTTGCCGTTACCCCAGCGACGGATACCTACTGCGACGTGTCGGCTATGTGGGGCAGATGCGTGGAAAATCCCACGATTTTTAACGGCTCTGTTTTGGGCGAAAAGCGTCCTGAGCCAACCGAGGAAACCACTGCGCCCTCGGAGGAAGAAACGGAACCGCCGGAGGAGCCAACGCAAGACGTTTCCGAGCCGACAGAATCCACGTCTCCAGCCACAGAACCCACGGGAACAGGCAACGAACCTACGCTCCCGCCAGAAGAGCCGACCCAGCCGACGGAAGAATCCACGCAGCCTCCGGTAGAGCCGACCCAGCCGCCAGTGGAGCGGCCAACGGAGCCTCCCACGGAGTCCCCCGCAGAACCGCCCACGCAGCCGCCTGAGACGGACCCCTCAAAACCGCCGGAGCCAACGGAAAATACGCAGGAAACAACGGCTTCAGAACCATAATTTCAGACGAACGCCCTGCCGGCGCTTTCTCCCGGCAGGGCGTTTTTTGGAAAAAATGTTGTCCGCCCTTGCTATTTGCCATAGATTATGCTAAGATGAGGGAACAAAAAAGGCGCTAGCGGACAAGGAGTGTGAAAGATGCTGGAAAATAAAACAATCTTGTTGGGCGTGACCGGCGGCATCGCCGCCTATAAAAGCGCGGCTTTGGCCAGTCTGCTGATCAAGCAGCGCGCCCAGGTGCACGTGATTATGACGGAAAACGCCACGCAGTTTATCAACCCCATTACCTTTGAAACCCTCACGGGGAACAAATGTCTGGTGAGCACCTTCGACCGCAACTTCCAGTTCCATGTAGCCCACGTTTCTCTGGCGAAAAAAGCAGATTTATTGATGATTGCCCCGGCCACGGCGGATGTGATCGGCAAATTGGCGGGCGGGATCGCCGACGATATGCTGACGACTACGGCGTTGGCCTGCCGCTGCCCCATTCTGGTGGCTCCGGCTATGAACACCGCCATGTATGAAAACGCAATTGTCCAGGACAATCTGGAAAAGCTCCGCCGGTTTGGCTTCACTGTGATTCCCGCCGCCACGGGGATGCTGGCCTGCCGGGATACCGGGTCGGGGAAAATGCCGGAGCCGGAAACCCTGCTGCAATGGATTTTGCGGGAGCTTGCCTGCCAGAAGGATTTTGCCGGCAAGCGGGTTTTGGTTACCGCAGGGCCGACCCAGGAGGCAATCGACCCGGTTCGCTACATGACTAACCACTCCAGCGGCAAAATGGGCTACGCGCTGGCAAGAGCCGCCATGCTCCGGGGGGCGGAGGTCACGCTGGTGACGGGCAAGACTTCTATCGCGCCGCCGCCTTTTGTGAAGGTTGTGGAAATTACCAGCGCCAAGGAAATGTTTGACGCGGTAACGGCGGTTTCCGATAGACAGGATATTATCATCAAAGCGGCGGCGGTGGCGGACTATCGCCCGGCGCAGATAAGCGACCACAAGGTGAAAAAAGAAGAAGGCGGTCTGACTCTTGCCTTGGAGCGGACACAAGATATCCTGCAATACCTTGGCGACCATAAAAAGCAAGGGCAGTTTTTGTGCGGTTTTTCCATGGAAACTGAGAATATGTTAAGTAATTCCAGGGCAAAGCTGGCGAAGAAGCATCTGGATCTGATTGTTGCCAACAATCTGAAGCAGGCCGGAGCTGGATTCGCAGGCGACACGAATATCGTGACCCTGATTACCCAGGAGGAAGAAATTCCCCTGAAACTCATGAGCAAGGAGGAGGTGGCCTTCCGCATTCTGGATCAGATTGGAATGCGCGTCTAGGTTCGCGGCGTAAAGCGAACGCAAAAATTTGTATTGCATCCCCCAAGGGGGAGCGACAACAAGGAGAAATGAATGATGCGTACAACAAAATCAAAAACTTTGCAACTGACAGTTCTGGGCTTCATGACGGCGCTGATTTTTCTGTTCGCCTTCACGCCCATCGGCTCCATTCCCATCGGCCCATTGGTCATTACATTGAACGTCATCCCCGTAGCCATCAGCGCGGCGGCTCTTGGACCTCTGGGCGGCGCGGTAGCGGGCGGTATTTTTGGCCTTTTAAGCTTTTTGCAGTGCTTTGGCATCGGAGTACCCAGCGCTATGGGCGCGGTGCTGGTGCAGATTGATCCGTTTTTGGCCTTTGTCCAGCGATTTGTGCCCCGGCTCTTGGACGGTTTTCTGGCCGGCCTGATTTTTCAGGCGGTGCGCAAGCACAGCAACGCCTATGCCGCCTGCGCTGTCACGGGCTTTTGCACCGCGTTTTTGAACACCGCGTTTTTTATGGGAACCCTGGTGCTGTTGTTCGGGCAGACGGAATACCTGCAAGGACTTATCGGCGGACGGAATATCCTGCTTTTTATCTGCACCTTCGTGGGAGTAAACGCCGTGGTAGAAATGGCTGCCTGCACCCTTGTCACCGGAGCCATTGGCTCGGCGCTGTATAAGGCCAGGGTGCTGCCAGAGCAAAGTAAGGGATAAATGAGGAATCTATATGATTTTAGCGATTGACATCGGCAATACCAATATTGTACTCGGCTGCATTGACCAGAAAAAGACCCGCTTTATCGAGCGGGTCTCCACGGTGCGCACCAAAACAGAGCTGGAATACGCCATTGTAATCAAATCCGTGCTGGATCTTAACGGCATCCGGGCAGAGGAGCTGGAAGGCGGCATTATCTGCTCCGTGGTGCCCCAGATTACCAACGTCATGCGGGTGGCAACGGAAAAGATTTTGCGCAAGCAGGTTTTGGTGGTGGGGCCGGGGATTAAAACCGGCCTGAATATTCTCATGGACAACCCGGCGCAGCTTGGCAGCGACCGGGTGGCGGGGGCGGTGGCCGGAATCAACGAATATTTGGCGCCTTTGGCAATCATCGATTTGGGAACCGCCACCACGGTCTGCGTCATTGACGGCAAAAAGAACTACATTGGCGGCATGATTTTGCCAGGCGTGATGGTATCGTTGGATTCTCTGACTATGCGGGCTTCTCAGTTACAGGGCATCAGTCTGGAAGCGCCCAAGCGCATGATTGGGAAAAATACCGCGGACTGCATGAAAAGCGGCGTGATATATGGAAGCGCCGCCATGATCGACGGGCTGATCGACCGCCTGGAAGAAGAACTGGGGCAGGAACTGACGGTAGTCGCCACCGGCGGCTTGTCGAAAGTGATTATTCCCCACTGCAAAAGAAATATCATTCTGGACGATGATCTGCTCCTGAAGGGCTTGCAGATTATCTATCATAAAAACAGACCGGAATAAAAACTGTCGGCTGCCGCGAAAGCGGCAGCCGCTTTGCGTTGCAGCGGTATTCTATTGCGATTTAGGCATATGGATTACCGTTACTTTTTTACCCATTTTCTGACACTGCTCAATGACATACCTGGTTCCCTTGGATATTCCGTCCCAGAACGCAAGGACAGCGTCGGCATAATCGATAATTTGCAGGTTGCGCCGCAAAGGGGCGCCCCGACCGTATCTGGGATAGTCCGGCAAAAACTCGGTTAATGGCAGCCCGGCGGCAAGGGCATAGTCTTTGGCGCAGTCGTCCACGCCTCTCGCGCCGCCGGAAACAATTTCCGTAACGCCTTCCGGCAAATAGCGACCCAAATCAGGGATTGTCAAGTTTCTGGAACCGATCACAGCAATTTTCATAGCGCACCTCGTTTTTGTAGACATATTTTAGACACATTATATATCCATTTATCCCCAATTCTGGGAAATGAGTATATAATAAGTTCATCTTGCACATAATTTGAGGTTATGATATGGCTACAAAAACTTTGTCGATCCGAATTGACAGTACGCTGCTTCACAAATTACATATTGTCGCCAACTATGAAGGACGCAGTGCAAATAGTCAAATTCTGATTGTGATCCGGGAAGCGGTTGAGAAATTTGAAGAAAAGCACGGGAAGATTCAACTTGGTGAGTAACAGGGAAATTGCGTTTTTACACTGTATAATCACAGAGCCGCTCCTGCGGCTCTGTGTCTGTTTGTTTTGCAAAATTGAAACAGGCAGGAATAAAAAAACGTCGGCTGTCCGGCGGGCGCAGTCTTGTCTCCGCAGCAGTCGGACAATGAAAAACAGCGGCGCGCCCGGCAATTTGCCGGACGCGCCGCTCAGCTTGTCAAAAAAGTACATTAAAAAAACGAAAATGCATAATCCAT
>CAJURY010000015.1 GCA_910589155.1 uncultured Oscillospiraceae bacterium | reverse complement strand
AAATGCGGGGAAATGCTTTGTTTTGCGGGGATAGTTGCTCATTTACTTGATTTTTCTCTTGAAACGTAAACAATTTCAATGGATGTAATGGAACTAACGGGCTGTGCAAACTTATATTCTTCTTTAATCTTACAGCCAGATACCAAGAGAATTCCAGCAACCATCATAGCTGCTATAAATAATTTAACTCCACGCATATTTTAATCCTTTCAATAAGTAAATTCATAGGACTTTAAATAAGATACTCTTCCGCGAATACCCTTTTGCCTCCATGTGCCCGGATAAAAGTACTCTTGACAAATTATGTCTGCCCATGGTTCATATGGAACAGGTCTACCAGTTACACCACCATACTGGTCTGCTTGGTATTCCCAAGGAGCACTATAATAATCATATGGCATTTTGCCTTGCTTATCTAAGTAATAACCTTGCACTGACGGTATCGCAACTTTTGTTGTGAATTGGATAATGCCCAATTCATCAAACTGCTTTGTATGACCATACTCATGCCGTACGGTTCTGATTCCAGCTTCATCCGCAGCAATTTCGTTCCCCATAAAAATAATACCAAAAGATGCCGCATCTGTCCCAACTGGCAGCTTAATTACCATCTTACCTTTATAGAAAGCAATAAACTTTGCATTCAGCACCTTCATTTCATCTTCATTATTGATAAATTCGCTGACTTGCTCCACTTTATCTGCTACCCATTTGCAAGCATCGTCCACTACATCGGTAATTTTGTTCCACAAATCACCAAAAAAGCCATAACCTGATGGGTCTAAACGATTGATTGGGTCGTTGCCGCAGTAAGCAAACATATTATGGCCGATATAGCCCTGACCTGTTGAAGTGTAACCGTCGTAGTTTACAAATCTGCAAACAGAAGAATCATAATACCGGCTGGATACATAATAAAAGTCAGTATCGGTATCGTAGTAATAACCACGATAGCGGAGGGGATTGGCTTCAGCCATATTGCCGGTGGTACGTAGGAGTTTGCCGTAGGGGTCGTAGTCGTAAGAGGCTACTTCGTCGCCGCCCTCGTCTACCATATACATCACGTCGCCTTGCAGGTTGGTAATGTAATAATAGGTCTGATCGATGCCCTCGAAAGTGTCTGTGTAATGCAGGGCATAGGGAAGTCCGGCGTTATCGTAGCGGAAGTCAAAGGTTCTTTCAATCTCTGAACCTTGCTCATCTACGATAAATACCGTTTCCCGCAATAGCTTGCCGCCAGCATAGATATAGCTGTGTTCTTCCGTCCGCTCGGTCAGCAATTCCCGCTGGGGCGTACAGCCCTTAAACTTGGCGGGATTGCTTGTCCAAACTCTCCTCCCAGAGCGGTCTTTTAGACCGCTCTAGGAAAGGAATGCCTAAATGCTTAATAACTTACAACACAAGCTCATTTTCCAAGTCTAATGTGTAATATGTTACATACATTGCAGAATATACAGCTAATCAACTACGCTAATTTGAACATCCATTTCATTGGGAAGATTATAAATATTCAGAGTATACCCATCAAAATTCTCTACAACATATCGAACCATATAGGATAATCCCGGATATTCCTTACTGGTCAAGATCAGACAATGCGCGTATTGAGAGTCATCACCATCTAAGTACATAACGCGAGGTGTAGAATACATTTCATTCGTATGGTACTCAAACAAAAGCGCATAACATTCACTTGATTCGCTGACGTCAGTTCCATCTATTTTCGCATTAAAATCTTCAATTTGATATTTACTAACATCCAGTATATTACTATCACTGCGCACCAAGCACATTATACCAGCGTTCTCATCTGTGTCACAAACTAAAAGAAGTTTTAGTTCTGAGTCATCAGACATAGCGAAAATATGTTGTTTCCCTTCAGCTTGTGCAATTGGTCTAAAACAACTTAAATTCACTACCCAATGGCAATCCGTTTGACTGATGTGATTGCACTTTAGATTCTCGCTATAACAAGTATAAACAACATCCCGAAAAATATATTTATCCTCTTGTTTTACCAAATTCTCTACAGGCAGTTGGTCTACACCATCTGATAAATGCCCCACAAATGCGTTTTCCGGGATTGTTTTTTCTCCCTTGTATGCTGTTTTGCCATTATCAACAATGCAGTTCTTTTCTGTCTTAGTTGTTGTTTTTTCAACACCAGAATCAGAGCCATTTATTTTACATGCGCAAAGAAAGAAACACATTAAGGCCGAAAGCAGAATGCAACAAAGTCTGTGTTGTTTCATATCAATACCTCACTATTTCATAATTTTGCATTATCGGCAGTCAAAAATACTGTCATCAACAGGAAGATCCTGTGAAATAATTGCCACGCAAGGTTCCGGTACAATATATACTGGATCCACAGTGAGCCGTAATAAAGAGCCATCAGGTGCTACAAGATATAGCGGTATGCCATAATTTAACACTACTGACCAGTCTCCGGTTGGATAGCCCAATTCATCATAATATGAAAAATCATTTGGTACATGTCCCGTACAATTAGGATGAGAATGGATCATTGCAACCGGGTAAGGCCCTTCATTTGGCCAAATCAAGCCCACTGGTACGTAATCATGTTCACCTGTTACAATTTCCCCAAAATAATAACCGTTTGTTTCGTCCTTATAGATCGCGCACGCACGTTCCAAATTATCTGACTGCGTCATAATTGCCATCGTTTTTCCCACATTCTGTGCCGCCTCATTTGCACTTGAGAATTGGCCGCCTGCGCCAGTATCGGTATACATGACCATGCTACCATATCTTTTTTCCCAAATGGGACGGTGCCCACTTGGGTCAGCATACGTAATGGGATTGTTATTACAATATGCAAACATATTGTAACCTACAAGCCCCTGTCCTGTAGCTGCATAGTTATCATGATTGATAAATCTACAGACAGCAGGGTCATAATATCTGGATTGCAGGTAATAGAAGTCGGTATCGTTATCGTAATAATAACCACGATAACGGATTGGGTTGACTTCCGCCATATCGCCGGTGGTGTGCAGGAGTTTACCATAAGGGTCATAATCGTAAGAGGCTACTTCATCGCCAGATTCATCGACTATGTACATCACATCGCCTTGCAGGTTTGTGATGTAATAGTAGGTCTGGGAAACGCCTTGGGTCGTAACAATCAGACTGTAAGGCGCGCCTTGGGCGTCATAGCGGAAGTCCAGCGTATACGTCGTAACGGTTTTATCCTTGCCAGTTTCCGTTATGGTTTCCCGCAGGAGCTTGCCGCCAGCGTAAGTATAACGGTGGGTTTCTGTGGACTCACTTGACAGCACACGTTTAGGCGTACAGCCGCCAAAAGCCTAGCCGGTCTACTTGTCCAGGTTTTCCTCCCGGAGCGGTCTATTGACCGCTCCGGGAGATTGTCTTGAAATCATAAAGCAATTAGTTGCTAATCACTTTGGGTACTGTCTCAACAACTTTACCAGTAAAAATATCCCTTTTAACAATTTTACAAATTACAGTATCATCAAAAAATATTTCAATAAAATAACCGTGCTCCGTAATATATGCTGGAATATAAAATCCGCTGCCGCTATCAAAATGAGGCACACCTATTTCTTCCTGTAATTTTTGCATCTCCATACCAATATATTGCACAAAATCACCATCTTCGAGAAGTGATAACCCCTCAGTTTGAATCGCTTTTCTGTTAGACGTATACTCCACCACTTTGCACACATTATCTTGGTCATCGAACAAAACAGCAAGATAGTTGGAATCGGCTTGAAAAACAGACAATGGATTAAAAGAATAACACAGTGTATACTGATTCATTAGTTCCTCCATAGTGCTACCTAAAACCAAATGACTTGTATATTGGCATCCAGATATTAGCAATGCAACTACAATCATTAAAATAGCTACTTTTTTCATATATCCTCCTTAATTCGGCCCAACTTCATAGTAACCTACAAAAACATCATATCTCCCACGGTCACACGTTGCAGGGTCAAGTATGCAATTCCCTGATGCATCCCAAATTGTAACTTCTTTTGTTCCAGGTTTATGCGACCATGTACCATCCTCATTTCTTCGATACCAATGATAATCTGACCCATCTGATGCATATACAAGTGCTACAACCCAATTTCCCTTTTTTGCAATGTGATTTGCATTTTTCACTTCAACATAACGCAGTCCCAAAGCATCAGCATCAGCCAAAACCCTTTTGTTAATATTTTTCTTAACAACTGCTGGACTACCCAATAAATCATCTTGCGTCAATGGCTCATTTCCAGAAAACTCTCCCGGCTGAGGCTTGCTCTGAAAAGGCTCTCCTGTTCTTGGATCATTTTCAAGTTTAAAAGCATAAGCATAACAATTCGCTTGCCCAGAATATGGCTCTGAGTCTGTGTCGGGTCCTGGACTTCCACCATCAGACATCATCACGGCACGGTTTGGAACAGACCCGGTCGTATCTACCATATTAACTGGATCGTTATTGCAATATGCAAACATGTTATAGCGAATGATACTCTGTCCCGTTGAAGTATAGCTATCTACACAAATAAATCTACAGATAGCAGGGTCATAATATCTGCTTTGCAGGTAGTAGAAATCAGTATCATTATCGCAATAGTAGCCACGATAGCGTAGGGGGTTGATTTCTGCAAAATCGCCGGTGGTGCGGAGGGGTTTGCCGAAGGGGTCGTACTCGTAAGATGCTACTTCGTCGCCGCCTTCGTCTACCATATACATCACGTCGCCTTGCAGGTTGGTGATATAGTAATAAGTTTGCTCGATACCCTCGAAAGTATCTGTATAATGCAGGGCATAAGGGAAACCTACGTTATCATAACGGAAATCTAAGGTTCTTTCTATTTCTGAACCTTGCTCATCTACGATAAAGACAGTTTCCCGCAAGAGTTTGCCGCCTGCATAGATATAGCTGTGTTCTTCCGTCCGCTCTGTCAGCAATTCCCGCTCCAGCGGAGCAGACGCCTTGAACTTGGCCGGACAGTTTGTCCGGGTTGCCCTCCCGGAGCGGTCAAATTGACCGCTCTAGGGGAAGATCATCCTATGCTCATTATAATTTTCTTCTTATTCTATGCGTGTTGATTCACTCCGTATAAATTGGTACACTTCGTTATTTTCTCCAATTGTAGTCAACACATCTGCTTCAAGGCTTTTACACCGCAAATTTGCAACTATATCGCCACTAAAGTGTCTGTTTTCGGCTTCAATCGAAGTTTGAATGGTTATCGTATTAGAATTACGCTCGTTTGTCCATATACACGGTATTTTCTTTCCTCGCTCAATTACATAACCTGTTCTATCATCTGCATTTAGTGCAATTTTAAGTTCTTCACAATACCAAAAACCCTCTTGTGGAACATACATTGTTTTAGGACGAGTATGGATTGCTCCCAATATAGCAGGCATCATTAGCAGTAGGAGAAGGACACAAAAGAAAGCAAAGTAAAGCCAGTATAATTTTTTGTAAATTTTCTTTTCCCCTTTTTCCATTTTATCACCCCTGTTTAAAAATAAAAATACCTTGTACATAGAAACGTCTATACGAATATCCATAATCTGAGGGGTATTTAAAAGTATCTCGTCCATTTCCTGATGTATTATGACCTTGGTATATGCCTTCTCCTGTTGGTTCGTATGCAACAAAGTGTGCACCAATTCCAGGGAAATCGTCTGTATTAAAAGCGTACCATAGTATACTTGCATCAGCAACGCTTGAATAGTAGTCTATAGCGTCCCGGTCATCGGTTCTTATAACTGTATAACCCGCATCTAAAAAATATTTTTCTACTGTGGATGGAAGAATACCTATATAGCCTAATGTTACGGATGAATAAAAATTATTGCCAATATCCGAATAGTAATCAGTAATTTGCTTTACAGATTTTGTGTCCCCCAACGTCTCCAGCGCATTGTATGTTGCAATTATCCCACATCCTGATGCCGCTATTGTTGAACAGTTGAAAGAGTAATCGCCAATAATTGCTGTTCCCTGATCGTCAATGTACCGATAATTACCACCTCCATCTGTCATCATAGTCATTTTATTTGGTATATGACCGGTAGGATCAAAACGATTAATAGGATCATTTTTGCAATATGCAAACATATTATAGCCCAAAATACTTTGACACGTATTTGTGAATGAGTCCGCACTAATAAATCTACAGGTAGTCGCATCGTAGTAGCGGGATTGGAGGTAATAGAAGTCGGTTTCGGTATCGTAATAATAACCACGGTAACAGATTGGGTTGACTTCTGCAAAATCGCCTCTTGCGTAGAGGAGTTTGCCATAGGGGTCGTACTCGTAAGATGCTACTTCGTCGCCGCCTTCGTCAACTATGTACATCACGTCGCCTTGCAGGTTGGTGATGTAGTAATAAGTTTCTGCTACACCAGAACGATCCTGATAAATAAGCGCGTAGGGAAGCCCCGCGTTATCATAACGGAAATCTAATATTTCATTTGTAATAATTCCACTGGCTGTAAACGTTAGAATGGTTTCCCGCAGTAATTTCCCGCCGGCATAAGTATAACGATGGGTTTCTGTTGTTTCGCTCGATAGAACCCGCTGAGGGGTACAGCCTCCTACGAACCTGCCGGACAGCTTGTCCGGGCTGCCCTCCCGGAGCGGACAAAAGACCGCTCCGGGAACTGGTAGTTAAATTTTAATCATGTAATTATATAGAGCTTCTAGTTTGCGACATCAAAAGCCTGAAGCGGCACACGGTATACATAAACTGTTCCAACTTCCCCCGTACCCCTCTCTAAGTATGCATAATAAAACACAGGTGCAAAAGGCCAAGGGCGCACATCCTGGCTACTCCAAATACTGTAAGAGATGCTTTTTACTTCTCTTGAATAAGAAAACAAGTAAGTATTATGTTTAAAGTCAAAGCTGTCCAATGGCGGTATATCCTTGTCGGAATGGCTATAAACTTCCTGTTCTACTGCGTCAACAGGCCAGCTTAAATATAGTTTACCTCCAACTTCTTTGCCAAACCAGCTAAAAGCATAGCCAGTTTGATTACTACCAGACAACGGCACTTCCTCCATTAAAATCGGCGTAACTTCTTTTACCCGATAGTCAAAGTATGGGATGAGTTTACAGGCTCCTAAGAAAAACCATATTGCTAAAAGTATAGACGCAACCTTTTTTGCCTTTACCCCTCGCACAGCAAGTCGAATGCCGCATATAAGCAGAACGAGAAAAAAGCAAACTGTAATAGCAGAACAGCATACATTTGTAAACGGTAAACACTTCAATATCCAAATTAAAAGCAATGCGCTAATCATTTCACCATCTCCTTATTGTATTGATAAATTGGCAAACGTTTTTGCGGTTTAAAGGTTTGCCAATGTCCTCCCTTCACAGGATACGCTTTACCGCCAAAGGGGAAAACAAAGCACAGCCCATCCACAACTGCCCGAACTGGGCATCCGGCTAAATTCGCAAGCCTTTGCGCTGCTGAATTACCATCGGCACCCCTTGTACCACCGTTGCATGAATAAAGTTCAATATTCATTTTTACAACAGTTGAATCGAGCGCATCGAAAGAATATCTATCCCCTCCCACTGGATAAGAATATCCCAGTTTGCCAGCGCCTCCATGCACAATGACATATACTATATCATAATATCCATCGCCATCACAGCACTCATAACCCATGGTATTCCACGACTCAATAAATTCCTCTGTGTTTTTATGCGGATACATATCCACATGATAATCCAGTTCTTCATATGCACCAGCAATATAATAAGCATCTATCCAAGAAAAATTTATTTTATCCCAGCCGTAATTTGTATTAGCATCATACAATATCGCCACATGTACAGCCTCGCGACCTGCAAGATCTAATTTATTAATCGGGTTATTATTACAATAGGCAAACATATTGTAACCCATAAGACCTTGGCCGGTAGAGGCGTAACCATCGTAGTTAACGAAGCGGCAGATGGCAGGGTCATAATATCTGCTTTGGAGATAGTAGAAGTCGGTATCGGTATCGTAGTAATAGCCACGATAGCGCAAGGGATTAACTTCCGCCATATCGCCGGTGGTACAGAGGAGTTTGCCGAAGGGGTCGTACTCGTAAGATGCTACTTCGTCGCCGCCCTCGTCTACCATATACATCACGTCACCTTGCAGGTTGGTGATGTAATAATAGGTCTGCTCGATACCCTCGAAAGTATCTGTATAATGCAGGGCATAGGGGAAACCCACGTTATCATAACGGAAATCTAAGGTTCTTTCTATTTCTGAACCTTGTTCATCTACGATAAAGACAGTTTCCCGCAATAATTTGCCGCCTACATAGATATAGCTGTGTTCTTCCGTCCGCTCTGTTAGCAATTCCCGCTGGGCTAGGCTACTGTCTTAAATTTGGCAGGATTGCTTGTCCAAACTCCCCTCCCAGAGCGGTCAAAAGACCGCCCTGGGAACATTAAAAAACTATAAACCAGCTTCAATTAAAACTTTATCTATGCGATAAATATAAATGGTACTATTATTTTTATCCACGACAAAAAAATCTGGGTACATGATTGCATCGTTCCAAGGCACTGGCAAAGAATCTGTACTGTTCCACATCGTGTAAGTTACTTTACTAATCTCACAACCATAGGAAATAATGTATGTATAGTGATCAGTATCTTGTGTGTTAGCAATAATCCATTCCTGCTCATTCATAGTTGTATGGGAACCTGTTCTTTGATAGATAGAATCCGTTTGAGATAATCCTCTTTTTACAGAATAGTAAGTAAAGATATTATTGTAGAGAAAACCATCTGTCTCCATTGTAGCCACAAGTTCCGGCATTACCTCTGACGGCATAAACTCAATATATGGGATTAACTTGCAAACGGTACAAGCAAGATATATTATAAGTATACCTGCACCGATTTTGCTTTTCCGCGGATAGCGGTGAATATGAAACAAAAGCCGCACCACAATACAGATAAATACAGCAATTAAAGTAATTACAATCGCTGCCATAAATGAACTAGGAATCGAAAAAACAGCGTGTAGTATGTTAAGAATTGAAATTAACGTTATCATATGACACCTCCTAAATAACCAGATTTAATATCGCATATTATATCTTGTACCACCCCCACACTTACTTCCGTCATTGTTGCTTGTATGGTTGTTTTTATCATTTCCAGTATTCGGCTGTATTCTTTCCCAGCTATATCCCTCTTCTGGAACTCCAATACCAAAGAAAAAGCTAGTTTTCACCTTCCCCTTCGTTGCCTGTACTTCACAGGAAGTTAAATTGGCAAATACTTGTGCTGTTGATACTCCATCATGCTCTTTAGCAGCATTACAAATGCATAATGTAACTAATCTATTAACCTTAACTGGATTCAATACATCATAAGAATAATTTCCTTGGCTACTGTCTATATTACCTAAATAATTATCTTCTGTTTGAAACCATATAGATGCAGAGGTTGCTGATCCATGCGCATAAACATAAATCTCGTCATATTCACCCTGTAGAGAGTTCCAGCATTCCACAAATTCATCATCTGTAGTAAATGAGTGCCCTTCCATCGTAAAAAACGGCCACGAACCACTACCAAAAAACAGCATACCTAAACCATCTGTCCCCCACGCATTATGTTTAGTAAAAGTTGCATCATAAATAACCGCTATACGAACAGAACCTTTACTATCCGCATAAACAATAGGGTTATTTCCACAATAGGAAAACATATTATAGCCGATAAGTCCCTGACCTGTAGTTGTAAATCCATCACAGTTGATAAATCTACAAATAGCGGGGTCATAATAGCGGGACTGCAAGTAGTAGAAGTCCGTATCGGTATCGTAATAGTAGCCGCGATAACGGATGGGGTTGGTTTCTGCAAAATCGCCGGTGGAATAAATAAGTTTACCGTAAGGGTCATAGTCGTAAGATGCTACTTCGTCGCCGCCCTCGTCTACCATATACATCACGTCGCCTTGCAGGTTGGTGATGTAGTAATAAGTTTCTGCTACACCAGAACGATCCTGATAAATAAGCGCGTAGGGAAGCCCCGCGTTATCATAACGGAAATCTAATATTTCATTTGTAATAATTCCACTGGCTGTAAACGTTAGAATGGTTTCCCGCAGTAATTTCCCACCAGCATAAGTATAACGATGGGTTTCTGTGGACTCACTTGACAGCACACGCTGAGGCGTGCAGCCCTCGGACGCGGAACGCAGACTATACTCAACAACGGGCGGGTCTACCGGGTCAATGATTCCGCCGCTTGGCACCTTAACGATTGCTTTACAGCGGGTGCAGCGATAAGTCGTCTGCTCCATTTCAATTTTGTACACAACATAATCGTGCCCCAGCTTTGGCGTAATGTTATCTTTATAGGAATGTCCGCACTCACAAAAGTGAAGGGTATAACCGTCCTCTGTGCAGGTTGGTTCCATTACGCCAGTCTTATACACATGAGCATGTTCCCAGTAAGAATCGCCGCAGCGAGAACAAGTATAGGTATAACCGGTGGTAGTATCGCCAGATTCTACATAATCATGCCCTAAAGCGGGGGTGGTATCTCCTCGATACTTATCGCCGCAAGCGCATTCATAGAGGGTATACCCGTTTTCCGTACAGGTTGGCGCGACTACGGTGGAGGTATAGTTGTGGGTCATGACGGTTTCATAGGTCTTGATTTCCACGCGTTTACTGGTACGCAGGCCGTTTGCGTCGTAGGTATAGGTGACGGCGGTATCGGTATCGCCGTCGGAGGAGGTTGCTTCCACAAGACTTCTGCCCTCCGCCCAGTCTAAGCTCCAACGCTGGCCATTGAAATAGCTGGTGGGATTACCGCTGACGGGGGAACCTGCGACGGTGTTGGCGGCGGGATCGTAGGTCTGGCCTTCATAGGCGATGGGTTCGCCGTTAAAGGCGGTGAGCAGATCCCGCCACTGGGCGTTTTCATAGGCGTAGGTATTGGTATAGTTATCGCTGGTGTGGTAGGAACCTCCCACCGCTACACGCTGCAAATTCCCCGCCTCGTCATAGGTATAGCTGTAGCCCAGGTCTTTGCCGGAGAGGATTGCGCTTGTAAGCTGCCCCAAAGCGTCGTAGGTATAGGTATCCTCTGCATAGTTATTTTGGGCTGCGGAAGCGATATTGCCCAAAGCGTCATAGGTATAATTCCAGGCAACGTTATTCAGCAGGCCGTCATACTGGACGCTTCGCACCTGGGCGGTGGTTCGGGCGGCGCTCACGTCCCGGTAGGTATAGTTTTTGGTGTAAAGGGCGGCGCTCACGCTGGACAGCCGCTCCAGAGGGTCATAGGAAAGCTGCAATTCGTTGACCGCGCCCTCTGTGGAAATGTTTACCAGGCTGCCGTCCTTTTCGTCGTAGGCAAAAGACTCGGTGTACGCGCTATCGCCTATCTGCCAGCTCTGGGAACTGACCCGGTTGCAGTCGTCGTATTCCCAATGTACCTGCAATTGGGTTTCAATACCGCGGGAGATCTGGCAGTTGATGGCTCTGCCCAGGGTATCGTAGGTATAGGCGTAGACGGTGCTTTGTCCGCCCGCGCTGTCTGTGATGGTGGCAACCTGCCCGTCGCCGGTATAGGTGTAGGAAAGTTTTCTGCCGCTGGAATAGCTGGTTTCGGTGACGCGGTTCAAATTATCGTACTGGAAAGTCACTTCGTCGCCGTTGCCATAGGTTTGCTTTTGGAGGCTGCCGTTTTTTGCGGCGTACTGGTAGCTTGCCAGAAGGATTTCGCCCACCTTGACGCTGGTGAGATTGCCAAACGCGTCGTGGGCATAGGCAAGGCTCTGGGTTTTACCGGCGGAATCCGTCCGGGTCACGCCGGAGAGAATACCGTCTGTATAAGTATATGCCAGACTGCCCTTGTTGGCGAAGGCTTTCTGAGAAATGCGCCCCATAGCGTCATAGGTCATGGCGGTTGTGTTATTTTTCGCGTCAACAACGGAGGTTGCCTGCCCGGTCATGCGGCTCATTGGGGTATTATAGGTATAGGTGACCTTCTGATTGGCGGAATCCGTCACATAGCCCACCAGATTGTTGTTCGACGTATAAACCGCGCCGGTTTGCAGGGTTTTGGTGAAGCTGGCGGTATTGCTTTTCAGGGTGGTGCCGGTGACGTTGCCGGAAACGTCATAGGTCATGCTCTGGGTCACAACGTCGTTTGTGACGGATTTCAGGCGGTGCTTGTATTTGGCGTCGTAGGTGTAGGTAAAAGTACCGTTGCCGCTGGTGACGCTTTTAATCAGGTTGCCGTTTTCATAGGTATCCGCGTCGGCTTTCAGCCCTGTGGTGGTGACGGATTCCAGATTGCCCTTTTCGTCATAGCGCATAGTCTGGGCGGCTTCCCGCACCAAGGACAAATTGTCGAACCACGCGGTATTGGCGTTTTTCTCATAAGCGCACTCCACCTGGATAGTGGAAACCGTCTTGTCAGGCTGCCGGGGGACGATGGTGAGGGAGGTAAACTGCCAGTCGGAAAGGTCGGCGTTAAAGGGAGCGTAGTGGTACTCCACAGCGCCGCCGGCATAGGTCAGCACCGCCCGGAGGCCGAACTGCTTGTTTTTGTCCTTGGCGGCGGCTTCCTTGTCGGTTTCCGGGTCGCCGTCCATTTTATTGTCCGGGACGGCGTTGCCCATGGCCCAGCCGGAAAGCACATAGGTCTCAGAGCCGGGCAGGTTCACCGTGACAGTCTGGGAGGCATAGTGATTCTCCTTGGGATTGCCGGTAACGCGAATGGCATTGTCGCCGTCCGCACTGGCGCGGCTGGCTCCGGCGTTCATGACCCAGCCGTAGGTTCCCCCTTCCAGATTGCCGTTTTCCAGAAGGTTTACATTGGAGGCTGCCTGCGTGCTCAGCACGCCGCTGGTCTTTTCTAGCTGCACGTCGTCCACAAAAACCGCGCCCTTGAAATTGTCGTTCATAATGGTAACGGTGTGCGCGCCGCTGGTTTTTGTCTGGAAGGGGAGAGAAACACGCACCCAGCCGTCGTCTACCGAGGCGGAGGTCTTATAGGTAATCGCGGGGCTGTCCCAACGGTTGCCGGCGCCGTCCTTGACGCTTAGGTACACGCCCTTGCCGGTACAGCTACTTGCGCCGCTGGTATTGACATAGGCGGAAAGGATGTAGGCTGCGCCTGCCTCCAGGGAATTGGTTCTTTTCGACGCGCCGTCAATGCCGCCATTGGCTCCAAGACCGGTTTTCAAAGCGGTTTTGCCGGTTCTGGGCTTTTCCGGGCTAAGGTACGCCGTGGGAGACGTAGACCACGCCTGGGAAGAATCCCCGGATTCAAAGCTGAAATTCTGCAATTCCTGCTGAGCGGCCACGCCGATGGAGGCGGTGCGCAGGGTACGGTTGTTGGTGCGGTCGGTGCTGCCGCTGCCGGAGTACACCGCGTTGGACGCGCCGAGAATATTTTGGGCAGTGTCCGTTGTGTAGGCGTTCACCGTGCGCCCGGCGTAGTCGAAGCTGTAGTAGGTCAGAATATCGTCGTTTGTGCCGCAGGCGCGATCCTGACCGGGATCCCGGTAAACGGTGCGGCGGTCGGCGTCCCGCTGGATTTCCGTCTTGCTGCCGGTTATACCGCCCGCCTGCTCCTCCACGGCGGAAACCCGGTGATTTTCATAGGTGAAGTGCAGTCTGTAGTCCGCTTCCTCGTCGGTCATGGCGATCAGCTCGTTTTGCACCCACTGGCCGTTTTCACGCATGGTATAGCTGGCAAGGAGCGTACCGTTCCGGCTGATACCGGTGAGCTTGCCCTGGGTATAGTCGAAAGCATACCGATTGCCGGCATAGTCGGTGATGGTATCCAGATAGTTGGCCACCGACGTATTGTTGACGGTTTGGCTTTTGTAAGAAAAAGTCGCAAGGGTAACCGCCGCGCAGCCCTTATTTTGTTGGGTAATTTTTTCCAGTCGATCCCCCGCGCCGGAGGGGTAATCGTTGGGCGTTGCCGCGCCGTTTTTCGTGTAGGATAGTATAATCTTGTTCCCGTCGCTGTCTTGCATCCACACCAGGGGACCTCGGACAAAGACCCACTCGTTGCCGTGGTCGTCAGTCATGGCATAGTAGCCTGTAGCGTACTCGTTGATTTTCAGACCGAGACCGTCTTCATCGTAATAATAAGCTGTTTTCGTAGACGCGCCGGTTTCCTTTTGGATTTCCGCATCCCGCTTTGTATCCGGCGCAAAATAATGCAGCGTGCCGTCGCCATCCAGATAGCGGATATAGGTCGTCCCGTCGATGGTTTCCTTTTGCACGTGCTGGATAAAATTGTAGGTACAGCCGGAGCCTAAGTGCATTTCCAGCCCTAAGTCCTTGCCAATGTCGTACTGCAAATCCGCGCGCTTGGCAAAGTAGGCGGAATTATACACAAGCTGGGCAGAAAAAGGCTGCGCGGCGGAGGCGAAGGAGAAAAGCTCCTTGGCTACGGTAAGCTGACCGCTGAAGTCCGAGAGATAGGCGGTTCCCGCGTGCCCCGCACCCATGGTCTGATAGGTGTAATAAGGCTCAATGCCGGTGTTGTTGCGGTAGGAAACCATGAGAAGAGGAGGCGCCGCTTGCCCATAGGCATAAAAGAGCGCGCCGGCGCAGTGGCCGCTGGAATAGTCGGCGGCTTCCTTGTTGATTAACGCCACGGTGCGGTTTTCTGCGCCGGAGGCGTACCACTTATTCACCAGTTCCGTCATTTCCCAGATGCGATACCGCCACTTATTTTGGTCAACAAGGGTATAGTCGATCATATTGGAAGCGTCATGGGCGGGTCTGGTGTTCCAGGTCATCTGGCGGATCCAGCTTTCATAGCTGCGGTTTGCCGGTTTGTCGGCGGTTACTTCAAAAAGTCCGATGTTCATTTCCGGGCACCGCACGTCGCTGTAGCCATTCTGGAAAAGCCCTAGGGTCGCGTTTACAACCACAGATCCTACAGGAAGCTCCGGCATTTCCTTGAAATACAGGTATACCTCCTGCTGTAAGGCGTTAGATGCCGAACCGTAGCCCACGTATAACTGCTGGTACGTTTCATGATTGGTATTTGGCGATCCTTGGGTGATATAAGTCGCGATAATTTCCCCGTCGGCATTGCCGGATTTCAAAACCAGCGTCGGGTCGATGGTCACAGGGTACGCCCGGTCGGAAGCGTTCATCCAGGCTGCGTCCGCTTCCACCGTTAAAATGCAGCCGGTTTCCTCTGTATCCGTCAGGGTATAAGCCGCCGCGTAGGAGAGATTTCCCGCCGCGTCAATCAAGTAGGGCGCGGGGATAAAATAAATAACAGTATCGTTTTCATCCAGCAAATAGACAGACCCATCCTCTTGCAATTCCGGCGTTAAGCCAGCAAGCTCCAACCGGAAAGAAAAACGATAGTCCGTCCGCTGCTGTTTCACAACGATACTTTCTTTTATATGATAACCGCCGACCTCATAGAGTAGGTCAACGCCATCATATACATTTTCATACAAAACAGAGCTGTGTAGCTTTTGGGGCAAAATCGCCTCCAGCAAAGATTGCTCCGGGTCATTTTCGTCTGCCAGCGCCATAGGCTCCGCTAAAAGCTGCGCTGCCGCATCACCGCGGTAGGGTTCTGCCGCCACAAGGGCGTTTTGCCCCCCTTCCGCTATAGAAAGCAGGGACATGGAGACGGACATATCCCCATAAGCCGACGCGAAAACCTGACCCTGAGAAATGTCGGCGGAAAAAGCGGTGGTAACTTCACCGTTGGCTGCGGTATACATGGTGCTGCCGTCAAAAAACTGCACCGGCTGCAAAGCATTGTCGATGTCCTGCCACGCGCCTTCCTCATCCTGATAGTGCACAGGCTCGCCGTAAGCCACGGCCAGATAGCTGCCGTCGCTCATTTGGAAGTGCTTGCTGTCTTCCCCGCGCAGTTCTTCCACTTCCTGAACCACGGTGGGCTGCGGCACAAGACCGCTGTCATAAAACACGTCTGCATCCTGCTCCACCGCCAGAACGCTGGCGGGCAAGATTTCAAAAAGAAACACGAACGTTAAAAAAAACGCGGTAATACGATGTTTCCACAGGCATTGCATATTAAAATCTCCTTCCTTTTGGTACGGGTTCTTTGCCAAAGCAGCGAAAATCACTGCGGTTTCTTGCTTTTGATCCAAATGCCAATGACGGGGATTCGCGCTGGGAACAAATAACGCGTTTTTTAATAACACCTCCTTTAGATGCAGACAAATTGTTTCTGCGCCTTGCGCAAACTGGATTCACTTTGATATAGTATCAATTATAAGCGCTGCTTTTGTATAATGCAAGGCTAAACTTTGCATTTCTCCAAAATCTGGAATTTTTGTAAAACGCAACAAATTTTTCCAAGTCTTTTTGTGAATTCAGCTATTTCCTGCGGTATAATAGCGAAAGGATACCGCCTTTTTTATCTAGAAAACAGTAGTATATCGCGCCTTTTAGGCAGCTATTTTACTTAAAAGTAAGTAATCCCATTTACCTATCATGTATGCCAGACAAGACTCCCCAAAAATAGCGGGAGAGAACCGCTCTTCTCTCCCGCTGCTTTTTATAGTTCAATGGTCACTTCGTAGGTATCGTCAATAAGCATGTATTCGCAGCCAAATTTCCTGCACTGGCGCAAATGCTCCGCATTATCCCACAAAACCGCTTCCAGGGTGCAGGCGTTGTCCTCTTGCCGGCTTTCAATCACGTTGGCAAACCGCTGAATATCCGAAAAATGCCCTCGAATATACTTTTCCGACAAAATCAGGCAGTAATAGCGAATTTGCGCCAAATATTCTTCTGCAAAATCCTTCTTCCAATCAAAGGGAATATAGATTCCTTCCACCACTAAATTCTGTTTGTTTTCAATGGCGGTTTTGACCATCTCCCGCACAATTGGCCAAAGATAAGCCGTTAAAAGCGCATCGTCCAGTGGAGTTAAATCTGTTTGACCACTCCGAATCAAACCCATTTTCAAATGATCAACGGAAAGATAGGGATAGCCGTACCGCTCCAAAAGCTTCTGCGCCAGGGCGGTTTTTCCTGTGTGGGACGCTCCCGCAATCAATACAATCATGTATCTCTCCTCCGAATGGGATGACGAATCACCGTACGCAGCTTTTCCGCCGCCGCTTTTCTGGGATCGCTGAGATAAATTTCGTGGTGCAGTCGCTTTTCAGAAAAATCCGCCGTATAGCCCATGCGTTCTGCGTAATCCGTCATCGCTGCAATGGTCGCAGGTTCCGCGTCATAAGACCCAACGTGCATACACTGGGCGCACAGTCCTTCCTCATAAGTAAAAAAATGCACCTTGGAAAAATCCTGCTGTTTTTTCCGGGTCGCTTCCACAATCGCCCACTGGAACACTTCCTCCGTAACAAAGTCCGGCAGGCGAATTATGGATTTCCACATAAAATTCTCCTTATGGGCATAGTCAATCTCGCCGCCGCCCTTCTGCCGCCATAAGCCCTCCAGAGGCGGCACCACATAGGGAAAGTAACCGTCAATTTTGTAGCTGCCCTTGCAGCTCATTTTAATGGTGAAAGCGATGGCGTACAGCATCCCAATAGCCGCTTTGTATTCCCCTTCCGGCTCGTTGGGGTCGCCCTGCCCATCCACCGCAAGATAACGCATGGCCGGAACCTCAACCAGCCCCGGCTTGGCGGGAGGCAGATAAAATTCTTTGTACTCCTTTTTATAGTCAAACGCCATTGCTTTTCTTCCCCTTTTTCGGCTTTGGTATGGGCAGTTCCCGGCAGGTCGCCGCCACAAATTCCCTCATAAAAGCCCGGTCGTCAATATTTTCTATCAAAAAGTGGGGCTTTGCGCCGGTATAAGGCGCGCCTAGGGGCAAATCCGGCTTCAGGTTCCGCCCCGCTTCCGTCACCTTGATGAAAAGCTGATCGTCGCAGATGACGCCAAAAATTTTACCGTCGCAGTACACGCCGTACTCCCCGAACATTTTCTTATAGGTAATCGTGCCGGCCTCCTCCATTTGCGAGACTGCATATTGTACAAATTCCAAGCGAGACGCCATCGTTATACCCCCTTCTCAAAAGAGCCGATTTCCACAAGGTTTCCTTCCGGATCGGCAATGTAGCAGGTTCTTTGTCCCCAGGGCATGGTGGCGGGCGGCATCACTTCCCTGCCCCCAGCGGCGGTCACTTTTTTGTAGGCCTCGTCCACAGCGGCATAGTCCGCAACGGACAAAGCGATTTCAAAATGTCCGCAAAGCCCCGCCGCGTAGGAAAATTTCCTGCCGATCATTGCCTCAAAATCTGACCTGCGGTACAGCAAAAACAGCGTGCCGTCCTTTTCCAGATACACATTTGTCGCGTCCTCGCTTTCCCGGATGGCAAAGCCCAGCACATCCCGGTAAAAACGCACCATCACCGCCATATCTTCTACAAAAAGCCCAAATCCTTCTAATTTCATTTTAAATCGCTCCTTTTTCCTGGCAAAGCGCAAGAAATTTCTTTTCTGATGGAATTTCATTGGTCACATACGCGCCGTTATAAAACAGCGCGAAATTTGTCCAAACCGCCGGCGCGTTTTGCGCCTGCTCCCGGCTATCTATGTGAATCGCGGTAAACGGAATCCCGTTTTCCTTGGCGTGGGCTTCCAAAATCGGTACATATTTTGCAGGAAAAGGACAGCCGCTAGTGTAATACGCTGCAAAACCCATGGCATCACATTTAGGCTTTTTCGCGCAGTCCTTGAAACGAGGTGCTACCGCCTCTTTCGTAAAGGGCAGATAGAAAAGCTCGAAAAACGGTTCCGCCGTATCCGCCAGCCGGAAACCTTTGTACGTCAAATACCCCGGATCGGACAAAAACGGTTTTTTCTTTGAGGAGGAAATCACGGTAAGCCCCGCCATCCCCTTCTCATTTGCGTCGGCAATACACCGCTCTAGCAAATCGTTGGCATAGCCGTGCTCTTTGCAGGCGCCTGAAACCCAAAAGCAGTTGATATGCATATACCCCGCCGCTTCCATGGGTATCCAGGCAAATTCCGCCGGCAGATACTCGATAAAGCATTTGCCCCGGACGTCTCCCTTTAAAAACACAAGCCCTTCCCGGAGCCTTTCCCGCAGCCACGCTTTCTTTGCCATCACCTGCGGATCCTTACTGCCAGCAATAGCGCAGCAAATGTGCTCCTTTTCCAAATTTTCTTCTGTAAGCTGTATATAATTCATTTGTCATACTCCTCCAGCATCTTTTTTATCCTTTCACGCAGTTCCCGCCGCAGCGCTTCCGGCTCCAAAAGCTCCGCCTTGTCTCCAAAAGTCATCAGCCACGCAAAAAGATTTTCCCTGTCCGTGTAGTCCGCCTGAAACAGAAGCTTTCCATCCGGCAGCGTCGCAAAGCAATTCACACCAAATTCCTCCACCAGCCGCCATTTGCATTCAGGCGCAAACAGCGCCTTTACCCGGATACCGCCTGGAAAAATCTGCTCATTTTCAAGTTTCGGCAACGGCGCGGCCTGTTTTTCAAACTGTTCTTGCAGCAACCGCAACTTTTCCATGCGGTTTAGCTTAAAAAGCCGGTAGTCCTTTCGATCCCTGCACCAGCCCCATACGTACCAGCTTGACCACCGAAAAACCAGATAATACGGTTCCATGGTGCGCTGTGCTTCGCCTTTCGGCGAGTAGTAGAGAAATTCCATTGGATAACAGCCGTCAATGGCGCCGCGAATTTGCTCGATTTTCGGCGCGAGACTGTCTTTGTACCAGGAGGACAGGTCAATGAGCATTACCTGGCTGCCCGGCAAAAGGCTGGTAGAATCTGCGGACAATCTTTCCATAAGCTGGCGGTATCGGTTGGTGCCATGCACGCTGTCCAAGCTTTGCAGCCCCGCCAGAATATCCCGCATTTCCCCGCTGGTTAGCAGCGTCCGATCCAGCCGATAGCCTTCCATAACGGAAACGCCGCCGCCCACCCCTTGCTTTGTCACAATGGGAATGCCCGCTTGAGAAAGGCTATCCAGATCCCGCAAAATCGTACGCACGGAAACCTCGAATCGCCGGGCAAGGTCGGCGGCAGTGATCGTATCTTTTTGCAGCAAAACAGACAGAATCCCAATGGCGCGTTCCATTTTCATTTTTCTCACCTGCCAAAATTAGGATAGCACACAAAACAAGACAACAGTATGTCATGTTTTGCACAGTCCTCCAAAATTTTTTGTCGCAAAAGGGCGCGCTGCTTTTACAGTGCGCCCTTTCCTTGATTAAAAGCCTTCATAAATAAATTCGCCGTTGCCGGTAAAAAACGCCAGCACTGCCAAAAGCATCAATGCATACGCCAGCACTTCAGCAATACGCCAAGGCAGCTTGCTTTTCCACTGATTCATGCACTTAGCCATGGATCGATCTCCTTTGTAAAACGCACAGCGCCGTATTCGTAGTTAAAATGCCCCAAATCATAAAAGCAATCTCTCGGAAAGGCGCTTGTCAGATCCAACACTTCAATCCCCTGCTCCTCGCAAATTGCCCTGGCCGCTTCCATTGCCGCCTTGGGGTATTCCGGCATGGCAATATAGTCGTTCCACGGCGCGAACACCACGCGCAATCGTATCCCATGGGTCTTGCAATAAGCCGCCACCTGCTCCAACGCCTTCAAATTCTCCTGATAATTGGATAAGTCCTGCCGCCAGTATGCTTTTTCATGAGCGGCGGCTCTCTCCTTCAGCTCCGCATCTGTCATTGCACCATGACAAATGGTTCTTCCAAAATCCGAAAAACGGGGAAGTCCATTGGACGCATAACCCAAAAATACCGTATCCACCGTCCGCATCACAAAGGACTGAATCCGATCCCGCTGGAAGTAGCAGTAAGGCTCTAAAACGCCACGATGCCACGGATAAGTTGGGTCGGTCTCCATGGTGTCCAGCAGGGTAAAGTAATTCAGCATGACAACCAAATTCTCATTTACCGTCAGGTAGTTTCCTTCCAACATGGCCGCTAAATCTGTCATCGTGCCGTAAGCAATGCCCACATTGGCATAGCCGGAAGCACTTAAATCCTCCCGATAGGCGGAAATCAAAACAGAATTGCCGTAAAACGCCCGGTCAAAAGTGGTATTCCCGTTGTGCGACAAGGCGATCTTTTCATAGTCGTTTTTCACAAACAGGGTCGAGCGCTCCACTGGCTTCCAAAGTGACAGCGCCGTATCCAAAATACCGGCTATTAATAGCAGACCTAGCACAAACCGCAGCGCAAAAAAGCGTTTCCAAATCGTTTTCATTTTTGCGCCCCCCTATCTGGCAAAAAAGCCTTGCAGGACGGAAAGCACCTGCTCCGGCGGCATCAAAAATACCAAGGTATTCAGGGCGAACAGGGCGTTTACCCCAAAGCAGCGAAGAAAAAAGACGCTTTTCTTCGTTTTGCGCTTGTTTACCGTGGTAAGATGCAGCAAATTTTCCGCTGCCAGCAGCAACCCGTTGTACAGCCCTGCGAAAAAATACGCCCAGCAAAAGCCATGCCAGAGACTCATAACCACCATGGTCAACAGGCACAGCGCGGCGGAAGCCCACCGGTTCAGTTTCTTTTTATGGAGCAAAATAAAAATATGCTCTCTGATCCAATTGCTGAGGGAGGCGTGCCAGCAGCGCCAAAACTGGGTAAAGCTGGGCGCTTTCCAGGGAGACTTGAAGTTTTCCGGCACCGCAAAGCCAGCGACGCGGCCAAAGGCAACGGCTATATCGCTGTACCCGGAAAGGTCGAAATACAGCGTCATGTAGCACAAAAGCACAATGGCAATGCTGGTATACCAATGAAGCTGGGTTTTTAGCAGCGCTTGCAGCATACGAACCCCAATAGCGCTGAGCACCACTTTTTTAAACATCCCCAGAATCAGCCGCTTGCAGTCTCGCGTCAGCTCCTCGCCGTTCATAGCAACAGGCTTTCGGCAGACGTCGGCAAATTCCCGGTAGCGAAAAATAGGGCCAGCGGTGAAAACCGGCAGAAAAAGCATGAAATTTACGAAAATCAGAGGATCGACAGCTTCCTGGGTGAAATATACATAGTAAAACCCGTCGATCATTTTCAACATTTGATAAGCAATACCGATACTCACAAAAAGAAACGGCAGCGAAAAGCCGAAGCTTTCGCTGCGGCTTAGGAAAAACGGAACAAGGGAACCTAGGGAAAACAAAGCAAACAGCCATTTTTTCGGAAAGCGGAACAAAATTTTTGTACAAAGAACGCCAAGCAAAATGTACAGACCATAAAAAACAGCCAAACGTTCGCTGATGTACAGCAAAATCAAGCCTTCTACCACAGGCAAAAGCCACAAAAGCAACTGATTTTTCGTATTTTTCGTACACAGGCGAAACAGCGCGATTCCCAAACAAAAGGCGGCGAGAATCGCCAGCGTATCCAATTGCAAATACCACATTGCTTATTCTCCGTTTCCCAAAAGCGCCTTATATGTCAGCGCGCAGAAAGGCGTATAGCCGTTTTTCTGAAAAAAGCCCAGAGAACGTGCGTTTTGCAGGACAATTTCGCTTTCGCAAACTGTCACGCCGCAATCTTTCATCCAGTTTTCCGCAAATTGCAGCAGTCTTCCCGCCACATTTTGCCCACGGTAAGCCTCCGCTACACAAATATCGCTGATTTTGCCAATGACATTTTCTCCCCGAAACTGCAATTTCCGATCCATCCGGGCAATTGCAGCGGAAATAAAACCGCAGATCTCCCCTTCCGGCGTTTCCGCCACGGCAAGGCAGCACATCTTAGACTTAAAAAGCACAGGCAAAAGCCCCTGCAAACCTGCCTCATCCAAGGCAAAAGGCAGACCCATACCTTGCAGCAACTTGTATAAATCTCCGTAGAGCAACTGAATCGCAGGCAAATCCTCGATTTTAGCGGGGCGAATCGCTACATGTTCCATTACAGCTTCTGCCCAACAACCTGCGCGATTTCCTGAATGCTGTTCATGGGATAAAGGGTCAGATCCTTCTGGGTAATCTCCACGCCCCAAGTTTCCTCAATAAAATTGATGATACTGAAAGAACCGAGAGAATCCAAAAATCCCGTCTCAAACAAATCCACATCCATGCCAAAATCCGGGTCGTCTGCATCAATTTCAAAGGTTTCCGTAATATAATCAAGCAGCTTCTTTTCAATTTCGTTCATGGTTATTCTCCTTTTAGCCGGCTTCCTAAACTGAGCCTGTCAATTTTTCCGTTGGGCGTCTGGGGAAACGCCGCCATGCAAATCAGTCTCGTGGGAAGCATATAAACCGGCAGAATTTTTTTCAGTTCCAAATTCAGCTTCCGCAGCACTAAACTAGCCTGGGTTTCCGCAAACAAAACAATATCCTCTTTTTCCGCGTCAAACAATACGCAGGCGTTTTTCACATCAGAAAGGCTTTTTGCCGCCGTCTCAATTTCACCCAGCTCAATGCGGTTGCCCCGGTGCTTAATCTGAGAATCCGCCCTGCCCACAAAATAAAGATTACCGTCTTGCCCATAGTAGGCCAAATCGCCGGTATGGTATAGCCTGTCGTCATAAAAAGCGGACAGCGGATTCTGGGTGAACGCCTTCCGGGTCTGCTCTGGGCTGCCCCAGTAGCCTCTGGCCAACGCGCTTCCCGCAATGCAAAGCTCTCCGGTTTCCCCCGTGGCCGCTCTGGTTCCATCCTCCCGCAAAACCACGGCTCGCATATTGCGGCAGGCTTTGCCGATGGGCAGCGCCTCTGCGTCCTGAAATGGGCGGTCTACTACATAATAGGTGCAAACGTCCGTAATTTCCGTGGGTCCGTAAAGATTGGCGTACAGGCAGTCCGGCAAATTGCGCCGCCAAATATTGAGCTGCCGGTTTGGCATCGCCTCGCCGCAAAACAGCACCTTTTTCAGCGCAGGCAGACTTCTATTTTCCAGCGCACCGGTATTGGCCACGCTAATCATCACTGTAGGCACCCAGAAAATGGTGTTAATTCTATTTTCATCCACAAAATCCATCAATTTCGCCGGAAAACGGAACAGCACATTGGGAATCAGGACAAGCTTTGCGCCCGTGAGGCACATGGTATAAATATCAAGGGTGGAATTGTCAAAATAGAAGGCGGACTGGTTGCCCAGCACTGTGTTTTCATCAAACCGGAAGGTTTCTTGCAGCCAGTGGGCATAATCGATGATGCCCCGATGAGGAATCGTCACGCCCTTGGGTACGCCGGTGGAGCCGGAAGTGTACATAATATAAATAGGATCCGCGTCAATAACCCGCTCCACGATGGCAAAGACCAATGCCTCCTCCACTTCCGTCTTTTCCATATCCTCCAGCAAAAGCACGCGCACGCCGCCAAGCTGCAAATCCGATAGATTGGGCAAAAGCGCTTTGTTGGTAATCAAAAAGCCCTGCCCGATACTATTCACAATATTTTGCAGCCGGAACATGGGAATCGCCGCATCCACCGGCACATAGGGATTGCCGCTGTACTGCGCCCCCAGATAACAGGCAAGGGCATCAATGCTCTTGGGCAGATATACAATCACGGGAAACAAGCCCAATGCGCCGTTCGTCTCATGCAGCAGCGCCGTCCCCAGACCCATAGCGCACTGGCGAAGCGCCTGAAAAGAAATTTCCCCTTCTTCGTCTTGCACCGCGATTTTATTGGGATACTGGGCAGCAGTCTTTTCAAACATCATAATTGCGGAGTTCATCATGGAAACCACCATCTAACCTAAACTTTTGATTATTTTACCATATTCCCTTTTAAAAAGCAAGGGCGAACGCCCCAAAGGTACGAGACCTTTGAGGCGTTCTGGTGGGAAAGAAATAAATCTTAAAAAGCGAGGAAGTAACGCAGGATCATCGTCGCAGCCTGCGCGCGGGTTGCGTTGGCGGCGGGCATCAGCTTGCCGTTGGTGTAGCCGCTGACAATGCCGTTGGCAACTGCCCAATTCATATAGGGCGCTGCGTAAGCAGTTACGTCGCCAGCGTCGGTAAATGCGCCCAGATTTGCGTTGGTTTCTTCATACACGCCGGTGAACATGGCGTAGCGGGCTACAAAGGCAGCGAGCTGCTCGCGGGTCACAGGCGCGTCGGGGGCAAAGGTGGTGTCATTCATGCCGTAAGCAATCTTGTTTTCAAAAGCCCATGCGATTGCGTCGGCATAGTAGGCGTCAGCCTTTACGTCCTCGAAGGTCAACTCCACATCCACAGCGGGAGCGCCAGCCATACGGTACAGCACAGCAACCAACTGACCGCGGGTGAGGGTCGCTTCGGGGCTGAAGGTGGTGTCGGTGGCGCCGTAGAACAGACCCAGACCAGCAGCGGTAGTGATATTGCTTTCCGCCCAGTGACCGCTAATATCGGTGAATGCAACGTACTTCAGTTCATGTACAGTAACTTCGTCGCAGCGAGAACAGGTACGGGTAATGGAACCGGGGGTCGTCTCGGTAGCGGGAACAATCTTCACATCATAGTTGTGATCGTGACCCAGAGCCGCCAGTCTCACGTGCTCGGTATGACCGCAGTTGAAGCAGAAGCCTTCCATGACGCCTTCTTCGGTGCAGGTGGGCATCTTGGTAATCAGCCAGTTCATGGCATGGTCAACCTGAACGGTGGTGTTCGCAATGGCGCTGCCAGTCTTCACAAACTCTACCTGATACAGACCGGTGTCGTCTGCCTTCAGACGACCGTTGGTGCTTTCGCCAAGCTGGCCGGTGTAGGCGTACAGGGACATCTCATAAACACGCAGCGCGCCCCAGGTCTGGCCACCGGGCTGGCCGGACTGATCCACTACAAAGCGGTAAACCTGCGCGGTTGCCAAGCTGTCCAGTTCAACTTCGCGGGTCACTTCGTTGTCGGAGTTGCCGGTAACAACGTCCAGATCCTTCCAGTTGGCGTCGGCGCGGATGATATCGCGCTTTTCGCTGTCGGAGAGAGCCAGATATTCTTCCTCGGACATCACTTCCGTATTCAGAACCTGGAGACGGAAAGCGCCGCTGATCATAGCGGAGGATTCGGAACCGGCGTGGAGGGTGTACCATGCGCCGATAACGGCAGGCTCCGTCAGTTCAAAGCCCAGCCACTTGTTACTTTCGGTGGTGCACCACTTGGAAGTGGGATCGCCGTCAAAGAGCATTTCCGCACCTTCGCCAGCGCTGGTGGAGCCATAGGAAATTGCCTTCTGGACAGTGACCTTATTTTCACGGTCAATCTCGCCCAGGGTGGGGCCTTCTACAGGAATTACGTAAGCGTTGCCGTTGGGGTCGGTGATGTTCACGCGAACGCCCTTGGGCGCGATGTACTGTGCGCTCAGATAAGCGGTATCAATCCAGTCGGCCTCTGCCAGAGTGGAAGCCAAAGTACCGCTCTTGACGAGCTTCGCGGAAGCATAGCTTGCGGCAAGCAGATCCAGCATCTGGTATTCCGCGCCATTATCGGCAACACGCAGCGTCTTAACGTCGTCGCGGACGATAGCGGGCTGCTGGCCGTCATAGGTAAAGCCCTTGGGAGCCATAGCATAACCATTTACAGTCCAACCGCCAGTGTAAATACGGTTGTCGCCAGTGTTGGTAAGGCGGATATAGCGAGCGCTGGTGCCTTCAGGCAGAGAAATGGTTACATTGGATTCGTTACCTTCATCTGTAAAGGTTACAATTGTTTCATAGTTTTCGCCATCGTTGGAAATTGCAACTTCAGCGCCGAGCAGACTGTACTGGTTGCCATACCAGGACGTATAGGTATTGGTGTAGGTCAAGCTGCTGAGCAGCGCAGCAGAACCCATATCAATAACCTTGGTTGCGCCGCTTTGCGCATTCCAATTGTCGGCATTATACAAGGCGCTTACATTGGCGTCAATCTCGTCTTCCGGCTCGCTGGTTGCAAAGAAATTCTTGATACCAGCCATAAGCTTACCTTCCGCCGTGGTTTCAGAAAGATCCAGCTTAGCATTTTGCCAGTTCCAATAGAAAATGCTGGTGTAATCTGCAACATCCGCGGCAACCAGCTCGCTGATCTGGCTATTCATCATGCGGAAGTTGTGCAGCTTCGTGAGCTTTTCAATGTTCAATGTGGTAAGGGTCGTGCCGGTGACGTCCAGATCGGTGATATTCACGCAATCGCTGAGATCCAGGCTGGAACCGCTATAGTTCACCAGAGAAAGGTTCGTCAGGGCTGTGCATCCGCTAAGAACCAGTTCCAGGCTGCGGTTATCCAGATTGATCTTGGTCAGGCTCTTGCTGCCGGTAAGATCCAGCTTGGTGAGGCCGCTGGGCAGAATGCTGCCGTCCAGCACGGTAAGGTCGGTGCCGCCCAGGTTCAGTTCCGTGATACCGGTGAGCAGGTTCAGACCAGTGAGGTCGGCAATCTTCAGACCGGAAAGATCCAGCGCGCCTTCAAAGCCGATGAGATCCGCCAGGGTCTTGCCAACCTTCTCCTGCAACGCGGCGCGCAGCACTGCGTCAGGAATCATGGTTTCGTCATAAGTCATATCCGCAGAAGCGGGCTTGCCATCTACAAAGAGCAGCGTGGTTGCGCGGGAGGTGTTGCCGTCCATGTCCTCCAGGGTAATGACCATGGTGGCAAGACCAGTCTGAGGCACAGAAATGTTCCGCATGGCGCTGCCGCCCAGACGGACATAGGTTGTGGTGTTGCCGTTTACTTCCATGTACAGCTTTGCCCAGTCGTCTGCGGCAGGCGCCGTCAGGTTAATCTGGCCGCTGGGATTCACACGGGCTTCGCCGTCATAGGGCTGGCAGTACTTGTCCGCCAAATCGCCAAAGTAGGAAACAGCTTCGTTCTTGGAGCCGTCCGCGTTGACAGTGGCAACGGTCAGGATGTACTGTGCGCCGTCCTCCAGCGCGATGTCAAGAGAAGTCTTGCCCTCGCCCTTGGCAGCGGTCACGGTCTGTGCTTCGTTGGTGGTTTCGCTGTACCAGTAGTTCAGAGAAACTTCTACCTTTTCAAAATTAGCTTCGGGTTCTTCCCAGGTTACGTTCAGCTTGTTGTCCTGGCTGACAGTGCGGATATTGGAAACGCGGTTGGTCTTTTCCAGGTTCAGCACAGCAGCTTCGCTCTCAGAGCCATCAGCGGCAACGGCGCGCACCTTCAGGCAGGTCACGTTTTCCGCGTCTTCCAGGGTCTTGATGTAGTAGTTGGAAGCAAAAGCGCCGCCAACAAAACGCTCAGTACCGTCGGCATAGCCGGCGTATACATGGTAGTTCTTCACCGTCTCGTAGTCGCCCAGGGTCCAACCGATCTGGATTTCGCCGGTGCTGTCGAAACGGTTGAGAAGGGTCAGGCCTTCTGGCGCGGCGGGGGTCATATCCGTGCCGTCGGTGATCGCCAGACGGCCAAGGTTCAGCTGATAGCCTTCCACCTTTTCTTCAGCGGACAGCTCCAAAGCAATGGCGGCGATGGTGCGGCCAGCGTAAGCGGAGAGATCCAGCTCAGCGGTAGCCCAACCGTCGGTCTTCTTGCCGGCGTTTTCAATGGGCAGATAGACGGTTTCCACATCAGTTTCGCCATTCTTCAAAATCACGGCAACTTGCAGTTTGGAACCGTCATCCGCGCTGGGCTTGTTGTAGGTCAGCGCCAGCTTGCTGGTAGCGGTAACGTCCAGCTCGGTCTTGTACAGGTTTACAGTCTGGCTACCCTGCACATCGCCGTACATCACCAGAGAGGAACCGCCGTTAAAAGCGCCAATCTGGGTGTAGGGGAAAGCATAGGTCTCGCCCGCTTCATTCAGGCGGTAGAACTTGGAACCGTAGTCCCAGTCAAGCTCCAGACGGTTTTCGTCGGTGCTTTCCACCCACCACTGCCAGGTGGGCAGAATGTCCTGCAGGTTCAGGTTGGTCCACTCCATATCGCGGGAAACCTTGCCGTTCAGGAAGTACTGCATACCATGACCGTTGTTGAAGTTGGAAGCAAAGGTTGTGCCGTTAATGACGGACTTTTCGGAGATATACTTGGAGAAGCCCTGGAAATTGATTGTGCCGCTGTAGCCGATGTCGTCGCGCTGCACAGTACCGGTGGAATATTCGCCGGCGTTTTCCGTAGCGGAGGTATAGTAAATACGCTCGCGTTCTTCGGCTTCCCACTGATAGCCCACGGAGTAACGGCCGTTGGGCTTGTGGAACTGCTCGTGATACCAGTCGGAACCCCAGATGGCGAAGGAGGTGTAGGGCTTGCCATTTTCATCCACAGCGTTGTAGCGGGTTTCAATGTCGGTACCAAACTGCCACTGGCCGCCTTCCACACCCATGAATACCACTTCATAGGGGTCAAGACCAAGCTGCTCCGCCAGCGCCTTGGAGTCTCTCAGAGCGGTAGAACCGTACCAGTAGTTCAGGAAGATGGAATCCGTCACGCGGCCGTCGGTCTCGTTCCAGATCCAGCCGGAGTTACGGCTGTTAAAAGCGTTCTGATAAGAAACGCCGCCGCTTTCCGTAATGGAATCATACCACTGGATGTAAAGTCCCTGATCGCGCATCCACTTCAGCATTTCCCGGAACAAAGGCACATAATCAGAAGGGATGCTCTCTTCCTGGTTGATGAAGTAGCCGTCAAAGCCGTAGAACTCAGCCAGTTCTACCAGCTTCTGGGCGTAAGGGAAGTTGCCGTCTTCATCCTTGTACAGCCACTCCTCGGTGTACTGCGGAGTTCTGGGGATGAAGTACTCCGCGATGGAAATAACGCCGTTTTTATGGGCTGCATTGGTCGCGGCAGCCATGGGGACGGCAATGATGCCGTATTCCTTGTCCGCAGAGCCGATAGCGATGTTCTGGGTGGGACGGCCGCCCGCGCCGATCATATCGGTATACTGCCAGAACTTGAAAAGATTGTAGGAAAATTCTTCATAGGACATATTCGCGTTCCAAGGGGCTTCCGCCACGTCGGTGGAACGATAGTTGCCGGAAGAAATGACATAAAGCTTGGAATCGTCGCTCAAATCGGGGTTCGCCTGCGTTGCGGCGAACGTATCGTTGCGCTTTTGCAGGGGGATCTTCGCAACCATTTCTTCCGCGTAAGGGTCGGAAGCAGGGTCGAAATTCAGAATATCCACAAAGCGGTAGCCGTGCTTCCAAGGCTCGAAAGTTGTACTGGCAACGCCAGCTTCTTCCGGCTGACCTGCTTCCTCAGCATGGGCGCCTACTCCCGGCAGCATAGTCAGGCTCATCGCGCCTGCCAGCGTCCAGGACAATATTTTTTTCCAATACTGTTTCATAATTACCTCCATAGACGTTTTGAAAAAATAGTTCTTTTCTTATATAGTGTACTGCTCCAACTCTCCCCGCCTTTCATAATACAATATCTGGCGCTGTAAAAAGCGGCAACATCCTGCCTATGTAAAAAAATTTACATGATATTTGGTTATTTTTACAAATTTGCTCTTCACAACATCCAGTGAATCTGTTAGAATTATAACATACCCTTACAGAATTGAATAGCACAGTCTTGTGCAGGAACTAGCACAAAATTATACACTTCCTAAAAAAGGACAAAAATAGTATCCATTTCATACTACCAGATAAGATAGATTGTTTCAAAACCGTTTTTGCAATTATGTACTGCAAACATACAGGGAGGACAAACCTATGCAGGAAAAAAACGCAAGCTACTGGCACGTTTCCATGCCCAACCAAGAATTGCCGGTCACAATTTACGAACACACCAATCAAAAATCCGACATAGCAAAAGACGACTGGTCGCTTCACTGGCACGAGGCTCTAGAATTTCAGTTCATTTTGTCCGGCAGCATTCGCTTTAATTGCAATGGACACACTGAAACGTTGTATCCTGGCGACCTGCTCTTCGCCGGCTGGTGCATTCCCCACCATGCTGTGGATTTTGCTGACAACACGCACTACTATGTGTTTCAGGTTGAGCCAGCCTGGCTTTTGGTGGAAAATCAGGATTTAGCGCTTTCCCAATACCGGGATATTTTGGAGGTGCACGCCCATTCCTTCCAAAGTTTCATCAAAAACGACGCCCAGGCGGGTCAAATTTGCCGACAGCTTATCGACATTTTTCACCAAAGACGTCTGGGATGGGAGCTTCGGATAAAAGGACTGCTGCTGGAACTGCTTGGACTGCTGTTCGACAGCTATTGCGATGTAAAGGATTTCGACAAATACATCGGTCAAAACGACAATACTCTTCGCTACACCAGAATCGTCATGCACTATGTCACCAGTCACTATGCAACCCCTTTTACGCTGGATGAACTGGCCGCGGAAGTTGGTCTCACCAAAAGCTACATCTGCCGTTTGTTCCGCCAGCATACCGGTACAACAATCATGAATTATGTCAACTTACTTCGGTGCTATCAGGCAATTTACATGATGGAATCTGGCGTAACCATCACCAAAGCCGCCCTCAGCGTGGGTTTCAGCGACTATAATTATTTTTCCCGTCTGTTTAAAAAGGTCATCGGCTACCGCCCCTCGGAGTATATGAGCAAAATTCAGGCGGAGAAAGCAAAAATTTAATTTTCCGTCTGGGTTTGGGCGTAATCTGATAAATTTTCCCGGAACTGCTGCCAGCCGCAGCAGTTCCGGGAAATTCCGGCACATTCGCCAATCGCAAACCCTCCACCACGCTATTTAGAAAGTTTGCCGCATGGTATTGCCATATCCCATGTTAAAATTATCCAGAATTACTTTAGATAACTCTTGACAGAATCCAAATCTTTCATTATAATAAACAAGTTAAGAACGGGGTGTGGCGAAGTTTGGTATCGCGCATGGTTCGGGTCCATGAGGCCGCGGGTTCGAATCCCGCCACTCCGACCAGTTTAGAAATTCCCACCCCTGCTCCATCTCTGGATTCCCAGAAATGGAGCAGGGGTGGGAATTTTAAAGTTTTTTGATGAGACCATAAGTTTCATTTGATGTAAATACGCCGAAATCGATAACTTGATGTGATTTAATTGAAAATACTTAAAGCTCTGGTGGCAAAAAGTATGGACATCGTTATCTGAAGGATGTTGTTAACTACGGGAATGGAAAAGGCCAATTGTATGTCAAAGAAATGAAATAATGGTAGAGATTCGGCACATTTAAATTGCAAACATTTCTTATTCGTATACGTTCTCCGGTCGCCGTAAGCGCCATATCGCTTGCGGCGTTTTCAGCATTTTCCTATTGCGCATCACAGCAAATTGGCTCGAATCATAACCACCGGCGGAGCCGGTGGTATGCACTAGCCCCCTTGGGGCATGCCCTGGGCTGAGCCTATAGGCTCGCCGAAAAGTCTGCTAACCGCGCAGTTTTCACGGGCTGCCCCTAAAGGGGCTTTTGTTTATTTGCCCTCTTTTACTGGCTGACCCGTGAACGGGTCGACATACTCTTTTATACTCATTTGATCGTCGGAATAATCTTCCTGGAGCTGATTGCGGATGTACTCCTGTATTGCCTTCTTATTGGCTCCTTCTGTACTCACATAATACCCCCGGCACCAGAAATGCCGGTTGCCATACTTGTACTTGAGGTTGGCATACTTCTCGAATATCATTAGGCTGCTCTTTCCCTTAAGGTAACCCATAATCTGTACTACGCTGTACTTTGGGGGAATTGATATCTGCATATGGATATGATCCTTGCATGCCTCTGCTTCGATTATCTCCACTCCCTTGTACTCGCATAACTTCCTAAGCATTTGTCCTATATCCGCTTTTATTTTTCCGTAGATAATCTGTCGACGATATTTCGGGGCGAATACGATATGATATTTGCATTCCCACTTAGGTCATTTTACAAGGAACTACACGCAGACCGTGAAACGGGCTGCTGACAAC
>CAJURY010000014.1 GCA_910589155.1 uncultured Oscillospiraceae bacterium | reverse complement strand
CTAAGCGGAACCTTTGTATTTGTTGTTGTATCGTGGGCACGTATGTGCCCACGATCGAAAAGAACTAAAATTCAAACCAGCGAAAGGAGAGAAGAAAGAAATGCGCAAAAAAACAGCTTTACGTTATGGTCGTGTGGAGCGCAGATATTTTAAGTGGATTTATCTGTTTTTGCTCCCTACGCTGGTTGTTTTTACCATTTTCTATGCTGAACCGATTTATGTGTTGATTCGAACCTCTTTTACCAAATGGGATGGCTTTAACAGCCCTACCTTTAACGGTATAAATAACTACACAAGACTCTTTACCAACAGCGCGGCCAGTATCTCTTTGAAGAATTTGTTTTTGTGGTCGCTGATTGCCATGACGCTTCACGTTGGTTATGGCGTGATCGTCGCGTTTATTTGGTACTATAAGCCCAAGGGCTGGAAGCTCAGCCGGGCGGTTTTCATGATACCCAACGTCATTTCCCCAGCGGCTTTTGCGCTGATCTTCCGCTTTTTGCTGAATGATTCCGTTGGCGCGCTGAATGTTTTAATTCGTAAAATCTTCCCTGAATTTGATGTTCAGTGGTTTTTCGTTTCGCCCTACGCGTTCTGGGCGGTTACATTTACCTGGCTTTTCTATGCGGTGGTTGTATCCCTTATTGTATACAACGACCTGGTAGCCATTCCCACCTCGTTGACGGAGGCGGCTCGTCTGGACGGCGCTTCCGCCTGGCACACCATCCGGCATATTTATCTGCCGCTGTGCCATAATTCCATTGGTACCGCAATTATCTGTTCCATCACTTCCCGTATCGCTATGTATGAAGCGATTGCGCTGACTACCTCCGGCGGTCCCGGCAGCGATACCATGAGCTTGTCTGTACTGATGATGCGAGCGATTTCTGACTATAATTACGGTTTTGCCAATGCCATCGGCATTGTAATGGTTATATTCGGCATACTGGTTCTTGTGGCGGTCAATAAGGCCTTCCACATGGGCGAGTCCGATTATTAAGGAGGTGCGCATAATGAAACCTCAAAAAGACGCCAAGTGGGTATTGACCCGGATTTTTATGTATTTCATCATTGCGCTGACGATTGTGATTTCCCTGTTTCCTGTGCTATGGGTTGTCCTTTCCTCTTTCAAAACCAACGCCGAGATATTGAGTGGCGCCTATGTGATGCCTTCCAGCCTCCAGGCAGCGCTGGACGCCTACTCATATCTCTTTGAAAAGTATGACTTCTTTTCTTATTTTTTGCATTCTCTCATTGTCGCCATTGGATCTACTGTGATTTCTCTGGTGATATACGCCATGGCGGGTTACGCCTTAGCAAAGTTCCGTTTCCCCGGCAGAAACCTGCTGTTTACGCTGTTCACCATTACGCTTCTGGTTCCGGCCACGGCGAAAGCGCAGCCCATTTTCTCCATGATTGTGAAAATGAAGCTGTACAATACGCTGACTGGTCTGACGCTTGTGTACATATCCTGCGGCATGGCGATGTCCTTGTTTATTTTGCGGGCGGCGTTTTTGTCGGTACCCAAGGAGCTGGACGAGGCTGCGCGCATTGACGGCGCCGGTTTCTTTCGTACCTTCTGGACCATCAATCTGCCTTTGGCAAAAAGCGGTCTGGCTACGGCGGGCACGCTGATGTTTTTGAACAACTGGAACGAATACTTTTACGCATCCATGCTGACGCATACCGCAGAAACCCGTACCATGCCGGTGGCGCTGCAATTTTTTAACCAATCCTTCTCCTATGACTACACAAAAATGTTTGCTGCTTTAACGCTGGTTATCATTCCAGGTGTGGTTTTGTATCTGTTTATGCAGAAGCAAGTGCAGCAAAGTCTTGCTGCTTCCGGTTTGAAGGGGTAAAAGAAGGGAGAACAACTATGCCGTTACATTTGATCCGGCCAGGGGAGGAAAAAGGATGGCTCGCAACCGAGCCGTGTTTTATACCGGAGATCCAGGCAAAACACGAGACCATTTTTACACAAGGCAACGGCTATCTGGGACAGAGAGCTGCTCTGGATGAGAGCTACATTGGACAAACGAGAAACCTTCTGGTGTCCGGCACCTTTGACCGCTTCCATGAAAGCGAAGTGACGGAGCTGCCCAATCTGCCGGACGTCACCAATTTGGAAATTTTTGTAAACGGCGCGCAGTTTTCCATGGTTCGTGGAGTTTTGGAAAGCTACAGCCGCACGCTGAATCTCTACACGGCGGAGCTGACCCGCCGGATTATCTGGCAAAGTCCCGACGGTGTGCGGCTGCATATGCGCTGGCAGCGAATGGTGTCGCAGGATGATGTGCACATCATTGCCGCCGCTGTGGAAATCACCCCCGATCAGGATGTGGAGCTGCGGTTTTTAAGCGGCATTAACTGCCGCACCACCAACAGCGGCACCCAGCACATGGTAGAGGGTAACGCCAGAGTTTATGATGGAACGCTGCTTGAATATCCGGTGCAGACCCAGCAATCCGAAATTCAAGTAGTGATGCACAGCACCCACCGGCTTTTGCTGAATGGCGAATTGCAGGAGCAGCTTCCCAAAATTGTTCCCGGCCGCCGGTATCTGGGCGCAAGCTACACAGTAAAGGTTGCCGCTGGGCAGACCGTCCGACTGGAAAAAATCTCCTCTGTACATACCGCGCGGGATTTCTGCTACGCGAAGTTTACCCAGGAAAAGGCGAACGAGTATGTATTGGAGGATAGCCTCCGGGAGTTCCGTATTGCCGCCCAGTCTTCCTATGATGCTTTGCAGCAATGCAGCGCGCAGGCTTGGCAGGCATTTTGGGAGCAGCAGGACGTACAGGTGAACGGAAACGACCCGGCTGACCAGCTCATGATTCGTTTCGCCATTTATCACCTGAATTGTATGGCAAATCGCCAGGATAACCGGGTGGGCATTGCCGCAAAGGGACTCAGCGGCGAAGGCTATAAAGGACATTCCTTCTGGGATACAGAAATTTTCGTATTTCCATATTACTTATTTACCCAACCCCAGGCAGCCAGACGGCTGCTGGAATATCGTTACTTATGTCTGAAGGGCGCCCGGAAAAAGGCCAAGGAAAACGGCTTCAGCGGTGCTATGTATCCCTGGGAAGCGGCGTGGATAGAAGACGGCGAGGTAACGCCGGACTGGCTGGGCATCGACCTGGTGACAGGCGAGATGCTTCCTTGTAGTACCGGCAGGCTGGAGCTGCATGTGACGGCTGACGTGGCCTACGCGGTGCAGGAATATTTCCAGGCGACCAATGATATAGAGTTTATGCGTTCCTGCGGTTATGAAATTCTGATAGATACCGCGAAATTTTGGGCGGACAGGCTGGAATGGAACGCAGAGAAAAAACGCTATGAACTCAACCATGTGATTGGCCCTGATGAGTATCAAGTGGATGTAAACAATAACATTTATACCAATTATATGGTGGAATTGAATCTGCGTTTGGGTCTCAAGGCCTTGGAAACGGTGCGAGCGGATGCAGTGCTGTACAAGGAATTGAACGAAAGAATTGGTCTGGATGGTCTGGATAAATTGCTTTCTTCCCGGGCTGATCAGATTTATCTGCCCCAAGCTGATCCAGCGACTGGATTATTGCCCCAGTTTGACGGGTACTTTAATCTGAAATTCCTGGATCTTACGAAATATAAAAACGCGCCAAGAGTTGCCGAGATTATGAAGGAGTACAATTTTGATATGCTCCGCCAATATCAGGCGGCTAAGCAGGCGGATGTGGTGCAGCTTTTATATTTGCGGGGGGACTTGTTCCCGGAGCATATGCAGCGGGAAAATTATACTTACTATGAGGAAAGAACGCTGCACGATTCTTCTCTCAGTAAAGCCATTCACAGCGTTTTGGCCAGCGACCTCAATATGCCGCAAGAGGCGTACGCCATGTTCCAGAGCGCGGCGGGGACGGATTTTGGTCCGGAGCCGGATTCTTGCGATGAAGGCATTCACAGCGCGAACATGGGCGGTATCTGGCAGGATGTGGTAATGGGCTTTGGCGGCGCGCGCATCTGGCGCGGCAAGCTGCGATTTGCGCCTCATTTGCCGGAAAGCTGGCAGAGTCTGCGGTATCGGCTTCACTGGCAGGGCAGAGACCTGCATATAACCGTGACAAAGAATCAGCTTCGTATTGTAAATCGCGGAAGTGCGCTGTCCTTCTGGCTGTATGATCAGAATGCGGTGCTTGCGGAAAATAGCGAAAGTACATTTAGGCTGGAAGGTGGTGAACTGGAATGCGAAAAAATAGCGGTGCCTTCTCTGGACTGATTTTTGACCTGGATGGGGTCATCTGCTTTACAGATAGGTACCATTATCAGGGCTGGAAGCGGCTTGCGGATGAAGAAGGCGTCTATTTTGACGAAACGATCAACCATCGCCTGCGGGGGGTGAGCCGTATGGCATCTCTGGAAATTGTTCTGGAGCGGGCGGAAAAGGCCTACTCCCAGGCGGAAAAAGAGGAAATGGCTGAGCGCAAGAATCGGTATTACCGGGAATTGCTTGGAGAAATGACCCCGGCGGATCTGCCGGCGGATCGAAAAGAAACGCTTATTCGCTTAAAGGAGAGCGGCCTGAAGCTGGCAATTGGTTCTTCCAGCAAAAACGCCAAATTTATTTTAGAGCGCATCGGTCTGGACGGATTTTTCGACGAGATTTCCGACGGTACGATGATTTCCCGCTCCAAACCAGACCCGGAGGTGTTCCTCACAGCGGCAAAGCTGCTGCAATTGGAACCTGCGCAGTGTCTGGTCATTGAAGATGCAAAGGCCGGCGTTGAAGCGGCTGCAGCCGGTGGATTCCAAAGCGCTGCCCTTGGGCCGGACGCCCAAAGCTCCAGTCTTGCAACCTTTAAGCTGGAAAGCTTTTCCGATCTGCTGCAAATTTGCGGCATTGTTTAAAAACAGGGCGTTTCCATGGAAGCGGGGCAGTCGCCCGGTTTCGTTGACGCTTACAAAGCGCCCTTTATCAAAAGAATATGCTGGTTACGCCGCCGAATTTATGCAGCGCATGGATTCGGCTGGCATACCGCCTGAAATGCAAATGTACGTTATGACAAATTGCGGTCTTTACTGCCGAAGCAGTGTGATACTTGTGGAAGTAAAAGGGAAGGTTGGAAGCCAGCAAAGATGGATTCCTCCAAAATGTTCAGACTATGACCCTTTTTCAGTGTCATCTGCGACGTTGCGGAGGGATTTGCTTTTGACGCTGGTGCGTGTATAGCAGGAAGGGAAAAAGTCACAAGCGTGTCTTGGCATTTGCCGATGCAGATTTTGTGGTAGGAAGAACAGAAAGGAGGTTCTCTGGTAAACATTCGGAAGAAAACACGCAAACCAAATTTAGAAAAGGAGAAAAACAAATGAAGCATGTGAAAAGGAGCTTGTCTTGGTTACTGGTTTTTGCAATGGTACTGTCTTTGTTTCCTGTGGTAGCGCCTGCGGCAAAAGCTGTAGAGACAGAAAAAAACAGTCGCGTCTTGGTGGATGTTGCAGAAGCCAAGGGCAGCATGAATTTGTCCGAATTGGGTACGACAGACTGGATGCATGTTATGACAACGCCTAACCGTATGGCGAAGCCTACGGAAGGCGGCGAACCCTATGACCTGATCGAGTACATGAACCCCTCTGATAGCTGGGGTCGTACTGTGGGCAGGCAGACGGATGAGGTCTGGCGTTACCAGACCTTCGTCTCCAGCGCTACCGGCAAGCTCACCAGCTTGCAGGTTGCTATGGTAAAAAGAGGCAGTCCCAGCGCTCTGGTTGCCAAGCTGTACAAGATGGGCGAGGAGCCGGAAGAAATCGCTTCCATCACGATTCCGGCTGACCAGGTTGCCAGCAATGCAGCCACTGAGCTGGATTTCGGCGACATTACCATTGAAGCCGGTGTGCCTTACGCATTGGCGCTGACCCAGGAAACGCCCCACAATCAGAATCAGTATGGTTGGTGCGGCACAGGCGTTAGCTTCCCCAGCGGCAAGATCAATGAAAACGGCGAATGGATTGAGGAAGAAACCTATGCGTCTATTCGTGTTGTTGTTGGCACCCCTACTGTGGGCGGCAATGATTATGACATCATTGACTTTATGAACGCTTCCGCAAATAGCGGTCGCACCTTCGGCCAGGTGACCGATCAGGTTTGGCGTTTCCAGACCTTCGCTTCCGAGGCAACCGGCAAGCTCACGGAGCTTCAGGTTGCGCTGATTAAGAAGGGAACCCCCAGCACCCTGATTGCAAAGCTGTACAAGATGGGTGAAACCCCGGAAGAACTGGCTTCCACCACAGTGCCCGAAAGTGAAATTACCAGCAATACCGCGCTGAATCTGGACTTTGGCGACGTTACCATTGAAGCTGGCGAACTTTACGCGGTTGCTATGAGCCAGGAAGTTCTGAATAACACCACAGATCAGTACTGGTGGTGCAACGCAACGACCAGCTTCAGAAACGGCAAGATTAAAGAAGACGGCTCCTGGGTGTATGAAAACACCGCCGCTTCCTTGCGCGTTGTTGTGGGCGATCCCAACGCGGGCGGCGAAAAGGAGCCTGTCGGTATTATCCATTTTGAGACCGTAGGCGCTGCAAAGGTTGCCAGCGATTTCAGCGATTCTCCTGTTGCTTATACCTGGAACGGCGGCATTCCCACTTGGCGAGTCAACGACATTACCAAGGGCGGCGTTATTTCCTACCAGAACGGCGAATCCGAGGGCGAAGTAACAGAAGAAGCCGGCTGGAAGATTACCATTCCCGCTTCCGAGTATATGCAGGTTCTGACTTTTGTTTCCGGCGTATGGCAGGCTTCCACAGAAGTTCGTATCTTTGCCAACGGCGACACCGAGAACCCCATTTATACCAACACTGCCCTGACTGCTACGAATCCCTCTGTGGTCAAAAAGTACACAGTTACCGTAGAACCCAACACTTCTCTGGAGGTCTATGGTAAGCTGACCAACAAGACTAACGTTTGGGGCAATGTGACCATGGGCGGCATTACCCTTTCCAACATCGAGGTGGACGAATCCATGGATTATATTGCAATGCTTCGCGAGGCAGTTAAGACTGCTGAAGCGTGGCTCAACGAAGACATTGACGAGTATTTCTTCAATCAGCTCTCTGCCGCGCTGGAAAGCGCCAAGACGCTCCTGGAGAAGGCAGACATTACCCAGGCGGAAGCTTATGAGGAATATGTGTTCCTGACAGCGGCTATTTCCGCAGTTGAACACAACCTGACCTCCGGCGCTTTTGCCAACTCCTATGCCAGCGGTATGACCGCTTCCTTTGGCTGGGAAGGCGACATTGACGCTCCCATTGCCTGGATTGATGGCACTTACCGTCTCCGGGACAACGACAACAAGCTCATTACCTTCGGCGTAACCAACCTGCCCGCCAAGTCCATCAAGTGGTACAACGCGGAAGGCTATCTGCCCTGCTTTGTCAGTGAGTACAGCAAGAACGGCGTGGATTACAAGATTGAAAACTTCGCCGATCTGGTTATCATCAACGACAGAAAGATTGAAGTTGCTTACTCTCGTATGACCGCAACTAACAACAATGAAATTACCAAGCTGCTGCCCACCGTCAGCGAGGATCTGATTCCCCTGAACGACGCCGCCAAGAATGTAAAGGCCATGGCGCCCGGCGAAACCGTTGTGCGCGACTACTGCATCGGCGCGGATCGTTTTGGCGATTGGCACGCCTACCCCGCAAACGACGTTCTGGCTGCGCAGGGCTCTTTCAACGAGCACTACGAGCACATGAAGAACTATTGGAATACCCGTCTGGATGGCATCATCAACATTGAATCCATTCCTGAAAGCTATTCCGAACTGATTGACGCTTACAAGGCCGGTTACATCTATATGCTCATCATCTCCGACGGCTATGAACTGCACGTTGGTGAAAACGGCTATGACCGTGTATTTGACCATGACGTAATCGGTATGCTGGCTTCTCTCATTGAGTCCGGCCACACTGAGCATTTCGCAGATTATGCGCAGTATATCCTCCAGAACATCCAGTATCCCGACGCAGCCTGGAAGTTCTCCTGGCCTTTTGCCCTCTATCTGCAAAAGACCGGTGATTTCGATACCGTGCAGGCGTTCTGGAATGATCAGGGCAAGGTTGCCGGTATCAAGACCAATACCCATAAGATCGCCAGTGAGCGCGTTGTCTATGATGCAAGTATTCTGGATGTGGACGGCAATCCCGCCCGTATCATGAAGCAGACTTACGCCATTGACAACCTGGGCTACTGGGTCATCGATAACTTTGCTTCCCTGTTTGGCCTTACCACCTATTCCTACATTTGCCAGGAGTTCTATGAAAAGACCGGCGAACAGGAATACAAGGATGAGTACGACTGGGCAAAGGCGGAATATGACAGCCTGATTAAGAGTGTGGAAGCCGTTCTGGGCAACACGCTGGAAAAGTACGACCTGACCGCGCTTCCCATCAGCATGGTGATGCCCAACTGGGATCCCGCCTGTGGCAGAACCGACCCCCGCGACGGCAACTGGGCTGCATCCTATCTGTTCGGCCGCTGGAACTGGGACGGCTATCTGTTCGGCGCGCCTCAGGATTCCTGGATTCTGGATCTCACCGACGCAACCTATGACTTTGTAACCGACGCAAAGAGCGCATACTTTGACTCTGTCTATAACATGGGCGGCTACCCTCACGGTATTTTCTCCTCCGCTTACAACGCAGGTTACTTCTCCGCAGGTCTTTCCAGTGAAAACTGGCGCGACGGCGGTATCGAAGCTTATCTGTGGATGATTAACAACTCCATGGGCGGCCTGTACGGCTGGTGGGAAGGCGTTGCCTATCCCAACGAAAACAACGTATGGGATCGAAATTGCTCCAATGGCGGCGGCGGTTCCTGCCAGCATATGTGGGGTCAGTCCACGGCTACCAAGGTTCTGATCGACTCCTTCTTCGCTGAAAAGGCTGACGGTTCCGTGATTGCCGGTCGCGGCCTGCCCATCGAATTTAATGCCGACGGCGAAGAAATCAAGGTCAGCAACTACATCTGCAACGCTGGTAAGCGTATCGGCTTTACCATGAACACCGAAGACAAGACCATTACCTTTGCGCTTACCGGTGATGAACTGGAAAATGCTGTTAGCCTGGAACTGATTGCTTTGGTGAACAACATTGAGTCTGTCTCTGATGGTCTTACTTTCGATGAGGCTGCCGGCAGCGTACTGCTGCCTGCTGGCACCAAGTCCGTTACCATTACCATGAAGCGTTCTATGGCCGAAGTTATGGAAATTAACGAAGCCAACCACGAATTGAAGGCTGCGATTAACGCTGGTGAAAAGAATGACGTATCCTTGTACGTAACCTCCACCGGCCGCGCCCTCACGGAAGCCATCGAAGCGGGCAAGGCTCTGCTGACTACCGGTACTGTGGAAGAAAAGAAGGCCGCAGCGCAGGCTATCTACGCTGCAATCGATGCTCTGGTTGTTATGAAGACCTATGACGCTTTGGACTATGTGACCGGTCGCAACCGCGTGGCGTCTCCCACCTTTGGCCGTGAGAATGATCAGCGCGCACGTTACGCTACCTTTAAGGCAGACAAAACCCTTGAGAACATGACCAGCATCAGCGTCATGATTGAAAAGTTCTCTGATTCCTATGGCGATTGCCTGGTCAGCATCTACTCTCTGGAAGACGATCACTACACCCTGAAGGATTGCCTGGCCACTGGTCGCATGGCGCCGCAGGACATCGCCAGCGGCGAACTGAATAAGTTTGAGCTGGATAAGAGCGTAACGCTGGAAGCTGGCGCTTATTACGCTATCCATTTCGCGATGGATAATTCCAATGGCTATGGTACGTACTACTACTATGCCGGCGATTTCCTGGGCGACGATCTGTACGCCTGCAAGATTCAAGGTAGTGGTGAAGTTGTGAACGAAAACCAGTATGGCCTTGGCACACCGCTGATGCTCCTCCAGTCCATCCGCACCGACAAGACCGAGTTGGACGCAGCCGTTGAGTCTGCGCCTGAAAAGCTGGCCGTTCTGGTAGAGGAAGCCAAGGCGGTTCTGCTGGATCGCGACGCGACTCAGGAAGAAATCGACGCTATGCTGGCAAAGCTGAAAACCGCTATGGAAGAGGATCATCTCTTTGTTGTTGACGGCGGCAAGGTTGTAAAGATGATTCGCGCTGATGAGTTGGCAGAGCTGGATATTACCAAGCTGGCTGCTGAACTGGGCTGTCTGAATCAGGAAGGCAAAGCCTTTGCCGGCTGGTTCACTGCGCCTCAGGTTGCAGACGATTATGCCGACTGGGCTGCCAAGAGCGTAAAGAACGCGCAGCTTACCGCGGATAACTCCATGATCTATGCCTGGTACATTGACGTCGGCTTCTTGGATACCACCATTGCCTACACCAGCAACGCTTCCCGTGCTACCAAGGTGTTCGCGATCTCCACCGCTCCCGCCGACCTCTTCGCAAACTACGGCTTCGTCCTCTCCACCGCCCCCTCCGCCAGCGATGAAAATCTCGTCATCGGCGGCAAAATCGACGGATTGAACGTTGCCAAACTGGAAAAGACCACCATTTACTCCTGGATCAGCGTAGCGCCCTTCAGCGCGGCCGCCCCCAAGACAGCCAATGATTTCAACGGCGGTCTCGGCGGGGTGTACAAGGATGGTACCGACGGTTATATCTCCTATGGTATGGTAACGAATATGCCCATCGGCAAGACCATCTCCGCGAGAGCCTACTATACCACCTTGGACGGCACGATTGTCTATGGTTCCACTGCTCAGCAGCTTTTGGAGGCAAATTCCAATGTAACTGGGCTGGAATAAATCACATGATTTAGGAAAGGAAGAAAAAATTATGAAGTTTATGAACAAAAAAGATAGCTGGGTCACTCCCATGGACATCGGCGGCGGCGCCGGAGAAGATGGCGGGGATTGGTCCTACGAAATGCCCTTTGCAGCCGGAGAAAAGAATTAAACTGTCCGATCCCTCAAACGATCACAGGCATAAGAATACGCAATAAAAGAAAGGCTCAGGCGAAAGTCTGAGCCTTTCCCCACAAGGAGACAAGGAGCAAGATGAAAAGAAGAACGCAAAGAATCATTTGCTTTCTGCTTGTGATGCTGATGCTGCCATTTCCTGCCAAAGCCGTGAATGCGGGAATGGAAGGCAGTGAGCTGGCGCAGGTACATATTACAGTTACACAAGAAGGGGTATCTGGCGTTACCTTGACAAAGCCACAGGGCTATGTGACAGCGACAATTGAGATCGTGGATCCCAGCGGTGAAAACGAAACGCTTCTGGATGAAGGCGCAACCATTAAAGTGCGCGGCAACACGACCGCTCTTGGGGCAAAAAGGCCCTATAATGTGAAATTGTCGTCCAAGCAGGATGTGCTGGGGATGGGCAAGGGCAAAAAGTGGTGCTTGCTTGCAAATATGTATGACAAATCCTTGATGCGAAATCGTATGGCGTTTGATTTTGCGAGAGCTTTGGGCATGCAGTATATTCCAGACTGCCGTATGGTAGACGTTTGGGTAGACGGCCAGTACAGAGGAAACTATCTGCTTTGCGAACCAGTGGAGGCCAAAGAAAACCGAGTGGAAATTGACCCGGAAAACGGCGATTATCTGCTGGAGCGGGAGGCTTCCCGGTATGAGGAAGGCGCGACCTATATTGTGACCAATCGCTATGGCCTGCGTTTTGTGATGGGCGAGCCGGAAGAATTGACGCCAGAGCAGAAAACAGACTTAATGAGCAAACTGGATCAGGTGGAAACGGCCATTGCAACCAAGAACCTGGAAACCATCCGCAAGTATATAGATGTACAGTCCTTTGTGGATATGTATATTGTGGAAGAATTCTTTAAAAACGTAGATGCGGATTATAGTTCCGTGCGGTTCTATTTCAAAGATGGAATTTTGTATGCCGGCCCTGTTTGGGACTATGATCTTTCCAGTGGCAACTGCTCCAATACGGATTATTATAATTATAACAATCTGGGCGGCAGCGGCAAAAGCTCCGAGGGCTTCTATGCGGACAACTCCATTTGGTATCGTTATTTGTTCCAGTGTGAAGCGTTTAAGACGTTGGTAAAGCAGCGTTACGTAGAAGTACAGCCCCAGATTGTAAATCTGTACGCGGATAATGCCCTGGGCAAAAATCAGATGGACTGTATTTTGGATGAATGCGCCGCCAGCTTCGCGGCCAACTGGAATGTCTGGAACGTCGCTTCCAAGGACAGTTCTGCGGAGCGCATTCCCGATAAGACCTTTGCAGAAAATGTACAGTATCTTCGTACTTGGCTCTCGGAGCGCAATAGCTGGATGTTGTTTGCCTATGGCACAAATCACGCCATTGGCCGGACTACCAGCTATTACGGCTCCGTGCAGCTTCCCAAGAATTACGCTGTAGCGGGAGAGACCGTTCGCTTTACAGTAACGCCGAAATATGATACAAAGAGCAATGTTTACGGCGGGTTTACCAGCGTACGTGTGCTGGACGAGCAGGACAGCGAGGTGTCGGCTGCTTTGATGCAGCGCAGTGTGGACGCAAACGGCGTGATGACTGTCAGCTATGCGTTTATCATGCCGGACAGCACGGCGCGTGTGGTTGTAGGCTTTGTGCGGACAAGCCGGGCGGACGCGGACGTGGTGAATGGGGTTCAAAAGTCCATTGAAGCCATCGGTGAAGTAAATGAAGAATCTGGAGATGTGATTGCCGCCGCGCGTGCGGCCTATGACGGACTGACAGATACCCAGAAAAAGTTGGTTCTCAACTACCAGATTTTGCTGGATGCGGAGCGGGCGTTTGCCCTTCTGCAAACGCAGTATTTATATGTGTACGATGGACAAAGCGGCAAAGAACTGGCGCGCTATACCCAGGAAGAAGTACTTGCGCTGGACATTACCAAGCTGGCTTCTGGGTTGGATTGCTTGACAAAAACAGTAGACGGCGTGGCATACACGTTTGCCGGCTGGTTTACCAAACCACAGACCGGCTTTGCAAACTGGGCGGAAAAGAGCGTAAAGAATACGGTGCTGGAAGCCGATAACTCCGCAATTTACGCTTGGTATGTCAATGCCGGCTATCTGGATACCACTATTGCCTACACCAGCAATGCTACTCGCGCTACCAGAGTTTTTTGCCTGTCCACTGTTCCTGGCGACATATTCGCCAGTTATGGCTTCGTCCTTTCCACTGGCGCGTCTGCAAATGATGAAAATATGCTGATTGGCGGAAGCGTTGACGGGATGTTTACAAAGCAGGTGGACAAAACAGTTGTCTACACGGAAATTAGCGTAGAGCCGTTTCAGGCGGCGCAGCCCAAGTCCGCGAATGATTTTAACGGCAAGCTGGGCGGCGCGTACAAAGGCGGTACCGACGGCTATCTATCCTATGCGCTGATCGCGAATATCCCCGTGGGCAAGACGGTTTCCGCCCGTGCATACTACACCACTTTGGACGGCACCATCGTTTACGGTTCCACTGCCCAACAACTTCTGGAAGTAAGTTCCAATGTAACTGGGCTGGAATAAATCAGCAATCCCCTCGCGTTCCCCTTCAGAAAGAAACACAACCTGGCGTTGGACAGGAGATCCCTGCTCAAACGCCCCTCCCACAGAAAGGATGGCTCATTTCTCATGAAAAAACAGCAAAACACACAGCTCCGCTGGCAGAGCGGTATGAAACGCACCTGTAGCTATCTGCTGGCGCTGGCAATGGCTGGTTCCAGCCTCGCTGCCCTTGCGCCCAGAGCAGTCGCGGCGCAAAGCAAAGATGGACTTGCAATTGTAAGTGCCAAAGAAGCGGCGGGCAACATCAATCTCTCCTCGCTCGGCAAAACAGACTGGATCCACTTCTCAACAGACGAAGATGGCGCGCCTATGCTCAATCGGAGAGCCAATCTGACGTCATCGCCCACAGATATTGCCTCCACCAGTACCTATGGCAATGCGCAGGGTACCGAAAGCGAATCCTGGTTCGGTACGCTGGAAGGTGCAGGCGGACGCTTCGCGCAGTTTGTTGCCGACACAAGCGGCGAACTGAAGAACCTGAAGGTCTCTCTCTGCCGTGCCTCAAATGAGGCTCTGACTATGACGGCAGAATTGTATGCGATAGAAGATGGACAGCGCACTTTGGTTGCAAAAACAGAAGTTTCCTCCGATGATATTCAGCCCTTTGCTTACAACCCCGTTACCATTCGCTTCAGCGATCCTGTCTATCTGTCCGCGGGTACCACTTATGCGCTGTGTCTGTATGACGCTTCCAATGTTACCGATGGCAAGACCCTGCTGTGGGAAATTTCCAAAATGGGTCGTGAGATGGCGAATACCTTTACCTATGGTAAGGTGCTGCCCGGCGGCGCGCTGGAATACCAGTCTACAGAGAATGGCTATACCCATGTGTTTTCCTTTGATATTGAGTATCTGTCCACCAATGAAGACCGTATCATGAGCACCTATGCCAATGCGGGCGCATTGGAAGAAAATAGCTGGGTCTACGGCCAGAACAGCGCCAAGGGCAGCCGCTTTGTACAGTTCCGCGCCACCAACAGCGGCGAATTGAAGGATCTGACCGTATGTGTCGGCTGCCTGAACCAGAATCAGGTTGTTACCGCTACCTTCTATGAAGTAACGGCAGACGGTCCTGTGGAAATAGCAAAGACCACGTTCCCCACCACCGATGTCAGCTTCGGCGCTTATTCTGATGTAGTCCTAGATTTTGCGGAAACCATCATGCTGAAGCAGGATTCCCTTTACGCACTGACTTTAACGCCTGATAATGAAACCCTTGACGGCAAGCAGTTGTACTGGCGTCCTTCTATCAGCTTCGATGCTGAGCAGTATACCTATGGTTGGCTGCGCGGCGACGAATGGATTTATGAAAACAGCAAGGGCGGCACCCATGTGTTCAGCCTGAAGATTAAGACCGAAGCCAGCGGCGACGCGCAGGGTGTCGGCCTTATCCAGGGAGCGCCTGTAGGCGAAGTAGAGATGGGTACCACAGGCAGCACGCCTGTCAGCTACACCTGGTATGATGGCATGCCCACCGCTGTGGGCATGGAAATTGCAACCACCGGTACAGTTGCCTATCAAGACGGTGAATATACCGGCGTCATCTCTGAAGATACCGGCTATAAGTTCACTATCCCCGCTTCCAACGCCATGCAGCGTCTGACCCTCACAGCCGGCGCGCAGGACGCTTCCGCGCAGGTCGTCGTGCAGGCGGACGGCAAGACGATCTATGAAAGCGACGTTCTTACTGCGGATGCAACCGCCAAGACCAACCAGTATACGATTAACGCCGAAGGCGGCAAGGAACTGGAAGTCTTTGTGAAGATGACAGAAAAATCCAGCGCCGACGGCAAGCTGCTTCTGGGCGCTGTGGCGCTGAGTCAGATTGCGCCTGAAGCCAATGTGGACTATCTGGCAAAGCTGACCTACGAAATTCCTGTTGCGGAAGCTTATGTTGGTCTCATGAACAGCAAGGAAGCGGAAGCCCTTGGGGCGATTCTTCCCGCCGCGCTGGACGTTCTGGCAAACAACAGCGAAAATGCCAACGCGGTTTTTGCCGCCTACTACTGCCTGCATGAAGCTTTGAACAATCTGAAAACCGCAATGGGGCAGTCCAACAGATACGCGTTCAACACAACGCCTCATCTGACTGGCTCCTTCGGTTGGGAAGGCGATAAGGACGCTCCCATTGCCTGGATTGACGGCAGCTATGAGCTGCGGGATACCAGCGTGACTGTTACCTTCGGCGTAACGGATCTGGAACCTGGCAGTGTGGCCTGGTACAACAAGGATAATTACCTGCCTTGCTTTGTCAGTGAATACACCAAGGACGGCGTGAGCTATGTGATTGAGAATTTTGCCGACCTGCTGGTGATTGACGGCAACCGGTTTGAAATTGCCTACTCCAGAATGTCCGCCACCAACAATACCGACAAGACCCAGGTTCTGCCTGAAGTCAGCGTCGAATTGATTCCTCTGAATGAAGCGGCGGAAAAGGCCAGCGTTGTGAAGCCCGGCGAAACCGTGGTTCGCGACTACTGCATCGGCGCTGACCGTTTCGGCGGCAGATACCCCTACCCCGAAGCCTCTGTGTTGCAAGCATCCGGCTCCTGGGATGAACATTACGACCACATGAAAGAATATTGGGAAGGCCGTCTTGCCAATATTGTGAATATCGAAGAAATTCCCGAAGATTATCAGGAATTGGTCTACGCCTACAAAGCGGGCTACATCTACACCCTGATTATTGCCGACGACTATGAATTGCACGTCGGTGAAAACGGCTACGACCAGGTATTTGACCATGACGTAATTGGTATTCTGGTGACGCTGGTTGAGTTGGGTCACACTGAAAACTTCCGGGAATACTGCGAAACCATCCTCCAGAACATCCAGTATCCCGACGCGGCCTGGAAGTTCTCCTGGCCCTTCGCCGTATACCTTCAGAAAACCGGCGACTTCGACACAATTTCCTACTACTGGAACGATATGGCCGACGGGAAGGCCGGTATCGTGACTAACACCCACAAGATTGCCTCTGAGCGGGAAAGTTATCCCCTGTCTGAGGGCGAAGTGATCGACTTGATTGAAGGCGCCTCCTATGACCAGGGCAAGGCACGGGACTTGGGCACAACCGGCGCAACCAATACGCGCTATCAGACGTTTATCCCCTCTGTTTCCGCTCCCCTTGACGAAGGGATTGTCACCGTTCACGCCATTGGCGAACCCAGCCCTCTGGTTGCAAAGCTGTACGAGGGAACCGGCGCGGACGCAAAGGAACTGGCTTCCTGCACCATTCCTCTGGAAACCTTCCTTGCCTTTAACCAGGTTCCCAAGAACAATGGCACCCTCTCCGAAGCCAGATATGTGTTCTTGGACTTCGATGAAACTGTAGAATTGCAGGCCGACACACTTTACACCATCGCGCTGACCCAGGAAACTCCTTCCGATACCGACTACTACAAGTGGTGCAAGGTCTACGAGATGCCCAAGGAATACGTTTCCGGCACCATCGGTGAAGACGGTATTTGGGAAACCAAGGATGAGCCTTGCACCTTTAAACTCAGCTTGGCCGCGGAGACCGCCCGCATCATGAAAAAGACGGTTGCTATTGACTCCTATGGCTATTGGACCATTGACAACTACTCTGCTTTGATGGGCTTGACCTCCTATGCATATTTGTGCGAGGCCATGTACGAAAAGTACGGCGACGAAAGCTACAAGGCTGAATATGACTGGGCGAGGGCCGAGTACGACAGCCTGATGAAGGATGTTGACGCGGTTCTGAAGAACACTATGGCGAAGTACGACATCAACTACATTCCCATCAGCATGATTATGCCCACAGAAATGACCGCCCGCGCCAACCTGATGGACGCAAACTGGGCTTCTATGTATGAGTTTGGCCGCTGGGATTGGGATGGCTATCTGTTCGGCTGCGACCAGAACAATATCATGCACGGTCTGCTGGACGCGACTTACGATCACATTATCGAATCCAAGAAGGGCTATCTGCCCTCTAAGTACACCATGGGCGGCTATCCTGGCGTTTCCTCCGCTTATAACGCGGGCTACTTTGAAGCGGCTTTGGCTGGCGAAGAATTCCGTACCTACGGCATCGAAGCTTACCTGTGGCTGATCAACAACTGCATGTCCTGCCCCTATGGTACTTGGGAAGGTATTTCCGGCGCTACCAGCAATTCCCTGTGGAACCGCACTTGCAGCGGCGGTGGCGGCGGCTCCAGCCAGCACATGTGGGGCCAGTCTATGAATACCAAGGTTCTGCTGGACTCCTTCTTGGCAGAAAAGGCGGACGGCACAGTGATTATCGGCCGCGGTCTGCCTGTAAGCTTTAACGCAGACGGCGAAACCGTTACCATCAGCAACTGGCTGGCGGATAATGGTAAGCGCATCGGCTTCACCATGACCACTACCGGCAAGGAAGTTACCGTGACCCTCACCGGCGACGATCTGGCCTATACCGCGAGCCTGGAGTTGCCCGCGCTGGTGGGTAACATCGCTTCTGTTTCCGGCGACCTGTCCTTCGACAATGCCACAGGCACAATCCTGCTTCCCGCAGGCACCAAGTCCGTGACTATCACTATGCAGAACCGCATCGTGCCCGAAAGCGAAACCTTGCAGATTTTGGACGGCATTACCGGCGAAAAGCTGGGCGCGCTGACCGCAGAAGATCTGGAGAATCAGGACATGACCAAGCTGGCTGAAAAGCTGGGCTGCCTGACCCGGAACGTAGTGGGTACTGAGTATGTCTTCGCTGGCTGGTTTACTGAGCCTCAGGTTTCGGCTTTCTCCGACTACTATGCCCTGCCTAGCGTCATGACCGGCTTCGACGCATGGGCAACAAAGAGCATCAAGGACGTAAAGCTGGAAGCCAATGGTTCCGCTATCTATGCGAACTACATTAAGGCGGACTATCTGAATACCACCATCGCCTACACCAGCAACGCTTCCCGCGCTTCCAAGGTGTTTGCGATCTCCACCGCTCCCGCCGACCTCTTCGCAAACTACGGCTTCGTCCTCTCCACCGCCCCCTCCGCCAGCGATGAAAATCTCGTCATCGGCGGCAAAATCGACGGATTGAACGTTGCCAAACTGGAAAAGACCACCATTTACTCCTGGATCAGCGTAGCGCCCTTCAGCGCGGCCGCCCCCAAGACAGCCAATGATTTCAACGGCGGTCTCGGCGGGGTGTACAAGGATGGTACCGACGGTTATATCTCCTATGGTATGGTAACGAATATGCCCATCGGCAAGACCATCTCCGCGAGAGCCTACTATACCACCTTGGACGGCACGATTGTCTATGGTTCCACTGCTCAGCAGCTTTTGGAGGCAAATTCCAATGTAACTGGGCTGGAATAAACGACAATCCGCTACAACAAAGAGCAGCCCCCTAATAATGAGTTGCCGTAACGAAGGTTTTGAAAACATGTGGTAAAGACAATCGGTACGGTATATTGCAGAAAAATCTAAAACTGCAATGAAATCATTATTTGAAGAAATGGGCGGAACTTATCACAAAGAAAACGGATATCTTATTCCTGACTTTTCTTTACCCACCGAAGAAGAAAAGCCTATCGGGATATGAGGACAAAGGCACTTGCGGTATATCAAAAAGCATAGGCGGCTGTTCTATGTCAATTTGCTCACAGGCGGTGGGTTAAACAGCTATCTCGCTGACATAAACGAACAGGCAGGGGATATGTTTTTCCGGCTCGTAAAACAGATGTCAGAGAGTGAGGGTATAACCGAACAGCTCAAGGCGGAAAATCCAATAACTTGGGTTGCTCGGATGAATAATATCCGAAGTCGAGCCATAGAAATCGTAAATCACGATATAATTTACACCTAACAGCAAACGGCGGCAAGGAGTTCTCCTTGCCGCCAATTTTATATTAAAGCTCTTAAACCTATGCTAATCGACTTTATCATATTGTATACAACCTTGTTTTATGATATAATACAAAAGCAGCAAATTAACATGTATAATTTGAGAGGTCACAATTGTGGAAATAACTAATAGATGGTATTCCCTAAAAGAAATATGCGAATATCTTGGCGTAAGCAGGGATACAGTTTTCAAATGGATAGATAGCAAAAATATGCCCGCACATAAAATGGGCAGACAATGAAAATTTAAATTGGATGAAGTGGATGACTGGATTAAATCCGGAGCTTCCGCTGACTGATGTTGTTTAAGAAGAAGGGCAATATATGGGATTGTTTTCTAAACTCTTTAAAAAGGAAAAAACGGCAGTGAGTATTGTCACGGACAATATGACATATGAGAGTCCAGAGTATCAAAGTTTGTGGGACTTAAAGGTTTATATGGATGCCATATTATCGCAAAACCGCTACATTGCATAAAGTGAATATCGTGCAAAGTTGCTTGATGGGAAGAAAACCGTTGAGTATTTTGGCGTGCTTCAAAGCAGCCGATTGTTAGATGCTTTCTGCAAAAACAATGGTCTTTCACTCTCTGTTGTCGAAGGCGCATTATCAAAATACATATTAAGGGGAGCATGATTAAGGACTGCTACACGACGGCTTTTTTCTTTTGCCGTCGTGCGGCAGTTTTTCAAATTATTCTACTGGTTTAACGTAAATTAGAATGAGAATCCATTCGAGGGGGATAGTGAACACCTACTTTATTTTTCAATACTTATCACCCGATGTACCCAGCCGCTATAAAAATTTTCCTCATGCGAAACAAGCAAAACAGTCCCAGGAAAGTTTTTCAATGCTTCCTTCAAAGCGTCCTTTGCCTGAACGTCCAAGTGGTTTGTGGGTTCATCCAAAATCAAAAAATTGCTGGGGATAAGTGTCAGCAGACACATTTTCACTTTTGCCTGTTCTCCGCCACTCAATGACCCAATAGGCTGCATAGCGTGTTTGCTTGAAATTCCGCATTGAGCAAGGTGTTTCCGAATTTCTTTCATTACCATATCGGGGTGAGCATCAGAGAGAATTTCTATCGGAGTTCGGTTGCTATCAGCCCATACTAAATCCTGTTCAAAGTATTCAAACGTAACTTGCGCCGAAAACTTGAACTGTCCATGCAGAGCCGGGAGCTGCCCAATCAGCGTTTTTAGCAACGTTGACTTTCCAATTCCATTGAACTCGGTAATGACAACTTTCTGTCCTCCTTTTATAGCGAAGCTAATATCGGACAACACGGGATAGTAATACCCAACTGCTAAATTGCTGACTAACAAATGCTCCGTATTTGTCAGAGACAGTGCAGGAAAATGAAATGTAGGTTTAATCTCCTTTTGGTCTAATGCCTCCAACTTGTCCATACGGTCAAGCTGTTTCTGCCGTCCCCTTGCCATCTTTGATTTCCGCCCAGCAATATTCTTCCGAATAAATTCCTCGGTTTTCTTAATCTCTCGCTGTTGTGCAGAATACTGGCGCACATAATCTTCCCGCAGGAGAGTTTTCTTTTTGAGAAATTCCGAATAGGTGCCATAATATTTGGCAATTTGATAGTTGTCTATATCACAAATCCGATTTGCAATTTTATCAAGGAAAGCAAAATCGTGTGATACAACCATGAAAGCATTTTCCAACTCCGATAAATAGTCAGCAAGCCATGCAACGTGTTCTTTGTCCAGAAAATTTGTAGGTTCATCCAGCAGAAGAACATCCGGTTTTTCCAGCAGCAGCTTCGCCAGGATCACCTTTGCTCGTTGCCCACCGCTCATTTGGTCAATCGGCCGGTCAAGACCAACTGCGAACAAACCTAATCCACTTGCAACCTGCTCAATGCGTGTGTCAATCGAATAGAAATCCTCCATCTCCAGACATTCTTGGAGTTGAGCGGCGCGGCCTAAACATCCCGTGTCTCCATTTGCGGCTTTTTCATACAGCGATGCCATTTCAGCTTCAATCTGACATAATCTTGAAAATGCCGATTTCAGAAAATCTCTCATTGTCAGACGGCGGTCTATTTCTGCATATTGGTCTAAGTATCCGATAGAGGTATTTGCTTGCCAAATGATCTCTCCAGCATCAGGGAGAACCTGGTCTGTGCATATCTTGACCAGCGTGCTTTTCCCTGTTCCGTTTTGTCCTACAATGCCGATATGTTCCCCTTTATTCAGTGTTAACTCAGCATTTTTGTAAAGAAGATTTTCGCCAAAAGAGTGCGTTAATCCATGTATTTCCAACAAACTCATTTGTTTCAATTCCTTTCTCTTTAATGTGTGAAAAAAGAAAAGGCAGAGGATAAATGCGCACAAAAGCGCGCCTACCCTCTGCCTATCATTTTCTCATACGAAATGAAAAGCAAAAGGCTATGGACAAAACATTGCCCATAGCCTTTATTACGCTAAATTCATGTACGGGAAATGAACAATAGCCATCCAAAGTGACATATCAGCTTGGACGGGGATTGCTTTGTTTCCCGATGAAATCCTAAAGCGTTCTATACGCTATACTCTGCACAATGTTTCATCGGTTCGGATTGTACAGAGCTAAGTCTCTTCACTCGTTTATCAGTCAAACGGAAATTCATACTGGCCCCTCCTTGGGAGTTTTTGAAACCTGGGTAAGATTATCATATTTTAGCGCGTTTGTCAACACACAAGTCAATGTTAGACAATCTCTCCGCAAAAATGATACTTTTCCCCTGTTTCGCAAAGTGTTGTCAGCAGCTCGGCATAGTTTTTGCGGTCTTGTCTATATCAGTGATATTGTATTTCACGAAAATGATGTGCGATTAATCGCTGTCAACGACAATGTGGATTCCGCCGTATGGACAGAATTTGATATGACGCCGATCCGCAATTTCTGCAATGAACTTTATGCCAGAGATACCGCTAAGAAAATCAAGTCCACTTTCCGAATGAAGGGAGAAAGTGGAAAAGGCGCTGACTCCTACGGCGTACAGGGCGCAGAAAGAGGGAAGCTACTTCCCACCGATCCTTACAAATGGGCGCAGAAAACCGTTGCAGCAATTTTTGATTTGCAGGAACTGATTGAAAGCGACGAACAGGAACAGCACAACCTTCAGCAGTTTCTGAAGAATGTACGCAAGTACACCGATCCCGAAGAACGAACCGCTGAAATCCTGAGGGACTTGGTTGACAAAATCGTGGTACACGCTCCAGACAAGAGCAGCGGACACAGGAAGCAAAAGATTGAGATGCGGGTTATCAATATTGCCGAGGAGGACTGCGTTGCCCTTGACGGCAGACTTGGTATGCAAAACCGAAAAAACAGCCTAAAAACGCAAAACGGCGGCACAGCTTTCGGCTGTACCGCCACCCTACATAAATACTTGTTATCGCGCCTCACCAAAAAAGGGTCTGCTCTTATTTGCATATTAGAAACTTTTTGCAGGCGGCAAAGTGACAGCGCCGTTGTTTTTCGAAAAGCATTGGCGATAAAAGACGTTTTAGGAAACAGGGTTGGAAGTGAAATGGATTCTATTTTTAAGAGCGCGCCGGACTTTGCAGGCAACATAGTTTCTGGAAAAGTGCCATTGTTTTCCGGTATCATGCCGAAACCGTTTTTGACGCAATCAGTATAATAATATTTAATACAAAAATTGGTGGTAATTAACAGGCAAAATTTGCTCAGTTGCCTACAAAGGACAAAGAATACCCTTGATTTCGAGTAGCCTTGATTTTTACGCCTGCGTCCAGAGCGGCCAGCTTTTTGCGCAGGTAAGAAATGTATACCCAGACGACATTCAGTTCTGCATCGGCGTCATAGCCCCATATTTTTTCCAGGAAATGCTCTGTGCGGATCACCTGCCCGGGGTTTCTCATAAGCATTTCCAAAATTTGGAATTCCTTGTTGGCCAAGCGGAAGGAAACAGAAGGGGAGGAGAGCTGATAGGTGGTGCAGTTTAGCTTGACGTTGTGATAGGTGAGTATAGTATTGGCGATGCCTGCCTGCTGGCGAGTCATGGCGCGGACTCTGGCAAGCAGTTCTTTTATAGAAAAGGGTCTGGTCAAATAGTCGTCGGCGCCGCTTTCCAGCTTTAAAATGCAGTGGTTCTCTTCGGATTTTGTGGTGAGTATCAGGATAGGAATGGTGCTGCCTTTTTCCCGGATGCTCTTTAATACAGCAATTCCATCCATTTCGGGTATTGTGACGTCCAAAATTGCACCGTCGTACAGTCCTGTTTCCAGAGCGTTCAGTGCGTCGGGGCCGGTATGTGCGGTATCGATAGAGTAATTGTTGCGCTTTAGGATAGGGACAAGGGACGTGGATAGATCGCTGTTGTCTTCTGCGAGCAGTAAGCGCATAGAAACATCTCCTTTTTAATTTGGCGTATTGCTGCATAGCAACCATTGTTCTTAACGTCTTTAATTTATTATGGTGATAAACTTATACTATCATGTTTTTATTTTGTTTGCAAGATAATTTTAAAAATAAAATACAATTTTTGTAATTTTATACAGAAGGATGAATGTTGCCTGTTTGGAAAAGATGTTGAACTGTGGAAATCTACAGAAAAAACCGAAACCTATATTTTTTATGGGAAAATATCTGATGAAGAAACTTTATATAGGAGGAATACCACAGGCTGCGCTGCATTTTCTTCTTTGCTGCGGTGAATTTGCGGGGTTGCAATTTGTCATAAAATAGAGTATGATTATTTTATTATTTATAAGGTAATCATGGTTGCGGCCGGGACTTATACAACAGGGGTTTGGATGGATGAACAAGCGGCTCATATTAAATATTATTGGCGATGTTATATTGATTGAAGCGGCAATGATGCTGCTTCCTTTGCTTGTAGGGGGGATTTATCGGGAATGGTCCGCGATATATTTCCTAATGATGGCTGCTGTTTGCGGTATTTTGGGCGGCTGTCTGTGCAAGGTGCCGTCAAAGCGCAAGAATATGTATCCCAAGGACGGCTTTGTTGCCGTGGCGCTTTGCTGGATCTGCATCAGCCTGTTGGGCGCGCTGCCCTTCACGTTGTCCGGTGAGATCCCTAGCTATGTGGACGCTGTGTTTGAAATGGTGTCCGGTTTCACGACCACAGGCTCCAGTATTTTGACCAATGTGGAAGGCCTCAGCCACTGTATGCTTTTCTGGCGCAGCTTGTCGCACTGGATCGGCGGTATGGGCGTTCTGGTTTTTATGCTTGCGCTTTTGCCCACCTTGGGCGGGCAGGCCATCCATTTGCTGCGGGCGGAAAGCCCCGGCCCTACGGTAGATAAGGTCGTACCCAAAATGCGCACCTCCGCGGAAATTTTGTATATCATTTATACTGCTATGACGTTGGTGTTGGTGGTTTTGTATCTGTTGGGCGGGATGCCCCTGTTTGACAGCATTTGCATTGCCTTCGGCACGGCGGGCACCGGCGGCTTTGCTGTGACCAACGACAGCATGATGCATTATTCTACTTATATTCAAAGCGTCACGACGGTTTTCATGATTTTGTTCGGCGTGAACTTTTCCGTGTACTTTTTTCTGCTCAAGCGCAAGCTGAAGCTGGCTTTTCGCAATACGGAATTGTGGGTCTATCTGGCGGTAATTGCCATAAGCACCGGCGTGATTGCGGTGAATATCCGCAGTCAAATGCCCTCTTGGTTCCAATCGGTTCACCATTCTGCCTTTACTGTGGGCTCCATTATTACAACTACGGGTTTTGGTACGGTGAATTTTGACCTGTGGCCGGAGCTGAGCCGGGTGATTTTGTGCTTTTTGATGATCATGGGCGCCTGCGCCGGCTCCACAGGCGGCGGGTTTAAGGTTTCCAGAGTGGTGATGCTCCTGAAATTTGCCAAAAATGAAATCAGCCGCGCGGTGCATCCCAACGCGGTGAAAATCGTCCGTATGGACGGCAAACAGGTTTCCAATGACGTGATTCAAAATGTGTTGGTTTTTACCGTGGTTTACATTGCAATCGTTTTGGTTTCCGTTTTGCTGGTGTCTTTGGACGGCTATGACGCTTCCACCACGGTGACGTCTGTTCTGGCAACCATCAATAATATTGGTCCCGGCCTTGGGGTGGTGGGACCCTATGGCAATTTTGCGTCTTTGTCTGTGCTGTCCAAAATTGTTTTAACGCTGGATATGCTGATAGGCCGCCTGGAAATTTTCCCCATGGTTATTTTGCTGACGCCCAGCACTTGGCTGAAGAACTAAGCGTTACGTGTGGGAAAATTGCGCCTTAGTAAGCCGTATTGAGCGGAGTTATGAGAATTAAAAAAACAAAGCAGCGCGGAAATTCCTGCGCTGCTTTCTGTTTACACGACGACTGGTTCGCCGCTACGGATTACAACTTGTCCAGTACATTCCATCACTGGATTCTCCCAGATGGTTTCTCCCACGCTGCCCACAGTGATCGTGCCGGACTTGGGATTTTTGATGGAAACGACGTGCCCTATTATATCGGCTTCCACATCGGAATATTCGAAAGACAGGTCGGTATCTTCCATGGTGCAGTTGATTAGCCGGAGGTTTTTGCAGTAGCAAAGAGGCTGTGTGCCAATGATTTTGCAGTTTATAAGTGTCAGCCCGTCGGAGAACCAGGCGAGATACTCGCCTTTTACCACGCTGTTGCGAACCGTCACATTTTTGCTGTGCCAGAAAGCGTCCTTGGTATCCAGTACGCAGTGGTTGATTTCCAGATTTTCCATGTACTGAAAGGAATACTTTCCCTGCATTTTCACCCGATCCAGTTTTACGTTTTTGCTGTCCAGAAACAGGTACTCCGCTGAGATTTCTGAATCCGTCAAAGTAATATCCCGGGATTTCCAGCCAAATTCCTGAGAGACAATCTGACAATTGGATAGCTGTATCCCGGCGCATTCCCGGACGGCCTTAATGCCGCTGAGGACGCTGTTGGTAATTACGCCGTTTTCCGCGTACCAAATAGCGGCGCGGGTTTTGTCGTCCATGGCGGAATGCTCCATGGTAAAGCCCTTGACGTGCCAGAGGGGATAGCGCAGGGAAAAGCTGCAATTTTCCAGGGCAATGTCTCTGGCTTCTTTTAAAACGGACTCGCCGTCCGCCGAGCCTGCAAAGACGCAGTTTGTGACTGCGGCGTTTTGCAGATGGTATAAAGCGCGTTCCTCGTCAAATTGTTTTCCATTAATGCAAGTTCTCATGAAAAAATGCCCTCCTGAGATTTTTAACCATTATACAAAGAAATGTTCCAAAAAGCAACTCGGAAATATGGCTTGCCATGCTGCCGGATTTTGAGGGAAATTGACCGGAAAAATTGTAAACTTTGCATCTTGCACCGGGCAGCTTCGGTGCGTATAATACGATTGCAAAGTTTTGGAAAGGGAAGCATGGAATTATGGAACTATTACTTTTGGTTGCGGAGGCGGCGTTTGCGGGTCTTTTGCTGTCTCGACTGGTGAAAAAGGCGAATTTGCCTTCCGTCACAGCCTATCTGGTTGCGGGCTTGCTGATTGGCCCAAACTTTTTGGGCGCGCTGGGCATTCCCGGCCTTGGATTTAACAGCTTTGAGCAGGTAGAGCGGTTTGGACTGATTAACGATGTGGCGCTGGGCTTCATCGCCTTTGCCATTGGCAGTGAATTTCGTATTGCGCAGCTTCGGAAAACTGGCAGACAGGCCACGGTGATTGCCATTTTGCAGGCGCTTACGGCGACTGTTTTTGTAGATGTTTCGTTGATTCTGCTGCATTTTGTGCTGGGAGATAAGCTGCCTATTGCGGATTGCATTACCCTAGGCGCCATTGCCACAGCTACAGCGCCGGCGGCGACGCTGATGGTCGTCAACCAGTATAAGGCCAAAGGCCCTCTGACGGATATTTTGCTGCCGGTGGTTGCGCTGGACGACGCGGTGGGTCTGATTGTATTTGCCATTTCCTTCGGCGCGGCTCGCGCCATGAAAAGCGCCGCTTTCAGTTTGTTGGCGGTTCTGGTCAATCCTATGTTGGAAATTATTTTTTCGTTGCTGCTCGGCGGACTTTTGGGCGTTGTCTTTTCTGCGCTGGAAAAGTATTTCAAGTCCAATTCCAAGCGGCTGAGTTTGGCGGTTACTTTTGTAATTTTAGCCGCCGCTTTGTCCAAATTAAAGTTCAATTTGCCCGGCGGCGTGGAAATTGGTTTTTCCTCCCTGCTTGTTTGCATGATGATGGGTACGGTTTTCTGCAATGTCTGTGATTTCTCTGAGGAGATGATGTATAAAACAGACCGTTGGACTGCGCCGCTCTATGTGCTGTTTTTCGTTCTCAGCGGCGCGGAACTGGATCTGCGGGTGTTTGCGGACTGGGCGGTGGTAGGGATCGGCCTTGTATATATCGTGTTCCGCTCCGCCGGTAAGTACTTCGGCGCTTCCGCCAGCGCAAGGCTGATGAAATGTGATGAAAATATTTGTAAGTATCTTGGCATAACCTTGCTGCCCCAGGCGGGCGTTGCTCTGGGCATGTCTGTGACGGTTGCTTCCGCTATGGGCGCCGAGGGCATGATTATCCGGGATATTGTGCTGTTTTCCGTGTTGGTTTATGAGTTGGTAGGCCCGGTGCTTACCAAGATGGCTCTGACAAAAGCCGGCGATATTAAACCAAAAGCAACCATTGTCAGCGCTTCAGACGATGATTAAAAGATGAATGCAAGCTGAACGCCCAATGAATCTTCAGATTTTTTGGGCGTTTTTCTTTCTGCGGTTGATTTTTTTGCGGGTTTTTGTTAGTATAGGTTTGCTACAAGTATGAGCGAAATTGAAGGTTTGGAGGCGATACGATGAACCTTGTAATATCCATTGCGCAATTCCTTTTGATTTTCTGGTTTTTTGGCTGCATCTGTACGTATAAACTTGGAAAGTATATATTGGTAGAAGGGGTAGGAATAAAAAGCCCGGAGTTTGTGATGTTTTGTCTTTTCGGAATTGGAATCATTCTTTTTTGGCAGTTCCCATTGGTGGGAAAGTGGTGGATTTTTGTCGTGCTGGTAGCGTGGCTGATCATTCAATTCTTTTGTCATTGGTACTATACGCTTTTTGGCGCTTCGGAAAAAAAGCTGAAAGGCTATAACGAGTGTTTTCAAAATACGGTGCACATCATTCCTGCCAGTGAAGAAAAACTGATTCCAGACCTGTATCACATCATCCTCCACTTGCTGATTTTGCTGAATCTGGTTTTTGCGACATATGCTATTGTCAAATAGAGGCCAAGCTTCAAGTTTGTCGGACTGTTTCACGACCCTTGAGAGATGAAGTGCGCGCTTCTATACAGGGCAGCCTAAAATACATGCATGTAAGCGGGATAGGCATTTGCCTGTCCCGCTTTTTCCGCGAACCTTTCGTTGTGGATTGGAAATATCCGCCTGATTCACACAAGAACCAGTGTAATTCTCCGGCGAAAACCGCTTTAAATTTGACGTTTTTTCGCTCCGCAGCCTGCGCCTGTACGGCAAGTCCCGGCAGAAGGCTGAGCAGCTAAAAAACGGATACTTATTTCTTCTAAGAAGGAATGCCTTTTGCAAAGTATAATCTGACAAAACAGAGCACAAGGTATCAGGACGTAGCGGCGTATTTCTGCTAGAATAAAGCCACACTGAAAAGGAGAAAACATATGGACTGGATTACCGGCATACAAAACGCTGTCAATTATGTGGAAGCGCATTTGACGGAGCCTCTGGATTATGGCGAGATTGCAAAGCAGGCGGCCTGCTCGCCTTTTTATTTTCAGCGGATTTTCGGCATTTTATGCGGTATGTCATTGGGAGAATACATCCGAAACAGACGGCTCACCCTTGCCGGCAGCGAGCTGTCCGCTTCGGATATAAAGGTAATTGATGCGGCATACAAATACGGCTATGACAGCCCGGAAAGCTTTGCCCGCGCGTTTGCCAAATTTCATGGGCTTACCCCTTCCGAGGCAAGGAAAAACAGCGCGGGACTCAAGTCCTTTTCCCGTGTTTCGGTGCAGATTATTTTGAAAGGCGGTCAAGTTATGGACTACAAAATTGTAAAAAAAGAAGCCTTCACCGTATTGGAAAAGGTGGAGCGGCAATATATCGACGACGGGCAAAACAAAAATACCGTCCCCGCTTTCTGGGCGCGCTCCCACAAGGATGGGACAGTCGCTACCCTCTTGCAGCAGGCGGCAGATCGCAGTTTTGTATTTGGCGTTTGTTACAATAACAAATTCACGGATGATAAGACTTTCGATTATGCCATAGCCGCGCTGTACGGCGGAGGAGAGATACCGGAGGGCTTCCAATTAAGGGAAATTCCCGCAAGAACTTGGGCGGTGTTTCCCATCAGCGGGGCGATGCCCGCAGCCGCTCAAAAAACCTGGCACAAAATCTGTACGGAGTTTTTCCCTACCTCCAGCTATCAACCTACCTATGAAATGGATGTGGAGGCGTACACCGCCGGAGATATGACAGCGCCGGATTATCAAAGCGAAATTTGGGTGCCGGTTACAGGTAAAGCAGAGCTTGCATAAAAATCAGTCAGCCCAGCCGCAAAAGCGGCTGGGCTGCTTTGTGAATTAAAGACTTCTTAAAAAACGTTCCTCTTTATTCTTAAAGCATTCTGGATTATAATAAGGGCATAAAAAAGAGTGAGGTGCGACCAATGTATCATATTTTGATTTGCGACGATCAGCCGGATATCGTCAACGCTTTGAAAATCTATTTGTCCTCCGGGGACTATAAGCTGTTTGAAGCCTATACCGGCAAGGAGGCGGTGGCGCTTGTGCAAAAGGAGGAGATTCACCTGATTTTAATGGACGTTATGATGCCGGAAATGGATGGCATTACCGCAACGGTGAAAATTCGGGAAATATCCAACGCCCCCATTATTTTGCTCACGGCCAAAAGCGAAAATGAGGATAAGGTGCTGGGTCTCAACATCGGCGCGGACGATTACATCACGAAACCCTTTGTGCCGGTGGAGGTGCTGGCGCGGGTGCGCTCCCAGCTCCGGCGGTATACCACCTTAGGCGGCAAACTTCCTGAAAATAGCGGGTGTATTACAATCGGCAGCATTACTTTGAATGATACGGAAAAAACCGTGCTGGTGGACGGGGAGCCGGTATCCTTAACGCCCATTGAGTTTGATATTTTGAAGCTTTTGATGGCGCATCCCGGCAAGGTTTATTCTTCCAGAGCGATTTACGAGGCGGTTTGGAACGAAGCGCCCATCGGCAGCGACAGCGCGGTGGCGGTGCACATTCGCCATCTGCGGGAGAAAATTGAAATCAATCCCTCTGAGCCGCGCTATTTGAAGGTCGTCTGGGGGCAGGGCTATAAAATGGAAGGAGGCAAATAAAATTATGCGAAAATGCTATTCCTTGGCGCTGAAAACGGCGTGTTTCCTGCTGGCGGTTTTGTGTATGCTGGCCGCTGTGCTGGGTATTATTGGCGCGTGCTATTTGGCGCACAACGGATATTACCGCACTGGTGTCGATAAGCTGACCCAAGACTGGTATGAGCGGCTGATCCGAAGCAGCGCGATCGATATGGCGCAGCTATACGCCCAGGAGGAGCTGCAAAAGCTGGTTCAGAAGCTGGGAGACGGTTATTGGTATATTACCCCGGAGATTGGCGGACAGAACTGGGAGCGGTTTAACGGCAGAAGCAATTACCGCTACGAGATTTACGACAAGGACGGCAAACGCCTCGTCGGCACTTATGAAGGAGAAGCCGCCGCGGCTTCCGTTACCACGGAAGAACCGGTCTATTATTATCGGGAGGTCATGCGGGTAGACGCCTATGGGGATTCTTACTATGACCGGGATACGGAAACCGCCTGGACGTATACCGTGAAGGGCTATATTTTGCAGGATTTGCCGGTAGACGACGGCATTCGGCAGGTTTCCCACTGGATGCGCACGGCCTGGAACCTTCGCAACTGGATTGTTATTTGGGGCATTCTCGGCGCAATCGGACTGATTGTCGCTATAGTGTATCTGCTCAGCGCCGCCGGCCGCAGGCAGGATGCAGACGGCATTACCCTGAATCTACTCGATCGCATCCCGCTGGATCTGTACGCCGGAGCAGTTATTTGGGGGGAATGTATGTGCTTTTGGGGCGTCAATTATGCCTTCGACTATGGCAGGCGGTATTGGGCGGAAAGCTGGATGACCATTGCAATCATCCCTACGTGTCTGGCCGCTGGCACGATTCTTGTCCTGGGACTTTTACTAACCACCACAACCCGGTTAAAATACGGCAATGGTTACTGGTGGCGGCATTCCATTTTGGGCTTTTTGCTGCGAATGACCCTTCGGCTTTGCAAGTTCCTCTGGCAGGGACTCAAAGCGCTGGCGCTGATGCTGCCAACCATTCTTTTGTGGCTCACAATCGGCTTTGTACTATGGCTGTTCCTGCTTCTCACCGCGGCGGAGCTGCCCTATGAATCCGGTCCGTTCCTGATTGTGTCTCTTTTGTGCGCGGCGCTGATTGTCTATGTGGCCTACTCCATGGGCAAGCTGAAAAAAGCCATTGCGCAAATGGCGAAGGGAGACCTGAATACCCAGGTGAGCACCAGAAAGCTGCACGGTACCTTCCGGGTCATGGGACAGGGCTTAAATCAGCTCAGTCACGGGGCAAACCTTGCCGCAGAGCGGCAAATTAAATCCGAGCGTATGAAAACAGAACTGATTACCAACGTATCCCACGACATTAAAACGCCGCTAACTTCCATTGTGAACTATGTGGATCTGCTGCAAAAGCCCCACACCCCGGAGGAGGAAAAAACCTATCTGGAGGTGCTGGAGCGGCAAAGCAAGCGCATGAAAAAGCTCACGGAGGATCTTCTGGAAATGTCCAAGGCTTCTTCCGGCAACCTGCCGGTGAATCTCATGCCCACCAATGTGGTGGAATTGGTGAATCAAGCGCTGGCGGAGTATCAGGAAAAACTGGAATGCAAAAATTTAGAAGCGGTCATTTCAAGCTGCAAAAACGAGGTGCTTGTCATGGCGGACGGGCGGCATTTCTGGAGGATTATGGATAATTTGCTGGGCAATGTGGTGAAATACGCCCAGCCGGGCACCAGAGTGTATGTAGACGTGGCGCAGTACCAGAGCAATGTGCTGATTTCTGTGAAAAATATTTCCAAAGACCGGCTGAACATTTCCAGCGAAGAACTGCTGGAGCGCTTTGTACGGGGAGACTCCTCCCGGAACACCGAAGGAAGCGGTTTAGGGCTGAATATCGCCAAGTCTCTGGCGGAATTGCAGCAGGCAAAGCTGAATCTGGTCATTGACGGCGATCTTTTTAAGGCGGTACTTTTATTCCAGGCGCTGCCGGAAGCGCCTTGGCAGCAGGAGCGGCCGAATGTTTAAAAATTGGGAGCGGAACTCAGTTCCGCTCCCATCGTTTTTCAAAGAGACTGATTTATAAGACAACGGTGCATGCTTGGGTGCAATTTCTCTGGAAATCGCGCGCTAAAACTCGTGAGCGGCGTACATAACGGCGGACAAAGCGCAAAGAGGCGCGGTCTCGCAGCGCAGAATCCGGCTGCCCAGGGTGCAGACTTCCAAACCGGTCTGCCGTGCTTGTGTAACCTCCGCTTCTTCCAGCCCACCTTCCGGTCCGGTTAAAAGGCTGACAGTTTGCCAGGGTTTACGTTCCAGCGCCATACGCAGCGTAACGGCGTGTTCGTTTTCATAGAATAAAATGGCAAGCTCAGCCTGTGCGGCGCGCGCCAAGGCCGCTTGGTAAGACTCCAGCAGAATTACTTGAGGAATCCTGCTCCGGCCGGACTGCTCCGCAGCGGAAACAGCAATTTTCTGCCAGCGTTCTTGTTTCTTTGCTAGGGATTTTGCATCTGGTCGGGAAACGCACCGCGCGGAAGGAAAGGCCACAATTTCAAATGCGCCAAGCTCCGTGGCTTTTTGAATGACATGCTCCAGCTTGTCGCTTTTGGGAAACGCCATATATACGCTGACCTGCACATGGGCTTCCGAAACGGAAGAAATTTTGCTGTTTACCACAAGACTGACCTGACCGGGACTGACGTCGGAAATGGTGCAGCGCCAATCCGCGCCTTGACCGTCGCTGACGGTAACGGCGTCTCCGGCTTTCAGCCGCAAAACCTTGGCGTGGGCGGCGTTTTCCCCGGTTAGTACGAGAAACTGCTGCACAGGCGTCCCGGGGTCAATGAAAAAACGTACCATGGTGTTTCCTCCTGCAAAAAAGTGTTTCTATTGTAACAAAATTTGCGGTAAAGTGCAAGGGGAGAAGAAACAAGACAAAGTGCATAAAAATAAAGCAAAAAACTTGTGAATAAGAGACACTTGACAAAAAGAGGAAATGTTAGTAAGCTATAACTATATCAAAAACGTTTTTGATATAAGAATATCGATCAAGAATTTTGGTGAAAAACAAGCTGATTGGATTGTTAGCGGGAGTTTTTGCGGCTGGAAGGAAAGGAGGATATGTTGGAGCGGGGGTTTCCAGAAGGAGTGGAGACGCGCTGGATAGCTGCAAAACTGTGTGGACAATGCCTGCCGGGGCAGGCTTTTCAACCAAATGAACAGACTGAATCAAAAAAACAGGAGGAACCAAGAATGAAGAAATTACTGGCAATGCTACTGTGCGCAG
>CAJURY010000013.1 GCA_910589155.1 uncultured Oscillospiraceae bacterium | reverse complement strand
ATCCTGCTCGGCACTGGACTTAGAATTTCAGAGTTTTGCGGTCTGACCACAGCTCTGGACTTCAAAAACCGCCAAATCAATGTAGACCATCAGCTTTTGCGGGATGCGGACATCGGCTACTATATCGAAACGCCAAAGACCAAGAACGGCATACGGCAGATTCCCATGAGCAGGGAAGTCTACCAAGCGTTGAAGCGTGTGCTGAAGAATCGGGGCAATGCCGCCCCATTCAGTGTAGAGGGCTATAAAAACTTCCTGTTCCTCAAAAATGACGGGATGCCCAAGGTGTCAGCGAACTACGACAGTATGCTGAAAGGGCTTGTAAAGAAGTACAACAAGCAGAACAAAGAGCAGCTTCCGAACATCACGCCCCATATCCTCAGACACACATTCTGCACACGGTTAGCAAACGCAGGCATGAACCCCAAGGCGTTGCAGTATATCATGGGACATGCCAACATCACGATGACGCTGAACTATTACGCCCATGCGACCTACGATTCCGCAAAGGCAGAAATGGAGCGTCTGGCGGCATAGCCGAATCAGTGGTTTTACTACCGCCGTACTACTTTTGGATTCAAAATTATGCCGAGAAGCACCAAGATATGCCAAGTATCTCCCGATATGACAAATGGCGAAAAAGCCTTAAAATCCAAGACTTATCGCCATTTGCCGAGATATGAAAAGATAGTTTGAAAATTTGCTTGAGGTTTTTTATAAAAATGATGTTAAAAAGAATTGCAATAATAGGAAAAGGATTTGACTTGCAATTAGATTGATGTTCGTATATAATTGTGCGCAAGGAGGTATGCAACATGGTTCATTATAAAAAACTTTACTTACTTTTGTTTCATGCCATTACAGAAGCTACAAAACAGATAGATGCGCAGAATATTGGAATGGCGAAGGACATTCTGATTGCCGCGCAGCGAAATGCGGAAGAACTTTATATATCAGAAGAGACGGATTGATTTTTTAAAAGTGCAGCTTTTTGATTCGTAAACCCGCCCAGGCAGTTGATCCAAGGCGGGCTTTTGTCTTTGTATGGCAGTTGTTTGCGCAGGATTCACTGCCGATGCGATTTGTAATTGCTCGGGGGCGGCATAACTCCGCCGGAGCGGGCAGCGCACGCTGACACCGCGTACAAGCGCTGTGCCGTTCTGTTGAAATTGCCCCAGCGGGCGAATACATAGATTTGCTCTCACAAAAAAATAACAATGCCTTCTTGGCTTTGGTTTCTTGCGATGACGGAGGGACAATTGTATAAACTGAGAGCCAGACCTTTTCTTGTAAAAGGTCTGGCTCCGCTGCTTTAGTCCACGTTTAGCTTGATATGCACATCGTCCAACTGCTTTTGCTCCACGGCGCTGGGGGCGTCCATCATCAAATCCTGGGCGTTCTTGTTCATGGGGAAGGTGATTACCTCTCGAATCGACTCCTCTCCGGTGAGCAGCATAATCATGCGGTCAACACCAGGAGCCGCGCCGGCATGGGGCGGCGCGCCATAGGTGAAGGCGTTGTACATGGCGGGAAATTTGGCTTTTACGTTTTCCTCCCCAAGCCCCACCAGCTCGAAGGCCTTGACCATAATCTCCGGGTCATGGTTCCGTACCGCGCCGGAGGCGGTTTCATAGCCGTTGCACACCAGATCATACTGGTTGGCGTTAATGGCCAGCGCTTTTTCCAGATTGTTCTCGGCTTCTTTCAGCGTAGCCATGCCGCCTTGGGGCATGGAGAAGGGGTTGTGGCAGAATTCCAGCTCGCCGCTTTCCTCACCCAATTCGTACATGGGGAAGTCCACGATCCAGCAGAAAGCGTACTGCTCCTGGTCGAAGTGACCGGGCAGGCGGGTACCCATGAGCTTGCGGATTACGCCGGCGGTTTTCTGGGCGGCGGACTTTTTGCCGGCGGCAAGGCAGACGAAGGAGCCGGGCTTGAGGGAAAGCTTTTCTGCCAACGCTTCCTTGCAATCACCAAGGAATTTGGAAATGCCGCCGGTGAGGTTGCCCTGCTCGTCCAGACGGAACCAGCAGGCTTTGTTGGCGGTGGCGACTTCCACGTCGGCCACCAGCTTGTCAATCCATTTCCGGGTCTGGCTGAAATCGTCTACCGCTACGGCCTTCACTGTCGCGCCCTCAAAAGGCCCAAAGCCGCAGCCTTGCACAAGCTCCGTTACGTCTTGAATTTCCAAGTCGATACGCAGGTCTGGCTTGTCGGAGCCGTAACGCTCCATGGCCTCTTTATAGGGAATGTGGCGGAAGGGAGCGGAAGACACCCGCTCATATTTGCCGAATTTTTTGAATACCGGCACCAGTACATCCTCCAGCACAGAAAGTACGTCCTCCTGGCTGGCAAAGGCCATTTCCATATCTAGCTGGTAGAATTCGCCGGGGGTACGGTCTGCTCTGGCGTCCTCGTCCCGGAAGCAGGGGGCGATTTGGAAATACCGGTCAAAACCGGAAGTCATAAGAAGCTGCTTAAACTGCTGGGGCGCCTGAGGCAGGGCGTAGAATTTGCCGGGGTGGTTCCGGGCGGGTACCAGATAGTCTCTTGCGCCTTCCGGGCTGGAGCTTGTGAGAATGGGGGTGGTAATTTCCAAAAATCCGTGTTCTGTCATGGCCTGCCGCAAGGCGGCGACCACCTGGCACCTGAGCACAATATTTTGCTTTACCGCCGGGTTGCGCAGGTCAAGATACCGGTATTTGAGACGGGTGTTTTCGTCCGCTTCCCGGCTCTTATTGATTTCAAAGGGCAGGGCGTTGTGCCGGCATTTGCCCAGAATCTCTATGGATTCCGGCAAAACCTCGATTTCACCCGTGGCCTGCTTTTTGTTTTTGGATTCCCGCTCCCGGACAAGGCCGGTCACGGAAATAGTGGATTCTTTGTTGATGGTTTTCACCAGCTTCATCATGTCCTCGGTTTCCACAACAACCTGCGTGGTACCGTAAAAATCCCGCAGGACCAGGAAAGCGAAGTTGGAGCCAACCTCTCGGACATTTTCCAGCCAGCCGACGAGCGTTACCTTTTCGCCAGCGTTTGCCAGGCGAAGCTCGCCGCAGTTGTGCGTTCTGGATTGAAACATTTTCATTTCTCCCTCAATCGGCACGAAGTACCGCAAATTTTCTTTATTTTCTCATAAACCCTGTGGATTGTCAACGGTAATTTACAAAGGTAAGCGCTTTGTGAATTTTTTGGAAATTCCCTTTTCAAATGGGAAAAACCCTGCTATACTAAGAATTAAATATGCAGATTGCGCAAAAACAGGAGGATTTTGTCATGTCAAAAGCAAAGGTATTTTTTACTGCGGACATCAGCCCGGAAGGACTTCTGAGAGCCTATGAAGCCCTTGGGGTGAAGCTGCCGGGGAAGGTGGCGGTAAAGCTTTCCACCGGCGAACCGGGGGGACACAACTTTTTACAGCCCAAGCTCATTGCGCCTCTGGTTGCGCAGGTAAGGGGAACGATTGTAGAATGCAACACCGCATATGAAGGCCGGCGCAATACCAGCGCGGAGCACTGGAAGGCTATGGAAGAACACGGCTTTCCTGCGATTGCGCCCTGCGATCTTCTGGATGAAGAAGGGGAAATGGCACTGCCGGTTGCCAATGGATTTCATTTGAAGGAAAATTTTGTGGGTGAACATCTGAAAAATTACGATTCCATGCTGATGCTGTCGCATTTCAAAGGCCACGCTATGGGCGGCTTTGGGGGCGCGCTGAAAAATATGTCTATTGGCGTGGCCTCTGCCCATGGAAAGGCCCATATTCACGGCGTTGGGGTGCCGGAAAACCTCTGGACTGCCGATCATGATTCCTTCCTGGAGTGCATGGCGGATGCGGACAAATCTGTAGTAGACTATATGGGCAAAGAGAATATTGTCTATATTAATGTAGCCAACCGGCTGTCTGTGGACTGCGACTGCGACGCCCACCCCCATGAGCCGGAAATGGCGGACATTGGCATTTTCGCGTCCCTCGACCCTGTGGCAATTGATCAGGCCTGTGTGGATGCGGTGTATCATTCCCCCGACCCCGGCAAGGCAGCCTTGATTGAACGCATGGAGTCTCGAAATGGTATTCATACTGTGGTTTGCGCGGAAAAGCTGGGCATAGGCACCCGGGAATATGAAATTGTGAATTTGGATTAAAAGCTGCCGCCGTGAAAGGAAACTTTCACGGCGGTAATTTTATACAGATTCGGTATCGGTTTCGCCGGTGTACAGCTCCGGCTGGTTGAAGTATCTGTTTACCAGCGCGATGTAAGAGCCGAGGGCGTTCATTTCTGCCAAGGGACGGCGATCATACTGAATTGCAAAGGGTCCTTCTGAAGGGAAGTACTGGAACTGCTGTAAATGCTTTCGCAGTTGTCCGTCGAAATAGGAACCCGCGCAGGCGTAGTCTCCCTGAAATACAATGAGATCCGGGTCGAAAACAAGAGAAATATTCCGAAGGGCAGAGGCAAAGGTTGCGGCTAAGTAGTCCGCCAGTTCCATTGCCAGCGCGTCTCCTTTTTCCGCCGCTTCCAATAGGGCGGGAATGACGGCGCTTTCTTGCTGCGACAGTAGGGAATCCGGGTACTGGGGCAGGCGTTTTGCAATAAGTTTATCAATGCGCTCCGCGCTGACCAGGCGCTCCAGACAACCATGGCCGCCACAGCCGCATTTTTCCCCGTCGCTGGGATCGATTATCATATGACCGATTTCACCAATGAGAGAATTTTTACCGCTGAGTATGTGATTTTTTTCAATCAAACAACTGGAAAGCCCCCAGCAGGAGAAAATCACCAATGCCCGCTTACCAAAAAGCTCCGGCTCCAGCAGGAAAGGCCGGGCGGTCATTTTACCGGCGTTTTCAATGAAAACTGGCGTATCCGCCCCAAAGTAGGGTTGCAAATATGCTTTCAAAGGAATATCCGCACCCCAAGCGGGGGATTGGGAACTGTATTTCAAGCAGCCTGTTCTATAATCCACAGTGCCCGCAGTGGAAACGCTGACGGCGCATAAGTTTTTCGGCTCCATGCGGTTTTTGAGTAGCAGGCTCTGGGCAAGGCAACCTACGTTGTCCGCCGCGGCTTTGGGGTCGGCGGGAAGCGCGGCGGTGAGGCGCATGCTGTCAATTTGCCGTCCGCCGATGGTGTAAAGGTACAGCCATAATTCCTGGGGCCACAGGGCAATGCACAGAAAGTGCTTTTCCTGAGATAATGTAAAAAGTTCTGGACGCTTGCCGCCCAGGGTGGTAGAGACGCCTTTCCCAGCAGAAGTAATCAGGCCGCTTTGCACAAAAAACTGGATGGATTTCATAACCGTCTGACGGCTAAGGCCGGTAGCTGCGGCAATATCGCTCGCACTGCAAATATCGTTGCTGAGGAAGGCATTGATGATTTGAATGCGATTGGAGTATTTTAGATCGCCGGGCAAAGAAGGGGAATTGATGGGTTTTAGCTCCATGGTATTCACACTCCGAAAGGGGGAAAATTTTGAAATTGCACTCCAGATATCCAGCTTGCGGAGGCGAAACGCAAAAGCAATTGAAAACAAGCTTAACATAATATAAAATATCACATTTTATTTATAAATGCAAGTCGAAAACGATCAAAAAGCCAGCGTAAGAAAATAAAGTTATGAAACAATACGCAGAAACTCGAACTTTCTACGCTTTGAACAAAAACGGAAGGGCATGGTTGTACAAAATAAATGAATTTCTTCTTTCTGGTAAATGTAGTGTTGCATAAAGTGCAAAGGCGTGCTAGAATTTTAAGTAAAGTGAGGTTATTTTATAACCTTGCATCACGATGCGCGGGTCTACGCGCACTGAAAAAACTGAAGGGAGCACAAACACATGAAAACGAAAAATGTTAAGCGGCTGCTGTCCTTCGCCCTGGCAATTGCCATGGTGGTATCCCTATTCCCCACCGTAGCGCTTGCCGGTGACACTCTGCCCTATCAGGGCGAGAGTGCCTTGGCGGATAACGAGCCCACCTCTCACGGCTATCGTGCAGAGGATCTTCTGGCGTGGGATCCCGCAACCGATCCCGATGCGGAACTGCTGCGTGCCCGGGTGCCGCTGCAAAACCGTATTGACGCGGTTGCAGCGACGCAGGCGAAACCTGAGCTGAATCCCGAAGTTGAGTATCTGACCCTCGCCGGCGACTATGGCAACGCCTTCTTCGGCGGCACCTCCTACACCAACGAATTCAGCGAATACTGCTTCAACTTCTGGCAGTACATCGACTACTACGGACCCTGGCACGGCCAGACCACAGCCACTACCCCCTTTGAGCTGTGGGATTCCGAAGGCGAACGCAAGGGCACTTCCGACTGGCAGAAGCGTGCCTTTGAGTTTGGCATGATGAACCTGCCCAACGCGGCCTACACCAACGCTGCTCACAAGAATGGCGTTCTGTCCCTGGGCTGCATTTTCCTGCCCCGCGCTTATCAGTCCTGGCGGACCCTCATCCAGAGAGATGAGAACGGTGGCTTCCCCTATGCGGACAAGCTCATTGAAATCACCAACTACTATGGGTTCGACGGCTGGTTTGTGAACCTGGAAGGTTCCGATTCTCCCTCCGGCACTGCAAAGCAGGAACTGGCTGCATTCCTGAAGTATCTGCGCGAAGAGGGCGGCCTGTACATCCAATACTACAATGCCGGCGGCTCTATTGATCAGCAGATGATGGACTCCGGCGCGGCCGACTCCTTCTTTAAGGATTACGGCTGGGGCACCTCCGGCGCCAAGAGCGAAGTTGCGAAGTACGGCATGGGCGCTGTGCACGGCGGCTTTGAAGCTGGCGGCAACCGCTGGAACAACAACTTCTCCAAGATGTGGTCCGACGGCCAGGTCGTTTGCTCCATCGCGTCTTTGGGTACCGACTTTGTCCACGCTGGTTTGGACGAGGACTGCGGCACCTACCTGGATCTGCGCCGTGAAACCGACGACTTCCAGTGGATGAGCGCCATCCGCGAGCGTATGTGGTTCACCGGCTCCTCCGGCAACCCCACCGACGCTTCTACCTCCAGCAACAATGAAGTTGGCGTTAAGAACAACAAGATGCCCGGTATCGCCAGCATGGTGACCGAGCGTTCTGTTATCAACGGCGACACCTTCTACACCAATTTCAATACCGGTCACGGTCTGGTTTATGCTGTTGACGGCGTTGTATCCAACACCCACGAATGGGCCAACATCAGCATTCAGGACGTTCTGCCCACCTGGCAGTTCTGGTTTGAGACAAACGGCACCGCTCTGAAGGGCGAGTTCGACTACGGCACCAACTACAAGAAGGCGCTGAACGGTTATTGGAACGCTGGCGAAAAGGTTGCCGACTTCACCTACGGCGAATTTGATTTCGATCTGGTGAATCCCTACAACGGCGGCTCTTCTCTGGCTATCTATGGTGCTATGGATGCTGATAACTTCATGCATCTGTACAAGACCAACCTGGATGTGAAGGAAAGCACAAAGCTGGACATCACCTTCAAGAAGACCTCCTCCGACAATGTGGCCATGAGCCTGGGCGTTGTTCTGGCAAAGGACATCGATGCTGAGACCAATACCTACACTGTCACCGAACTGGCTATCGAAAACACCACCGCAGCCTCTGAGGACTGGGTTACGGCTACCGTTGACCTGTCTCAGTTTGCCGGCGAATCCATCGCGATGATCGGCCTGTACTTCAAGGGCGAATCTGAGGATTATCAGATGCACATCGGCCAGATGAAGTACACCTCCGGCGCTGCAAAGACCCCCGCTGCCCCCACTGGCCTTACCATCGACAAGGCCTACGATACCAATGAAATGGTTGTCTCCTGGGACTTCAACGAAAACTACGAAGAAGTTCAGCAGTACAACGTCTACGCTGTGATTAACGGCGTGGAAATGTTCATGGGCGGTATCTACGACGAAATCTACTACATCAAGAATATTTATGACGCGGCAGGCGAGGTTACCATTAAGGTGACTGCTGTTGGCGCCGACGGCTCCGAGAGCGAAGCCGCTACCGCAACCTACGATTACAGCAAGGCTGTAACCGATCTGGCTGTGGAAGCCGCCGACGGTTCCTTGACCGTTTCCTTCACCCCCGCTGACGCAACTGTTGCCACCGACGTATCTGTTTACGTTCCCGCAACCAAGGCAACCTACACTGCCACCGCCGCTGCCGGCGAAACCAGTGTTGTTGTCACCGTGCCCACCGGCGCTGGCGCCGACGGTAAGGAATACGAGATGCAGGTAACGCCTGTTGGCGGTTTCGCTAAGGCTTACGACGGCGAGCTGGACGACAGCTACTGCGTCCCCTACGACGGTCCCATGACCGGTCATGCTCTGACCTCCCCCGTAGCCTGCACCGACTGGTACAAGCTGGCGCTGTCCTACACCACCCGCGGCGGTCAGTCCGGTTCCACCGAATATACCCGCGGCGTTAAGAGCCATGGCGAACTGAATCACGACTGGTCCCGCTTCCAGGCTCTGCCCAGCGACATCATGACGCTGGAAGTTACCCTGACCGACTACGACGGCAACGTTTCCGAACCCAAGACCTACAACTTTGACGATAAGGGCGAACCCATCATTCCCGAAGAGTTCCACCGGATTTTCTTCCTGGACGCTGGCCGTAAGTACTTCAGCGTGGAAAATGTGAAGAAGATGATCGACGCCATGGCCGAGGCGAACATGAACGAACTGCAGTTCTATTTCTCCGACAACCAGGGCTTCCGTCTCGCGCTGGACGATATGACCCTTACCACAGAGTTCGGCACCTATGATTTGACCAACTCTTTGGGTGACGGCTACTCCGACGGCGATAAGAACCCCGATGGCTCCGGCAAGTATTTGACTCAATCCGAAATGGACGAAATCATTGCCTACGCCAATGCCAACGGCATTAAGGTGTGCCCCTCCCTGAACGTTCCCGGTCACATGGGCGCGATTCTGGAAGAGTTTGAGTCCCTGCGTTATCCTGGTTCCAAGAGCTCCATCGACCTCACCAGCGACGAAGCGAAGGCTTTCGCCAAGGCGCTGATTGAAAAGTACGCTACCTATTTCGAGTCCAAGGGCTGCGAATACTTCAGCTTCGGCGCTGACGAATACGCCAACGACCTGAGTACCATGGGCTTTGAAAACATTTACAACAACGGCATTTACAAAGAGCACTTCGTGCCCTTCTTCAATGACGTTGCCGCGATCATCAAGTCCCACAACATGATCCCGCGCGCTTTCAACGACGGCGTTATGTACAAGAGCGACGCCACTGTTGAAATGGATAAGGACGTTCAGATCAACTACTGGTCTTCTGGCTGGAACGGCTATAACCTGGCGCCGGCCACCTTCCTGAACGAGCAGGGCTTTGATCTGATCAACACCAACCAGTCCCACTACTGGGTACTGGGCAAGCCCGACTGGCAGCCCACTGTAAATTCCGCCGCGAACTTCGACATCACTGTGTTTGACGGCTCCGTGGTTTATAACCCCATCGGCGCGATGCTTTGCGTATGGTGCGACCGCGGCGCGACCAACGGCCAGGACGACGGCGCGGATGTTGCCGAAAAGATTGCCCCCATCATCAAGGCCTTCGGCGGCGCGCTGCCTGAGTTCCAGAGTACCGAGCCTTTGATCGACGCGAGCATCTTCCCCGATGCGGCGCTGCGTCAGGCGGTTATCTCTCAGGTTGGTCCCTATGTTTCCGACCTGAAGGACTTTACCGGCACACTGAATCTCACTAACACCAATGTGACCGACCTCACCGGCATTGCCGAGTATCTCCCCGGCGTTACCGGTCTGAACCTCACCGGTACTGGTGTCACGAAAATTACTTCCGATATGCTGCCTGAGGGACTCCAGACCCTGAACCTCACCAACTGCACCAGCCTGGTGCTTGTAGAGTTGAATGAGCATCCCGATCTGGTAGTGGACTTCACTGGCTGCACCGCCATTGAAAACCTGTATCTGGCTGGCACCAATATGACTGAGATCAACATCTCCGCCATGACAAAGCTGCACAACTTTATTATCAGCAACAGCCAGATCAGCAAGATCACCGCTGCTTCCGCTTCCACCTATACCAACGCTTACTACTGGAACTGGACTGGCTCTAAGCTGGATCTGTCCGCTTCCACCAAGGAAGGCAAGCTGAAAGACGGCATGGAGGCTTACTTTGCGACAGCCGATTTGGAAGAAGAGGTTGACCCGCAGGAAAGCGTTTTGCTGAATATGGGCAGCGTCTATGGGAAAACAACCATCGATATGGCGCTTCCCAAGTACTCCATCATCACCAAGCTGTTCTATAAGAACGACTACGATGCCGGCTGGGGCATTGACGCTGGTACAATTTATGTTTCTGAAGACGGCGTGAACTATACGCAGGTTGCTGAATTTAGCGGCGTTGCACTCAATGAAGAAAAGACCATTGAACTGCCTGAAGGCACCCGTGGTCAGTATGTGCGTCTGGTTGTCACCACTGGCAGAGGCTATGGATATAACATGGCTGTTTGGGGTTGTGGCACCGCGCCCATGGGCTTTGCTTACAACGCGCAGAAGCCCGCTCTGGTTCGTGACGAACTGTCCGATGTGATCTTTGAACGCAACGGCCAGCAGCATCAGCTTCTGGATATCCTGACCGCCAACTACGCCTCCTTTAAGACTGTCCGCGGTACTCCCGTGGCCGATCTGGAAGGTGAGACTTGGGTTGACGCAAACTACTTGGCAACCACTACTGTCATGCCCGATGGCGTGAAGGTCAACATCACCGATGAAGAAGGCAACGTTTACATTCCCTCCAATGTCGAACCGCCCGAACTGGGCGCGCTGGACGAAGAGACCAACCGCGGCCCTGGCGTTACCATCCTTGGCCAGTCCGGTCAGTACAGCGGCGAAGAGAGTAAGAACCTCTTTGACGGCAACACCAGCAACAAGTGGTGCTGCAGCGGCGCGACCGGTTGGATGGCTTTCATGCTGCCCGAATCCAGCGTGGTTGGCAAGTGGTACACCGTGCACGCCTTTGGCGAAATGGATACCTACATCACCTCCGCGTTCAGCCTGCAGATCCTGAACGAGGATGTGCTCACTGAGGCTGACTTCCTTGGCATGTCCTCCAGCGAGCAGAGCAACGTCATGCGCAACAACTCCTACTGGATTGATCTGGACGCCGTTACCGGCAACTCCGATCGCTATGTCACCCGCACCATCGAAGGCGAGAACCTGAGAGAAGCCCAGGTTTACCGTCTGTATATCAGCAAGTCCGTGCAGGAAAGCTTCGGCACCGCCGTTCGTATCAACGAACTGGAGCTGTACACCTATTCCGGCAAGCTGAAGGTCAACACCAACGGCATTTTCGTAGCCGACCAAATTGGCACCTGGAACGTTTCCTACACCAAGGCTGGTACCGAACTGGCCAACATCAACGTTCGCGTCCGTCTGTCCGACCAGGATCTGGTTGACCTGTCCCAGCAGGTAGAGGCTGCGAAGAACGACGCCGAGGCTGCAAAGACTGCCGCCGAGGAAGCAAAGACCGCCGCTGAAGAAGCTGCGAACACTGCGGAAGAAGCCCAGGCCAAGGCTGAAGAAGCCCAGGCTGCCGCCGAAGCCGCCGCCGCCGAAGCCGCTGCCGCGAAGGAAGCCGCCGAAGCCGCCGCTGCTGAATCCGCTGAAAACAAGGAAGCTGCGGAAGCCGCTCAGGCCAAGGCTGAAGAAGCCCAGGCCAAGGCCGAAGCCGCTCAGGCTGCCGCGGAAGCCGCCCAGGCCGAAGCCGACGCTGCCAAGGAAGAAGCAAAGACCGCCGCGACTGCCGCCGAAGCCGCCCAGGCTAAGGCTGAAGAAGCCCAGGCCGCTGCGGAAGACGCCGCTGAGGCCGCCGAGCAGTCCAACCAGGAAGCTGCCGCCGAGGCCGCTCAGGCTGCCGCGTCTGCCAAGGAAGCTGCCGAGTCTGAAAAGGCTGCCGCTGCGGAAGCCGCCGCTGCCGCTGAATCCGCTAAGACTGCCGCTGAAGAAGCTGCCGCCTCCGCCGCGTCCGCGCAGGAAGCCGCCGCCTCCGCCGCTGCCGCTGCCGACGCGCAGGCAAAGGCTCAGGCTGCACAGGCCGCTGCTGAAGAAGCTGCCCAAGTAGCCGAAGAAGCAAAGCAGAAGGCCGAAGAAGCAAAGCAGAAGGCTGAAGAAGCTGCCGCCTCCTCCGCTGAGGATAAGGAAAACGCGGAAAAGGCTGCGCAGGAAGCAGAAGAAGCCAGAATTGCCGCTGAAAAGGCACAGAAAGCTGCTGAAGATGCACAGGCTGCTGCTGAGACTGCAAAGGCCGCTGCTGAGGAAGCAAACAGAGAAGCTGCCGCTTCCGCTGCACAGGCTGCTGAGTACGCAAAGCAGATCGCTGAGACCTATGCTGAAATTGTAAAGATTAAGGCTGAACTGGTTGACTATCTGGCGCAGGCGCAGCAGGCTGCTGAGGATGCCGAAGAAGCCAAGAAGGCTGCCGAGGAAGAACGTAAGGCCGCGGAAGCCGCCGCGTTGAAGGCTGCTAAGTACTACGCTCTCATTGAGCTTGTAAACATCGATACCACCAACGCGACCACCAGCCAGGCCGAAGCCATCGAGGCGATTCTTGCCGCTGCAAGAGAAGCAATCGACAATGCCGAGACCACCGAGGCTGTGGAAGCTGCACTTGCCGCTGCCAAGCAGGCGATTGAAGACGTGCTCAATACCGTTTGCGCTGCCGATGTATTCACCGATGTGAATGCAAACGAGTGGTACCATGAGAGCATTGACTTCATGTACAACAATGGTTACATGGTCGGCAAGTCCGCTACGGAATTCGGCGTGCGTGCAAACCTGACCCGTGGCCAGATGGTTGCGATTTTGTACCGCATCGCTGGCGCACCTAGTGTGGAAGGTCTGGAGAATAAGTACACCGATCTGGAGACCGGCGCTTACTACTATGACGCAATTCTGTGGGCAACTGAGCAGGGTATCGTCTATGGCAATACCGACGGCACCTTCCGTCCTGAGGAAGCAATCACCCGTGAACAGATGGTTGCAATTCTGTACCGCTACGCTGGTGCAGAAAAGGTCGAAGAGAACAAGCTGGAAGGTTTCCAGGATGCCGACAAGGTTTCTTCCTATGCTGTTGAGGCGATGAACTGGGCTGTGGCCGAGGGCGTCGTATCCGGCGTAGAGATTAAAGACGGCGCCGTGATTCTGGACGCCACTGGCACCGCAACCAGAGCACAGTTTGCTTCCGTCATGCATCGCTATCTGTCCAAATAAGCTTCTTGTATAAGAAGTAGATAACGAACCCAGGGGGCACAGCAAAATTTCATTTTGCTGTGCCCTTCACACTGGAATGATTCCTTTTTTGTTAGAAAAATTTGTTGCAAAACTTTTTGATATGTGTATAATTAGGAACGAATATAAAAACAATGTTTCGTGTTGAACGATACAAGGAGAAGCTTATGCTGTACATTGGAATTGACCTGGGAACATCGGCCGTCAAGCTGCTGCTGATGGATGAACAGGGTAAAATTTTGAATATTATTTCCCGTGCCTATCCGCTGGAGTTTCCCAACCCCGGCTGGAGCCAGCAAAACCCTGCGGATTGGCGCAAAGCGGTATTGGAAGGAATTCCGGCGCTGCTGGAGGGATTTGATAAAGAGCAGGTTGCCGGCATCGGCGCAGGCGGACAGATGCACGGTCTTGTGGTGCTGGATGAAAACGACTGCATTATCCGTCCGGCGATTTTGTGGAACGACGGCCGCACTGCAAAGCAGGTGGATTATTTGAACGAGGTTGTGGGCAAAAAGAGGCTGTCTGAATTAACGGCCAATATTGCCTTTGCCGGTTTTACCGCGCCAAAGCTTTTGTGGATGAAAGAAAACGAGCCGGAATTGTTCGCCCGGATTAAAAAAGTCATGCTGCCCAAGGATTACATCAATTATATTCTCACCGGCGTGCACTGCACAGACTATTCGGACGCTTCCGGTATGCTTTTGCTGGATGTGGCAAACAAATGCTGGTCGCAGGAAATGCTGGAGCTGTGCGGCCTCACAGAAGCGCAAATGCCCAGGCTTTTTGAAAGCTATGAGGCAGTGGGAACCCTGCTGCCGGAAATCGCGGCGCAGTTTGGGCTGCCTGAGAGCGTCAAAGTGGCGGCTGGCGCAGGGGACAATGCCGCAGCGGCAGTTGGTACCGGCACTGTGGGAGAAGGCGGCTGCAATATTTCCCTGGGAACTTCCGGTACTGTTTTCATCAGCGCGAAAAATTTCCGGGTAGATGAGAACAACGCCCTTCATGCCTTTGCTCATGCGGACGGGGGCTATCATCTTATGGGCTGTATGCTTTCCGCCGCTTCCTGCAATAAATGGCTCATGGATGATATTTTCCAAACGGAAGACTACGCCGCTGAGCAGGCAAAAATCCAGGAGGAAAAACTAGGGGAGAATCATGTGTACTTTTTGCCCTACCTCATGGGCGAACGCAGTCCTATTAACGATACCAACGCCAGAGGCGTATTTTTTGGCATGACCATGGATACCAGCCGGGAAGATCTTACCCAGGCTGTGCTGGAAGGCGTGGCTTTCGCCATCCGGGACTCTGTGGAGGTTGCCAAAAAGCTGGGGATTTCCATTCCCCAAAGCAAAATCTGCGGCGGCGGCGCAAAGAGTCCCCTGTGGAAAAAAATCATGGCGAATGTGCTGAACGTTTCGCTGCAATGCGTGGCTTCTGAGCAAGGGCCAGGTCTTGGCGGCGCAATGCTTGCTATGGTGGCCTGCGGCGCATTTGCTTCTGTGGAGGCAGCCTGCGATAAATTGGTGACAGTTTCTGAAACAATTTTCCCAGAACCAGCGCTTGCCGCCCGCTATGAGGCGCGGTATCAGCAATTCAGAAAAATTTATCCTGCCTGCAAGCCTCTGTTTGTGCAGACGCAGGGGGAGTGAGGAGTGAAATTTATGAAAATTCTCCCGGTTACGGATCCGTCTTTTCAAAAGTACGGACAGATTCTTTCGGGCTATGACTTAACGGAGCTGCTGGAAACGTTGGAGCGCATGACCCCGCTGCCGGAGGGCGTTTCCTACATACCTTGCCAGAAGGAACTGATGGAACTGCCCGCCATGGAGGAGCTTTCCCATGGCGCTTTCGGCGGGATGCCCATTCAGCTTGGCTGGTGCAATGGGCACAATACGAAACTGAACTGTTTGGAATACCACCGGGACAGCGAACTGAATCTTGGAACGCGTGATTTCATTTTGCTGCTTGCTAAGCGGGAGGAAATGGAAAACGGCTGCCTGAACACAGGCAAAGTTGCGGCCTACTATGTGCCCGCCGGGGTTCTGGTGGAGGTTTACGCTACCACGCTCCACTATGCGCCTTGTTCCGCTAAATTAGGCGAAGGCTTTAAAGTGCTGATTGTGCTGCCTCTGGGCACCAATGAAGAAAAACCGGAGCTGACTATGAGAAACGACGAGGATCGTTGCCTTTGGGCACGGAACAAGTGGCTGCTTGCCCATAGTGATAGCAGCGAGGCGGCGCAAGGCGCGCCGGTGCTCCTGCATGGAGAAAATATTGATATCAAAACAATGATTTAAGGAGAAATGTCATGAAAACACTGGACAAAATGCGGATATTTTTTCTGGATGCCGGTCGGAAGTATTTTGGCGTCGAGGCGATTTGTAAAATGCTGGACGCCATGGCGCAGGCAGGACTGACGCATTTGCAGCTTTATTTTTCGGACAATCAGGGCTTCCGCTTTGCGTTGCGGGACATGACGCTGACCACAGCTTTTGGCACTTATGATCTGGCTGCTGCGCTGGGAGATGGATATGCGGAAGGCGATAAGGCAACTGACGGTTCCGGAAAGTATTTGACCGAGACGGATATGGAGGCAATTTTCCACCATGCAGCGTCTAAAAATATCCATATAATCCCGGTATTAAATATGCCTGGTCATTTGGGGACTATTTTGATGCAATTCCCGCAGCTGCGATATGCTGGCTCCAAAAGCTCCATTGATTTGGCAAACCCGGAGGCTGTCGCTTTTGCCTTGGGACTTTTGGAAAAGTATGCCGCCTATTTTGCTGGGCTTGGCTGCAAATATTTCAATTTCGGCTGTGACGAATACGCCAACGACCGGGATACCATGGGCTTTGACCGCATTTATAAAGACGGCGGCATGAAGCTGTTTGTGTCCTTTATCAACCAGGCGGCAGCCATTGTCAAAGCCGCCGGCATGACGCCTATGTGCTTTAACGACGGCATTTATTATAACAACGACGCGGATACCTACGGCGCGATTGATACAGATCTTATGATCTGCCACTGGAGCCACGGCTGGAACGGCTATGATTTGGCGACCCCTGAAATGCTGGCAGCGCAGGGCTTCCGGCTGATCAATACCAATTCTACTTATTATTGGGTGTTGGGTCGGAGCGACTGGCAGCTTGGCTGCGAAAAAGCGCTGCAATTTGACGAAACGGAATTTGAAGGCGGTCACAGTGTAAAGGATCCGGCAGGCAGTATGCTTTGCGTCTGGTGCGACCTGGCGAATGCCGACGGCTTAGATGAAGGCGCCGGAGTTGCGAAAAAAATTGCGCCTGTGATGCAGGCGTTCGGTCAGGCATTAAAGAAATAAGGAGGAAATATTAATGAAGAATATCCCTGAAGTAAAGCTGGGCATTGTGGCAGTCTCTCGCGACTGTTTCCCCATTGCCCTGTCTACCACCCGGAAGGAAGCGGTGGTAAAAGCTTACGGCGAAGGGCTTTATAGCTGCCCCATCACGGTGGAAAATGAAAAGGACGCCATGGCTGCGCTGGAAAATGTAAAAGAAGCCGGCTGCAACGCGCTGGTGGTATTTTTAGGCAACTTCGGTCCTGAAACCCCGGAAACGCTCCTTGCCAAGTCTTTTGATGGGCCTGTGATGTATGTCGCTGCGGCGGAAGGCGACGGCGACCTCATCAATGGCCGGGGCGACGCTTACTGCGGCGTGCTGAACTGCTCCTACAATTTGGGTATGCGGCATTTGAAGGCGTACATTCCGGATTACCCTGTGGGAACTGCGGATGAAGTTGCCGCAATGATCCGGGAGTTTGTTCCCGTAGCCCGCGCTATCATCGGTGTAAAGAATTTGAAGATTATCACCTTCGGCCCCCGTCCTCAGGATTTCTTTGCCTGCAACGCCCCCATCCGCGGACTATATGAATTGGGCGTGGAAATTGAGGAAAACTCCGAGTTGGATCTGCTGGTTGCCTACAAAGCCCACAAGGACGATCCCAGAATCCCCGCTGTCTGCGAGGATATGGCGAAGGAAATGGGCGAGGGCAAGTATTATCCTGACCTATGCGCTCGGATGGCGCAGTTTGAGCTGACGCTTTTGGACTGGGCGGAGGAGCACAAGGGCGCACGGAAGTATGTGGCTTTTGCGGACAAGTGCTGGCCCGCATTCCCCAGCCAGTTTGGGTTTGAGCCTTGCTATGTCAATTCCCGTCTGGCTTCCAGAGGCATTCCCGTGGCCTGCGAGGTGGACGTGTACGGCGCGCTGTCCGAGTACATCGGCGCGTGCGTTACCGGCGATGCGGTAACCCTGCTGGACATCAATAATTCTGTGCCAAAGTCTATTTATGAGGAAGAAATTGCCGGGAAGTTTGATTACAAGCTTACGGATACCTTCATGGGCTTCCACTGCGGCAACACGCCGAGTTGCAAAATGTGTGCGGATCGGGCGGTAAAGTACCAACTCATTCAGCACCGTGTTCTGGAGCCGGAAGGAAGCGAGCCTGATATTTCCAGAGGCACCCTGGAAGGCGATATTGCTGCCAGTGATGTGACCTTCTACCGCTTGCAGTGCGACAGCGAGGGGCAACTGCGGGCGTACATCGCCCAGGGCGAGGTGCTGCCTGTGCGTACCCGTTCTTTTGGCGGCATCGGTCTGTTCGCGATTCCTGAAATGGGGCGGTTCTACCGTCATGTGCTGATTGAAAAGCGCTATCCTCACCACGGCGCGGTGGCCTTTGCCCATTGCGGTAAGACCATGTTTGATATTTTCCGCTATCTGGGCATTGCGGATATCGCCTATAATCAGCCCAAATATCTGCCTTATCCCACGGAAAATCCCTTTATTCGTTAACTGAAATCAAAAGTCCTGCCACAGTACCGCTGCGGCAGGACTTTTATAAGTTGTGTGATAGCATAGTTCATATGAAATATAAAAGGGAGAAAACCTGAATGGGTAAGCAAATCAATTATTGGATGAATTTTGACAACTTCTTGCTTCTAGCGCAAAAAGCGCTGACCTTGGGATGTACCATCGTGAGAGAATCGCCAGATTCTGACGGCGTACGCGAAAGCAAAGATATTGCTCTGATAAAGCCATACGAAAAAGAATATCGCATCAGTTACTATTTTCACCTTCCAGAAGCGGGCAGTATAAAAACGCGCATAGTGGGAGGAAAAACGTATGTGGACAGTGGTTACTCTGCAAGTAGCAACGCAGTTATAGAGGTTGGATATTCGAAAATGCAAAGCAAAATGCTTCATTGAGGTAGAATTTTTTGCATATCAGGTTACTATAACGAACAGGGAAATTATATCCCAAGGCCAGACTGTTTAACAAAAGTGTATGAATCTCTTGCAAGATACGTGAAAAAAATCGCACCTAGAACGGCTGTAGCAGAAACATGTTGTCAATGGCATACTGGAAATAATATCTATTATGCCTATATTACACAGTCTTGCCTGGACAAAGTGACGCAAGAAGGATACACGCTCCGTCAATAAAGAATTTGTCTTATGAATATGTGCGCCAAAAAACCGAAAAGGCCCGGACGAACGTCCGGGCTTTCTCGCTGGAGAGATATATTTGGTTGGAGAGAAAGAATTGGATGCGTTAGCGTCCAAAGAAGGGAGCGAAGTAATCATACCACTGGTTGTAATCGCCTTCCGGTTGCTGCCGGTTGTCGGACGGAGCGGTAGGTTCTGCTTCACCATCTTGCGCAGGCTCTGTCTGATTGTTCATATCGCCTCTTTTTTCGTCAAAGGTAATTTGAAGCTCCAGTGCCTGCCCCTGTCTATAAATATTGATCGTGGTTGTGTCACCTGCACTAAATTTTTTCAGCGCTGCCGCCAGATCATCATAACAGGTAATATCGGCGCCGTTCAGGCCGGTGATAATGTCACCTTTCTGGATACCGGCGATTGCGGAACAACTGCCCTTTGCCACGCTGTTGACATATACGCCTGCGGGCAGACCGTAAACAGACGCAGTTTTGGTATCAATTTCTTCCAGCGTAACGCCCATATACGCCTGACCGGTTACATAGCCGTATTGCTTCAAATCCTCCACCATATTCATGACGCTGTTAATCGGGATGGCGAAGCCAATGCCCTCAATAGAAGCGCCGGAGGAACTGGAGCCGGAGTATTTTGCGGAGGTAATACCGATGACCTCGCCGTTCATGTTGAACAAGGGACCGCCGGAGTTGCCGGAATTGATGGCAGCGTCGGTCTGAATCATGTTGGTGAGGGTATTGTCTGTATTGATGGTGCGATCCTTGGCGCTGACATAACCGCCGGTCAGGGTGGAGGTTAGTTCGCCCAAGGGATTGCCGATGGCAACCACCTGGTCGCCTACATTTACAGCGTCGGAATCTCCTACAGTGACGGCGGGCAGACCAGTGGCTTCTACTTTCAAAACAGCCACGTCGCTGGATTTGTCATAGCCGATCAGCTTGGCTTCGTAACTGCTGCCGTCAAACATTTTGACATTTAGCTTGGTAGAGTTTTCTACCACATGGTAGTTAGAAAGAATATAGCCATCCTCAGAAATGATAAAACCGGAACCGCTGCTGACGCCTGTAGTTTGCTGCCCGTAGTAATTGACCAAAACGGTGGATTCTATATAAACAACAGAATTGACATTCTGCTGGTAGACCTGCGCGGCGGAAAGGCCGGTGGTGTTGGCGATGGGAGTAACCTTGCCGCCTGTGCTGCCGGGCTGCTGCCCACTGCTCAGCGCGTCGATCTGCTCTTGCAGGTTGCTTTGCATTTGCTGGGTTGTTTTTTGCCAGCGGTTGTTCGCCACGCCGCTCATAATCGCGCCGCCGCCAATTCCTCCAAGGATGGCGCATACCAGACAGGCCGCGGCGACCTGTGCGGCGCGATGTTTGCCGCGGGACTTCTTTTTGGGCTTCTGCGGGGGGATCGTATAGGTGTTGGGGCGGTAGGGAGGAACGTTTCCCCCATAATAACCGGTGTTTTGCGGATTGTAATTCGTATAGCCGCCGTAATATTCCTGACGGCCTGCGCCTTGTCCATTGTAGTAGCCGTTCACATTGGGGGCGGCTTCCTGTTCAGCGGTCTCGGCGGAAGCGTCTAAATCGGGAGTATCGGAAACTTCCTGTTGGGGGTCGGCTGCATCCTGCGCGGAGGCGTTGAAAACTTCCTGCTGGGGTTCCGCTGTGTCCGTAGCGTCGGGGGTATCGATAAAGCCGTCTTGCTGGCCGATGTTTTCTTCTTTGTAATCCATAATCTGCATCTCCTGTATTGGATTGATTTGATGGTTATACTATACTTCCCACTTATGACAAAAATGTGACTGGAAGCGAAACGAACTATAAACAAAGCAGGAAGGAATTGTAAACGATAAGCCTTTGGTCACTCTTATTTTACCCCGTTTCTGGGCAAAAGCAAGAAAATAACGCGCCAAAGCGAAATTTTTCGCTCTGGCGCGTTTGAAAATCAATATACAACGACAGTTGTGTTCATGGGGATAGAATCATGAATGTATTTGGCAAGATCGTCCATGAGCCGCACGCAGCCGTGAGACTGCGGATAGCCCAGATCCGGCACTGGGGGAATGCCGGTCTTTACATTGTACAGTCTGGTATGGAAAGCCTGCCCACCCACGAAACCGGATACCTGATATACCCGATCCGGGGGGAAATCCCAAGAATCAGTTTTGTAAATCAGCTTATGAACCCCGGAGCGGGTGGGCGTATAGTTGGTGCCCGTGGCGCAGAAGCCGGTTCTGTCTGTAATCCAAACGCCGTTTTTCTTTTGGAATACGGCTACCATCTGCGTCTTTTTGCTGACGAAAATCAGATAGTTGGTGGAGCTTTTGTATCCCTTTTTGTTGACGAACCCTTCCAAAGCGCCCAGGTTGTAAGCGTAGCGCTGGATGGGATAAGCGTTGGAAATGGAGTAATTGGAGGTGCTGACCCAGCCGATGGTACCGTCGGAAAGCTGCACCAGCCCCGCGCCGGTGAGAGGGTTGTAGCTGTGGATCATTTTGGTGCCCACAGGCAGGGTACGGATATAGCCGGTGAGATTCTGGTTTCTGTAGATGCCGGTCTGTTTGGTAACGGTAGCTTCCACGTGATAGGGCTGAACCACTTCCAGCGCGTGATCGTAGCTCCAGGTGTACACGGCGGCTACCACGGTTTTCTGCCCGGCAACTGTACTGTTTCTGCCGGTTAGCTCGGCTCGTATGTTGATATTATAGTTGTAGTTGCCTTTCATGGGGAATGTGTATTGCAATTGGGCAGTGCAGCCTTCAGAAAGCTCGAAATCGGAAATGGTTTTCACCACCGTATCGTCTACATACCATTTCAAGATGCAAAGCCGCTTGCCGTTTTCCATACCGTAGCCGGTGTCCACATTGGTAAAAGTGGCGGTAAAGCTACCGTTGGGATTGCCGGGGTTGACCTCGGCGCTGCCGGCTACGCTGACATGGGTACCAGTTACGCCTTTGTCCTCCACCAGTGAAACGGAATCATGAGGCAGAAGGATGACGCTGCCCGGCTCGTGATTGAGAATTTCCTGGGCATGGCCGCTGCCGCCTAACAAGGCGCCAACCGCGCAAAGTTCTACAAAGCGGACGCTGCCGTTGACGGTTAATCTGGTTTTTTCCGCCACTGTCTTTAAAATCAGCGTGTCCATGTCGCCGTTCAGCGTTACCTTCGGACCGTACCAGACGAGAACGCTGTCGTATGTACCGGTTGCCGTCCCGTTTCCATAGAAAGCGAGCTTTTGTGCGTCGGCGGTAATTGCCGCACCGGAGGCGACCTTTATACTGTCCCACTGTCCGTCCGCCTGAACGGTGATGGGGGTGACGAGATTTAACGACTCTGCGGCGCAGCCGGCAAGGGTGATTTCGGCATTCAGAGAGCAGCAAAGGGTGAGGTCGCCGGATACGGAAAGGGTATCCATAGTCTGCGCCCCGGAAAAGCCGCAGGCAAGATACAGGTTTCCATCGTGCGCAAGACCGGCGGGAAGCGCCTGGGTTCCTCGGTACAGCACGTCCCCGGAGGCAGGAATGCTTTCGGGATCGTCGCAAATATCATCAAACAGCCGGTAAAACATGGCGGCGATTTCCTCACGGGAGATCTTGCTGAAGGGGCGAACGGTGCCGTCTGTGTAGCCGGCCAGGTATCCGTGCTCCCGCAAAGCGCTGATCGCGTTTCGGGCGTAGCTTTCAATGGTGGAGCTGTCTGCAAAGTCCCGGTAGGCGTTGACGTTTTCCGGCTGAAGCCCAAAAGCGCGGCACAACAAAACAAAGGCTTCCTGCCTGGTGATTTCCCGGGTGGGAGAAAGGGTCGTTGTGGTAGTGCCCTTGATAATACCCAGCGCCACGGCGGTTTCCATGGAATCGTGATACCAAGCGTCTGTAGGAACGTCGGTGAAATTGGATATATCGTAGCTTTCCTGCGCGCCCATCACCCGCAAAATCATGGCGGTAACTTCCGCGCGGGTGGCGCTGTCGGTGGGCTTCAGGTTTTTATGGGTGTCGCCCACCATAATGCCATACTGAACTGCAAAAATCAAGGCGTCTTTCGACCAGCGATCCGGGAAAACGTAGCCCTCCAGCGGATCAGGCTTCGGCTCAGTAGGTTCCGGCTCTGTTGCTTCTGCTTCGGTTTCTTCCGGTTCTGTGACCTCCGGCTCCGTCACTTCCGGTTCCGTGATTTCTGGCTCTGTTTCTGCGGGGGGCGTTTCTTCCGGCGTTGTTTCCGCTTCCGTGGGAAGGGGCAGGGGGTCTGCCGGCGATGCTACAGTGGGCGCAGTTTCGTTATCTATGGGGAGTTGCGTTGCCATGGCAGGCAATTGCAGTGCGGAAGCGAATAAGAGCGCGGCGGCGGTGAGCCTGATTCCATTTCGTTTTGCCATGATAGATCCTCTCAATCTCATTTCAGTCCGCGTAGGGCGGATTCAGAATATGCTAATGATACCACTATTTTCTTAAAAAATCGAGGGGTTTTCAAAAGATTATGAAAAGTATACAAAACAATTTCTGTAAAAAAGTGCAAAATGACGCAGACAGCTTCCAATACAGGAAACTGCCTGCGGGAAAAAGGAAAGATATTACCGTCGGCTTCCGGCGTAAATGCGAGAAGGAGAGTCTTTTTTGGAAGAATGCGGATCACTTGGCAGACGCGACGGCTGTCTGCCCTGCATGGTTCTCACAACCTCCCGCAAAAGAGGATACCACTGGGCGGGGACGGTTTTCTGAGGGAAATCGCTGACCAGCCAGCCACAGGGGGGAAGGTGCATGGTCTCAAAACGAGAGGCGAATTGCCGGTCAACGCCCAGCGCTAAGGCGTAGGGCGCCACGTCGTAATAGTAATCGGGATTTTGCCGGGTAATGCGGTGAAGCTGCTTGCGGTCAACGGTTTTGCAGTAGCGCCGAAGTCCCAGCGCCTGCTGTACCGTCTGCTTTCCGGCCGCGCTGCGCTGTCCGCCGAACATCGTGCCGATGCCGGCGAGGAACTGCGCCAAAATTGCGCCCAGGCTATAGAGCAGGCACCCGGAGAAAACGCCAAGCCCCAAAAGGAAAGCCGTTGCCGCCGCGCTGAGGGGCAAAAGGAAGCGGAAAGGCTTTATAAAACTGTAGATGCTTTTTTGCAGCAAGTAGCAGCACCCAAGCCCCGCAAGCCCCAATAACGCCAGTAGGATGTAGCGGCTGGCGCCGGGAGCGGCCAGACAGTCTCCAATGGCGACGCCTGCAAACAACCCCGCCAGCAGACAGATAAAACGCATCCATATGGGATTGCCGGATTTTGGCGTGAACTGGCCGGAAAGCCCGGCGGTGCTTTCGGCTACCTGCCGGTTCAGGCTGCCAAAGCGCCCGGAGGTAGCGGCGACCACCTGCCCCTTGCCGAAAAGCGCCTGAAAAGTCTTTTGCTCAAAGGCGCTACGTTCGTTGCCCATGTCCATTAGCTTGTGCAGCGTCACGGCGCGGTCATGGGAAATATGAATGGTGAGGTAGCCAAGCTGTGCCCAGGTGAGGATAATCAGGGAAAGCTCCGTTTTGCGCCCGGTGAGGCGGCTGGAAAGCTCGCCGGCGGTGTAGCCGGCAGGGGGTTGAGGCTGGGCGATAATCCGGGGCGGAAGCCACCGCAAAAATAAAATCCAGTACAGTACAGCGCCTGCCAAACACGCCAAAATCCCAATTTTGTCTATGGTGAGCGTCACGCCGGCGGTATGGTTCCGGGGGAACATGGCGGGGTCGGTGTCCAGGGTCATGGATAGGGTCTCGTGATCTTTCAGGGTGGTAGTTACCTTGCCGGTGATCACGCCGTCGGTGATGGAGACCGTCATGTAATTGTCAATGTCCGCGCCGTAATAGCCGCTGGTAAACAGCGGGGTCTGGGTAAACGTGCCGGGCATGGTAATGGTAAACTGCAAGTCGGAAATGGGATAAGCCAGCCCGGATAAAATAGGCAACCGAAGCTGCCAGTCCGTCTTGGGACTAACGCAGCCGGTTATGGTATAGGTAAAAAGAAAGTCCATTTCGCCGGAAAAACCGCCGTCGCTGGACAGCACGGCGGAAGGAACGCCGTCTATTTTACGCAGCCGGGTTTTCGCGCCGTTTACCGTAAGCTGCTTTACATTGTCCCCCAGGGGAAACACCAATTGAGAGGTGGATTCTTCTAGGGAAAGGTGGAATTTCAATGTCATTTGGCAGTTGCCCTGAGAGGTAATGGTTGCGGCGCTTTCCACGCTGGATGCGCTGCTTTCTGCGAAGACGGGCAGGGCGAGAAGGGTGCAGCATAGAAAAATAAGGAAAATTGCACCGATTCTCTTCATGAAAACCACATCCTTTCTCTGATTTACACCATTATAGCACAAAAAGCGGCCAAATGCAACGAGAATAACCGTACTGAAAAAAGGATTGAGAAACAGGCGGGGGCATGGTATAATTTTGATGAAACTACGCAGGGAGGGAATGCCTTTGTATGAAAAAAGCTGCCGCCTGTGCCCCCGGCAATGTGGCGTAAACCGGGAAGCGGGTGAGCGGGGCTACTGCAAGCAAGGTAGGCTCCGTGTGGCCAAGGCCATGCTCCACCACTGGGAAGAGCCTGTGATTTCTGGAACTGGCGGCAGCGGCGCGGTATTCTTTGCCGGCTGCACCCTGGGCTGTATTTTTTGTCAGAATGAAACCATCAGCCACGATGGGCAGGGGCATTGCGTTGCGCCAGCCCAGCTTCGACAAATTTTTGAAAACCTAATTGCCCAGGGCGCGGAAAATATCGACCTCGTTACCGCTACCCATTTTTTGCCGGAAATTCTGCCCGCTTTGCAGCCTAAGCTGCCGGTTCCCGTGTGCTATAACTGCGGCGGCTACGAGTCGGTGCAAACTCTGCAAAAGCTGGAAGGGCTGGTGGATGTGTATCTGCCCGACCTCAAATATGCGGACGCTGATTTGGCGGCGCGACTTTCCGGGGCGAGGGATTATTTCCCGGCAGCCACCGCCGCGATCCAGGAAATGGCGCGGCAGGTTGGCGCGCCGGTGGTGGAAAACGGACTTTTAAAAAAGGGCGTGCTCATTCGCCATTTGATTTTGCCGGGGCAGGTGGAAAACTCTCTGCGGGTTCTGGACTGGATTGGCGAGACATTTGCGCCGGGGGAGGTTCTGGTGTCGCTGATGCGCCAGTATACGCCTACAGACAGGGTGCGGAATTTGCCGCCTTTTGACCGCATGGTAACGGGCGAGGAGTATGAGGCGGCGCTCAGTTGGATGTATTTAAACGATTTACAGGGCTTTACCCAGGAAGCGGCGGCAGCGGGAACGGATTGCGTGCCGGATTTTTCGGACTGGGCGCCCCCTGAGGAGGAAAGTTAAATGGAGCTTGGAGAAGTAAGACTGCGCCGGGGAGAGGAGAGAGAACTCCGTGCCGGAAAGCCTTGGGTGTTCGACAATGAAATCGCTTGGGTGGACGAGGACTGCATAGACGGCGGTGTTGTGGACGTCACCGACCACGACGGCCATTTTGTGGCGCGGGGCTTTTTTAACAGCCAGTCCAGAATTGTGGTGCGGGTGCTGACAAGGGAGAAAGAAGAAATCGACCGGGCGTTTTTTGCCGGGCGGCTGGAGCGGGCATGGAAAATCCGGCAGACCTTGGGGTTTTCCAATGCCTGCCGGGTGGTATTTGGAGACGGAGACGGCTTGCCCGGTCTCACGGTGGATAAATTTGGAGATTATCTGTCCTTCCAGATTGTGTGCCTTGGCATGGAGCGCTGGAAGGAAACCCTTGTGGAGCTTTTGGCGGCGCTTATGCATCCTGTGGGCATTTATGAGCGGGACGACGTACCCGTTCGGGAAAAAGAGGGCTTAATCCAAATCACCGGGTGCGTGTACGGAAGCGTGCCGGAGCTGGTGGAAATCGTGGAATGCGACGCAAAAATGCTGGTGGACATAGCCCGTGGGCAAAAGACCGGGCATTTTCTGGATCAGCAGGAGAACCGCCGCCGGATTCGCCCTTATGCCAGAGAGAAAACGGTGCTTGACCTGTGCTGCCACACCGGCGGCTTTTCCATCCATGCCGCGCTGTATGGCGCAAAGCGGGTGGAGGCAGTGGATGTTTCCCAGGACGCGCTGGATATGCTTATGGAAAACGCCCGGCGCAACGGTGTTGCGGCGCAGATTCAGACCCGATGCGAAAATGTGTTTGACCTTGTAAAGCGGTACAGCGAGGAAAGCCGTCGATTTGGCCTGGTAATCTGCGACCCGCCTGCTTTCGCCAAAAGCAAAAAGGCGCTGGACGCAGCCTACCGGGGGTATAAGGAATTGAATCGCCGGTGTATGGGGCTGGCGGAGCCGGAGGGTTTTCTCGCAAGCTGGTCTTGCAGCCAGTTTATGACCCCGGAGCTGTTTATCAGGATGCTTCAGGAGGCGGCGGGAGATTCCGGCAGGCAGGTGCGGCTGCTGGAAACCATGATGCAGAGCCGGGATCACGCCGCGACCTTGAACGCGGAAATGTCCTGGTATCTGAAAGGGTATATAATGCAGATTTTTTAATCCGGGAAGCGGCGCTCGTTGCAGAACATAACGGTAAGGGGCGGCACATGAAAGCGGTCGGTGAACCGCTGGCACTTGGCAAGGAAGGCGTAATAAATATTATAGCCACAGCCGTTCAGCGTTTCTACGTTGCCCTGCCCTTTGGAAAGAATTACGTCGCTGTTTTTCAAGGCGGCGCGCAGTTCCGCACCAATCATCTGAGGCGGCGTGCCGGAAGCGCGGCACCCGCTGTCAATCAGAGCGAAGCGGTCGGAGACGCCGACTTCTTCCGCGTCCTGCCGGGTTGCGTCGTTAAGCGCGGGACCGCCCCGGACGCAGAAGGTGATGCCGAGCTGTGGGTAACGGGCTTGGATGGCTTCGGCCAGAAGCCCATCAAAGACGATTTCTCCGGCGTTGTCCGTAAGGTACAGCAAAGTTTTGCTTTCAGCCAATTCCTGGCAGAAATTTTTGTATTCCCTCGGATCAACGGCGATTTTATCCGCTTCTGCCAAACGGTTGTTCAATTCCTGAAAATCCACTTTGCCCCAAAGGGCGGAAAAGTCAATGTAATTGCCCAAAATGGCGTACTGCAAAGCGGCAAGCACTGGATCGGCTGCCTGTTGAATCTTTGCATTTACAGACGGCAGTCGCTCCAGCGCAAACTGGTTGGAAAAAGCCTTTTCCGCCTGAAAGCGATCCGGGTCAACCCCCAGATGCTTGTGAAACAAATCGGCAATCACCGGGCTGAGGCAAGGCGTGGAAACGCCTTCCGGCGCGTCCAGAACCGCCTGCAAAAGCCCTCTGGCAAAGGCCATCTGGCTTTTTTCATCCCCGTGCTTTTCTGCTTCCAGCAGATTTTTCCGAAGCATACAGGCAAGGCAGGTAAGATTCATTTCCATAACAAAAATCCTTTCTAAAACAAAATAGGAGGTAAAAATGGCGTATTTGCGATGTGATATTTGGTCGGATTCTTTACAAATGACAACCAGTATAACGGCAATTTTGCCGGACGTTGGCGAATTAAAGGCTGCAAAGGTTGTATATCTGCTTCATGGGCTGTCGGATAACTGCTCCTGCTGGTCCCGGTTTACCGCTGTGGAGCGGTATGCCAATGAGTACGGCGCGGCGGTTATCATGCCGGAGGTGCAACGCAGCTTCTATACGGATATGGCCTTGGGAGTAGGATATTTCACCTATGTGCAAAAAGAACTGCCCCAAATTTGCGCCCGGCTGTTCGGGCTTTCCCAAAAACGGGAGCAAAATTTTGTCATGGGACTCTCTATGGGCGGCTACGGCGCTTTGAAATGCGCCCTCACAGCGCCCCGGCAGTATGTCGGCTGCGCCGCCTTTTCCGCTGTAACGGAGATAGAAAAACGGGCGGCGAGTAAAAGCCCGGAATTTCAGGCAATTTTTGGCTTTCCAGCTGTACCGCCGGAAAGCGCCAGGCTGATGAAATTGCTGGAAAAGCAGAAGGCCGCCGATTTACCCCGATTTTTCATGACCTGTGGGGAGCAGGACAGACTTTATGAGGAAAATTGCAATTTTGCAAAAGCGTTGGAAGAAAAGGGCGCGGCGTTGGAATTTCTCCACTGGCCGGGAAATCACACCTGGGATTTTTGGGACGCTTCTGTAAAAATGGCGCTGGATAAGCTTCTGATATAAGAATCTGCATCCAGTTATGAATCAAGCGCTAACAAAAAACGCTGCCTCAAACGGTGCTTTGCCGTGAGAGGCAGCGTTTTTACGAAATTAGACCTTAAAATTTACAGAGGCGTCGCCCTGCTGATCCTTGCCAAACTCATAATCCTTGCCGGGCAGGATGGCGTTCATGACGATACCCACAATGGCGGCGATGGCCAGGCCGGACAGGGTAATGGTAATGGAGCCGATCTGGAAGGACAAACCGGCCACTGCGCCGGTGCCATACTTGATGCCGATGGCCAGCACCAAAATCAGTGCGGCAATGAGCACATTACGGCTTTTGGTGAAGTCAACCTGATTTTCCACCACATTGCGCACGCCGACAGCGGAAATCATACCGTACAGCACAAGGCTGACGCCGCCCATAGTGGCGACGGGCATAGCCACGATAATCGCGGCGAACTTGGGGCAGAAGGACAAAACCATGGCGAAGACGGCGGCCAGACGGATCACCTTGGGATCGTACACCTTGCTCAGCGCCAAAACGCCGGTGTTTTCGCCATAGGTGGTGTTGGCAGGAGCGCCAAATAAAGCGGCGATGGTGGTGGCAATGCCGTCGCCCAAAAGGGTGCGGTGCAGGCCGGGGTTTTCCACGTAGTTCCTGCCCACGGTGGAGGAAATAGCGCATACGTCGCCAATGTGCTCGACCATGGTGGCAAGGGAAATGGGCATGATGGTGATAATGGCTGTGAGGAGCATACCGCCGTCGAAATCCTTGCCGAAGATAGACAGGGCGGTTTCGTTCCAGATAACGGGCAGGCCGATCCACTTGGCTTGGCTCACCTGCTGTACCAGATTGTCTCTGGCGGCGGGGTCAACAATCATGGCCACGACATAAGAAGCCACAACGCCCAGCAAAATGGGGATGATTTTCACCATGCCTTTGCCCCAGATATTGCAGACGATTACCACCAGAATGGCGACGACAGCCACCAGCCAGTTGGCGCTGCAAGAGCCGATGGCGGTGCCGGAAAGGGTCAGGCCAATGGCGATAATCACAGGACCTGTAACGATGGGCGGGAAGAAGCGCATGACCTTTTTCGCGCCAAAAAGTTTGAATAGCAGCGCCAGCACAAGGTATACAAGACCCGCACAGGCCACGCCGAAGCTGGAGTAGGTGAGGGGAATGGGGGAACCGCCGGCGGTCAAAAGACCGTATGCGCCGAGAAATGCGAAGGAGGATCCAAGAAACGCGGGAACCTTCCGTCCGGTGATGAGGTGGAACAAAAGGGTGCCAAGACCGGCAAAGAACAGTGTGGTGGAGACGTTCAGACCGGTGATGGCGGGAACCAGCACCGTTGCGCCGAACATGGCGAACATGTGCTGAATGCCAAGGACAAGCATTTTTGGCGTCCCTAATGTACGGGCGTCATAGATCGCTTCCTGGCTTTGCGAGGTGGATTTCTCTTTTTTTGCCATAAAAAAACTTCCTTTCTCTTTTACTTCCGCAGCGATTGCCACAGCCAGAGAGAAAGGAAGAAAGATAATATCCCCACAGTGGGACATTAGGCTTTCGCCGGACGCCCCGCCGCAGAAATCACAGTGGAAAAGCATCGGAAAACACGAACCCCATAGCCGGTGAAAGTCTCCTGCTTCAAGGTTCATCTCCTCCTTTTGCCAACATTTGACCCATATAGTATACTAAATTTCGACGCGAAACGCAAGTAGAGATTCCGTTCAATTTTTTGTTCACAAATCTGTAACTTTTGTCGGCTTGCACAATTTTTTAGAGCCTATTCAAAAATAAGACGTGCGCAGATTGCGCCGTCAGGTTTTTCACCGGACAAGGCGGTTCTTCACAGGCAGGCTGTTACCCGGTGAGAAAGACCAACGATGTATGGGGAAAAGATACAAGCTAGCTGTATGCGAATTATTTTGGGATAGACGCTAGCTCAGTAGCGAAGGCAGCGGCGAAGCCGTGCTTTGGCACGGCTTAAATTGCGGCTGATGGTGCTTTTGTTTACCCCACGTTCAGCGGCCATTTGGGTAATGGTCTTGCCTTGCAGGTAAAAGCCCACCAGTGCTTCACGCTGCACGGGGGTTAGCTCCTCTTGCACTACATAGTTGATTCGCTTTTTCTGGATTTCTTTGGGTAAGTATGGGCCAAGATAACCCTCATAATCGATATTTTTCGTTGCGGTAGTACCCCCTTTCGTAATAATGCTCTGTAAGCTCCGCCAGGATGTTCATTTCTGTGAGCATGGGCGTGAGATCCGCAATGCGCCTTTTTAAGCGCCAGCGGGCTTCCGGGTCTTTCTCTTTGGCAAGGGCTGCGCGAAGCTCCCGCAGCCGCGTTTGCAGCAATTTGGCGGAAGCGCGGTAGTCCTTGGAAAGCTCTTGCAGCTTCATAGCCGTCCTTGCAAACAAAGGCGCGCAAACGATAGGCGTCCGGCGCTTTTTTGCAGGTTCTGGCGCAAAAAGTTTTTTGCGTGAGTTTTGGTCGCGGTTGCTCTGTACATAAAGTTTTTGCCTCCAATTTTTCGTTTGCAGCTTATGGGAGGCGGGACAGCTTCGGTTCGTTTCACGATTCTTGTTTTTTTTATTTCTTACTTTATAAAAGTTTCCGCTATTGTACCCCATATTAGACGGGCTGTCTATGTGGCGCGCCGCATATGCAGCCTGCGCGGTTTCCCTTTGTTTTTCAGAAAGGATGTGGTACGCTTTTTGCAGTGTCGATCAAATGACTAGGGCGACAATCTGAATCTATTGGCAGTACGCTGTAACCACATACTTTTGCAGCCGGCAGTTGACCGGGAAGAGAAGATGGGGTATGATAACCGTGGTTTTGTAAGGAGGCGTATTGCATGGAACGGGATGTAGAATTTATGCGGGAGGCGCTGCTGCTGGCTAAAGATGCGGCTGCCGCCGGGGAAGTGCCAGTGGGCTGCGTCGTTACCCAGGGCGACCGGATTGTTGGCCGTGGCAAAAACAGCCGGGAAACCGGGAAAAACGCTTTGGGACACGCGGAGCTGGCGGCAATCGACGAGGCCTGCCGTACCCTGGGCGGCTGGCGGCTGTGGCAGTGTACGTTATACGTGACGCTGGAGCCGTGTCCCATGTGCGCCGGCGCGATCATCAACGCGAGAATTCCCAGAATTGTCTATGGCGCCGCCGATAAAAAGGCAGGTTCCTGCGGTTCTGTATGCGATTTGTTTTCCATGGCGTATAACCACCATCCAAAATGCGAGGGGGGCGTTTTGGCGGAGGAATGCGCCGAATTGTTGCAGGCGTTTTTTCAGCGGCTGCGGGTAACGCTTGCCAGCCGGCCGAAATGGCGCAGACCGGCGCAGGAGGACAAAATGTGATTTCCCCCAGATGTACAAAAGGGGGAAAAATCTATGGATATTTGGAAAAAACGCTGTCGAAACATATGTATTTTCGTTCTTCTGCTGGCGCTCCTTTTGCGTCTCGGCGGCGCGGAGAGTAAGAAGCTGAGAAACAAGGTGCAGGATTTTTTCTATGAGCCGAATACGGCGGCTTTTCTTTTGTACCTGCAAACCGGACAGGCTGTGTCCCCGCCAAAAGCGCCCCTCCCGCCGGTTACTGTCGCAACGCTGCCCCCGCAGCCCTCCGAGCCAGAAGGAACTACTCCGGAAGAACCGCAGGAAACAACGCCGCCGGAAACGATTACCTTTACGGCGGAGGAAGCAGCGGGAATTGAAATGAAGTACACAGGGGAATTCCGCCCTGATCTTGCGGGGCTTTTAACCGCGCCGGTTTCTTTGGATTTTTCCGGAACAGAGCCAAGAATTTTGATCATACATACTCACGCTACAGAGGCTTACGCCATGGAACCGGGGTGGGAATATGACGCTTCCGCACTGGCGAGAACGTTAGACCCGCAATATAATATGATCCGAGTGGGGGACGAGCTGGAAGCGATGCTTACCAAAGCGGGCATTCCAGTCCTGCACGACCGGACGCTAAACGATTACCCCTCCTACAACAGCTCCTACACCAGAACCCTGGAGGTTATTGAAGGATACCTTGCCCAATATCCCAGCATTCAGATGGTCGTTGACGTACACCGGGACGCTTTTGAAGACGGGCAGGGCAATCAAATGGGGACTGCCGTTACCATAGACGGAACGGAAACTGCCCGGCTGATGCTTGTTATGGGGTCGGATGAGGGCGTGCTGAGTCACCCCGGATGGGAAAATAACCTTTCCTGGGCGCTGAAATTACAGGCGCTTATGGAGCGGGACTACCCGGGGCTTGCCCGGCCGATGAAGCTCATGGTAAACCGCTACAATCAGCACGCTACGCCAGGCAGTATGTTGGTGGAGGTCGGCGCGGCGGGAGACACTTTGGAAGATGCCATGACAGCCATCCGCTTTTTTGGCAATACCCTGATCAAAGCCATCGATGGATTGGGACTGCGGTAAGGAAATGGCTGGGGAACCGATGACGTAATTACGGCAGCGCCCCTACGGCGAAGGATCAGAAGCTGGAACCAGCGGTGGACATTTTGGAAAAGTGTGTTATAATAACCGATAAGCTTTTTTTGCTTGGAGATGATACGGATGCGCATTAAATTAAAAGACAGGAAACTCCCGGACTATACCAAGGGAGAGGAAATTATGAATATGGTGACCCACATTGTAGGCGGCGCGCTGGGCGTTGTCACACTGATTTTGTGCGTGATACAGGCGGCGTTGCATCAGAACGGCTACGGCGTGGTGGGAAGCTGCATTTTCGGCGTTTCCATGATTTTGTTGTATACCATGTCTAGCGTTTACCATGGTCTTCGTCCAGGTATGGGGAAAAAGGTGATGCAGGTAATCGACCACTGCACCATCTATTTCCTCATTGCCGGCACCTATACCCCCATCGCTATCAGCGCCCTGCGGCCGGTCAGCCCCGCGCTGGGCTGGGGCATTTTCGCCTTTGAATGGGGTTTAGTCGCCCTAGCCGTCACCTTAACCGCCATTGATCTGCGGCAGTATCAGGTATTTTCCATGATCTGCTACATTGGCATGGGCTGGGCAATCCTGCCTTTTGCCGGAAAAGTGGTGGAAGCAATGGGACAGCCGGGCTTTTTGCTGGTGCTTCTGGGCGGACTATTCTATACGGCGGGTTCCGTCCTTTACGGCATCGGCGCAAAGCGCAGATGGATGCACAGTGTTTTTCATATTTTTGTGGTGCTGGGGAGCCTTTTTCACTTTTTCGCAATTTTCCTCTACGCCCTGTAAGCATAAAATAACCTCTTTGCACATAGGCTTTTCTGAAAGTGAGGTGCCCTGCTATGGGAGTCCGCGTGACAGAACTGCACTGCAAAGAGGTTATTAACGTATGCGACGGCTATCGCTTCGGTTTTATTGGCGACGTGATGCTGGAACTGCCGGAAGGAAAAGTGATTGCCATTGTTGTGCCGGGGCCGTGTAAATTTTTCGGACTGTTTGGCAGAAAGGACGATTTTGTGATTCCCTGGAACTGCATTCGCCGGATTGGATCGGACATTGTGCTGGTGGAAATCGAGCCGAATCAATGCCGGACGCCCCGCCCCAAGGGAAAAGGTTGGTTTTGAGAAATTTTTGCAGAAGTGCTGAAATTTTTTGAAAAAATACTTGCAAAAAAGGAAAGGATTTGTTAAAATAAATCAGCATGGCGTATTTTGCGCCATGACATTTTCAAACCACACACCCGGCGTCGTCTCTTCGTGTGCCTTCTTGCAAGGTGGAGCGGCGAGGGAGCCGGCGTGGAGGCTGTAACAAAAAAGGAGAAAATCAAAATGTCTGTCGTATCTATGAAGCAACTGCTGGAAGCCGGCGTGCATTTCGGTCATCAGACCCGCCGCTGGAACCCCAAAATGGCGCCTTATATCTACACCGAGCGCAATGGTATTTATATCATTGATCTGCAAAAGACGGTGAAGAAGCTGGAGGACGCTTATTCTTTTGTCCGTGAGCTGGCTGCCAACGGCGAAAACGTGCTGTTTGTCGGCACCAAGAAGCAGGCGCAGGACGCTATCCGCGAGGAAGCAGAGCGTGCCGGTCAGTATTTTGTAAACGCTCGCTGGTTGGGCGGTATGCTTACCAACTTCCGCACCATGCGCACCCGGATCGACCGTCTGGCGCAGCTTCGCAAGATGGAAGAAGACGGCACTTTCGCTATGCTGCCCAAGAAGGAAGTTATCAAGCATCAGGGCGAAATCGCCAAGCTGGAAAAGTATCTGGGCGGCGTGAAGGAAATGAAGAAGCTTCCCGGCGCGCTGTTTATCGTTGACCCCCGCAAGGAGCGCAACGCCATTGCCGAAGCCCGCAAGCTGAACATTCCCATCGTGGCTATTGTAGATACCAACTGCGATCCCGATGAAATCGACTACGTGATTCCTGGTAACGACGACGCCATCCGCGCCATCCGTTTGATTGCCGGCACCATGGCCAACGCCGTTATGGAAGGCCGTCAGGGCGAAAGCTTCACCGAAGCCGCTCCCGCTGCCGAAGCACAGGCTGCTGAATAAGAAATATGATTTTACAGCGCCCACTGCGCAGTGGGCGCTTTCCCAAAAATGTACAGGAGGAAAATAAATATGGCATCTTTTACCGCTCTTGATGTAAAAAAACTGCGTGAAATGACCAACGTTGGCATGATGGACTGCAAGAAGGCGCTCACCGCTTCCGAAGGCGATATGGACAAGGCTGTGGAATGGCTCCGCGAAAAGGGTCTGGCCGCCGCTGCGAAGAAGTCCGGTCGTATCGCCGCAGAAGGCGCTGTTTGCGCTAAGGTAGAAAACGGCGTGGGCGTGATTGTGGAAGTAAACTGCGAAACCGACTTTGCCGCTGGTTCCGACAAGTTTAAGGAACTCATCAACGATGTTGCTAATACCGTGCTGGCTGAAAAGCCCGCCGATTTGGACGCGCTCATGAACGCCAACTATATTGGCACCGACAAGACTGTTTCCGAGACTCTGCCCGACAAGGTGCTGGTCATCGGTGAAAATATTAAAATCCGCCGCTTTGCTACCTACAACACCGGCGTGTCCGTACCCTATATCCACATGGGTGGCCGTATCGGCGTTTTGGTAAACATGGAAGTGGAAGGCATTGCCGCTGACGCCGTCACCGAGCTGGGCAAGGATCTGTGCATGCAGGTTGCCGCGATGAACCCCACCTTCTGCGACAAATCCGATGTGGATCAGTCCACGCTGGATAAGGAAAAGGAAATCCAGATGACTCTGGCTATGAATGAAAACGCTACCGCCGCGAAGCCCAAGCCCCAGAACATCATCGAAAAGATGGTGCTTGGCCGCATGAGCAAGTACTACGAAGAAAACTGCCTGATGCAGATGGAATTCGTCAAGGAAAAGGGCGTTTCCGTGGAGAAGCACGTGGAAGCCGTTGCCAAGGAACTGGGCGGCAAGATTGCTGTGAAGTCCTTTGTTCGCTATGAAAAGGGCGAAGGCATCGAAAAGAAGGTCGATGATTTCGCCGCTGAAGTCGCCGCACAGGTTGCCGGCGCGAAGTAAGCTGTAATAGGTATCAAACGCCCGCCGGGAAGCAATTTGCATCCTGGCGGGCGTTATTGTGTAAAAACTGGTACGCTGTTCATTTCCGGCATACCAGTTTTTGTTTATGTAATTACTCAAACGTAGTAGGGATTGGGCTTAAACAGCAAAGCGATTGTGTCGATGATCCAGCCAATACCAAATAAACCGAAGGTGAACAGGTACAAAATTCCCATGCCGATTTTACCTTCATAGAATTTGTGTGCGCCGATTTCACCAAGGAAAAGGCATAGGGCAAACGCAACCCATTTGTTCCGTATTCGCCCACCCGCGCCGCCGACAATATTGGTGTTGACATTTGTATTGGCGTTTGTGTTGTTGATTGTAATTTGCGGCGTTGCGGCTTGGCTTTTGACTTCCTCCACTTGACAGCCGCAATGTGGGCAAACAACGGCCGCCGCGTGAATTTTTTGACCGCAGTGTTTGCAAAATTTTGTGGTTTCCTGTACAGAGTCTGTGTTTTCTGTTTCCATGATGCTACCTCCTGTCTTTTACCCTGTAAATTTATCATAATCCACCATCTGTGGGGTAGAATTATCACAAAATGTGACATTTTTCGCCGTCACATGATGTGATGGTGTATCATAACGTCATCTTATCGCAGGAGAGAGCGTATGCGTCTAAGGGATATTCGGGAGGATCGGGATGTGAAGCAGCAAACCGTTGCGTCCTATCTGCATGTCAGACAAAATACATATTCCCAATACGAAACCGGGCAGCGGCAACTGCCGGTGGATGTTTTGATTCAATTAGCAAAGTTTTTTCATACATCCACAGATTATATCCTGGGGTTGACCGATGTTTCCAAACCGTAACCAGAATCCAGCAGAAGCCAGATGCTAGTCCGCTGAAATGAAACTGCATGGCAGATTTTTCGTCTGCCATGCAGTTTTTGTCAAATTATAAGTAGAGCGGCTGAGTGGGATTAAAATATTGCGGCTTGTATGTAACGGAAGAAATTGGTTTTCCCTGAATACCATATTTGGGATGATAACCAAATAAATTGATATACCGCTCCAGATCATCCTTTTCCGCTTCCATAGCCAAAAGTACTGCCGCCGTGGCCTTTACATCGTCAATGGCTCGATGGGAGTTTTGTACCTTATCCTGCAATTGATAAACGTTGATAGCCGCTTCCAGCTTGTGGGGGTAGCTGTGACGGTCTTTGTAGACTGTTAGTAAATCCAGCTTGTCTTTTCCCTGCAAAACAGTGGGATCTCCATGCCGCCAGAGCAGATAAAACAGAAAACTGAGGTCAAAATGAGCGTTGTATGCCAGCAAAGCGGTGCGCTCTCCCTGAAACAGCCCGGCGATGTCTTGACAAACGCGGGTTTTGGGAATTCCTCGCGCGCGAAGATCCAGATCAGAAATCCCAGTAAGCTGCTGAATTTGTGTCGGTACACTTTTGCCGGGAGACAGAGAAATAAGCTCGTCGTACTCTGTTTCAATTACAGCTTTCCCGTCTTTCTGCCGTAAAATAACGGCGGAAAACTCAATAATTTCGTCCTTATCATATAAAAGTCCCGTGGTTTCTGTATCAAAAATCACCAGCTTGTCATAGCGTGTAAACAGCTTTTCCAGTTCTGCCATTTTTATTTCCTCCTGAGCGCCAGCGCTCTGGTGAATTTGCCCCTGTATTCCGGTGATAACTCCCATTTTGCGGCCAATTCCTGGGCGTAGGCCAAGGCCGACGCAGTTTCGCCGCTTTTTAATTCTACTTCCAGCTCACAGACTTCTTCCTGACTGCCCCCGCCAGTGAGAATGCCGGCGTCCAGCGCCAGTTCAATTATCGTTCCCCCTGCCAAAGATACCGTACCGCGCTTTCGCAGAAATTTTGCGCCGCAAATGGGGAACAGTCCATCTTGGCAAAGAGAAAGCAGTTCTTCCGGCGCGCCCATCGCTACAAGCTGCGCCAGTACTTTGGCTGGATGCGTAGCGGAAAGCTCCCATTCCCCTCTGGCAAAGCCCACGGCTTTGGTTTTCAGGGTGACGATGCTTTGGTCGTTTTCCAAACGGGTGCGCAGCGTCCACTTGCGAGCGGAAAGGGCGAAGTCCGCCGTGTCGAAATAAACGGTTTCCATATTTACTGCTTCCCAGCCGTCAACTGGGCACAGCGCCTTTTCCAATCGCGGCATTTGCCCTGCCGCAACCCGATATTTAAATTCGATTTCCTGCCCCATAGGAGACCTCCTTTTGATAGACATTCAAAATAATGCTGGCGCGATCTTCCAGGCGTTTTGTCTCGGCAAGGCGCTGGGCGCCTTCTTTGGAAATGCGCCAGAAATGCGGGGTCATAGCCAGAAGGTTCTGCACCTGCGCGCCTTCTACCGTGCAGGAAAATGTAAGCCGCTTGGATTCCAGCAGGGAAAAGCCGGGGAAAGCAGGTGCGGTTTCCTTTTCTTTTTGAACGGCAGTAGGATAAATGATGCTTTTCAGCCGCAGTAAGTGATCGGACGCGGCCAAAACCTGCAAAAATACGCCGCTTTTCTGCAAAACCCTGTGAAATTCTTCCGGTATGGTCAATGCGAACATACTGAGCAGCAAATCAAAGGAGTCCGCTTCAAAGGGGAGGCGCGCGGCGGTGGCGCAAATCCAGTTCCCATTTTTGTATTGCCCAGCGGCATAGCGGACGGCTTCCTTGGAAATATCCAGTCCAAAAAGCTGGCAGTGCAAGGTATTGGCGACCTGGGCGCTGTAATAGCCCTCCCCGCAGCCGACGTCTAAAAGCGCCTGAGCGTGGGGCGCAAATGCCAAAGCAGCTTCACAGACGGTCTGCGCAATGGGGGCGTAAAACCCGCCCTGCAAAAACGCCCGCCGCGCTGCGACCATTTCTTTTGTATCGCCTGGGTGCAGAGAGTGTTTTTGATCGACAGTCAGAAGGTTTACATAACCTTGTTTTGCGAGATCAAAACAGTGCCCACTGGGGCAACGGTATTGCTTTTCCAGCCGGATGAGCGGTTCACCGCAGACAGGACATAAAATCATAGGCATAACTACCGCCTCCTTTGCGCAAACTACCTCAGATGGCAGATGAATTCTATTTATCATACTCGCAAAATGTAAATTCGTCAACTGTCTGGAGGAGGGATTCTGATGAAAATGAAAAAAAGAACACGTTTTTGCAGTTGTTTGCTGCTTTTGAGCCTGCTGCTTGCTCTGGCGCTGCCGGCACAGGCGCAAGAGGGAAAATATGTGGCGTTAACCTTAGACGACGGTCCTTCCGGCCGGTTCACCCGCCGCCTTCTGGAGGGATTGGAACAGCGGAATGTAAAGGCAACTTTTTTCCTCTGCGGCTATCGTATGGAGTTATACCCGGAACTGACGCAGCTCATTGCAGAAAAAGGACATGAGGTAGGGCTTCACGGCTTTACCCACGATTCCATGGCGGAAATGAGCGAAAGCAAGCTTCATAAGGAGTTGGAAGATACCGCCGCGCTGCTTTTCAAACTCAGCGGCTTAAAGGCGACGCTTTTGCGCCCGCCCGGAGGCAGTATTACAAAGCTGGTGCGCGGGGAGGCGGAAAAGCAGAAGCTTTCCATCGTTACCTGGTCTGTGGATCCCAAGGACTGGGCGACCATCGAAGCGAAAACCATCACCCGGCGGGTTGTGGAGGATACCTGCCCTGGAGATGTGATTTTGCTTCATGATATGTCCGATTCTTCCGTGGACGCGGCTCTGGCGATTGTGGATCAGCTCACCCAAGAGGGATATACCTTTGTAACCGTAAGCCGCCTTGCGGAACTGACCCAGACAGATTTGGAATGGGGCAAAGTGTACAGCGCCTTTTCCATGGAGATCAGATGATACTTTCTTGCAATTTGCGCCTTGGTGTGCTATAGTAATTGTCAGAAAATAACACGTTTGCGGCAAAAAGCGCAAACCAAAGCGAGGAACAAAGATGTTAGAGATTCAGAACCTTTCTTACCGGGTTGCGGATACCGGCGGCGCGGGAGCGAAGGACATTTTGCGAGGTGTGAGCCTCACCATTCCAGACAAGCGCTTTATCGTCATAACAGGTCCCAACGGCGGCGGCAAGACGACCCTTGCCAAAACAATTATGGGCATCAATCAGCCTACTGGGGGAAAGATTCTCTGGAACGGTACGGATATGACCAACCTTTCCATTACGGAAAGAGCCAAGCTTGGCGTGAGCTACGGTTTCCAGCAGCCGCCCCGCTTCAAAGGATTTCGTGTGCGGGATTTGCTCAGCGTGGCCGCCGGACGAACCCTTAATACCTCCGAGGCCTGCGATTATCTGACCCGGGTGGGGCTGTGCGCCCGAAATTATCTGGAGCGGGATGTGGATGCCAGCCTTTCCGGCGGCGAGGTAAAGCGCATTGAAATTGCGACGATTTTGGCACGGCGTTGCCCACTGATGATTTTCGACGAGCCGGAAGCTGGCATTGATCTGTGGAGCTTTGCCCGTCTCACAGAGACCTTCCAGGAAATTCACGACAAAAAAGAAGCTACTATCCTGATTATTTCCCATCAAGAGCGCATCATTCGCCTGGCAGATGAGATTTTGCTGGTAGCCGACGGAAAGATTTCTGCAAAAGGCTCTGTTGAGGAAATTTACCCGATTATTTTGGGAGATACGGTGCAAAACTGCAATCGTTTGGAGGTGGATGCTTGTGCTGAATGAGATTCAAAAGCAGATTTTGCAGGAAGTTGCGGATATGGCGGCCATTCCCAATGGCGCGGTGAATATCCGTACCGACGGAAAAAAGACCTATCGTTCCAACTCTGCGCATATCCGCATTGAAAGTAAGCAGGATAAAGACGGGATTGACATTGTCATTGATCCGAACACGGTGGATGAGTCGGTGCACATTCCCGTGGTACTCACCCAGTCCGGCTTCCAGGACACCGTTTATAATGATTTTTATGTAGGAGAAGGGGCGAAAGTCACCATTGTGGCGGGCTGCGGCATTCACAACTGCGGTGACTGCGACTCTGAGCACGATGGGATCCACACCTTCCACGTTGGCAAGAACGCCGAGGTGCGTTATATTGAAAAGCACTACGGTGAGGGAGAGGGAACGGGCAAGCGCATTTTGAATCCTCAGACCATCCTTTATCTGGATGAAGGGGCGAAAGTGACTCTGGAAACCAGCCAGATTCGCGGCGTGGACGATACAAAGCGCTTTACTAAGGCGGTGCTTTCCGGGAAGGATGCGGAAATCGTCATTCAGGAAAAGCTGCTGACCCATGGCGATCAGAATGCGACATCCGAAATGGAGGTCTATTTGAACGCCGAAAATACCCGCACACAAGTGATTTCCCGCTCTGTGGCGCAGGACAAGTCCTGTCAGGTATTTTATCCCCGGGTAGAGGGGAACGCTGCCTGCTTTGGTCATGTGCAGTGCGACGCGATTATTATGGGAGAAGCAAAGGTGCAGGCGATTCCTGCCATTACCTGTAACCATGTGGACGCTGGGCTGATTCATGAAGCGGCGATTGGTAAGATTGCGGGAGACCAGATTTTAAAGCTCATGACCCTGGGGCTTTCTGCCGAGGAAGCGGAGCAGAAAATTCTGGACGGCTTTTTGCGCTGAGTATGTTTGCGCTTACATTGCTTGCCATGGGCAAGCTGAAGGAAAAATTTTACTTGGCAGCGGCGCAGGAATATGAAAAGCGGCTGAAGGGCTATTGCAGCTTTCAGCTTGTGGAATTACCGGAATGCCGCCTGCCGGAAAACCCCACCCCTTCGGAAATTGCGGCGGGGCTGCAAAGGGAAGCGGCGCTGATTGCGCAGAAAATTCCCAAGGGCGCATGGTTTTGCGTACTGACCCCGGAAGGAAAGGAACTGTCCTCCGAGGCGCTGGCCGGGACCATGAAGCAGGTGAAGCTGTCCGGGAGAAGCGCAGCCTGCTTTCTCATAGGATCTTCCTTTGGCATTGACCCAAGTATCAAGAAAAGAGCGGATTTTCAGCTTTCCATGGGAAAGATGACGTTTCCCCACCATCTGGCGCGGATTATGGTCTTAGAGCAGCTTTATCGGGCGGAAGCCATTCAAGCCGGGAGCAAATACCATAAATAGGAGACGCAATGCAGTATTTTATCACAGAAGCCCAGCGGAAAGCCCGGCATAGCACCTGCTATTTTGAGTTTCAGAAAGGGCAGAAAAAACACGAATATCAGCCTGTGTTCTGGAAAGAGGATTCCTTGCTGCTGGATGACGATTGTATGAATGAGACGGGGTTTTACAAAATTATTCCCAATTTCGCTCCATTTGGCATAACGCGCATCAGCAAGGAGGCGTGGCGTGTCATGGAAAGCCGCGCTGCGCAGGAAGGCGGCGTAATTCAGGAGATTTTAGAGGAATTTTCCCTTTGGGCAGAGAAGAATTTTGCTCAGTATACGTACTTTGTGATTTTGGGCATTTAACGTTTTTGCTAAATAAAAAATGCAGCGCCGCAAACCGTATGGTTTGCGGCGCTGTTTACTTGTTATTTATTATTCTGCGGGAGGGGTTTCGCCGGGCTCCAGAATCTGAATGGTCTTGGCTGTTTCTGCGAAAGCATCTGCCCAGGTCTGGTCAGCGCTCATATCAATGAAGTTGATATTGAACACGGAAAGCTCATGGAAGATCATGTAGCAGGTTGTGCTCATGGTGACGCCGGAAATATCCATTGTGTAAGTATAAACAATTGCGGGCAGGCCGTCAACCTCGGTTTCTTCGTAGCTGCTTACAGCGATGTCCATGCCAAGGGATGCAGTCAGCGTCTCAGCAAGGGTACCGGCAGTCATCGCCTTTGCAGATTCCAAGTCGCCGGTCACACGAGCAGAGGGAATAATCTGAATCTGGGAGCCGTCTTCCGCCATGAGGGAATTCATACCGGTATCCATAAAGCCTTCCGGCTCCTCAAAGTAAACTGTAGGCTCATTTGTAGGCTGGGTATTAGGCTCAGTTGCGGGAACGGAATCGGGTTCCGTGGGCGCTTCGGTGGGTGCCTCGGTAGGCGCCTCAGTGGGCGCTTCGGTGGGTGCCTCGGTGGGTGCCTCGGTAGGAGGATCGGTGGGGGTGGGCTTTTCGCCGCAGGCTGCAAGGCTCACAACCATGACAAGTGCCAGCAGCAGTGCTAAAAACTTTTTCATTTTGTTGTTTCATCCTTTTCTTTTCTAATTTTAAAATTGTCCAATGGACGAGAGTTATTCTAGCACATTCCCTGCAATTATGCAAGAGGAATCTCGTTGTGGATTTGAAAAAATTTGTAAGAAAAACGTAAAAGCTTGACGTTTTAAAATGAAGGAGGAAGAAAAGTATTTTTACATACAGGAAGTTGCCTGTGTGCTTTTTATATAGGTTATATCGTTGACCGTCTGCTTTGTCTATGATGCAGGGAAAAAAGAAATATAAAAGAAAGAACTTCCTCTTTACAAACAGCAAAAGATATGCTATACTGAGTTTGTAAATAAGAATGATTCCTATTTATGAGGGAGGGAGTGTGTTGAAAAGTGGAGAAAAGTACAGTTACAAGCGGGAAGCGATTTTGCAGTGCATCCGCCAAACCAACACGCATCCTTCTGCGGACTGGATATACAATCAGCTAAAAGAGCGGATTCCCGATCTTTCCTTAGGAACGGTGTACCGCAATCTGGCGCAGTTTAAAGCCAAGGGTCAAATTCTTTCTCTTGGTGTGGTTGGAGGGATTGAACGCTTTGACGGCAGAGTAGACCCCCATGTTCACTTTTGCTGCGACTGCTGCGGCGCGATAGTGGATCTGCCCACTTTTGACATGCCGACGGAGCTTTGCCGGAAAGTGGCGGAGGCGCTGGAGGCTGAGGTTTCTCAGTGTAGTCTGACGTTTACCGGCCTGTGTCGGAAATGTGCGTCTGAACATAAAAAATTTGTATAAAATAATTTTTGGAGGTAAATTGTTATGAAAAAGTATGTATGCCCTGTTTGCGGTTATGTCCATGAAGGCGAAATTCCTGAAGGCTTCAAGTGCCCCGTCTGCAAGGTGGACGGCTCCAAGTTTATTGAGCAGAAGGGCGATATGAAGCTGGCTGCCGAGCATGAGTACGGCATCTATGAGAAGACTGTGGCAAACAACGACGACGTGAGCGCAGAGGATAAGGCTTACATTCTGGAGCAGCTCAAGGCGAACTTCACCGGCGAGTGCGGCGAGGTAGGCATGTACCTGTGCATGGCGCGCATTGCCCATCGGGAAGGCTATCCTGAAATTGGCCTGTACTGGGAAAAGGCCGCTTATGAAGAAGCGGAGCACGCTGCGAAGTTTGCGGAAATGCTGGGCGAAACTTTGGAGCCAAATATGAAGGCTTCCACCAAGGAAAATCTGGCATGGCGCGTTGATTGCGAGTTTGGCGCAACACAGGGTAAGTTTGATCTGGCTGCCTGTGCCAAGAAGAACGGCTTGGACGCCATCCATGACACCGTGCATGAAATGGCCAAGGATGAAGCCCGCCATGGCAAGGCGCTGAAGGGTCTGCTGGAGCGTTACTTTAAGTAAGATGATAAAATTTGCGGCGGGGATTGCTCCGCCGCATTTTAAATACATGGTTGCAAACAAATAGGAGGCTATACGATGAAAATTCGAATCAATAAGGATCTTGTAGAATTTACCCCAGAGCATGCGGCGGAGGCTGCGGAGTTGGAAGCGCTGTGGATTAAAATGGGTAACTGCACCGGACAAAATAAGTCCTTGCAGCCCATTGGCGTGTATATCCCGTCGGAAAATAAGACTGCGACCTTCCATATTGATGGGTTAAGTCTGGCGGAGAAAAACGATGTTCCCACCATCCGCGCGCCCTATGATACGGACGTGTACTGCGTGACCTGCAACAAAACCCAGCATGTGAAGGCTGGCGATCCCATTCCCTTCTGCTGCGGCAGACTGATGGAAATTCTGGATTAAGAGCTTGCCGCTGGCGCTGTAAAAAGCGATACCCGCTGAGAGGCAGTTGCTTTTCGGTGGGTATTGCTTTATAATCAGTAGAAAAAGCTGAAAGGATTTTTCAGAATTGAAAAGGGAAAGCGAAAGAATGCAAATGTGAAGCGCATCTATATTTGGTGCGTTTCCGAAAGAGGAACAGTATATTTTGCACATTAGTATTTGTGATGTTTTTGGCTGTAGAGGAGCGCTTTCTTCTAAGGGGTCTGGCAGCGCAATTTTGCAGGCAATAAAAACAGATACCCCAATGGGAAGAAAATTGTTTCTGGTGTGGAGCAGGAAATTCTGCTTGCAGACGGGGCGTTTGATAAAAGAGAATTGCGTTCTTTCCTCGCGCTTTACAGTAACGGTACCTTATATCCCCTAATTTGGATAACGACGGAAAACTTCGCCCCCTGACACGGAATAGTGCGTGTCAGGGGGCGCTATCTTTACTGCATATCCTCTACGCCAAAGGGGTCGCCGCATTCCGGGCAGAATTTGGGGGGATTTTTGGGATCTTCCGGCTCCCAGCCGCACTTATCGCAGCGATACAGCGGTTCACCAGTAGGCTTTTTCCCGCCGCAGTTGGCGCAGAATTTGCCCTGATTGACCTCACCGCAGTTGGCGCAGATCCAGCCGGAAATTTTCGATGCGCCGCACTCGGTGCAGAATTTGCCGGTGTTTTCTGCGCCGCAGCGGCAGCGCCAGCGATTTTCCTGTGCGGCAGGCGAGGCGTTGCTTCCCATCTGGAACAATGCGTTGGCGTTCAGTCCGCCAACGTTTTGCGCCATATTCATGCCCATAAAGCCCATCATCGCGCCTTTGTCGTTTTTGGCGGCGGATTTCATAGCTTCCGCCTGTGCGTCCACCAGCGCCGCGCCCGCCATATTGGGATTGCGGTAAACAGCGGATTTTTGGAGCTGCTTCAGCATATCCTCGTCCTCCGCGCTGGCTTTTACAGAACTAACGCCCACGGAGATAACGCTGATGCCACGCAGGTTGCTCCATTTAGCGGAAAGCACCTGGTTCATAACGTCGGCCAATTCCTGCGTGTGGCCGGGTAGGGCGCTGTACCGCACGCCCATTTCAGAAATTCTGGCGAAAGCGGGCTGCAAAGCCGTGAGAAATTCGGATTTGAGCTGACCGTCCAGCCGCTCCCGGCTGTAGGATTCCGCCGCGTTGCCGCATACGTTTTTGTAGAACAAAATGGGGTCGGTGAGTCTGTAGGAATATTCCCCAAAACAGCGGATGGAAATATCCATATCCAGACCTATGTTTTTGTCTACGACACGGAAGGGAACGGGGTTGGCGGTGCCGTACTTGTTGCCGATGAGTTCTTTGATGTTGAAATAGTAGATCCGCTGATCCTTGGCTGTGTCGCCGCCGAAAGTGAACCGGCGCTTAAAGGTCTGCCAGGAGCCTTTCACGCCTTGTCCCAGACCGCCATAGAAAATCGTCGGCTCCGTGCTGCTGTCCCAGGTAAATTCCCCGGGTTCCGCTGTAAATTCCACAATGCCGCCTTGATCCACAATCATCATGCACTGGCCTTCGTTCACCGCGATGACAGAGCCGTTGGTGATAACGTTATCCGAGCCTTTTGTGTTGCTGCTGCGCTTGGATACGCGCTTTGCGCCCTTTTGCATCAAAATCGTTTCGTCCATGGAATCGCAGTAAAAATACTCTCTCCATTGATCGCCCAAGGTGCTTCCTGCCGCGCCGAATGCCGCTTTGATTAAACCCATAGTAAAATTCTCCTTTTTTTAAGTTATTTTGAAGTTTCCTCATTTTCTTGTTCCAGAATTTCGTCTAAATCATCTTTAATTTCTTTTCCGGTGATTTCCTCGTAGGCTTCCTTGATTCCATTTTTTACCGCCCATTTGATCAGGAAATAGAGCGTAATGCAAATGATAACAGCCGTGCCTCCGCTGATGCCAAGTTCTTTCCACATACTTGCTTTCTCCTATTGTGCCAACTAAAATTTTCCGCTGCCGCCGCCGTGGGACGTACCGGAGCTGCCGGTATGGAAGCTGCCTCCGGACATCCCACTGTGATGGCTGGATTCCTCCGCCCGGCGGGTTTTGGTGGTGGTGCTGTGCAGGTAAATATCCTGGCAGGCAGTGAGCTGAAGGCCGCCGGAAACGTAAGCGCCCGCCGTGTTTTGCGGCCGCGCGGAGTTGAGATTCCGCTTCATCACGCACACGACAATGATTGCAATTATACCGGAAGCCGCCAGGGCGATCCCTTCCCACAGCAAAAGATTGGATTCTTTTTGTGGTTCACCTTCTGCGTCCGGGACTTCTGGGCGGGCGAGTATGCCCTCTAAATCCCCTAAAAATTGCCAAAATGCGTCATAGTATTCGCCGTCACCCAGAGGCTCCAGAAAGTTGTCCGCCAAATGAGCAATATCCCGGTCGGAAATTTTGGCAATGCAGCTTCCTGTAGTAGAAACGGCCCAATCCCGGTATTCCAGACTCACCAGCATCAAAACCCCCGACCTGTCCTCGTCCAGACCGTATCCGTTGTAGTCGTAATAGTCGTCCGCATAGGCCTCGGCGGTTTTGCCGTCCAGACTGTATTGGGTAAGCAGCACAACGTCAACACCGTACTGCTGGGTAATTTCCTGGATTTTTTGAGACAAAATGGCTTCTTCCGCCTCGGTTAAAAGATTGTCCTTGTCTACAACCCGCTGCAAGGCGCTTGCCGCCGCGGTTCCGGCCAGCAATGCCAATAGCGCAAGCAGAAGCAGACTTCGATAAAGTTTATGCATACCGACCCTCCTTATCGCAGCAAAAGGCAAAGCAGGGAAAAAGCTGCGAACAAGCTGCCCCAAATTCCCGCAAGATGCAGCCAGAACCGTCCCATGTCTACCGGAAGCTGCCCAACCATTTTCCCTGTTTGCCCATTCATGGCAAAGGTGTAGGTTTTTCCCTTGTACTGACTGTTCAAAAGCCATACAGGAAGCAGCACGTACCGCGCCTTCCCTGATTTGACGTGCAAAGACGTTTGCTGAGGCAAAACGGTAACGTACCCATGTACCGTACTGCGCAGCGCGTCCGCCGTGGTCTGCCGCATCCTGCTTTCCGCTCTGGGCTGGCACTGCGCCGCGTCCATATCGTATTTATCCGCCAGATACCCGGAAAGATAGGCAAACCCGAAGGGCACGGCCTTGCTGTAATCAAAGGGTTCAATGGATTCCATGTAAGCGTCGTCCATTTTTTTGGAGCCGTCTACCGGCACGCCCTGATAGGTCATACTGCCCCCTCGAATCAACAGGAAGTGATCGGTTCTGGTGTAATTGTATTTGCTGTCCGCCCACACATGGGTGCGGGTGGCGCTGTAGCGGGCGCTGCCCGCCGTATCTCCGTCATACAGCCAGAAGGGAACGTAAATACCGGTGATTTTTTCCAGCCTTTGCTGAGAAGTATAGTTTTTCGGCAAAAGCCGCTTCCCTTTGCACAGCCGCAGGAAAGCTGCCTGCGCCGCCTTTTTGTCCTGCGAGAAGGGAATGAGCAGATCCGGCTTAAAGGCATCTGCCAGTCTGCCGGGCAGAATCGCCGGATTTTCGCAGTAGGGGCAAAAGGTTGCCGCCGTGTTTTCGTCCGCGAAGATCTCTCCCCCGCAGGAAGGGCAGGTATATACGTTTAAGCTGTCTAATTCCTCCTGGGTCCAGCTTCCGCTGCCTGAATCCGCCTCATACTTCTCCCAGTGATCCTTGGTGGTATCATCCTGTAAAGAGGCGTTGTAGACCTCTACATCGGATAAGTTAAATTCGCCGTCACAGTAGGGACACTTCATTTTCTGCGCCTCAGACCCAAAAGCAAGCCCACCGCCGCAATTGGGGCATTTGTATTCCAGAACGCTCAAATGCTTCCACTCCTTCCTTCTGGGCAATCGCCTGATTACCGCAAGATTTTCTTAATTTTATCATAATACTATATTAATCGCAAGTAAAACCGTTGTAACACTAGACAAAATGAAAGAATGTGTTATAATGTATGCCAGAGTGATTCGAGCGCATATTCAGACAGGAGGATCGATTGCCTGTGCATATCCTAAAAGATTTTAAGAAAAAGGACTTATACACCATTCCCAATATCATGTCTTATATCCGGCTCGTGCTGGTTCCGGTATTTGTGACGATGTACTTACGGGCGGAAACCACGTCGGAATACATTGGCGCCGCCAGCGTTGTGCTGGTTTCCACGCTGACGGATTTTCTGGACGGCTTCATTGCCCGCTCTCTGCATCAGGTCACGGAGCTTGGAAAGCTTCTGGATCCGGTGGCGGATAAGCTTACCCATGCGGCCATTGCCCTTTGCCTCATCAGCCGCTATAGTCTGATGGCTGTGGTGTTTGGGCTGATGGTTGTGAAGGAAGGCTATATGCTGATTATGGGCATTATCAAGCTGAAAGACGGCAAAAAGCTTTCCGGCGCCAAGTGGTTCGGCAAGGTATGTACCGCAGTGATGTATTTCGTCATGTTTGGTCTGCTTCTGGTGGTGGATATGCCCGTCGCCCTGGCCAACGGTTTGATTTGGCTTTGCATCGTCCTTATGGTATTCACACTTTCCATGTACATTCCAGTTTTCCGCAAAATGTAGGAAACCTTCTGTAAAGAGATAACGCATTCTGATTAAGATTTTCGCAGCAGCCCGGCGTAAACGTGCGGGCTGCTTTTGATTTTTCTTATAAAATGGGCAGCCTTACAAAAATGCTACTTTACAACGGCGCATATTTGCATTAAAATGTAAACAGTCATAAAAACGTTTCGACTGTTTTCGATATTTAGGAGGTATTTCCATGAGTGTAAAGCGTATTGGTGTGCTCACAAGCGGCGGCGACGCGCCGGGTATGAACGCTTGCGTCCGTTCTGTTGTACGTACCGCCCTGTACCGGGGGATTGAATGCTATGGGATCCGCCGGGGCTGGAACGGCCTCATCAGCGGCGATGTGGTGAAGCTGGACGAAAAAAACGTCGGCCATATCATCAACCGGGGCGGCACCATTTTGTATACCGCCCGCAGCGAAGAATTTATGACGGAAAAGGGACAGAAAAAAGCGGTGAGTACCTGCCGGTTCCTTGGCTTAGACGGTATTGTTGCCATTGGCGGCGACGGCACCTTCCGGGGAGCACAGGCGCTTTCCAGATATGGCGTTTCCGTGGTAGGTATTCCCGGCACCATCGACAATGATATTAGCTGCACCAACTACTGCATCGGTTTTGACACCGCTGCCAACACGGCCATTGAATGCATCGATAAGCTCCGCGATACCATGCAGTCCCACGAGCGCTGCTCCGTGGTGGAGGTCATGGGGCGCAACGCCGGTTATCTTGCCATGTATGTGGGGCTTGCTACCGGCGCGACGGCGGTGCTGGTGCCGGAGGAGGAAATCGACTTTGACCGGGACGTAATTGAAAAAATCCGGCAGGCTAGGTTTAACGGCTTTACCCATTATATGATCGTGGTGGCGGAGGGCGCGGGCAGCGCTGCCGAGATTGCCCGCCGTATCAAGGAAGAAATCGACCTGGATCCTCGCGTGACGGTTTTGGGGCATATCCAGCGCGGCGGCGCGCCTACGGCGAGAGACCGGGTAAACGCCACAAAAATGGGCTATTTCGCGGTGGAGCTGCTAAACGCGGGTAAATCCAACCGCATTGTATGTACCCGGGAGGGCACCATTACCGATGTGGATATTGAAGAAGGTCTTGCCATGAAAAAGAGCATCCAGCAAACGGAAGTGGACGTCCTCGCCGCCATGACCGGTATCTAAGAAATATCAAAAAAGGACGCTGGTTTAGGCGGACACCCATAAGGAAGTAAATGAATTTTCCGGTAAAACCGGCGTAGCGAAAGGTTACGCCGGTTTTTCTGTACTTGCAGGTATATCCGGTTTATAAAGCGGAATACGGATTTTCCCCACATAAGTAAAATAAATTTCAATGGTGACATGCTTTCTCCCGCCGATTCTCTCCGGGCTGTGAATTACGATCCTGTCAATCAGCTCATTTACGGTGGAAGCATCAAGTTCCTGCAAGTCGGAATACCGGTCTGCAAGCTGGAGAAAGCGCCCCACATCGGCAATCTGTTCCGTCTCATTTTCAATTTCTTGTTCCAATGAGGAAGCAAGTCTCTGAATCTCCGCCTGTTCCGTTTCATACTGCGCCGAAAGTTTTTGAAAACGGAGGTCACTCAACTTACCCAGAACGGAATCCTCATAAAGTCTTTGGATAATCTTGTCCAAATCTTCCATACGCTTCTGTGCCCCGGAGAGGGCTTTTCGCTTCTGCGTCAGCTCCGCTTTCCGGCTGGCTTCGTCCTGCGCCAGCATTTCCTGCGTGAAATCATCCCGGAACAGC
>CAJURY010000012.1 GCA_910589155.1 uncultured Oscillospiraceae bacterium | reverse complement strand
ACGGCTCTGTCAGCGGAAAGAAATCGGATGAGGACGGAAAGGCTCTGGGCGGTGCGTTAATCGGCATCTTTAAGACTGGCACAACCGAATTTACCAAGGAAACAGCGATTGCGACTGCCGTATCCGCAGAGGACGGTAGTTTTTCTTTTGCCAAAGTCCCTTACGGCACATGGGTAATCCGTGAAATCGAAAGCCCGAAAGGGTTTGTACTCTCCGAGGAAGAAATCGCCGTGACAATCGGTGAAGTGGACGAAGTTGTGGAAATCGGGCTTGTCAACTACTTCATCAAGGGCAATATCGAGCTGACAAAGGTGGACGAGGACTATCCCGAAAACAAGCTCTCTGGTGCGGTATTCGAGGTTTACTCCGATACCAATGGTGACGGTAAACTGGATAGAGGAAATCGAACAGATTTCCTCATTACATAGGAAAGAGAATGAGGACAACGGAATGTTCCTCAAAAACCCCCTTGTTTTTGCCTTTCTGCACAGGCAGCTATTAACGAAAGTAGGAAAAAGTAATTTCGTTGTTTTGGGGTAATACCCATTAACCAGCAAAAGGCATAATTAAATTTCCAGAATAGACCTTGAAGGCTTCGCCCTTTGAGGTCTATTTTTTTGCGCATAGATTCTAAAAAACCTTGTATATCGCGGCAAATCTATCAATAAAACTGAGATTTTATTATCATTTCTTCAAAGCTAAACCCTCAAAGTAGGAGGGTTTGCGGAAAATGATTTCAGCAATTTTGATTTGCCCCATGACATCTATAAGGGGCGACGCCTGTTTTAGAATTTGAGGCAAATTTCTTCGTACTATAAGCGTTGCTAACATGTGCTTTTATGAATAAAACGAATGCGTAATCAACGCTTCTCACCACTTTTTCCATCAATTCTTCCTAATTTGTTATTTGCTCAAAATAGGTCGGTATAGATAGATTGGGTCAAAGGTTCGACATAGGTTGTGACATTTGTTGCGTGACGGTTTAGCGTTTGGTCGTGGCGCCATTCATAAAGAAATATTTAGTAAAAATTGCCAAAAAGGAAGAAATAATTTGTAGATGTTGCGAATTTCAAACGGTAAAGAGATAATATATAATTCAGTTAGCAGTTTTAATTCATTACTAGAAATAGTTAAAATATGGGGGAAGCGAAAATGGGGAAAAAGTTCGGATTTCGTATGCTGTCGATACTGCTGAGCTTGGTACTGGTGCTGGAACTGGTACTTGGGAACGTCTGGGCAACCGGTCCTGACGGCACAGATATTTCTGGCGTAGAAAGCAACGAAATGGAAACCAACATAGAAGCTGCTTCGGGGGATACCAGTAAAATGGTACAGGGAGAAGTAGACGAGCTGCGGGAAGAAAGTCAGAAGCATTTCCGTATGTCGGACGGTAGTTTTCTTGCGGTGGACTATGGGATGCCCGTGCATTACGCGCTGGATGCGGGAAGCTGGGCTGAAATTGACAATACCTTGCTGCTGCAATCTCAGGAGATGTTGCCCGCGTTGTCATCCAATGAAATGCAGCCAGCGGAACAAGGGGAAGTCTACGCTTGCAGAAACGGCGATGTAACAAAGGCCTTTGCCGCCGTTTTTGTGCCAGATGGGACGCTGGTATCCGCCGTAAAGGGCGAAGTTGGGGTTGCGATGTCTCTTTTGCGGGATGAGACGGTACAAGAATTGCTGGAGGGAGTCAACGCCGTAAGCAGTTCCGGTCAGCCGGGATCCGAGAATTCCTCCAATTCTGTTCTTGGTGAAGGGGAGAATATTGTTTCAATTGCGGGAGACGAAAACAACGGGGCGCAGAATGTTTCCACAAACGCAGTCGAAAATGACCAGGCGTTGGACGAGGATAACCTGGAAATCCAGGAAGAAGCGAAAGAAAGCGGCGCGGAACCAGAAGTCCGGAAAATGGCGGCGTATGTAGACGCGATTTTGCTGGATGATATGCAGCCGTTTTCCTTTGGGGAGGAGGATACGTCCCTTGCGGCGCAGGTCATGCCGGAGAAGCTGTCCGCTTCCGTATATTACCCGGATATTTACCCCGGCGTGGACTTCCAGTATGACGCGGTGGGGCAGAATATCAAAGAAAGCATCATAATCAACGAGCTTCAAACCGCTTATCATTATGATTTCCTGCTGGAATTAAATGGTCTGGAGCCGGAGCTGCAAGAAGACGGCTCTATTTTGCTGGCGGATGAAGCGGGTGAGATTCCTTATATCATTCCCGCGCCTTATATGGTAGACGCGGAGGGGGCGTATTCTAAGGCGGTTTTCTATGAATTGCATCCGACGGCGGACGGGTATGTATTGTCTGTGACAGCGGACAGCCAGTGGATGGAAGAAAGCAGCCGGGCGCTGCCGGTTGTCATTGACCCCGCGCTGATCGCTACCTCCAAAAGTCTGCTGGACGGCGTTATCGCAAGACACGTCCACGAAGGCTCCCCCAATACCCCCAGCAACGGCGCCAACGCCTATTTGGGGCGGGGCGGCAGTACGGCGGACAATTACCATGTGTATCTGTATTTCAAGAATCTGCCCACGATTCCTGCCAACTGCTCTGTGGTTAACGCCACAGTCAGCTTGTACAAAATGGATTATGATTCCATTTACAATGATTCAAAGTTTTATGGTGAAATCCACGAAGTGACCGGAGCAAAACCGGCGGGCGTTACCTATACCAACTGGATCAATACCATCACCTGGAACAAAGCCCCCGCCTACAGCAGTACGGTGGAGGATTATGTGGAATTTTCCCAAGGCAGCGGACATTACGCGGACTGGGACATTTCCCGTATGGTCTGCCAGTGGTATGAAACCGCGGCGGAAAACCGCCTGGCGGTACTTACTCCAAAGCTGGTAGACGGCAAAGCGGCAACCGCCGCGTTTTATACCGCGTCCAACTTGCAGTCTCACCCGCCTTTGTTCATTGTGAGCTACCGCAACAACGTGGGGATGGAAAATCACTATACCTATCAGACAGTTTCCGCAGGGCGCGCAGGCACGGGCTATGTGGGAGATTATACCTCTCAACTCACCTTGGCTAATTCCTTCGCTGGTTCTGCCAGCAATACGCTGCCCTTTGCCTTGACCGCTTATTACAACCTTGCCAACCGGAGCAGCTATTTTACGGATGCTGACAGCGCGGGCATTCATACGGTGAACTATACCAAAATGAACCTGGGCGCAGGCTGGAAGCTGTCTGCGCAGGAATCCGTTCGGAAAATAGCGGTAACCTACCGGGATGAAACCTTAAACTATTATGTGTATCAGGACGCGGACGGCAGCGAGCACTATTTCCAGATTACCGGCAGCGCGCCCTATCAAGACGAGGACGGCTTGGGACTTTCCCTGACGGTAAGCGGTTCTGCCATCACCCTGAAAGACAAAAAGGACAACAGGCGGGAATTTTACAACGGTTACCTGACGTCTATTGTAGACGCCAATGGCAACGCCATTCATTTTGTGTATAATGATAAAGCCTACACTGCCGGAAGTACCGCATGGAAACCAGCCGCCAATACCGCGAACTATCTCAGCAAAATCGTCCGGGTCAACGACAACGGCGGCGCGGCGGATGTGGTGACGACGCTGTTTACCCTCAGCTATACGGCGGACGGGTATCTATCCAGTGTGGCGGACGGGATCGGACGCAGCACGACGTTTACCTATACCGCCGTTGGCGGGATGCAGCGATTGACCGCCATGACCTTCCCGGACGGCAACAGCGCCCAGTATGCTTATGACGCAAACGGCGCGTTGACCAAAGCCTTTGACACAGAATCCAAAACCGGTCTGCAATTTACCTGCCGCGTTTTTGCCGGTACGCTATGCGTGGAAAAGGTGCAGGAATTTGCCGGTGCATCCATAGACGGTACGCAGACAGTAGGCGGCGCGTGGCATTTGTGGGTACACAGCCCCTATTTGAAGGAGTACCGGTTCTACGGACCGGATCAGACTGCCAACACAGCAGATGATACCGTTGCTCGGTATACCTTCGACTATACGGGAAAAACGGTGAATATTGTCAACTATGACGGAGAGCGTGCCCGGATTCTGGGGGTTTCCAACGCTTCCTATACCCCCAATTCCAACACCAAAACAAAAAACAGAGTTTCCGGAGCGGCGTCTGCCGGTACAGTGGCAAAAAATCTACTAGTAAACAGCGGTTTTGAAAAAAGCGGGAGCTGGGAGACGCTGACCTCGGAAGTAAGCAGCATGGTTTTTGCGGCGGCGAGAAACAGCGTACCGGAAGCCAGTCCCGCTGTAAAGCCCCATACCGGCGGCTATTTGCTGAAAACCTACGTCCACACCACCAAGGTTTCGGATACCGGCGCGGCCTTTGGCGGGGTGTGTCAGCGGGTCTATTTGCAGGCCAATGTCAGCTATACCTTCTCCGCCTGGGCAAGCTCCGCAGGCGTAACCAAATACGGCAAAAACGGCGGCCTGTTTTTGGAATTTTGCAATGATTCCGGCAGCACACTTGCCGCAAGCAGCGCTTTGGACTATAAAACCACAAGCGAAATTGCGGATGGCTGGACGCGGCTGGAGGTCAGCTACACCACCCAGGAAAGCGGTTGGTACCGCCTTTGCGCTTTGCAGAGAAACGCAGGGGGCTACGGCGCTTTTGACGATTTGCAGTTGGAGGAAACCAGTTCCAATGTGCAAGAAAGCGGCGCGTCCTCTGCCAATCTGGTGCAGCTTGGCTCTTTTGAGCAGCCGGAGGGTGGCAACGGAGCCTGGTGGAATATCGGCAGCGGCGTTTATGAAACGGAAAACGCCCTGTCCGGCTACAGTCTGCGCCTTACAGGCGCGGCCGAGGAGCAGCGCCGGGCTTCTCAGACCGTTTCCATTCAAAAGAAATCGGATAATACTTACGTCCTTTCCGGCTGGGCAAGGGCTTACTCTGTGCCCAACTGCCCCACGACTTTAAAAGAAGGGGAAAGCCAGCGGTTTTTCGGCCTGATTGCCAAGGTGGAATATACAGATGGTTCTGCGCCGGATGAGCATTATGTTTCCTTCGACTGCGACTATACCGACTGGCAGTATGCCTCCGGAATGGTCGTACCCAAGCAGAAAAACAAGACGGTTGCCACGATTACCGTCTATGCAGCCTACGACTATAACGCGAATGTCTGCCTGTTTGACGAGATTGCTTTGACAGAAGAACCTGTCCAGACCTATACCTATGACGAGGAGGGCAATCTGAAGGCCGCAACCTCTACCAAAAACAGCGATTCTGCCTATACCTATGACGGCGCGGATCTCACAAAGCAAATTGCCGGTGGCTATGGCGCTTATACCTATGACTATGACGACCACCACAACATGACCAAAGCTACCAACGACGGCGTATCCGTCACCGCGACCTACGATGAAGCGGGCAACAGCACTGGCACCAAACTGCAAAAAAGCGACGGTACCGGCAGCTATCTGCAAACCTCCGCTGCCTATACCGCCGATCAGGATCACACTGCCAGCGTTACCGACGCCAACGGCGGCAAGGCGACCTTTGGCTATGACGCGTTGGGACGCAATACCTCCGTATCCACCCAGGTGGATACCGGCGTAACCTCTACCACCAATTATACCTATGAAACCGGCACAGATCGCCAGCATTCCGCACGAAATTCCGCTGGAGGCATTTTGTACTATGGGTATACGGACGGCGTACAGACCGACGCCAGCCGCTACGCCGCCAATGGGCAAGCTTCTCCTTGGCAGCGGTACCATGTCACCGCGGACGCTTGGGGCAACACCACGCAGATTCAGGTGCAGGGCGCAAACGGCACAACGCCTGCAAGCTGGTCGGAGGGCTTGACCCTCGCCAGCTACGAATACGCGGGAAACAATGGCTACCTGGACAAAATGACCTACGCAAACGGCGCGTATGAAACCTATACCTATGACCGCTATGGCCGCGTGGCTACCATTGCCCACTACAGCAAATTTGACGCGCTGTCCTATACCGAGGTTTATCTGTACGACGGCAACGGCAATACCGGCAGGTGCAAGGTGCTGGACAGAAACGGCGAACTCACAGAGGATTACGCCTATGAATATGATTCTCTGGGGCGGTTGATCCGAAGCAGTCAGGAAAGCGGCGGGGAAACTGTTTTGCGCACAGAGCATCTTTACGACCTGGACAATCGCCTGACCAAGCAAAGCTACCAGCTTGGGGCGGACACGTTTGCGGAAAGCTACGCCTACAGCGACAAGGACGGCTCCATGACTGCCCTCACCGCCGCCAACGGCGACAAGCTGAATTTTGCCTATGATTCGTTGAAGCGGCTGCAAACCGTAACCACTCCCGCTTATACCAGAAGCTACGCCTACCGGAACCTGTCCGGCAGCCAGACCACCACCCAGACCGCCGCATTGACCTATACAGGCTTTGCAAACGCTCCTGTGTGGGACTATACCTACACCGCCAACGGCAATATCAAAACCCAGAAGAAAAACGGCTATGCCGAGGCAGAGTATACCTACGATACCCAGGGGCAGCTTACCAACGCGTACCTTTCCGGCAAAGACCTGAGTTATAACTATACCTATGATACGGCGGGGAATTTGCAACAGGTTGCGGTGCATGGTCTTTACCATGACAACGAAAACTACACCAACACCTATACCTATGGCAACAGCGACTGGGCGGATCTGCTCACCGCCTGGGGCGGCGAACCCATTGCCTATGAAGGCCAGACCTACGACCCGGAAACCAACACCGTTGCAGGTACTCCCACAAGCGGCAATCCCATCAGCTATGTCCACGCGGGCGTCCGTTGGAATCTCTCCTGGAAAAACGGCACACAGCTTGCCAGCGCTTCTTACAGCGAGGAAATGGACAATACGAAAATTTCCTACAGCTATGACCTGAATGGTCTGCGCACCAGCAAAACCATCACCAAAGAGCACTATAAAATGGTGCTTGGCTACAATGTGTACTTTATTGCCGATGGGGTGCTTGTGGAGACCATGCGCGTAGCCAAAGGTACGACGCTGCAATATGCCGATCTGCCCAAGGTGCCCGAAAAGCCGGGCTACATAGGAAGCTGGGATTATCAGGTGGGGCCAATCACGCAGGACACGGTGATTCTGGCGGAGTATACGGAAAATCCCATCACCCCCGGCCCCGGTCCGGGACAGGAGATTATGCGAGGCAGAATCCCCGGCGATAGCAGCACAACAGAACCCATGGATATGGTGCGTGTGCTGGATTATACTACCACGGAACAGCACGATTATATCTACGCCGGCGGCAGGCTGCTTCGGGAAACGGTGACGGAAACCGCCAAGGATAAGACGGCAACGACCTATACCCTGGACTTTGCCTATGACGCGCAGGGTACGCCCTACAGCCTGACGGTTACCATGCAGGGCGTTTCCCTGACTTACTATTACATCACGAATCTTCAAGGTGATGTAATGTACTTAATAGACGCAAGTAAAAATGTAGTCGTGTCCTATGACTATGACCCTTTTGGCAAAATCATAGGGACAAATGATTACAGTACACAGACGTTTGCCCAAATACCCACCGAACCGGAAGATACTACCAAAACCCTTGCTGAATTAAATCCCTTGCGCTATCGTGGTTATTATTATGACACTGATGACTTAGGCTTCTACTATCTGCAATCCAGATATTACGACGCCGATACTTGTAGATTTATTAGTGCAGATTCCTATGCAATAACCGGATTAGGGCTTGTTGGTTACAATATGTTTGCGTACTGTAATAACGAACCAATTAACATGTTTGATGGAAATGGTAATGTTCCACAAGCTGTATTTGACAAACTAATTCATGACGAGGTTTTGGCAAGAATCTGTGAACAAAATGATGATTTGCATTATAAGGAAACTTGCATATACTATAATGGGAAGGATTATCGAAACGGATGGGGCTTTTGCGACCTCTACAACAGCAGTACTGGAGAAGTTTGGGAATTAAAGAAGAACAGTACAAGTAGATCATGTACAACAGCGGCAGCTTCCAAACAATTAGCGAAATATATTGCAGGTGGACTCAAGCATAATCTTGGTTTGCAACTGAAACTCCCATATGCAACTAATATTCAGGGAGGTAAGTTTGTAAAGGAGCATGCAGGTAACAAATACTATGTCAGATATTGGAATGAGGGTGGTGGAATTTTACGCTACGATTACCAAAAATTTGATAATTCTTATGATTTTAATTTTGATATTATGCCGGCTACAATAGCAGCAATTGCTGTTGCTTGTGTATATGTAGCAGTTGCAATCTTTTTTCCTGAAGCTTTACCTCCATTATTATATGGTGGAGGCGGTGGAGGAATGATGTTTAATATGCTTTATTAATAATGCTATTGGAAAGAACTGGTGGTAAAATGATAAAAGACGAAAGAACTATCTGGCTTGAAACTGCTTTAGTAGGGCAAAACTTTACACGGCGGGGCAAAGCGTTTTTTCGCGTGCATGGAGACGGCATTCTTCAAACTATAAAATTTGAGTATGAGCCTCACAATTTTGGAGTTGTTCCAAGTATGCACACACTCAATATCGGCTTACAGTCCATGTATGGGGAACTGCTGAAGCAGTGGTTCACGTCCTCTGGTTGTATTCCCCGCTATGATATTTCTAATGTGTTGGGCGTGCGGTGGTCTACGGTAACGGCAGAAGAGCAAGTTGAACAATTGCGGGAACACGGAATCCCTTGGCTGAATAGCATCACGACGCAGCAGCAACATTTAGAGGGTATTCGCTATCTGGAAACAAGCTGGGGCGGCAGAATGCATTTAAATAATGACGAACTTATAGCTCCATATATGATGTTGGGAGATTATAAGTCGGCAGCACAGGTTATTTCTGCGATCTTGGAGCAACATGCAAGCGGGTACACTTGGGATAAAAGATGGCAAACGTATGAAGAACACATTGCATACTGTCGCAGATGGGAGCAAGTTGATCGACCGCTAAAGGAAAAACTGAATTGGCTACAAGCCAATGACCACGAAACAATTCAAAAGTATTTAGCGGAGAATTATAAGCGAAACTGTGAACTTGCCAAGTTTTGTATGAAAGCCAAAAAAGCATAAGCGGCGCATTGCAATACACAGACGTTTGCCCAAATACCCACCGAACCGGAAGATACTACCAAAACCATCGCCGACCTGAACCCCTTGCGCTATCGTGGCTACTATTACGATACCGACGACCTCGGCTTCTATTATCTCCAATCCCGTTATTATGATGCCGATACCTGTAGATTCATTAGTGCAGATTCTTATGCAAGCACAGGGCAGGGCTTTGTTGGGTTCAATATGTTTGCCTATTGCAATAACGAACCAATTAATTTACGTGACAGTTCTGGGAAATCAGCACTTTTAACGACGTTAGGTATTATGGCTGTTGGTGGATTACTAGGTGGCATAGTCAGCACAGGTGCGTCAATATTCACGCAACTTTCAACGACTGGCACTATCGATTTTAAAGCTACGGCTGTAGCATTTGGAACTGGTTTTGTTGGAGGAGCTGTATCTGCAAGCCCACTTGGACCAACGGGACAAATTATTGCTGGTGAAGCGATTGGTGGAGGCAGTTATTATGTCGAGTGCAAAGTGACCGGAAAGGAAGTAGATCCTCTGAATATGGGTACAGCAATTGTTTTTGGAGGCATTTCCGGGTGGATAGGTGGCGCAGGAGCAAACCAAAACTTAGAGTTGACAAATATGATTGAGGAAGAAAAAAAGACATTGTTGAGAGAAGCACGCAGAGCAAATCAGACATATGCACAAAAAATGGTTGCATCAACAACTACTTACGTAAGAAATAGTATCGCTGTTGCAGCTTCATCGGCAGGAGTTAGATTTTATGCTGGTTCACGGTTAGCTAATATTGCAGCTTTTGTTGCCACCAAAATTTCACTTTGGCTTTCTGGAGGTATGTCAAAATGAATCCTATTATTACAGTCGTAATTCCAACATGCATTGCTATCATTGTTGTTCCATTTATGCTTAAGAAATTACTAGGTGCATGGTTTAATGAATTAACCCGCAGAAAAGGAATTGTCGATGACGAACACTTTACCGTTGGTTTTTCACACTCAATTAAAAGCTTATTCTTAGTATTTACTTTGTTTTGTGGAGCTTTATTTGTGTTTTCTTTTAAAAATGGAATTATTGAAATTTGGGTGCATTTATTTTTTGGACTTATGTTTATTTTGCCGTTGTTTCTGTTGTATTGCGTATGTGCATGGCGGGTTACTGTACATGGTGAAGAAATCATAATACGACGTCCTTTTCATTTTAAAAAGAAATATCATTTGAATGAATTGAAGGGTTATACTAAATGTGACGATGGAGGTAAAATAATCAAGATGAACGGAAAGACTGCATGCCTTGAACTAATCTTTGTTACACCACCATTGTTATACAACTATTTTTTAAAGCATGAAAAAATATTGCCATCGCAGAAAACTCAAAAACGTTAACAATGAGGTTATATTTATTTAAGCGGCAGACTGCTCCGGGAAACGGTGACGGAAACCGCCAAGGATAAGACGGTAACGACCTATACCCTGGACTTTGCCTATGACGCGCAGGGTACGCCCTACAGCCTGACGGTTACCATGCAGGGCGTTTCCCTGACTTACTATTACATCACGAATCTTCAAGGTGATGTAATGTACTTAATAGACGCAAGTAAAAATGTAGTCGTGTCCTATGACTATGACCCTTATGGTAAGATCATTGGGACAAATGATTACAGTACGCAGACGTTTGCCCAAATACCAACCGAACCGGAAGATACTACCAAAACCCTCGCCGAACTGAATCCCTTGCGCTATCGTGGTTATTATTATGATACCGATGACCTCGGCTTCTATTACCTCCAATCCCGTTATTATGATGCCGATACCTGTCGATTCATTAGTGCGGACGAGTATACCGACACCGATACCGGCTATTTGGGCTACAATATGTTCGCCTATTGCAATAATAATCCAACCACCAGGAAGGACGATGGAGGAAAACTTTGGAATTTTATTGTCGGCGCAGTTGTCGGCGCGCTGATTGGCGCTGTAACTACTGCGGTAGATGCAGTAAAAGAAGAAGGACTGTCTGCACTTGGCTCAGGAAAAACTTGGGCTAAAGTGGGCGTATCTGCTGCTTGCGGTGCAATAAACGGTACTGTTGCAGCATCAGGTGCACATCTGCTTATTGGTGGAGCAGTTGGCAGTGCAACTGGTTTTATTGAGTCGTTAAGTCATGAATTAATTGACAATGACGGAAAAATGAATGGACAAAGTTGGGCAGAGGTTGCTACAGATACGGCTGTCGGCTTTTTGGGAGGATTAGCCGGCGGACATGGTGCTATACACGGAAACAAATATATGACAAGGCAGACCACGCGTTTTGCAAAACACATTGCAACGGATGGCTTCAAAAAAGCTGGTAAATTCTATCTCAAAATGACAGTCAATTATTCAAAACGTTTTATTAAGCCAACATTGGCAGGCCTTGCAAAGGGTTGGATTGGCGGTAAAGTTGCTAATTATGGACTGTCAGTACTTTTATCATGAGGTTTTAAAAATGAGTATTCAAGAAATATGGAACGATAGATTACCCATAAAATGGTGGCCAATGTTCTGGATGGGGTTATTCTTTTTAGTGGCAAATACGGTTATTTTTCTTGCGATGTGGTATGTACGCAGGGGTGTTGCTATTGAATACGGATATCCCAAAAGAAATCGAAAGACGATGAGGAAGAAACTTGCGAAATATTCGTTGCTTGAAAATATTTTACTGCTACGTTTGACAAAAGAGGCAGAACGTAAAGGTATGATGCTCTATATCAATTTGGTATGTCATTTTCTAAGTATGGCAGCCTTGGGTACGAGCATTGTGGGATTTTTTGGCTGTATGATTACACTCGCCGACGGATGGGCGTTAACTTTATTGATTGTGTCCGAGATTGCGATACTATTTGTTACAGGTATTTTTGAATTTATACCACACTTAATATGGCTCCCATCAGAAAGAAAACGATATAAGTGGAAATAAATTCACAGTTGGCGGCGCGTATGGTGTATTGCAAGCCAGCACACTAAATGCGGGAAACTGCTTTGTGGCGGGGACGCTTGTACAGACGGAAGATGGAGAAGCTGCCATTGAAGAAATTACAGCGGGCGATTATGTCTGGGCTTGGGAGGAAACAACGGATACTGTTGCGTTGAAACAGGTTGTGGAGACTTATGTCAATGAAACAGACGAGTTGGTGCATATCTTTGTAAACGGTGAAGAAATTGTTGCAACGCCGGAGCATCCTTTCTATAGCCCGGTCAAGGGCTGGACAGACGCGGTGCATCTGCGTGCCGGGGATATTCTGGTGCTGGTCAACGGCGAGTATGTCGTTGTTGAAAAAATCCAACATGAACTTCTGGAAAACCCGGTCAAGGTCTATAACTTCCAGGTGGAGGACTACCATACCTATTATGTCACCGAGTCCGGTGTGCTCGTGCATAATGAGTGTAAGAGGACTGGCGGTGGACATGGAAATGAAAAACATGCAGAAAAAATTGAACAACAATTAAAGACTATGGAAGTATCAGGAGACTACACAGAACTTTACGGAAATCGTGCACTGAATACCGCGGGATTAAATGGTAATCAACGCCCAGATATAATAGGTTTGAATACAAATGGCGTTTACGAAGTATGGGAATATGCCAGTCCGTCACAGGCATCTGGCGCCGGTCTTGCAGCGCTTGTAAGAAAGGTGGAGGCTATGGCGGCGGCAAACCCAGGCGTTATATTTCATGATATTGTGCCGTGGTGTCAATAGAGAGGGGGCAGATATATGAAACTACTATGGAGCAGAGAATTGCCTTGCACAAATCCGTGGGAACCAGAGTTTAGAGGTGTCTTTTCTTATAAAGATAATGATGTGACTTTTTACTATAGTAGCACCAATGCTATATGGAGTATATGCATACAGAGTGAGAAATCTACGGTGCTATCTTATCAACCCCAAAATGTAAACTTACCGTTGCCAAGATATTGGCGTATTATAGAGTCATCTCACTCCCGGTATTTATTATGCAGCGAAGAAATTGCAATCAATGTGGATAGTGGCTTTTTCGTGGATACTGTTCCTGAAGATCTTCGTGAAGTATACAGAAAGCAATTTCATTCTCCGAACCATTATATTGAGGACTCTTTTATCATTGGAGATTATATCATTTCTCATAAAGGAGAATGGGGATATACCTGCGAAAAGGATGGTATGAAAATCTGGGACTTTTCTGGTAGAGCCTACCTGTATACAGATATTCTGCAATGGAATAATCGTGTGTATTTTGGAACGGCAGGACAAGGCGGATATTTTTATGTTCTTGATTTGGAGAGTGGACAGACAATTCTCAGCCTGCGTACCGGCGGTACAGTGGATATAAAGCGACACGGTGCATACTGCTATCTATACGCCGGAAAGCAGAAGCCACAGGTTCTTTGCGTAGATCTGGCAAGCGGAAAAGTATGTGACAGCGCTGATCTTCCCGGAAAGCTGTCAGGTTACGATGTACTGGGGTTTCATGATGATAAACTATATACGATTACCTTTCAATATAAAAAAGGTAGAGTTTCAAAAGCTATTTTCAGTTGTGTGTCTATTGATGAGTAATTTAGCTAGCAAGCAAAAAGGCAAACAGTTCGACCATTACCATGCAGGGCGTTTCCCTGACTTACTATTACATCACCAACTTGCAGGGCAATGTGATGTACTTAATAGACGCAAGTAAAAATGTAGTCGTGTCCTATGACTATGACCCTTATGGTAAGATCATTGGGACAAATGATTACAGTACGCAGACGTTTGCCCAAATACCCACCGAACCGGAAGATACTACCAAAACCATCGCCGACCTGAACCCACTCCGTTATCGTGGCTATTATTACGATACCGATGACCTCGGCTTCTATTACCTCCAATCCAGATATTATGATGCCGATATCTGTAGATTCATTAGTGCGGACAGCGTAGATTATATCGGCATTACCGGCAGTAACCTTAGCTATAACACTTTTGCATATTGTGAAAACAATCCAGTTGCAGCAAAAGATGATGGCGGTGAGTTTTGGCATCTTGCAATTGGTGCTGTGGTAGGGGCGGCAATTGGTGCAGTTTCCAGCGTTGTTACCCAAGTAGTAGATCAGCTGAGTGAAGGTAAAAGCTTAGGAGAAGTCAAAATCAATGGTGGGGAAGTAGCTACTGCTGCTGTAACAGGAGCGGTGAGTGGAGGGCTTGCTGCCTCTGGTTTGGGGTTAGGAATCCAAGTTGTTGGTAATGCAGTTGTATCAATGGCAGGAAATGTACGAAATCAAGTTGCAAAAAATAAAGGATTTAATGGCTTTGACTTGGGAGACATGCTTCTTGATGGTGCAATAGGTGCCGTTGCAGGATTAGCAGGAGGATCTGGCGCTGGTAACAAGGGGTTAACAAGACTAGGAAAGCAAAGTTTGAAACGAGCGGGGAGTGCATTGAAGCATAAAGGTGTTCGTGTTGCTGTTAAGGAATTTGTTAAGGGAATGGCATATTATGGAAAAAATGCGAAGCATATCGTTAAACCGCTAGTTGGAGCGTTTGTAAAATCTGGTACAGCGGCTCTAACAGGAGGCGTATCAAAAGCGATTCTATATTAGGAGATGAGAATGTCATGAATATGAAAGTTTTTTTGCTGGTGTGTTTTTTTCATCTCCTAGCATCACTCTATCCCTTCTTCATAATGCAAGATGCAGTGTTAAGCATTTTCTATTTGGGAAAAAGTAAAAGCATGAAGAGAAAAATTCAAAAAAAGTATTCTTTAAAGCAAAGATTTTACTTACACCATGTGTACGAGCAGGCAGATAGTTGCAAGCAATATTTAGATAGACTGAAACGATTATTGCAGATGCGGAAAATATGCTTAGTGGTTATTGCTGTTTTTACATTACTGCTCTTTTTGTTTCTGGTCGGGATATTGCCAGAGATGGTGTGGCGTTGTTGCTTTTTCGTTGAAATGGCGGTTTTGGATATTCCTGTGAGCATTTGGCTTATGTTGATGACAAAGCACGATAAAAAACACGGAGGGGTAATGTGGCGTTGGGAAGAAAGTAAATAGTGTAGAGCGGTACTCAAAAACTAAAAAAGACCTATACGCTGGATTTTGCTTATGACGCGCAGGGAATGCCCTACAGCTTGACCGTCACTATGTAGGATTTCTCTGACGTATTACTACATCACCAACTTGTAGGGCGACGTGATATATTTGCTGGATGCAGCAGGCAATAAAGTTGCAGAATATGACTATGACCCTTATGGAAAAATCACCCGCGTTGTAGATTCCACAGCAAACGCCAGCAGTGTTGCCGGAGAAAATGGAACAGACGATGTTCAGCCTTATGCCAATATCCCCACCGAACCGGAGGATACTACAAAAACCCTTGCCGAACTCAATCCGTTACGCTATCGTGGTTATTACTATGATAACGATGATGTTGGCTTCTATTACCTGCAATCCAGATATTATGATGCGACTACCTGTAGATTCATTAGTGCGGATTCCTATGCAATAACCGGATTAGGACTTGTTGGTTACAATATGTTTGCATACTGCAATAATGAACCAAGATATATTGCTGGGAGACTTAAGCGCAATCTTGGACTGCATCTAAAACTCTCGTATATAACTAATATACAGGGAGGTACATTTACAAAGAAAACTGCGGACTATACTTATTATGTCAGGTATTGGAATGAAGGCGGTGGAATTTTACGCTATGATTACCAAAAATTCGACAATTCTTACGACTATAATTTTAATATTATGCCGGCTACGATTGCGGCAATTGCTGTTGCCTGTGTGTATGTAGCAGTCGCAATCTTTTTTCCTGAAGCTTTACCGCCATTATTATATGGTGGTGGCGGAGGAGGAATGATGGTTAATATGCTTTATTAATAATACAATTGGAAAGAAATGGTAGAAAAATGATAAAAGATGAAAGAACTAACTGGCTTGAAACTGCGTTAGAAGGGCAAAACTTCACACGGCGGGGCAAAGCGTTTTTTCGCGTGCATGGAGATGGCATTCTTCAAACTGTAAAATTTGAGTATGAGCCTCACAATTTTGGAGTTGTTCCAAGTATGCACACACTCAATATCGGCTTACAGTCCATGTATGGGGAACTGCTGAAGCAGTGGTTCACGTCCTCTGGTTGTATTCCCCGCTATGATGTTTCAAATGTGTTGGGCGTGCGATGGTCTACGGTAACGGCAGAAGAGCAAGTTGAACAACTGCGAGAGTATGGAATCCCTTGGCTGAACAGCATCACGACGCAGCAGAAACATTTAGAGGGCATTCGCTATTTGGAAACAAGCTGGGGTGGCAGGATGTATTTAAATAACGATGAATTGATCACTCCATATATGATGTTGGGAGATTACGAGTCGGCAGCACAGGTTATCTCTGCAATCTTGGAGCAGCATGCAAGCGGGTACACTTGGGATAAAAGATGGCAGACGTATGAACAACACTTAAAAAGCTGTCAGAGATTGGAGGAAGAAGATAGACCGCTAAAGGAAAAGCTGAACTGGTTGCAAACCAATGACCACGAAACAATTCAAAAGTATTTGATGGAGAATTATAAGCGAAACTGTGAACTTGCAAAGTTTTGTATGAAAGCAAAAAAAGCATAAGCGGCGCATTGCAATACACAGACGTTTGCCCAGAGACCTACCGAACCGGAAGATACGACCAAAACCCTCGCCGAACTGAACCCCTTGCGCTATAGAGGCTATTATTACGATAACGACGACCTAGGCTTCTATTACCTCCAATCCCGCTATTATGATGCGACTACCTGTAGATTCATTAGTGCGGATTCCTATGCAAGCACTGGGCAGGGCTTTGTTGGGTTTATGGTAAAATTGGCGCGTGATAGATTCCACGGCAAGTGCAGATATGCATAAGGTACATTGTATGCTAGTACGCTGACTGTAGGAAACTGCTTTGTAGCGGGGACATTTGTGCGGACGGAAGATGGGGAAGTTCCCATTGAACAGATCGAGATAGGCGATTTTGTCTGGGCTTGAGAGGAAGAGACTGGAACAGTTGCGCTGAAATAAGTTGCTGAAACTAATATCAACGAAACAAAGAAGCTGACGTGCAGCTTTGTGCGCGGCGAGGAAATCATCTGTACATCCAGCCATCCGTTTTAATGCCATGTCAAAGACAGTGCCTCGTACTGAAGACATGTGAGAGTAGTGTACAAAACAAAAAAGGCTATATGACCGTGTGAGTCTCATAGCCCTATTTTTTAAATTCAGCAAATTAATTTATATACATATTTTTAAAACAGAACCCTTTGCTGCGGAAAATGATTCCAGCAGTTTTGGGCTGCTCCATGATATCTTAGAGTGACTGCTATCTTTCGAGCGGGCAGCATACCAAAAGGTAAACAAACAGTATATAAGGAAAAATCAATGGAGAAAGCTACCTGAACAGTGCAGATCGACTATAATTTAGAGCTGAATTACAATAAGCGTACCATTAGAAATACTGGTACGCTCATTTTTTAAATACCTCCACGCAATAGGAAATTCCACCAAATGCAAAATCCTCACACCATTGATATCGCCAGCTCGTCACCGATTTCACCGAGAGAGAACGTCCCTCGCTTTGCAAAGACTGCACGATTGCGTTGACAGAAGTAGTCTTGCCCATCTTTTGTGCGACATACTTCACAACACGGTTAAGCATATCATAGTTCGTTATATCGCTTGTGAAAATGGGGCGGAAAAATCTTAGTAGTAGTTATGGGTAGGTGAAAGGTATTCCAGCGGGAAATGCCAAAATCTACCACAATGAACCTGCTGAAAGCTATTGCAAAAGGTTGAACGCAAGAACAACCATTTTTGCAGGAGAAAAAGAGTTTGGGTTCATGGCTTTTTGGGAATGGTAATGGTAAAAATAATTTCCCGTTCTGTTTCCTGCTGCTGACTGACGGCGGCGATGCCGGCAAGCTGAATTTCTGCAAGATCCTGGCTGAGCGCGCTGAGAAACAGCCGCACGTCCGGCCGTTTTTTTACAGGCGGTTCTGTCTGTACCGGGGTTAGTAATGCTTCTATGTACCGCTCTGTTCTGCTAACGTTGAGTCCTTGGGCTTCAATTACAGCGATAGCCGCTAGTTTTTGTTCCTCGGTTGGTAGCTTTAAAAGGGCGCGGCCGTGGCGTTCTGTAAGATTTGCCGCCCGCAGAGCCTCTAAAACCGGCTGGCTATGGCGCAGGAGCCGTAGCTTATTGGCCACGGCGGACTGACTTTTTCCAACTTTCACAGCCGCCTGTTCCTGAGATAGACCATAGGTCTGCATGAGGCGGGAAAGTCCTTGGGCTTCCTCGATAAAATCCAGATCCCGGCGCTGTAAATTTTCAATGAGCGCTGCAAGGCCGGACTGGGCTTCATCCATGGTCATGACAATGCAAGGCACATTTTCGAGACCTGCCAGTTTCGCCGCACGAAGCCGCCGCTCGCCGGCAATAAGTTCATAGCTTGCGCCGATTCTGCGCACAGATAGCGGCTGCAAAATCCCGTGCTGGCGGATACTGGTCGCCAATTCATCCAGACCTTCCTGATTGAAAATTTTTCTAGGCTGTCCGGGATTTGGACGGATGGAACCAGCGGGGATAAAAACCACCCGACCTGTTTCCATATATGTTTTTAATTTTCCACACTGCATCATTTTCCTCCCATCCCTCCAGTTCTGCCGGAGACGTCGTTTATCATCTATTTTACAGGTTGTCCATGCAAAATCCCACGAAGCAGGTTCCCAAAAAGAAGGAAACAACACGACTTCTTTCGCAAAAAAATCCCTCCTTGCCGAAAAACAGGCAAAGAGGGAGAAATGAAGCTATCAAGTGGCAAGATCTTCCGTAGCATAGGAAATTTCAGGGGTTTCCTTTATAGGCGGTTAGTTCTCCAGAGCCAAATGCTGCTGGCAGTAGCGCATGATGGAACGACGGGTGACGATGCCAATGAAAGCGTTTTTATCATCGATTACTGGTACAAAATTCTGCTCGCTGGCTCTTGCGATGAGATCCTGCATGGTGGTGGTGACGCTGACCGGCACGTTATCCCGGCGGCGGTAGATTTCCATAATATGATGATCTTCTGTCTGTCGCAGATCCATGCCGCATAAATTCTTGATTGCCCAAAGCAAATCGCCTTCTGTAAGTGTGCCGCAGTATTCGCCCTTTTTATTTAAGATGGGGAGAGCGGCAAAACCCGCGCCTTCCATGCGCTCTAAGGCCTGGCGCATGGTATCGTCGTCGTTTAAGTAAGAACACATACCCTTTGGCGTAAGAAAAAATAAAATATTCATGAGACGCTCCTTTTGGCTGCTATGTGGTTTTGATTATGTACTTGTATTATAGCACAAATTGAATGAATCGTGTTATGAATTTATTGTGAATTTGGAAATGGGACAGAAAAAATACAAGATGTAATTTATGCATAATGTACAATATGTAAAAAAGAGTATAGAAAAATATAGAATTTTGCGCTTTAATCTTCCTTTTTTCTTGCAAGCTCCAGCAGGGCGGGCATTTTTTCCATAATAGACGGATAGTTCTTGCGCAGGTGGGGGCGAAGGCAGTGGGAGCAATCCTTTATCCCGTTTTCGGTATAACAAAAGCTGCCGCCGCACTGATCGCCTAGGGCGTACAGTGGACAGTAGCAAAACAGACAGCTAAAAGTTTCGGGGTCAGCGCCGAGGTGGCAGGGGAAATATTCGCAGGCAGTGTTTTGAAAAAAATCGTAATTTGGCATGGATTCTATCTCCTTTGGTTTTTTGTTATCATAGCAAAAAAAAGCGCCCTCCGCAAGACGCGGAGGGCAAGATCGTGGGATTTTGGCGCAAACGCGCCGGATATGAAGTGTGCTCGCATTGGATAAGCTGCGTCATTATCATAACAAAAGGAAAAGGAAAATGCAGTCGAAGAAAGACGGCGGTATTCTTTATGCCTGATAAAGAATACTGCCTGGAATGCGCTCAACCTTAACGCTTGCCACATTCGTATAGTGGACATGTGTCCAAATAACAGAAAATCTTATGCATTACATCGTCTTGCTGTTCATCTGTTGTCTGCGCTTTGAAGCGAATGACAAATGCGCTGGTGAAAAACGTATTCGTTATGGTTTTACGGACAAGGTAGATAGCTTGCATTGTGCCGCCGTCTATGGAAGCGATATAGGCCAGAATCTCAGACAACATTTCTCCAGGAAGCTGTTCGACGGACAACCGGACGCTTTTATTTAAAACGCCGAGTTTACTATACTCATCGATTTCTTTTTGCAGGAAATAAACGGCTTTCTCCCGGTAAATATCCAGCTCTTTTTGATTTCAATGAGACAGCGCTTGATCGGCTTTTTCATCATCAGCACTCCTGTTCCGTATTGTATTTGTAATATAGCATGAAAAAGAAAGGGAGTAAATGAAATATGTGGTATTTTGCCGCTTGAGGGGTCGCAGCCGCAAATATTGCCCTTATTGAAAAACTGTGCTATAATTCTACTATAGAAAGGAGGCTGTGCGGATGGAACAATTTAAGATATCGTGGCTTGGGTTTTTCTATCTGGCAATGCTTTTTATTCCTAATTTCTTCTGGGCAAAAGCAAAGCCGGTAGGGTATACGGCGGAAGAAGAAAATCCTGTTTTGCTGGTTTTCGAGCGGGTAGGGGAGGTGCTCACGACTTGCTGTGTTTTTCTGGCAAGAAAGGAGACTCCCGGCGGGTTGTGGCACTTGTGGCTGGCAGGATCTTTTGCCCTGATGCTTTTGTATGAGATTTTCTGGGCGCGTTATTTCATAGGCGCGCATACCCTGGAGGATTTTTACGGCGCTATGCTGGGCATACCGGCGCCGGGCGCCAGCTTGCCGGTGGCGGCGGTGTGTCTGCTGGGTATTTACAATTGTGCCTGGTGGACCGTTGTTTCCGGTGTGATTTTAGGGATCGGACACATTGGCATTCATTTACAGCACAAAAAGGCGGGAGGTGAGAACTATGGAATATGAAATGGTGCGGGAAATTAAAAACTACTGCAAGAACAATCAGATGCGGGACGTTTTCTTTGAGGAGGTGGAAACGGACGACCCGGAAGGCTATGTACGGGGCCTTTTAAAGGGGAAAATTGTGGAAATTTCTGCCGACCGGCAGGCGGACGGCTCTGTGACGATTCACGCGGTTTGCGACGGCTTACTACAGCAATTTGTTTTCACGCCTGTGTAGCGGCACAAAATATGGCGAATTTTCATGAAAATTTGGGTTGAATTTCGGAAAGAGTTGTGTTACGATATATTCGTATCAATATGGGCAAATTATGCCTGAGAAAAAACGATTTCCGCGAAAGCGGGGTCGCAATTATTAGGAGGTAAATTTCAAATGACTGTTGCAGAAATTATGGAAACCCGCAACACGTTCTCTTTCGAGGTGTTCCCCCCCAAGACCGACGTGGGTATGGAAAAGCTCTGCGGCAAGGGCGGCGTGCTGGATCAGCTCTACACCCTGAATCCCGACTACATTTCCTGCACCTACGGCGCCGGCGGCACCAACGTGGGCAAGAACCTTGAGGTTCTGAAGAAAATCAAGGACGACGGCAAGAGCGTTCCCGTAACCCACTTCACCTGCGTGGCCAACACCAAGGAAGGCATCAAGGATCAGCTCCAGACCTATCTGGACAACGGCATCGATCATATGCTGGCGCTGCGCGGCGATATTCCCTTTGGCTGGACAGGCACCAACGGCGACCTGCACTACGCCACCGAGCTTGTAAAGTTCGTCCGCAAGGAGTTTGGCGACAAGTTCACCATCGCGGTTGCCGGTTCTCCTGAAGGCCACATTTCCTGCCGCAGCCTGGAAGCCGACATTTCCTTCCTGAAGCAGAAGCAGGACGAAGGCGCCGACTACATCATGACGCAGCTCTGCTGGGATATGGACGCTTTCCGTTACTGGATGGACGCCATCCGCGCCGCCGGTATCTGGATGCCCGTGGACGTGGGTATCATGCCTGTTCTGGATGCTTCCGCTACCATTAACATGGCGCTGTCCCGCAACGCCTGCGTGATGGATCGCAAGCTTTGCGAAATCATCTCCAAGAACTGGATCTTCCCCAACCCCTTCGCACCCAACGAGTCCGAGGAGTCCATTGCCGCCAAGAAGGCCTCCTTCAAGGAAGCCGGTATTGAGTACACCATCAAGCAGATTGACGAGTACCGCGTCTGCGGCATCAACGGCATCCACCTGTATGCCCTGAATAAGTTCGACGATGTGGCTCGCATCGCCAAGGAATCCGGCATTATCGACCTCATCTAACGGCTACATCAACAGATCCGGCTGCCGCAGGCGGCAGCCGGTCTGATTCCAACGCAAAGGAGCGGTTCTCATTATGGCTACACATACCATCGCCGTAGCCGGCAAAGGCGGCGTGGGCAAAACTACCACCTGCGGCATGATGATCGATTATCTGTGCAAAAAGCAAAAGGGTCCGCTGCTGGTTGTAGACGCGGACGCCAATTCCAACCTCAACGAGGTTCTGGGCGTGGAGGTGGAAGAAACTCTGGGCGATATTCGCGAGGAAATCGCCCATGCGGAGATTGCTTCCGTCAGCCCCATCCCCGTTGGAATGTCCAAGGCGGATTACGCTGAGTTCCGGTTTAATTCCGCGCTGATTGAAGAGGATGATTTTGATATGCTGGTCATGGGTCGCACCCAGGGCAAGGGGTGCTACTGCTATGTCAACGGCGTATTAAAAACACAGTTGGACAAGTACATTGGTCATTATAATTATACGGTGATCGACAACGAAGCTGGATTGGAGCACATTGCAAGAGGTACGCTACCCCATGTGGATACGCTTTTGCTGGTTTCGGACTGCTCCCGCCGGGGGATTCAGGCGGTTGGCCGCATCTATGAAATGGTGCAAGAGCTGGAGCTGAAGCCCGGCAGAATCTGTCTTATCGTCAACCGCGCCCCGGAAGGCAAGCTGGACGACGGCGTGAAAGCGGAAATTGAAAAATTTGGTCTGGATCTGGTGGGCGTGCTGCCCCAGGACGAGACCGTTTACCGCTGCGACTGTGAAGGCAAGCCCAGCGCCAAAGTGCCGGATACCACGCCGGTAAAGCAGGCGCTGGCCAAAATCATGGAAAAACTGGGATTTTGATCCTGGCTAAGAATTACACATCATTTTACTAGGGGGATAACAATTATGTCTTTCGTTCCCAAGACGCAGGCGTTCAACGCAAAGATTAACGCCGTTACCATCGGTACCGGTGAAAAGGCCGTTGTCATCGGCGGCCAGAACGTTCTGCCTTTTTACACCTTTGACGCGCCCATTGAAAACGCGCCGAAGATTGGTATTGAAATTTCCGATCTGGCAAAAGAGTGGACAGCTCCCGCGCTGGTAGAATTTTACGCTGGCTGCGAGACCATGACGGACTACGCAAAGCGGGCGGAAACCATGCCCGGCGCCGATTTCCTGGTGCTGCACTTTGAGTCTGCCGATCCCAATGGCAACGACCGCTCCGTGGAAGAGTGCGTAGCGGACGCGAAGGCTGTGGCAGAAGCCGTTTCCATGCCCATCGCCATTATGGGCTGCAAGAATGTGGAAAAAGACGGCCAGCTTTTCAGCAAAATTGCCGAAGCTTTGCAGGGCAAGAACATTTTGGTTTTGTCCGCTCGTGAAGAAGATTACAAGTCTGTTGGCGCTTCCGTCGTCATGGCCTATGGCCAGAAGGTTGGCGCGGAATCCGCCGACGACATTAACCTTGCCAAGCAGCTCAACATCATGCTGAAGGGTCTGGGCGTCGCGCCGGAATCCATCGTCATGAACGTTGGCACCGCTGCCGTCGGCTATGGTTATGAATATGTTGCGTCTACGCTGGATCGCGTCCGCGCCGCCGCTCTGGCGCAGTCCGACGCGGATCTCCAGATGCCCATTGTCGCTCCCACCTCCACGGACACCTGGGGCGTGAAGGAAGCGGTGGCTTCTGAGGAAGACGCGCCCGAATGGGGCAACCAGGAAGAGCGCGGCATTGATATGGAAGTCGCTACTGCCGCTGCGAACCTCACCGGCGGCGCCGACGCTGTTATCATGCGCCATCCCGCTGCGGTTGCCACCATCAAGAAGTTCATTACAGAACTTGTCTAATCGGGAAGGAGGAACATAACCATGGCTTTAAAAGGTCTTGATATTTTTAAGCTGTCTCCCAAGAAAAACTGCAAGGAGTGCGGCTGTCCTACATGTATGGCTTTCTGTATGAAGGTCGCCCAGGGCGCATTGCCCCTGGATAAGTGTCCGTACTTTGCCCCCGACGCGGTGGCAAAGCTGTCTGAGGCCACTGCGCCTCCCATGAAAACCCTGGAAGTCGGCGTTGGCGCCAACGCCCACAAGCTGGGCGGCGAAACCGTTCTTTTCCGTCATGAAAAGACGCTGGTTTCCAAGAATTTGTTTGCTGTGAATCTGTGCTCCTGCATGGAGCCTGAAGCAATCGACGCGAAGATTGCCGAAATGCAGAAGGTGGATTACGAGCGTATCGGCGAGCGGATGTTTGTAGAGTTCCTGTTCTGTTCCTACGTTGGCAACGGCGTGGAAAAGTATGTGGAGCTGGTGAAGAAGGCGGTTGCCGCCGACCGCGCTATCGTTTTGGAATGCTGGGACGTGGAAGCTGCCAAGGCTGCGCTGGAAGTCTGCAAGGATACAAAGCCTATTTTGGACGGGTGCACCGCTGAAAACTGGGAAGCCATGAACGCGCTGGCGAAGGAATATGGCGTAACTCTGGGTCTGTACGCGGAAAATCTTTCTGATTTGTACGATCTGGTGAAGAAGCTGGAAGGCGCGGACAACAAGAATCTGGTGCTGGACGTTACCGGCAAGACTGCCAAGGAAACCCTGGCTAATGCTGTGATTGTCCGCCGCACCGCTTTGAAGGACGGCGACCGCTCTTTCGGTTATCCTTCTATTGTAAATCTCACCCGGTTTGCCAAGGGCGATAGCCGTTTGCAGACTGCTTACGCCGCCATGTTCACCGAAAAGTACGGCTCCATCATTGTCATGGAGAATATGACTTACGCAGAAGCACTGCCTCTGTACGGCCTGCGCCAGAATATCTTCACCGATCCCCAGAAGCCCATGAAGGTAGAATCCAAGATTTACCCCTTGAATGGCGCGGATGAAAACAGTCCCTGCTGCCTGACGGTAGACTTTGCTTTGACCTACTTTCTGGTGTCCGGCGAACTGGAGCGGAGCAACTGCCCTGTGAATCTGCTGATTACCGATGCTTCCGGTATGTCCGTCCTGACTGCCTGGGCTGCCGGCAAGTTCTCTGCAAGCACCATCAAGAAGTTCTTTGATGAAAACGATATCAACAATAAGATTAAGTCCCGTACCCTGATTATCCCTGGCAAGGTTGCCGTTATGAAGGGCGAGATTCAGGAAAAGCTGCCTGGCTGGCGCGTTGTGGTCGGCCCCACCGAAGCGGTTCAGCTTCCCAAGTACATGAAGGACAAGGAATACGCTGCCGGCGCCGAGGAAGAAGTCGTGGTAGCCGCTCCTGTTCAGGAAGCCGCTCCTGTGGAAGAGGATAAGCCTTTGGACTTTGAAGCAATTAAGCTGAAGGTGCCCGCCATTGAAGTGGTGGACATGGGCGTGAAGTACAAGGGTTACAATCCTGAATCCAAGACCTTTGTTACCATCGGCGAACGGATTCACTGCATCAGCCCTGTGATCCGCAAGGCCATGGACGAGCGCGATCCTGCTCCTATTTTGAAGCGTGCCGCCGAGCAGATTGCCGCTGGCGCAACCTATCTGGATGTGAACATCGGACCTGCGGAAAAGGACGGCCCCGAACGTATGATGTGGGCGGTTCAGCTCTTGCAGCAGAACTTCAATAACGTACCCCTGGCGCTGGATACCGCCAACCAGAGGGCCATTGAAGCCGGTATCAAGGTTTACAACCGCGAAAACGGTAAGCCCATTGTAAACTCCGCCGACGCAGGCGACCGTATCTCCAATATTGACTTGGCCGCTGCCAACGACGCGATTGTTATCGCCCTTTGCTCTGCCAACGGCATCGCCAAGGACAACGAGGAGCGCATGATGCACTGCCATAATATGCTGGAGCGCGGCCTGTCTCTGGGCATGGAAGCCACCGATCTGTGGTTTGACCCTCTGTTCCTGGTTGTCAAGGGTATGCAGGACAAGCAGATGGACGTGCTGAACGCCATCAAGCTGTTTGCCGACGAGGGTCTGAAGTCTACCGGCGGTCTGTCCAACAACTCCAACGGCGCGCCCAAGAATGTTCGTCCCATTATGGACGCCGGCATGGTAGCTATGGCTATGATGCAGGGTCTGACCTCTGCTATCGTGAACCCCTGCGACCTGCGCCTCATGGAAACCATTAAGACCTGCGACATTATTAAAAACAACGTTTTGTACTCCGATTCTTATTTGGATCTGTAAGCATATACCCCGCGCGATTTTGGCCGGGAGGGAATCTCCCTCCCGGCTTTCTGCTTCAAAACCTATATTCTGCGAAATTTATTCCACTGTGTTGGATGATAAAAATGCATATTCTGCCTTTTTGGGCTTTACATAAATTATTTTTATTTCAGGAGGACGAGCATGAGCAAAGTAATCTTCCAAATTGAAGGCGGCGCTCCGGTTGTCATGGAAGCCAACGCTGGCGACAATCTGCTGGAGCTGGCGCGCCGGGCAAATGTCGCCATTGACGCGCCCTGTTCCGGCAACGGTTCTTGCGGTAAGTGCCGTGTGAAACTGCTGGAAGGGGAGTTGGAGGGCGGTAAAACCCGGCATATTTCCGAGGCGGAATACGCCGAGGGCTGGCGGCTGTCCTGCGCCTGTACAGTCAGTGGAGACGTGACGGTTTTGGTGCCGGATATTGCCTCCGCTTATCAAAGCCGCATGAAAACCGCCGATCTTTCCACCGGCAAGGAGGTGGCAATTTTTGAAGCGCTGCAAGCTGATTTGCGGCAGTCCGGCATCTCCTTTGATAATACGTTCCGGGCGGTGGAGCTGATCCTGGACGCACCTACTTTGGACGATACCATGCCGGATAACGAGCGTATAAGCTGGGCGCTGCGGGAAAAATTGGGAGTTTCTCATGTGGAGGAGCCTTATGAAGTCATGGTAAAGCTTGCCCATACCCTGCGGGAAAACAGCTTCCATATTACAGCCAAGGGCGAACTGCAAGGCGATACCTTCTATTTGATGGACGTTACCAGCCCGGAAGATCGCGATCTCATTGGCTGCGCTATTGACATTGGTACAACCACGGTTTCCATGGTTTTAGTGGATTTAAACTCCGGGAAAATTCTTGCGAAGGGTTCCAGCGGCAATGGGCAGATTCGCTATGGCGCGGACGTGATTAACCGCATTATTGAACAGGGAAAGCCCGGCGGTCGGAAAAAATTGCAGGACGCGATTGTGAAGGAAACGCTAACGCCCATTATCGCCAATCTGTGCAAGAGCGCAGGTCTATCCGCCCGGTCGATTTTGCGGCTGTGCGTTGGCGCGAATACCACCATGAATCATCTGTTTGTGGGGGTTGACGCGGAATCTGTGCGCATGGAGCCATATATTCCTTCTTTCTTCTCCTGGGATGGTCTGAAAGCAGGGGACTTGCATTTGCCTGCCCATCCTTTGGCGAAGGTGCTGGTTGCGCCGAATATCGGTTCCTATGTGGGGGGGGATATTACAGCCGGCGCGTTTGCCAGCCTGATCTGGGATAAGGATGAATTCAGTCTCTTTATTGACCTTGGAACCAACGGCGAAATTGTCTTTGGCAACCGGGACTTTTTGATGTCCTGCGCCTGCTCTGCTGGCCCCGCTTTTGAAGGCGGCGATATTTCCTGCGGTATGCGCGCCACGGACGGCGCAATCGAAGCCTGCGTCATTGACAAAGCTACCATGGAACCGAACATTCGGGTGGTAGGCGAACCGGGGCAGAAGCCTGTGGGCATCTGCGGTTCCGGTATCATCGATATTATTTCCGAGCTGTTCCGCTGCGGCATTATCAACGCCAAGGGTCTGTTTGTCCGGGAGGGCGCGCGCGTGCAGCGAGACCATCACGGCATGGGGCGGTATGTGATTGCGTTCCCGGCAGAATCGGCGACAGAACGGGAAATTTCTATCAATGAAGTGGATATTGACAACTTTATCCGGGCAAAAGGCGCGATTTTCTCCGCCGTGGATATTTTGCTGCAATCTGTGGACATGGATGTGGAAGCCATTGACAAGGTGTATGTGGCCGGCGGTATCGGTTCCGGCATTAACATGAAAAACGCGGTAAATATCGGTATGTTCCCGGATGTGGACTTGGAAAAGTTTACCTATATCGGAAATTCTTCCTTGTCCGGGGCTTACGCCATGGTACTCAGCGACGAGGCGAACGCCAAGGTGGAAGAAGTGGCGAAAAATATGACCTATATGGAGCTTTCCACCCATCCCGGTTATATGGACGCTTTTGTGGCCGCCTGCTTCCTGCCCCATACGGACGCGGCGCGCTTTCCCAGCAGCAAACAGGAGGGCTAAATGGTACAGATTTTAGAAACTTTTCAAGAATTCTATCCCGCCATGAAATTGGTGGGCAAACGCTATACGGACGCTGACCGGGACGCAAACGGCAGCTTTGCCGGGCAATGGGGAAGCTGGTTCCAAAACGACTGGTTTTCCGCTTTGCAGGAAGGCAGACTGGATAAAGTCAGCGACGATTATATCGGCCTGATGTGCAATGCGCCGGAGGGGTTTGAATATTGGATTGGTTTGTTCCTTGCCCCGGACGCGCCGGTGCCGGAGGGCTTTGCGGCCATGGATATTCCCGCAATGGGCGTGGGCGTGTGTCTGCTGTATGGCAAAGACGGCACGGCGGATCTATTCGGCATGGACGCCCACACGGCCTGCGTAAAAGCCTGGGAGGGAAAAGGCTGGAAGCTTACTGGTTGCTTTTTTGAGCGTTACAACTGCCCAAGATACACAACCCCGGATGAAAAGGGCAACGTCATTTTGGATTACTGCGCTTTTTTGGCAAAATAAACGATACCATAGGAGAAACCCATGAAACAAGTTGAAAATCATAAAGAGGAAGTGCCGTTTTCCTATTACGAGGGGCTGTTCCAAAAGCTGGAGCCACAAAGCGCATTGGAGCGACTGCCGTCCGTTACTTTTGCGGACAATACCTTTCACATGACCCTTTTGGGACGGCAGTATGCCATTGCCTGGCCGGACTATGCTATCGCTTCCTCCGATGGCAGTGTGCCCAGTTTGCCCACGCAGACCTTTTTGCTCCGCTGCCTGCTGGAAAATAAAGAAGTCCTGCCCACAGGCAAAATGCTGACCTTCCGGGAGATGCCCTGGGGCGAACTGTATATCCAGCCCTTTACCGGGCGGGTTCTCACCCGCGCCGCCTTTACCTTTGGCACGCGGTTGGAGGCTTTTTGCGCCGCCTGCGAAAAATTAGGCGCGAAAAAGCTTTCTCATGGAGACGCGGGATATGAATTTTGCCTTTTTGGTTCCTATACCATGCAGATTCTGGTGTGGGAGGGGGACGACGAGTTCCCACCCAGCGCCCAGATGCTTTACTCAGATAATTTTGCCGCCGGATTCGCGGCGGAGGATCGTGTGGTAGCAGGGGATCTGCTGATTGGGCACGTCAAAGCCGCTATGAAATAACGGAAAGTTTTCGCAAGAAACTATTGACAATTCGACATAATAATGATAAAATTTTATCGATATGAAAAGCGCAATATAGCTGCTTTTGATTTTGTATGATAAAGCCACACCAACGGCTTTTCATAAATATCCTGTATGGGCCTGAGGCCATTCCGACGGCAGGGCACCAACAATAATACAAGGAGAGTAAAATTTATGGCATTCAAAACAGACATCGAAATTGCACAGGAAACAACTATGCTTCCCATCACCGAGATCGCCAAGACTGCCGGCGTAGATGGGAAGTATCTGGAGCAGTACGGCAAGTACAAGGCAAAGGTTGACTACAATATCCTCAACGAAGTACAGCGTCCCGACGGCAAGCTGGTTCTCGTGACCGCGATTAACCCCACCCCCGCTGGCGAAGGCAAGACCACAACCACAGTCGGTCTGGCTGACGGTATGCGGAAGCTGGGCAAGAACGTTCTGGTTGCGCTGCGCGAGCCTTCTCTTGGCCCCGTGTTCGGCGTAAAGGGCGGCGCGGCCGGCGGCGGCTACGCACAGGTTGTTCCCATGGAAGACATCAACCTGCATTTCACCGGCGACTTCCACGCAATCGGCGCTGCCAACAATCTGCTGGCCGCTATGCTGGATAACCACATCTATCAGGGGAACGCTCTGAACATTGATCCCCGTCAGATTACTTGGCGTCGCTGCGTCGATATGAACGACCGTCAGCTCCGTTTTGTTGTGGACGGCTTGGGCGGCAAGACCAACGGCACCCCCCGCGAGGACGGCTACGACATCACCGTTGCTTCCGAAATCATGGCAGTTCTGTGTCTGGCTTCCGATATTAACGATCTGAAGGCTCGTCTGGCTCGTCTGGTTGTGGCCTATACCCGCGAGGGCAAGCCCGTTACCGCCGGCGATCTGAAGGCACAGGGCGCCATGGCCGCTCTGCTGAAGGACGCTCTGAAGCCCAATCTGGTGCAGACTCTGGAGCACACCCCCGCGTTTGTACATGGCGGTCCCTTCGCCAACATCGCCCACGGCTGCAACTCCGTCACCGCTACCAAGATTGCAATGCGTCTGTCCGACTATACCATCACCGAAGCTGGCTTCGGCGCTGACCTGGGCGCTGAAAAGTTCCTGGACATCAAGTGCCGCATGGCTGGCCTGAAGCCTTCCTGCGTGGTTCTGGTTGCCACCGTCCGCGCTTTGAAGTACAACGGCGGCGTGCCCAAGGCTGAGACCGGTCTTGAGAACCTGGAAGCTCTGGAAAAGGGTCTGCCCAACCTGCTGCGTCACGTGGAGAACATTACCAAGGTTTACAAGCTGCCCTGCGTGGTTGCCATCAACCGTTTCCCCCAGGATACCGAAGCGGAACTGGCTCTGGTGGAGAGCAAGTGCAAGGAACTGGGCGTCAACGTTGCTCTGTCCGAAGTATGGGCAAAGGGCGGCGAAGGCGGCGTAGAGTTGGCCAAGGAAGTTGTCCGTCTGTGCGACGAACCCAACGATTTCACCTTCTCCTACGAGACTGATCTGCCCATCAAGGACAAGATCGAAGCTATCGTAAAGAAGATTTACCACGGCGACGGCGTGAACTTCACCGCCAATGCGGAAAAGCAGATCAAGACCCTCACCGAGCTGGGCTACGACAAGCTGCCCATCTGCATGGCAAAGACCCAGTATTCCTTCACCGACGACCAGACCAAGCTGGGCGCGCCTGAAGGCTTCACCATCACTGTGCGCAACATCAAGGTTTCCGCTGGTGCGGGCTTCCTGGTTGCTCTCACTGGTGAAATTATGACTATGCCCGGTCTGCCCAAGGTTCCCGCTGCGGAGCGCATCGACGTAGACGAGACTGGTAAGATTTCCGGCCTGTTCTAAGCCGAACTTTATAAGCATAATACGCAGGCGGCGCCTCGCCGCCTGCGCATTTCGTGTATTTATTGTGAGAAAGCTTTTGCGTTGTGAGGAAAAGGGAAATGCCCAAGGATTTGATTACATACCAGTATCAGGATACAAATATTTGCATTCGGCGTTATTGGAATCGGACAGAATTGCTGTTCAATGAGAAGGTAGCAGATTGCCGGAAGGGAATTGTTGAATTTGCCTATTGCCTCAAGGGAGAACTTGGAGAAAGCGTTGTTGCCGCTTCCATGATGCCGAATCTGTCGTTGGGTGGAGATATGACCTTGTATATTGACGGCATGCCAGTGGCAAAGGCTTTTAAACTTTAAAATTGTATGATCATACTTGAAAATATTAAAGGAGATGAGATGCAAAATGGATATGACAATGGAAACCTGCCGTAAGTTTGTGGAGGTTCTGGCTTCCAACGCTCCTGCTCCCGGCGGCGGCGGCGCGGCCGCGCTGGTGGGCGCTGTGGGTACCGCCCTGGGCAATATGGTTGGCTCTCTTACGGTGGGCAAGAAGAAGTATGCCGCTGTGGAGGAAGAAATCATTGCGTTGAAAGCAAAGTGTGACCAGCTTCAGAAGGATCTGTTGGATCTGGTGAAGAAGGATGCGGACGGCTTTGAGCCGCTGGCAAAAGCCTACGGCATTCCCAAGGACGATCCCAACCGGGACGAAATTCTGGAAAAGGCCACCATTGAGGCCTGCGCTGTTCCCATGGAAATCATGGAAAAGTGCTGCGAAGCCCTGGACTGCATCCGGATTTTTGCGGAAAAAGGCTCCCGTCTGGCGGTTTCTGACGCAGGCTGCGGCGCGGTGTGCTGCAAGGCCGCTTTGCAGAGCGCTTCGCTTAATGTGTTTATTAACACCAAGAGCATGAAAACCAGAGACTTGGCTGAGGAAATGAACCGGAAGGCCAATGAAATGCTCACCAAATACTGCGCCCTGGCTGACGAAATTTTTGACGCTGTGCGGGCGAATTTCTAAAATACGGAGGATTGAACCATGGCAAAGCAATTGCTTGCAAAGGAAGTTACCGCCGCGATGGTGGAAAAGCTTCAGGTGCGGGTTGCCGCTCTGAAGGAAAAAGGAATTGTTCCCACGTTGGGGATTTTGCGCTGCGGCGAGAACCCTTCCGACCTGTCCTACGAGCGCGGCGCAACCAAGCGCGCAGAGGAAGTTGGCGTGGCGGTTGAAAAGTTTGTTCTGCCGGAGGACGTAACCAAGGAAGAACTGCTGGCCAAAATTGACGAACTGAACGCCAACGACAAAATTCACGGCGTTTTGATGTTCCGCCCCCTGCCCAAGCATCTGAAAGGGGATCAGGACGAAATCTGCAACCGCCTGTGCGCCGATAAGGACATCGACTGCATGACAGACCTTTCCAACGCCGGCGTATTCACCGGCAAGAAGCTGGGCTTTGCGCCCTGCACCCCCCAGGCCTGCATGGAAATTCTGGATTACTACGGTATCGACTGCAAGGGGAAGAACGCCGTGGTAATTGGCCGCAGTCTGGTTGTAGGTAAGCCCGCCGCCATGATGCTCATGGCGAAAAACGCGACAGTTACCGTTTGCCACACGAAGACTGTAAACACCGCTGAAATCTGCCGCAACGCGGATATTATCGTGTCCGCCGCCGGCGTGCTGAAGTCTCTCACCAGTGAATACGTTCGTCCCGGTCAGGTTGTGATTGACGTTTCCATGAATTGGGATCCTGAAAAGGTCACTTCCAAGGGCGTGGGCGGTATGGCTGGCGATGCTGTGTTTGCTGAGGTGGAGCCGATTGTGGACGCGATTACCCCCGTTCCCGGCGGCGTTGGCGGCGTTACCAATGTTGTGCTCATCAGCCATGTAGTGGAAGCGGCAGAGCGTGCCTGATTTTGTTTTCCGTAATAAAACACGGACGGTAGCCGTCCGTGTTTTATTGACAGAGGAGAAATTGTGATGAGAAAAATAAAGGAATTAACCCCGAGTAGCTTTTTGAAGCTTCTGTTTGCCTTTTTCACAGTTGCCTTTTTGCTGGGGGCTGTTATCATGCCGGACAGAAGCAGTATGTTTTCCGGGCTTTGGAGCATTGTTTCCCAGCCCTCCAAGGTTTCTACCAACTATTTTGCTGTGGGCGGCTATGCCGGCGCGTTTTTGAATGCGGGGCTTGTCTGTCTTATCTGCACGCTATTATACTACGGTTTGAAAGCAACGGCGAACGCAGCCTCTGTGATTGGCTTTTTGCTCACGGCGGGTTTTAGCTTCTGGGGCATCAATGTGCTTAATCTATGGGCGGGCTTTTTGGGCGTTTTGCTGTATTGTCTTGTAAAAAGGGAAAAAGTTAACACGCAAGTCAACGCCATGCTGTTCAGTACCGGGATTGCACCGCTGATTACCGATCTGATGATCCGCTATCCCAACGCGGAGGTTGTAGGCTTTACCTGGCAGGGAATTTTACTGTCTCTTTTCATTGGCGTTATCATCGGTTTTGTACTGCCTGCTGGTCTTGCCCATTCCCCCAAGGTACACAAGGGCTTTGACCTGTACTCAGCGGCGGTGCCCATTGGCATGACGGCTTTCTTCCTCCGAGCGATTTTGTATCAGGTACTTGGAGGGGAACTGCCTGCCGCTCCCAGTGCCGACCTTTTGAAGGTTGCATCCTGGCCTGTAGCGAATTTCTTTTGTTTTGCGGTTTTTGGTATTTGCGTTTTAGCTGCTCTTCTCATGGGCTGCCAGCCAAAAGACTACTGGAAGCTGCTGAAGGATTCCGGTCATGGGGCAGACTTCAGCCAGAAGTACGGTACAGCGACCTTTTTGATGAACGTCGGCGTATACGGCTTGTTCATTGTGCTGTACTACAATCTGATTGGCGCGACCTTTAACGCTGTGACCTTTGGCTGTATTTTCTGTATGCTGGCGTGTTGCTGCTCCGGCAGTCATCCCGGCAACGTTTGGCCGATTATGGCGGGCTATGTTCTGGCTTCTTTTGTGGGCAAGTGGCTGTTTGTTGGAGCCGGGGAGTACACCCAGGCCATCAACGCCCAAGCCATTGTCATTGGCCTTTGCTTTGCCAACGGACTGTCTCCCATTTCCGGCAAATACGGCTGGTGGGCTGGCATTTTAGCCGCCATGCTGCACTTTGGCCTTGTCACCAGCGTGCCGTTGCTTCATGGTGGTTTCTGCCTGTACAACGGCGGTTTTACGGCTGCTTTTGTATGTCTTGTACTGGTGCCACAGTTGGAGCGCTTTTGCAAGACAAAGGAAGAACGCCTTGCTGTAAAATAAAAAATTTTGCCGGGTGCGAGTTGCACCCGGCATATTTTATTTGTTCCATACTTTTTTCGGTCGTTCTCCCATTTCCAGCGTAAGCGTTTCGCCGCGCAGCATTTGTTCGTGGGTGAAAAAGGGTTCTTCCAAAACTTCTTCCCCGATTTTTGCGGATTGAATATATTTTGCCCGGCCGGCGGCGCCTCTTGCGTCAATGGTGAAAATTTTGCCGTTGGGCAGGTCAATTTCAATTTTGTCAAAGAGGGGACTGCCCAGATCATACCGTCCGCTGGCGGGATTCACTGGGTAAAAGCCCATGGCGGAAAAGGCAAGCCATGCGCTCATTGCGCCGCCATCTTCGTCGCCGCAGACGCCAAGCGGGGAGTCGGTAAACCACAGCTTCATCAGCTCCTGCACCTTCCGCTGGGTCTTGTAAGCTTCGCCACAGTAATTGTATAGATAGGGAATATGGAAGCTTGGTTCGTTGCCCATGCAAAACTGTCCCATGAGGCCGGTTGCGTCTGGGTACTGCATCAAGAAGGTAGATTTCAAAACGCCGTCGTACTGCTCAATGAAGAGATTGTCCAGCTTATCAGAGAATTTTTTCGCCCCGCCCATCATTTCTATTGTGCCTGCAATGTCGTGCTGTGCAGCGAAATTGTAGATGTAGGCGTTGTTTTCCGCAAAATATTTTCTGCCGCCCTGACCGCCGCAGAATTTGGGATTGTATGGCGCGACAAAGCTGCCGTCGGCTTTTTTGGGGTGGACAAAGCCAATTTCCGGGTCGTAGACCTTTTGATAATTTTTGGCGCGCCGGCTAAAATAGGCGGCGTCCTCTTTTTTGCCCAATTTTTCCGCCATTTGCGCCAGACACCAATCGTCAAAAGAATGCTCTATGGTAACGGCGGCGGCCTGCCGGTTCTCAAAGCTGTGCACTGCCGGGCAGGTTTCTTCTTCCGCTTCCTCCAAAGCGGGGAAGAAGCCTTTTTCGTAGTAGCATTTTGTCAGTTCCTCCGCCTCGCCATCCCGCCAAGGGAGCATGGTGCGCCGAGTGGCGTTTTTATATGCGGCTTCATAGGCAAGCGCATAATCAAAGTCCACGCCTTTTACCATGGACTCCGCCAACATGGAAACGGTATGATGTCCGATCATGCAGGGAATGTTCCCGCCCAAATGGGGGAATCGGGGCAGCCAGCCGCTTTCCTGATACATACGCAGATAGGAATGAACAATATCTTCATGCACCTTAGGCTCCAGAAGAAGCTGCAAAGGATGCGCGCCCCGGAAGGTGTCCCAGATACCGTCGTCGCAATAGTAATTATGACCGTTATTTTTATGTATTTTTCCATCAAATCCCAGATATTTTCCATTTACACTGTAATTGTGCATCCGGGAAAGGACGCGGTACAACGATGTATAAAAAATGGTTTTCTGTGGCTCGCCGCCTTCTACCCGCACTTTTCCTAGAATGCAGTTCCATGCGGCGTTGCATTCTTTTTGTATGTCGGAAAAGACTTTGCCCCGCACATTTTGCGCAAAGCAGGTTATGGCGCTGCGTTTTCCCATAGCGGACAACGCAAATGGCAGCAAAATATGCTCGTCTTTCCAAACGATGCGGACGGCCTTGGCGGGTTCCATCTTTTCCGGTTCGTATTCGTTGGGCAAGACCACGTCGAAAAATTCAACGGAGGAAACTCTTGGCAGCGCGAATAGCGTCCCAAAAGGCGCGCCGTTGTTTTCTCCCTCCAGATACAAAAATCCGTTTTCCAAAATGGCACTGCTGCAGTTTTTCAGATAGACTGCCAAGGAGGGGATTGCGCCAGCCGGGTAATCAAAGGCGAAAGCGCCGTAATTTTCCATGGCGGTGTGACACTCAAAGATACCTGAATCTTCCAAAAGCGCTTCGTACCAGTCCGGGTGCGCGGATTCAAAATCATGGTCGAAACTGCTGGCGGTTTTCTCGTAATCCGGCACATCCGCGCCGGTATAGGGCATCACAATGGCTGCGCCGGCGGAAAAGCCAAAAATTTTGTCGGAAAGATATCGATCCTTCATGCCGGCTCGAAATACCGGCGCAACCACTGCCGCCCCGTGAGGAGACTGCACGTTGGGCGCGGTGGACTGCAAAAGATGACCGATGGTGCCGATATTGGGATTTACATATTTCGTAAAATCAGTGCGCATGAGCCAAGCCTCCCGTCACTTTTTGCTTTCGTAGGTCAAAATTTCCTTTGCCAGATAAATGGGACGCTTTTTAGACTGCTCGAAGGCGCGCCCCACATATTCGCCGATGAGTCCCGTACAAAATAGCTGCATGCCGCCTAAAAAAAGAATCAACACGATGATGGTAGCATAGCCCGGAACGTCAATCCCACAGGCAAGCTTTTGAATGATTACAAGAATCAGATAGATAAGCGCGGAAAAAGCGGATAAAAAGCCAAGATAGGTGGCAAGCCGCAGGGGCGCGGTGGAAAACCCGATAATACCGTCAATGGCGTAGTTCAAGAGCTTGCGGAAGGACCACTTGGTGGTACCAGCCGCCCGCTCGCAGGCGGTATAGGGGATAAAACAGGTTTCATAGCCTACCCAGGCGAAGATGCCTTTGGAAAACCGGTGGTATTCCCCCAGAGATAGGATACTTTCTGCAACGCACCGGCGAAACGTCCGAAAATCACTGGCGTTTGCCCGGAGCTTTACAGTAGACATTTTGTTAATCAGACTGTAAAAACAGGTTTTGAAGAAGGTTAGAACTTTGCCTTCTCCCCGGCGATCCTGATAGGCGGCTACAATATCATACGCCGGCTGCTCGTCCAGAATTTTGACCATATCCCGGACAATTTCCGGCCGCTGCTGCAAATCCGCGTCAATGACGGAAATGTAATCTCCCGCCGCTTGCTGCAATCCGGCATAAATACCGGATTCTTTGCCAAAATTCCGGGTAAAGCTCACTACTTTCACAGGACAATCCTGCGCGGCGTGGAGCTTGCGCAAAGCTGCCATGGTTCCGTCGCGGCTGCCATCGTTTACATAAACAATTTCATAGTCGTAGCCGCACCCGGCAAAGGCGTTTAATACCGCGCTTTGAAAAGCGGCTACATTTTCTGCTTCATTGTAGCAGGGGACAACAAGCGATAGCTTCATTTCAAACACCTGACTTTATTCTGGATAAAAGCATTATACCCCCTCAGCCAAAAAAAGTCAATTTGCAGTTATTTTTTTTGAAATCAGCGAACTATCGTCATTTCCAGGACGCATCGCGAACCAACGCCGGGGACAAACTGGGCGCAGCCGAGATAATCCTTGCCAAAAAGCTCGTACAGATTCCCTCGCAGGCTAAATTCTGGCAGCCGTCCAAGGAAATGGCCGTTTTGGTACAAATAGGCAATTTGCACCGGCGTGGCGAAACTTCCGTCCGGGGTTACGTCGCCGCCGCTGGGCATGATGTACAGCGCTGGTCTGCCGTCCAAAATTTCATCTATGGTTTTGCCGGTGGGCGCCGCGTCCAGCGCTGCGGCGGAAAGGGAAGGAACATCGTCGTAATTTCCCGCTGCGGAAGCGGTGAGAGCTACGCCATGCTCTTCGGCGGATTTCTTATCGCTGTAGCCTCGCAGCAAAACGCCGTTTTCAATCAGGGAAATGGCGTCGCCTTCCAAGGTAGTGCCTTCCGCGTCAAAGAAGGGAAATTTGTAATCTGATGTATTGGAGCGGTTCACTTGCAGGGTAAAGTCTTGGGAAAATAACTGTTTTCCCAGCTTTCCAGAGAAAGGAGAAGCGTTTCGAGCCAGCTTTTGCGTATGCAGACCCTCGCTCCAAGCGCGGTCGAACAAATCAATACCGGCAATGACCGCTGCCTTTTCTCCCTCCGGCAAGGAAATCGGATGCAGATGGGCTTCCAGAATTTCAGAAGCTTCTTTCAAAACGTTCTCCGCTACGAAGTTCTGATAGGTTCCGCCGATGACGGTATCAAAAATATTGGCGGACTCCTGCGCCCGTACCAGAATCCCCACCTCGGCATAGGAATTTTGGCAGAAGTAATCCAGTCCCATATCGTTTCGCAGAGACGTTTCCTCCGCAACCCAGTTCAGCTTATTGCTGAATATAAACTGGGGATACGCCTGGCGCAGCGCTGCGAGGAGCTTTTCTACTTCAGCCAGAAAGGCCTCTGGCTCCATTTGCCCACCGTAGGATACTTTGCGCTGTTTCCCGGTTTCCGCACCCCAGGGGCAGGGAATTTTCCGGGTAAGATTGGCCTTTGCCTGCGCCCAGGTTTTTTCGTCCGGCTGCCCCAAAATTCCCGCAATTCCAAGATAACCGCTATCATAAACGCGGCAGCCAGACTTTGTGATGTTCTTTTTCCGTAGAGAGTCAATTTCACCGCTGGTAACGTTTAGCGAAATTTCCCGCAGCGTCTGCTGATATAATTCTCGAATCATCGTTTGTCCCTCCTTATTGCACCTGCATATTTTTTACCCGGACATAGGGACCGCCAAAGGCGACCCGCAAGGGCCACTGCTCCATTTTTCCGCAGCCGCCGATTGACATGGAGCAAACGGTAACGTCCCGGCTCAAGCCGTCAATCTCATGCAGCGTGCGCATGACGCTCCCGGTAATGACAGCGACCCGTACCGGTTCCGCCAGCTTGCCGTTGCGTATCATATATGCTCTATTTGGCGCAATGGTAAAAGTGGACATCCCGGAGCCGTGGTTAAAATCAGCGATATATACGCCGAGTTCGATGGGGGCCAACAACTCCTCAAAAGTCTGCTCGCCGCCGCCAATGTAGGTAGAGGTCATACGGACGATTGGTTCAAAGGAAAAATCCTTCGCACGGGCGTTGCCGGTGATGCTTTCTCCCAAAGCCGCGGCTGTGGAGGCGCTGTGCAGACGGCCGGTTAAAATGCCGTCTTTGATGAGATAGGTTGTTCTGGCCTTGGCGCCCTCGTCGTCATAAGGAACGTAGCCGGAACCCATGGGGACGCCGGAATCCAGAATATTCAAAAGATCGGAACCCACTTTCGTACCGATTGCCCACTCCTGAAGCATGGTTTCAGAGCCAAGCATGAGATCCGCCTCGCTTTTGTGACCAAAGCTTTCATGAGCGAAAACGCCTGCCGTTTTGGGAGATAAAACGCAGGTATAAGCGCCGGGAGTCACCGGAACGGCGTTTTTCGCAAAGTCCAGAGATTCCGCAATCTGCGTTTTTAAAACGCCATGCTTGTCTTGCAGGCTGGAGAAATCAGGCTGGTAGGTATGTATGCTGTCCGAATGAGGAACTGCGCCCAAATTGGCGGTGAAGCGGAGTACCACGCTGGCGTGCTGATAATCAAAATGAAGGTTGGCGCCCAGACTGGACCAAAAGCGTTTTTCCGTATGGGTATCCAGATAGCTGGCTCGCCAATTTGTAATTTCCTCCATTTGCACCAGCGGGAGATAAGACTGCAAAAGCGCGGCTTTTTCTTCACTGGGTACTTGACGCACATCGTTTTCCTGAAAGCGCAGACACACGTCCTGATTTGCTTCCAGCCGACAAACGACTGGATCTGCGAGAATTTGCGGATTTGGCGTAGCCAGGGCAGCCAGCTCGTCCAGTTCCTTTTGGATATTGTCTATCTGCGTGGTGGCGCTGTAATACCAGCGCTTTCCATCCCATACCCGAAGAAAGGCTCCAATTTCTTGGCTGCTTTTATGCTCGGACAGCGACGCATTTTCATAAACAATCGAGGTATGCGTTACGTCCTCCAGTCGAATGTCTGCATATAAGTCTTTTGGAAACAGATACATCAGTTTTCCTCCTTTTTGTAAAACGGGAAAAACCGTTTTTCTACATTATACAAGTGAAAAGCGGTTGTGTCAATCAACCGGCGGTGGTAGCCAGACAACGGGTATTTTAGGAAAAAAGTTACAGGATTGTAAGTTGACATTGTTGCATATTGCTGATATAATTACAGTAGGTAAAAATTAGGTCATTTTGGGGACTGCACGAACAGCTTTCAATTTAAAATTTTTTGAAAAGGAATAGGGCTTGAAAAATTTTGTACAAGCCCTGAACTGCCAACGGTTTTCAGTATGGTTTGAGCGATGATGATCAGAATGGCGTCACATTTCCGTTGGAGAAATGGCGTTTCTGCGTTGCATCGGATGCGACGATGGAAAGCGCCGCTATTTATAATTCCACTGCTCAGTAAAAGACTGCTCCAGATAGGGTAAGGCTGGGCTGGAGGGATATATACATTTATTTAAAAGGAGAAGAGATCATGAAAAAAATGAAACGCACATTGATGCTGGCATTGGTTATGGTATTTGCCCTGAGCTGCTTTGCAGTTATTGCTTCCGCGACCACAATAAGTGCCAATCCGAATCAGCAGCTCAGTGATTCCCAGGCAAATACGGATGCAGATCGTCTGCAAATTGTTGATGGCATGACTGGCGAAGTGATTGCAAAGTACGATGCTGAGCAAGTTGCGTCTATGGATATTACAAAGCTCGCTTATGATTTGAATTGCGACGTTAAGACAGAAAACGGCGTAAAGTATTTGTTTGCCGGTTGGTTCACTGCTCCTCAGACTGAAAACGATTGGGATCGTGATTCCTGGACTTCCAAGAGCGTAGCGGGCAAGACTTTGCAGGCTGACGGCTCCGTCATTTACGCATGGTACATCCATGCAGATTACGCGAAGCTTACCATTGCGTATACAAGCCGCGCAACCAGAGCAGCCAGCACGTTTATGCTTTCCACTGTTCCCGGCGATATTTTCAACACCTATGGCCACGTTATGTCCACAGCTCCTTCCGCTGGTGACAGCAACCTGTACAAGGGTGCTATCATCGATGGTCTGCGGGTAAGAGCGCTTGAAAAGAAAACCATTTATACTTATATTGCGGTGGCTCCGTTCTCCGCGCAGACACCTAAGACGGCCAACTGCTTTAATGGCGGTTTGGGCGGCAGCTTTGCAAATGATACCGATGGTTATATTGCCTGCACGCAGGTCAGCGATATTCCTGTCAACAAGACTGTTTCTGCCCGTTTTTACTTTGTGACTTTGGAAGGTACGATAATTTATGGTTCCACTGCTCAGAGCGCAATTGTGCCCTATGCAAACGTTACTGGGCTTGAGGGATAATATTACTCTTTAAAAGAAAGGAAGAGTTTACCATGTTGAAGCTTTATAAAGAGAATGACTGGATTTCCCCCCTGGCAACTGGCGGTACCGGAAGCGGTGGGATCGGAGATCCTGATATATCTTACAGTGGTTTTGGCACCGATGAAAATCCGTAAATAAAACTTGAAAGAGCGGATGCTTTAGGGCATATATGACTTTTTCGTGATTATATCGAAAGCAGGTCTATAGCCGGATGGCTGGTGGCGCAGCTGCCAGTTGTCCGGCGTTTTGTTATTTGTGCTGCTTTGATTCGATAAATCGCCATGCTGTTTAGGAAGGGATTGGAAGGGGAATCATTGCTTCCCCGCTGAAATTATGATTGTTGAAATATCTGGATTGCCCTTTGAGATAAATTTCCGTTATAGCGACTGCGGGAATTATTTTAGTCCTTTTTGTGCAGAAAAAGTAGACGCTCCTCTATGCAGCGTGTCTGTAACAGACGCAGACATGGAGGACGCGCTTCCATATTGCCGTCCCAGGACGGCGCCTGCCGGTGTTGAGATGGTTGCGCTGCGCCGCCGCTTTGCTGCGATGCTTCCGCAATATCAGCGGTGTATGTATCATGGCGGCGCAATGAGATTTCATAAAAAAGCGTTTATTTTCACTGCGCCTAGCGGGACAGGCAAAACAACCCAAGCGATGCATTGGCTCAAGCAGTATCCTGACGCGGCCTCTATTTTAAACGGTGATAAGCCGATTTTGCAATTTTGTGAAAATGGCGAAATTCTGGTTCACGCAAGCCCATGGCAGGGCAAAGAAAATTTTGGATATAACCATGAGCCGTTCCCCCTGGCTGCATTGGTTTATTTGCGGCAGAAGCCGGAAAACAAACTTTCTGAAATGACGGTTTCAGAGGCAATTTTGCCTTTGTTTGGACAGTTTTTCTGCCCGGATGAATCTGAAAATCTGTATCGGAAAAATAGTGCTTTTCTGGAGAAAATTCTTCAAACAATTCCTGTGCTTCTCCTTGAAAATAGAGGTGATCCTGCGTCAGCCGTTTTGCTTCACGACGCTTTGCAAGAGAGGTTTTGAGATATGAAAATTAGAAACGGCGTTATCAGTACGGTTGTTTGCGATGAATTTCTGGTTATCGCAACGCGAGAGGCTCGCCCCTTTTGTTCTAGTCGCTATACCCAGTTGAATTCCTCTGGGCGGTTGATCTGGGAGAGTGTAGAACGGGGTGAGCCGATTGAGGAAATCATTTCTGCTTTGCAAAAGCGCTTTCCAACTGTTGCTGATAAAATTGCAAAAGATGTACGGACTTTTTGCGCCTCTATGATGGAAAAGGGCTTTTTGTGCGAGGATACAAACAATGATGGATAGTACGCACCAGCTTTATCTTACCTTGCTGGCGGATCACATATGGGGACGTAAGACTGTTGTGCAGCCTGATCTCGTAGATTGGGTTCGTCTGCAATATATCATACGAATTCAAAGTATGAGCGGAATTGCTTATGTGCAGCTTCGTGACGCGCTGTCTGGTATGCCGGAGCATGCATTGTTTCTTTCTGATTTGCGTAACCGTTTTGCCGCTGAGGTTTTCTATGCTGTCTGCCGCAAAGAGGATTTTTCTGCGCTGGAGGCTGTGCTTACAGCACATCAGATTGCATTTTTGCCTGTAAAAGGGTCGGTTCTTTCGCAGTATTATCCAGTATGGCAGCTTCGTACAATGGGCGATGTAGACTTTTTAATTCATACGGAAGATCGTGCCCGTGTGGATGAACTGATGAGAGATCTTGGGTATACTTTTTTTTCAGATACGGAAGCAGTTTGGTCCTATGATCGTGATGTAAATCACTATGAAATTCATGATCATATTTTTTACGAACCTATGGCCAATGATTTTGATTACCAAGGGTATTTTGACGGCGCATGGGAGTACGCAAGGTCCTTGCCCGGCGTCACCCGTTTTGAAGTAGATGAAAGTTTTCATTTTCTGTATTTAATCGCGCATACCGCCAAGCATATTTTGCATAAAGGAAGCGGCTTCCGTCCTTTTGTGGATATGGCGCTGATGGTTCAAAAAGTTGGTGAAAGAATGCGCTGGGATTGGATTACCAGCGAGTTGGAGCGGCTGCGCCTTTTGAAGTTTGCGGAAACCTGCTCGGCTTTATGTGAGCGCTGGTTTGGGATTGGATTCCCCATTCAAACAGGTAAGCTTTCGGAAGAATTTTTTGAGTGCGTCACACAAAAAGCGTTTTTGGATGGTGTTTTTGGATTTCAAAATCCTGAAAATGCGGTTGCTTCTTCAACAAAGGGGGTGCATACCGTCAAAAAAAATTCTTATTATGCTTCTGCGCTTACCATGACAGTGCGGCATTTTTTCCCCTCCTATCAGAATATGAGAGAAATTGAGTGGTACTCATTTTTAGATGGCCGCCCCTGGCTTTTGCCTGCGGCGTGGATTTACCGCTTTTATTATTGTTTGCGCTATAAATTTGCACACAGCCAAAAAATTCTCAAAGACCCCTATGTGAATCGCAAACAGATTGAAATTCGAGAAACATTTATTGATAATTGGGGTCTGTAAATTTTATATCCGGTGCGCCCATACTATCGTATGGAGCGCACTTTATTTTTGATCGGTAAAACTTTAGATCTTAAGTTTGCATATCTTTGCTTTTTGCATTGAAAATATACGCTTTTTATGCTATGATACACTAAATGGGAGGTGGAGCTGTGAAAAGACTTGTTGTGGTATGGGTGTTTTTCTTCGTATTTCTGGCGGGCTGCGGCAGTGCGCAAAAGCTTGCTGTGGATGAGTTAACCCAGAATATTCCTTCTTCTGTTCAGGCTCCCATGGAAGCTGCGCCAACTGATGTATTGGCTGGAGTGGAAACTGCGCTGGACAAAGGTAAACGTTCCATCTCAATTACTGCACAACCTGCAGCGCTTGACATGACGATTTTAGAGGAATCTGAAAGTGTTGTGTCTTTCGCTTCGGCACAGAAATTTGAGCTGAAATTTTCAGATACAGAAAATCCTCTGGTTGCCGAGGAGATCAACGCGGCTTTAAACATGGTTTCCTATCGTATCCATTCTTCGTCTGAGGAGATTTATTTAAAAGCGGATGGGGGAGAGGAGCTGAAAGCATTCTCCAATGTAAGTTATTTTGAATCTTATGATATTCTTTGTCTAAACGAGGATTTTCTCTCGCTTTTGGTCTATACAAACCAGTTTTATGATGATTCCACCGTCTGCAATCAAAAAGCAGGAATTACTTTTGACCTGACAACTGGAAAGCAGCTTAAATTGGAGGAGCTGCTTTTGGATGGTGGTATGGAGGCCTTGTCTCAAGCTGCATACGAGCAGCTAGTTGCTGTATCAAATTATTTTCAATCTGATGCAGACAGCAAAAGTATGATAAGCAATTACTTTGAGGCGTTGACTGATGCGGCGTATGACGGCTCTCCAATGCCATGGTGCTTGAGCGATGAGGGACTTTTGCTCTTTTTAGGTGGAAGTTCTGCGGCAAATACGTTAGGAACCCAAACGGTTCTGCTGCGTTACGGAGCGCTGGGTCAAATATTGAAGCCCAAATATCTGCCAAGAGAAGTCAATTATTCCGGCGTAACTTTGCGCGTGGAGCTTACAGAAAATGTGCCGTCGCTGGATGATACCAGCGTTGAAACATTACATTTGGATGGTTCCCAAAATTATATTTTAATCACCACAGATACGTTTTTGCCGGAACTGCGCATCAGTCAAATTGCGTGGGTGAATGGACAGGCGGTTGTTGAGTCAGATTTATACGCTGCCAATTTTTTGTCCCAGCAGGATGCGGTATGTCTGGAGGTATCTACGCAGGCACAAATGCTGAATTTGCAACTGCAATACTGTTCGGATGAAGGCGCAAAGACAGTTTATTTATCTGTGCAGGATGATGAACTGATGCTGATCGATGCTGGGGTGTAATGCCGCATTCGCCAAGAGTGCAATTAGTCGTGGTTTTGTAAAACCACGACTAATTTTGCATGTGAATTTGTTCCGTAGAAATTGGGGCATATCGCATCAGCTTAAAGCCATCGAGATTTTCCTTGTGTAAATCCACGGCGCTGATTTGGTGATTGTCGTAAGTGGTATAGTAATAAACTCCTTTGTCCGCATTGCAGCAGCAGGTATACAAAGTCATTTCGTATTTTCCTGCTTCCACTTCGCAGCAGCCCCTTTGCTGATCCACAGCGTTTAGAATGTGGAAGAACTGGCTGACACTTTCCGGTTCTGAATCGCCGGAAACAGAGTTCATTTTCACAAAGGACGCCCGCACAAAGCGGGATTGGGAGGAAAGATCGCCGGGAAGTCCCAGAGCGCCCATGCCCCGACCGTAAGGCAGCAAAGGAAGCGCACTGGAAAAGTGGTTTTCTGGCGGCTGGGTAGATAAATGCATATAGTTGTTGAGCTGAAATAGCTGCGTTGGGAACGGCGGATTGTTTGTCAAGATGCCTGTAGGGTTGGGATAGACAAATAGTCCTTCCTTCACAGCCTCCACAACAATGCATTCTTCCCGGTCGGCCAAAAGCCAATGAAGCTGCGCAGGGGGCAGCGCTTCGCTGAAGGCTTCCGTGGTGAGATTAATTTTCTCCAAAATGGACTGCGCCTGTTTGATAGTGGCGCACTGCGCAAGTATCCATGGAATCAATTCAAATGTGGCAATGTTGTTTTTGTATTCCAGTTCATCCTGGTAATGAGCATTACCAACGAAATTGAGACCCGCCATACCCAATCCTTTTTCGTTGACTGCTTCATAGTAAAGGGGGTAGTCCGCCGCGACGTGCGCCATGCCAATCATGGCATAGTGGTTTTCTATGGTTGGCATTTGGCGAAAGGGAAGGGGATAATTGCGCGGAGTCACGACAATTTCATCTCCATAGGAAAATTCATAGTCCAAAGTTCTGCCAAAGTAAAAATCTTTTGTTTTGTAGGTTGCGGCTGTGCACATGGTTTTAGCCTCCAATTTAGTATGTGCATAGCTTTTGCAGGATTGCTGTTTTGATTCGCACGATTTGCCTTGTCAATAGAAAAATCCGGCTGAAGCAATTTTTGCTTCAGCCGGTTGACACTTTTAAGAAGGACTTTGGAAAAAGGATTGGTCTGCATCATCAGGGATCTTTTTGCCTTCCATACAGGCGATAAACTGTATATCAGACATGGATTCATGCGCCAGTAGGAAATCTGCAACCTGATGCAGCTTACTTTCCTCAGCTTTGAGAATTTCCTCGCATTTGGCATAAGCTTCTTCCACGATTGCGCGAACTGCCGCGTCCATATCGCTTGCCACACGCTCAGAATACGACTTAGTCTTTTCGTAGTCTCGCCCAATAAAGACCTCGTTGCTGCTGATATAAGATACGGGACCAATGGCGTCGCTCATACCATATTTCCCAACCATGTCCCGTGCAAGATCAGAGGCGCGCTGCAAGTCGTTGGAAGCGCCGGTGGAAATATCCTGTAGGAAAAGCTGTTCCGCCACGCGACCGCCCAACAAGCTTACAATCTGCTCAAACATTTCGTTTCTAGTCATACCAAAGGTGTCATGGGTATGAGAATAAATGGTCATGCCAAGTGCGTTGCCCCTGGGGATGATGGTGATTTTGTGCACTGGCTCGTTGGTGGGCAGGTGATAAGAGGCGATTGCATGACCAGCCTCGTGAATTGCGGTGCATTGCCGTTCCCGCTCTAGCATTTTCCAGCTCTTTTTCTCAGGACCAGCCAAAATTTTCATCATGGCTTCGTCGAGATCCTGCATGGTAAGGGCAGGGTGATGGTTCCGCACGGCAAGAATTGCAGCTTCATTGAGGAGATTTGCAAGATCCGCGCCTGTGAATCCGGCAGTGGCCTGCGCTACGGCATGCAAGTCAACGTCCTCTGCCAATCGCTTTCCTTTTGCGTGAACTTTCAAAATATCCTCACGACCGGAGGCCACAGGAACGCCTACATGAATCTGCCGGTCAAACCGACCGGGGCGGAGCAGCGCCGGGTCAAGAATATCAGCTCGGTTTGTGGCGGCTAAAACAATGACGTTTTCATTTTTCTCGAAGCCGTCCATTTCTACAAGAAGCTGATTTAAGGTCTGCTCTCGCTCGTCATGTCCGCCGCCAATACCGGAACCTCTCTGGCGGCCGATGGCGTCAATTTCATCAATAAAAATTACAGCCGGCGCAATTCTTTTTGCCTGTGCGAACAGATCGCGCACGCGACTTGCGCCAACGCCAACGTAAAGCTCCATAAAGTCTGAGCCTGAAATGGAGAGAAAGCGCACGTCAGATTCTCCCGCGACTGCCCTTGCCAGCAGCGTTTTGCCAGTACCCGGAGGGCCAACCATCAAAAAGCCTTTTGGAATTGTAGCGCCGATACCGGCGAATTGATCGGGATCACGCAGGAAGCTGACAACTTCCTGCAATTCTGCTTTTTCCTCATCCGCGCCAGCCACATCGTCGAAGGTCACGCGCTTGTCTTTGTTTGTGTTCGTATTTGCTTTGCCGAAGCTGGCCATGGGATTGCCATTGCCATTGGCGCGGGCGGCCATAAACATCCACAGGGTCAACAGGACAGTACCAGCCAGTAAATAAGGCAGCGCCTGTGTAAAGATGGAGGGCTTGGATTCGGGGAGGAAGTTGTAAGTTTCCAACACGCCGGATGCCAACTGACTTTTCAGCAGTTCTCCCATTTCCTGCCGGAAAGCGGTTTCGTTGCTGAATGTGGCGCGCAGACTGGTTCTGCCCTCGTAGGGCTCACGCAGTTCCAGCTTGATGATGTTGTTTCCGGCCTCAAAGGAGGAGACTTGTTCTTTTTCAAAAAGCTCCACCAAATCCGAATAGGGCAGGTTTACTGTGTTAAGACTTTGAAAAACATATGCTACAATCGAAAACAAAGTCAGCAGCATGAGAAGCAGCGGAATAAAATTGACGGCTTTACGTTGATTCAATGGCGATTACTCCTTACTGTGTAAATATGCTTGGGGTTTTAAAATGCCTACATAGGGCAAATTGCGATAGCGTTCCTGAAAGTCCAGACCGTAGCCTACCACAAAAAGATCAGGAATGGTGAAACCGATATAGTCTGCCTGCACCTCGGATTTCCGCCTGGCAGGTTTATCCAAGAGGGTGCAGATTTTCAGGGAAGCGGGCTTTTTGCTTTGCAGATAACGAATGGTATGGGAAAGGGTTAGACCGGTATCCAGAATATCCTCCAATATGACTACATGGCGACCGGCGATGTCTACGGAAATATCTTTTTTTACGTTGATAATACCGGTAGACTCCGTACCGTTTCCATAGGAGGAAACGCACATGAAGTCAATTTGGCTTTCAATGGGGATTGCGCGGATCATGTCGGCGAAAAAGACTACAACGCCTTTTAAAATGCCAATAAAGACAGGATTTTTGCCCTTGTATTCTTCGGTGAGCTTTTGTCCAAGCTCTGCAATCCGGTCACGGATTTCTTCCTCAGTCAGGAGGATGCGCTCAATATCATTCTGCATAATAAAATACCTCTTTCTCTTTCTATGGGTGATTTTTTTTGCAAATCTGAAATACCACAGCCAAGCCGCTGCTTACCAGCTTTGTAACGTCTGCGCCAATCCCAGCAACGGCGAGAACCTCTCCATTACAGGTAATGACTGGAATACGCCCACGCAGCCGCGCGGGGATTTTTCGGTCGATAAACAGCTTTTTCAGGGATTTTGTTCCGCCATATAAAGCAATGGAATCGCCTGGCTGGCGGGAACGGACAAACAGGGGATTATTCGATATTGTATCACAATCAAGAGCAAAATGAAACGGTGTATTTTGAAAATTTTTCGGCAAATTTTTGATTTCGCAGGTAATTTCAAAATCGGACAGCAATAGCGTTCCGGGGCAGGGAAGAATGTATCTATCCAAAGCGGCGGTAACTTTTTGCAAGGCGATGGCGTCGTAGCGCCTTGCAACGCAAAGTCCACCTGGAAGCTGCGCCTTGGCGGAAGGGCTGGAGGCGTACAGCAGTTTTTCCACTGCGGAAACGTGCGAAGCTTCCGGTTCTGGAAGCCCCCACTGGGTCAGCGCCAGACGAATGATCCGACTGCGCAAAGAGGTGGGCTGCTCCAGAAGGACAGTACAAGAGAGCGCGCCGTCTGGCAAAGCGGCTTTTGCAAAAGCCTGATGCGCAAGCTGCGATAAAAGCGTTTCGTCCTCCCGCAAGCGCAAAGCGCAGCCAGATAGCTGCGTGGCAATTTTGGGGTTTTCCTGGCAGAATAGCGGCATGATTTTGTGGCGCACGCGGTTGCGCAAAAAATCCTCTGATGCATTGGAACTGTCTTCCACATGGGGAATATGTTCCTGCTCCAAGAATGCCAGTACTTCTTGTCGGGTAATTTGCAGCATGGGGCGAATAATTCTGCCTCGCATTGGAGGAATACCGCCAAGCCCGGACAGGGAAGTGCCTCGAATCAGATGTAAAAGCTCTGTTTCCGCGTTGTCATCCGCCGTATGCGCCGTAGCGATTTTCGCATCCTGATTCAACGACAGTAAAAATTGATACCTTGCGTCTCTGGCGGCGGCTTCCAAGCCCTTCGCGCCGGGCTTTACTTTTGCGCTTCCGGCATAAAAGGGGATGCCATGTCCTGTGCAAAACGCCCGGACAAAGGCTTCGTCCCGGTCGGATTCCGCGCCGCGCAGCTTGTGATTAAAATGCGCGGCGGATAAGGTAATTTTCAACTTTTGTTGCAGCAAATAAAAGCACCACAAAAGCGCCATGGAATCCGCGCCGCCGGACACGGCGCAAATGACATGGTTGCCGGGAGAAAGCATCTGAAATTCCTTTAAAAAGGACAGCAGCTTATGCTCCATCGTGCTTCCACTCCCGATTGGTGAAGGTGGTGTACTGAGGCAGCCATTGCAGCTTCACCGTACCGGTTTCGCCGTGGCGGTTTTTGGCCACAATGCATTCTGCGATATTCTTTTCTTCCGAATTTTCGTTGTAATAGTCGTCCCGGTACAAAAACAAAACTTCATCCGCGTCCTGTTCGATTGCACCGGATTCGCGCAGATCGGAAAGCATGGGTCGCTTGTCCTGACGGCTTTCATTGGCACGGGAAAGCTGGCTCAGGCAAATGACGGGTACGTTTAAATCCTTTGCCATAATTTTTAAGGCGCGGGAAATTTCAGACACCACAGTTACGCGGTTTTCACCGCCGCGGCCATAGCCGGAGCTGGTCATGAGCTGCAAATAGTCAATGAGCACCAGTCCGAGATTGTCCAGCCGGCGGCATTTGGCGCTCATTTCCGCCACGGTAATGGAAGGATTGTCGTCCAGTCGGATGTCCGTCTGGCTCAGGGAGGCGGAAGCCATGGCAAGCTGGTTCCACTCCTCGTCGGTAAGCTTGCCTGTCAAAAGCTTCTGGCTGTCCACAAAGCTTTCGCCGGAAATCATACGCATGGCAAGCTGCTCTCTGGACATTTCCAGGGAAAAGAATACCACAGTCTGGTTGTATTTTTTTGCCACATTTAGGGCGATATTCAAAGCAAAGGAGCTTTTGCCCATGGCGGGGCGGGCGGCAATCAGCAAAAGGTCGGATTTGTTCAGACCGTTTATTTTTTTGTCCAGATCGATGAGTCCGGTGGAAAGACCGGGAATCTCGCTGTCAGACTGGGCAAGCTCTGTGAGTCGGTCAAAGACTTTGTGCAAAACCGTGCCGATGTGCTCCAGGCTATCGCCACGCTCGCCTTTGCGCAGGGCAAAAATTTTCTTTTCTGCCGCTTCCAGAATTTCAGAGGGCGTGCCCACGCCTTCATAAACGGTTTCGCCAATGTCCGCGGCGGCAGCGGCCAGACTGCGCAGCAGCGCCTTGTCCCGGACGATGCCGGCGTATCGGGCGGCGTGAGCTGCTGTGGGCGTAATTTCCATGAGCTGCAAAACGTAGTCTCTGGAATTCTCCTGCCACACGCCCCGCTCTTTCATGGCGTCCAGTACCGTAATGGGGTCGATAGTCTGGGAGAAATTGAACATGGAATATATGGTTTCATAGATTTCCTGATTTTGCTTCAGGTAAAAATCCTCTGGGTGCAAAATACCAATGACGTCTGCAATACAGCGGCTGTCAATGAGCATCGCGCCTAGAACGGATTGCTCCGCTTCCAAGGACTGGGGCGGCTGGCGGGACAACAGTTCTTCATCCATGTATATTTCACTTCTCTCTGCGGTTAATTTTTTTGAATTTATTTGGTTTCCTCAATCTGCACTGTCAGTTCGCCGGTAATTTCATAACCCAGCTTGCACCGGACGGTATAGAGTCCGACGTTTTTAATTGGCTCGTCAGTGACGATTTTACGCTTGTCCAGGGTAATACCGGCTTGCGCTTTCAAAGCGTCGGCAATTTCCTGATTGGTGACGGAGCCGAACAGACGGCCCGCGCCGCCGCCCTTGGCCAAAACCGTAATTTTCATGGTTTTCATTTTCTTGGAAATTTCCAGCGCCTCCGCCCGCTCCTTGGTATGGCGCTCCAAGGCGGCCTTGTCGTTCATGCGCATGGTGTTGATGGCGTCGGGGGTGGCTTCCATGGCGATTTTCCGGGGGAGCATATAGTTTCTGGCGTAACCGTCGGAAACCTCCAGCATTTGGCCTTTTTTGCCCTTGCCCTTTACGTCTTGCAATAAAATAACTTTCATAATTTAACTCCTTATTCTTCGTAGTATTGATTGATGGAATGCATCAGCCGCTCTAAAGCGGCGCTTACATCGCAGTTTTTTACTTGCGCGCCGGCTGTTGCCGCGTTTCCGCCGCCGCCAAGGGGTTCCAGAACCACCTGCACATTGCAATTGCCGATGGAACGGGCGGAAATGATCACCTGATCGTCCTGGGGATACATAACGAAGGAAGTGAGAATCCCTTCGATATTTAGAAGTTCGTCGGCTGCTTGGGCGGCGATGGTGCGATCCGCTGCGGTATTTAAAGCGGCGATGGCAATTTCATTGCGGTACAGCCGAGCGGCTTTGATAATTTGGTACCGGGCAATGGTTGCCTGGAAATCGTTTTGCAGCAGTTTTTTCACGTCTACCGTATCAACGCCCAGCCGCCGCAGGAACGCCGCTGCTTCAAAGGTGCGTTCGCCGGTGCGGACATTGAAATTTTTGGTGTCCAGAACGATGCCGGCAAGCAGCCCCTTTGCTTCAATGGGCAGCACGTCGGTTTTTTCCACAGCGTACTGCAAAAGCTCTGTGACAAGCTCGGAAGCGGAGGAGGCGTAAGGTTCGTGGAGATTTACAACCACTGGCTTAATATAATCGGCAGCCCGGCGGTGATGATCCACGACGCAGACCTTGGGGGCGGACTCCAGCAAAGAGCGGCATTCCACCTGATCTGGGCGGTTGGTGTCCACCACTACCAGAAGGCTCTTGTTATCCGCCAGCAAAAGGGCTTCCTGGTCGGAAATGATTACGTCGCTATACTCCGGCACAGCGCGGATTTCATCAATGAAACGGTGGGCGGCGTTGTGCTCTACATCCAGTACAATATTGGCTTTTTTGCCCTTTTTCCGGCAAATGCAGCAAATCCCCAGCGCCGCGCCTACTGCGTCCAGATCGGCGTTTTTGTGTCCCATGACAAATACATGACTGCTTCCGCCAATCAGCTCAGATAGGGAATTGGCAGTCACGCGGGAGCGAACCTTGGAGCGGTGGTCGGTTTCTTTGGTGCGCCCGCCATAGAAGGAGAAATTGTAGCGATCCTTAATCACAGCCTGGTCGCCGCCTCTGGACAGCGCCATTTCAATGCTGAGGGCAGCGAAATTATAGGATTCTTCAAAGGTCGCGCCGTCTTTTCCAAGACCAAAGGAAATGGTAGCGGCAACGCCGGAGGGGCTGACGATCTGGCGAATATCGTCCAATAGGGAAAATTTACCGTCGATGGCCTGCTTTAAGTTGTGCGCTTCAAAAACGAACAAAAAGCGGTTTCGCTCCAGGCGGCGGTATAGTCCGTGAAAGCTTTCGATCCAGTGGGTAATCACGTCGTTCAGTTCTGCATTCAGGTTGGAAATGGCAGATTCCGGCAGATTTTTTGTCAATTCTTCATAATTATCAATTAAAATAATGGAAACGATAGGACGGGAGCGAATATACTCATCCCGCACCTGATACAGCTCTGTGAGGTCGGACAGATATAAGGTTCCAAGAAGGGTGCCGTCCGGGTCGTCGGCATGGATGGTGGTGCCGTAAATACGGTAACGGCGATGGTTGATGGTAACGTCGCTGGGACACTGCTGCTTGCCCGCGGCCAGCCAGTCTGTAGAGAAGGATGGGAACACATCTGTAATTTTCTGCTCGAAAATAGAGTCTTTCAAACCGGTTATCCGGGAAAATTGCGGATTTTGCCAGATGAGTTCGCCGTCCGCCAAGCGAATCAGCGCCATGGGGAAGGGCATATTGGCTTTCGAGGCGGTTTCCAGCGTGTCCGTGGTGGATTGAATGAAAGCGGAAATTTCTTTACGCCGATGAACCTTGCGAAGCTGGGTGTAGATGAGCAGCAAAAGCGAAACGCCGCCTTCCACGGCTGCCAGAATGAAATTGTCAAATAATAAAGCCGCGGAAGCAAAGGCAAACATGATGATAAAATACAAGAGCATTCCGGGCTGTATTAGCCGTCCCAGCTTTTTATTCACAGCAGACACCTCTTTTTCTGTTTTTGGAGTGTAAATATTTACTATTATAACAAAGAACGCCCTCTATATCAAGCCAAAAGAAGGAATTTTCTATCCGTAAAAAAACTAGTATACTTTTCCCTGATTTTGTGTTATACTAAATTACAGCACAGTCGGAGCGCGTGGCGACTCCGGCGACTTCTGGCGTTTGCGCGTCATGCAGGACGCGCAATTGCAGGCAAATTTGCTTGCCGCAAAGGATGAAAAAACCAAAGGTGGATTTTTGGTTCAAATTTCGCGCAGGCGTCAGCCTGTTTGACGAAGCGAGACGGGGCTTCGGCAAATAGATCGATGCGTGCCTTGCTTTCGTGCGGCCATTGCGCCAACGTTACCAAAAACCGCCGGTTAAAATAAACAATAAAAATAAGTTTTAAAGGAGATGCAATACTATTTGGCTGAAAAATTGAAGATTATCCCCTTGGGCGGACTGAATGAAATTGGAAAAAATATTACCGTACTGGAGTACGGAAGAGATATGATTGTTGTGGATTGCGGCCTCGGCTTCCCGGAAGAAGATATGTACGGCGTAGATCTGGTGATCCCGGATTTTACCTATTTGGTGAAAAACCAGCAAAAGCTTCGTGGGATGTTTATTACCCACGGGCATGAAGATCACATTGGATCGATCCCCTATGCCATGCAGCAAGTAAACTGCCCCATTCACGGCACTGCCATGACCAACGGCTTAATTAAACTGAAGCTGGAAGAGCACGGCCTTGCCAGTCAAGTGAAGCTTTTAACCCATAAGCCGGGAGATGTTGTTCGGGCAGGCTGCTTTCAGGTGGAGTTCATTCATGTGAACCATTCGATTGCAGACGCAGTGTGCTTTGCGATTCACACGCCGGTGGGTACCCTTGTTATGACCGGCGATTTTAAAATCGACCCTACCGCAGAAGGCGGTATGATGGACTTAGGCCGGCTAGGACAGCTTGGCAAAGAGGGCGTTCTGGCGCTTTTGTGCGATTCTACCAACGTGGAGCGTACGGGTTACACCCCCAGCGAACGGATGGTAGCGGAAAGTCTGGATCGCCAGTTTAAAGGCTGCAACCAGCGTATTGTAGTGACTACCTTCGCTTCCAATATGCACCGGATTCAGACTGTTTTGACGACAGCCCACCGCTATGGCAAAAAGGTGGCTGTAACCGGTCGGAGCATGGAAAATATGTTGAAGGTTGCGGCGGAGCTGAATTATCTGAAAGTGCCGGAAAACACGATTGTGGACATCAATACTATAAAATCCTTGCCCAAGGAAAAGGTTGTTATTGTTTCCACCGGCTCCCAGGGTGAAAATATGTCGGCGCTGTACCGCATGGCGTTTTCTACCCACCGGCAGGTAGAAATTCAGCCGGGAGATCGGATTATCATTTCCGCTTCCGCCATCCCCGGCAATGAAAAAGCGGTTTCCAAAATTATTAACGAACTGTACCGCAAGGGCGCGGAGGTTGTATATGAAAAGGCGGAGGGACTGCACGTGTCCGGCCACGCCTGTCAGGAGGAGCTGAAAATTGTGCACGCCCTTTGCAAGCCCAAATATTTTATCCCGGTACACGGCGAGCAGCGGCATTTGCAGATTCATGGCAAGCTTGCAAAGCAGATGGGCATGAATCCCAGAAACATCATCATTGGCGATATTGGACAGGTGATCGAGTGTACCAGCCGCACCTGCAAGCTAAACGGCGCGGTGCCTGCCGGCAGGGTGCTGGTTGACGGCACCGGCGTTGGGGACGTGGGCAGCGTGGTGCTGCGGGACAGAAAGCATCTGGCCACAGACGGCATGATTGTTGTGTGCGTCAATCTTTCCAGCCAGGATGGCTCTGTGATTTCCGGGCCGGATATTATTACCAGAGGCTTTGTATATGTGAAAGAATCCGAATCTCTCATGGAAGATCTGAAACTCATGGCGGAGGATGCGATTTACCGGTGCAGCCGGAAAAATGTCCGGGACTGGACCAGCATAAAGACAGCGATTAAAAGCGACTTATCCAGCTATTTGTATAAGACGACCAAACGAAATCCCATGATTTTGCCGGTTATTATGGAAATTTAAAGGCTGACGCCCCATAGAGCATTCGCTCTATGGGGCGCGTTTTTATACGGCGTCGGCTGTCTGGGATAAATATTGGGAAGTCACTGCGGCAATGACGCAGCACAGCTTTTTCTGGTATTCTTCTGTGCGGAGCTTTGCTTCTTCCTCGGCGTTGGATAAAAAGCCGCATTCCACCAGCACGGCGGTGCAGTTGATATGCTTCATGAGATACACGCTTTCCGCTTTTTTAACTTCCCGGTTGCTGCCGGGATTCAGCGTGCGAATGAGCTGCCGCTGCATGGCTTCCGCCAAAAGCTGGCTGCCTTCCGTTTCGGCGTAGAAAACCTGCGCACCGGAATATTTGCCTTCGGGGAACTGGTTTTGATGAATGCTGAGTAAAAGCGCGTTGGCTGTGGCGTTGACAGTGGCGACCCGGTTTTTTAAATCGGATACCTTTTTTGCCGTAATGGTCTCGGTGCCGGGTGTATACACGGCTGTGTCGCTGTCTCGGATCATCACGGTTTCGTAACCCATAAAATGCAGCAGGTCGTTGAGACGCAAAGAAATTTCCAGATTAATCTGGCTTTCCAGGGCGCCGGTGCAGGAAGTCGCGCCGCCGTCCTCGCCGCCGTGTCCGGGATCGATGACAAGGACGGCGCTTCGAGGCAACGGCAGATTTTCCACCGCTGTGGTAATTGCGTTGGTCATAAATAGGGCGATGCAGGTAAACGTGCCGATAATCGCCAGATAGACGGGGTAATACCGCTTAAAATAATTCATGGACAACACCTCTTGCTAAATATCTATGCGCCAGCAACGTGTTTATGAACAAAAAGGGAAGGGAAGTCATAGTATGAAGGGAAACGACACGTTTCATCATCTTCGCTGTAAGGAGGAGTTTATTTTGGCGGAAATGGAAGCGAAACACGCAATGCAAATGCGTGACGGCGAGGGGAGATTGCCGGCCGTCGCCCCCCTTGCCAACCCTTATGTGCCTTTCCAGCAGGAAAACGCTGCAAAATACGATGCGAAAAAGGGACTTATCCGGGGTACTTTATTCCCAGGATTGGATCTGCCCTTTATGAATATGGTCAATACCAAGGAAAAAAGCGATACGCCCCTGCATGAATTGCAGGCGCTGGGTTTTGCCATTCAGGAGCTTGCGCTGTATCTCGATACCCATAGAACGGATACGGAGGCGCTGGAGTTGTACCGCGCCTATCAGGATTTGTATCACAAGGGATATAAAGAATATATGGAAAAATATGCGCCGCTGAACCATATGATGCCGGGCAAAGGGGATACCTATGATTGGCTGAAAGACCCCTGGCCTTGGGATTATGAAGGCAACCAGAATTAAGGAGGGGATTGTATGTTTGTATATCAGAAGAAATTGCAGTATCCGGTAAAAATCGACAAAACGAATCCCCGCTTGGCGTCTATTATCATTTCCCAGTACGGCGGTCCGGATGGGGAATTGGGTGCGTCGCTGCGCTATCTATCCCAGCGCTATTCCATGCCCTTTGACGAGTTGAAGGGGCTGCTGACAGATATTGGTAGTGAAGCCTCAGAAATGGAGTTTTCTGAGGCTTTAGCTTTTTTTAGCGTT
>CAJURY010000011.1 GCA_910589155.1 uncultured Oscillospiraceae bacterium | reverse complement strand
GTAGGCTCCGAAAAGCCTTGTATTTGCGGTTTTCCTAATTTATATGGCCCTTATGCTGGATGCGGAAAATATGGTCGCGCCGGTAGACGCGACGCTGCACTACAGCCGGCAGGTGCTGAGCTATCTGGCGAATCATTATACCTCAGGCATTTCCATGGACGATTTGGTGCAGGAGGTTGGTTTAACGAAAAGCTACATCTGCCGCTTATTTAAACGGCATACCGGCTGCACGATCACAGAGTATGTCAATCGCCTGCGGTGCTATCAGGCCATTTATTTGATTGAAAATGGACATTCTGTTACAGAGGTAGCTGCCGCCGTGGGGTTTAACGACTATAATTATTTTTCCAGAGTTTTCAAGAAGGTGACAGGCTACCGGCCTTCGGAAGATATGCGTAAAATCAAAGAAGATGTGAAATACAGGCCGGCGCAAATCGTGCTCAGCGCCGCTGGCGAATAAAAAAACCGCTTGGGATCGCATTTGCGATTCCAAGCGGTTTCCATATGATTAAAGCTCGCAGTTGTTTACGGTTCTGGGGAAGGGGAGCACATCCCGGATATTTGCCATACCGGTGAGATACATCACGCAGCGCTCGAAGCCCAGGCCGAAACCTGCGTGCCGGGCGGAGCCATACTTGCGCAGATCCAGATAAAAACCGTAATCCTCCGGGCGCATTCCCAGCTCTTCGATGCGGTTTTTCAGAATTTCGTAGTTATCCTCACGCTGGCTGCCGCCGATGATTTCGCCAATGCCTGGTACCAGGCAGTCCATGGCCGCCACGGTCTTGCCATCGGGATTCAGCTTCATATAGAAGGCCTTGATTTCTTTGGGATAGTCGGTAACGAATACCGGACGCTTGAAAACCTCTTCCGTGAGATAGCGTTCGTGCTCGGTCTGCAAATCGCTGCCCCAGTGGACAGGGTAATCGAACTGATCGTTGTGCTTTTCCAGAATTTCAATGGCCTCGGTGTAGGTTACGTGGCCAAAGTCAGAGGAAAGCACGTGATTCAGCCGCTCCAGCAGACCCTTATCTACAAACTGGTTGAAGAAGTTCATTTCCTCCGGGGCGTGCTCCAGCACATAGGAAATCACATACTTCAGCATGTTTTCCGCCAGACGCATATCGTCTTCCAAATCGGCAAAGGCGATTTCCGGCTCAATCATCCAGAACTCGGCGGCGTGGCGGGTAGTGTTGGAGTTTTCAGCCCGGAAGGTGGGGCCGAAGGTATAAATATTGCGGAAAGCCATAGCGAAGGTTTCGCCGTTAAGCTGGCCGGAAACAGTCAGATTGGTGGGCTTATTGAAGAAATCCTTGGAAAAATCAATTTTTCCGTCCTCTGTGCGGGGCAGCTCGTTGAGGTTCATGGTAGTGACCTGGAACATTTCGCCCGCGCCTTCGCAGTCGGAACCGGTAATCAGGGGGGTGTGAACATAAACAAAGTCCTGCTCCTGGAAGAACTGGTGAATGGCAAAGGCAATGAGGCTGCGCACACGGAACACGGCCTGGAAGGTGTTGGTTCTGGGGCGCAGATGGGTCATGGTGCGAAGGTATTCCAAGGTATGGCGCTTTTTTTGCAGAGGATAATCGCTGGCGGACGCACCTTCGACTGTAACTGTCTCCGCCTGAATTTCAAAGGGCTGCTTGGCTTCCGGGGTGGCTACCAGGGTGCCCGTGACGATGAGGGCGGCGCCTACGTTGGTTTTGGAAATGGCGGCAAAATTTTCCATGGTATCATGATAAACTACCTGAACAGGATTAAAATAGGTGCCGTCAGACATCACAATAAAGCCAAAGCTTTTGCTGGCGCGCACAGAGCGCACCCAGCCGCCCACCTGAATGGATTTGCCCACATAGGCGTCGGTGTTTTTGAATAATTCGCGGACGCTAATCAGTTCCATCTCAAATTTTCCTCCCCAAACTGGTAAATCTATATAAGAAAGTATACGATAAATTGTTGCATTTTACAAGGGGGTTTCTAAATTTTTCTAAAATATCTGCAAATAAGAAACCCGCGCCGCAAAGAAATTTGCGGCGCGGTTGGTTATTTGGAGTTTTGCGCAACGGACTTGCGGATCAGAGCGCGTTTCAGCCGCGCTTGGGCAAGGCGAATATCCTGGGCGCTGGAATCTTTTTGATGCAGCACCTTCTGCGCCCGCTCGTAGGAAGCGTCGGCGCGCTCCGCGTCAATCTGCTCGGCCCATTCAAAGGTAGTGGGAACCAAGGTCACTTCGCCGTTCAAAACCGACAACATACCGCCAATGCAGGCGGCCTTGCGGGTTTTGCCTTCGGTATAAATGGTGGCTTGCCCCATACCCAAAGGGGCGATGAAATCAATATGCTTTGCCAGAATGCCCACCTGCCCTGCGGCAGTGCGGACGCTGAGCTGCTCGGCCTCGCCGTCAAAGCACAATCCGTCCGGGGTAACAATCTTCAAGCGGAAGGTACTCATGGTTATTCACCCTTTTTGTATTTTGCCACAACATCGTCAATGCTGCCGGCAAACAGGAAGCAGGATTCAGGAATATCGTCGTGTTTACCGGCGATAATTTCCTGGAAACCGCGAATAGTTTCCTTCAAGGGCACATATTTGCCCTGCATACCGGTGAACTGCTCCGCGACAGAGAAGGGCTGAGACAGGAAACGCTGCACCTTCCGGGCACGGTTCACGATGAGCTTGTCTTCTTCGCTCAGTTCGTCCATACCCATAATGGCGATGATGTCCTGCAATTCCTTATACCGCTGCAAAATGCGCTGCACGTCGCGGGCGGTCTGGTAGTGTTCATTGCCCACAACCTCCGGGGTCAGGATTCTGGAAGTGGAATCCAGAGGGTCAACGGCGGGATAAATACCCAGAGAGGCAATGCCGCGATCCAAAACGGTGGTTGCGTCCAAATGGGCGAAGGTGGTAGCGGGAGCAGGGTCGGTGAGGTCGTCCGCAGGGACGTAAACCGCCTGTACGGAGGTGATGGAGCCGTTTTTCGTGGAGGTAATGCGCTCTTGCAGCGCGCCCATTTCCGTTGCTAGGGTAGGCTGGTAGCCAACGGCGGAGGGCATACGACCCAGCAGCGCGGAAACCTCAGAGCCAGCCTGGGTAAAGCGGAAAATGTTGTCGATAAACAGCAGCACGTCCTGATGCTTTACATCCCGGAAGTACTCCGCCATGGTCAGGCCGGAAAGACCCACGCGCATACGCGCTCCGGGGGGTTCGTTCATCTGGCCATAGACCAAAGCGGTTTTCTCCAAAACGCCGGATTCTTTCATTTCGTTGTACAGGTCGTTCCCTTCGCGGGTACGCTCGCCAACGCCGGTGAAAACGGACAAGCCGCCGTGCTGCTTGGCAACGTTGTTGATTAGCTCCATAATCAGAACGGTTTTGCCAACGCCAGCGCCGCCGAATAGACCAATTTTACCGCCTTTTGCATAGGGGCAGATGAGGTCAACGACTTTGATGCCGGTTTCGAGAATTTCCGTGGTGGATTCCTGCTCGTCATAGGCGGGGGCTGCGCGGTGAATAGGCCAGCGCTCTTTTGCCTTGATGGCAGGCTTGTTGTCAATGGGTCTGCCCAGCAGATTGAACATACGTCCGAGGCAGGCGTCGCCCACGGGAACGGTAATCGGCGCGCCGGTGTCGATGGCTTCCGCGCCGCGCTGCAAGCCGTCGGTGGAGCTCATGGAAATACAGCGCACCACGTTGTCGCCGATATGCTGGGCAACCTCGGCAACGATGGTCTCCTTGCCGTGGGGAACTTCAATGGCAGTCAGCAGTTCAGGCAAAAGGCCATCGGAGAAACGAATGTCCAGAACAGGCCCAATAATCTGAATCACAGTGCCAATATGTTTGGCCATATGGGTCAACTCCTTGCGCAAACGCAAATAGCTGCGTTTGTAAAATAGCTGTGGCTGAAAAAAGAATCTCGGCCGGTCAACGCCACAAATTCACCGGCAAAAGATAATTTAACTCTCAGCGCCGCCGACAATTTCGGTAATCTCCTGGGTAATCGCGCCTTGGCGGGCGCGGTTGTACTTCAGGCTGAGATCGCCAATCATTTCCTCGGCGTTCTTGGTAGCGGCGTCCATAGCGGTACGCCGGGCGGCCAGCTCGGAGGCCACGGACTCGCAAAGCGCGCCGTAAATGGTGCCGCCCAAATATTCCGGCACAATCGCATCGAAAACCGCCTCGGCGGAAGGCTCGTACAAAACCTCCGCAGCCGCTTCTTTTGCTTCCAGGGGCTGGCGCACCAGAGGCAAAATCCCGCGGGTTGCGGGAACCTGGGAAAGAACGGAAACAAAATTCGTCCAGCCCAGATAAATTTCGTCAAATTCTCCCGCCAAAAAGCCCTTGGACAGTTCTTTCGCCATGGTAAAGCAGTCGCCAATGGAAACGTTCTCGGCTTCCGCGTAGGCTTCCGTCAGCAGCGGGATTCCAGCGGATCGGAAAAATTCCGCCGCCTTTTTACCGATGGGCAGTACGCAAACCGCGCAGCGCAGGGCTTTCATTTCCCCTAAAATCTTTTTGAGAATGTTGCTGTTGTAGCCGCCGGCAAGCCCGCGGTCGCCCGCGATAGCCACATAGCACACGGTTTTCACCGGGCGGGCAGTTACATAAGGAGAGGTAAACTCGCCGTTACTGCGGATGATGTCATCCATGGTTTCGGAGAGAATTTCAAAATAAGGACGGCTGTTTGCGACGCGTTCCTGAGCATGACGCAGCTTGGAAGCAGCGACCATCTGCATGGCCTTGGTGATCTGCTTGGTGCTTTCCATGCTTTTAATGCGCAGCTTAATATCTTTCATGGATACGCCGGCCATGGGTCACACTCCTTCCTTATTTTACACCGCTAAAACTGGCGATGGCAGCTTCCAGAAGCGCCTGTAACGCCGCTTCATTTTCTGGCGTGAGGGTCTTGGTGCTGCGAATGGATTCCAAAATTTCAGCGTGGGTATTATCCAGCAGGTCAAAAAGCTCCTGCTCAAACCGGGCAACGTCCTGGGTTGCGATCCGGGAAAGATACCCGTTGACTACTGCATACAAAATGCACACCTGATGGGCAACTTCCACAGGGGCGTTGTTCTTCTGTTTCAGCACTTCCACGATGCGTTCGCCCTGGGCAAGCCGGGCCTTGGTATCCGCGTCCAGATCGGAACCGAACTGGGCGAAGCTTTGCAGCTCCCGGTACTGGGAATACAGCAGCTTCAAGGAGCCGGAGACCTTCTTCATGGCCTTAATCTGGGCGCTGCCGCCCACGCGGGAGACGGAAATACCGGGGTTCACTGCAGGCATAACGCCGGCGTTAAACAGCTCGGTTTCCAGGAAAATCTGACCGTCCGTAATGGAGATGACGTTGGTGGGAATATAAGCGGAAACGTCGCCCGCCTGGGTTTCGATAATGGGCAGGGCGGTGAGAGAACCGCCGCCGTATTTTTTGGAAAGGTGCGCCGCGCGCTCCAGCAGACGGGAGTGCAGGTAGAAAACGTCGCCGGGGTAGGCTTCCCGTCCGGGTGGGCGGCGAATCAGCAAAGAGATGGCGCGGTAGGCCACGGCGTGCTTGCTGAGGTCGTCGTATACAACCAAAACGTCCTTGCCCTGCTGCATGAAGTATTCGCCCATGGTGCAGCCAGCGTAGGGGGCAATGTACTGCATGGGGGCAAGCTCAGAGGCGGTGGCGGAAACCACGATGGTGTAATCCATCGCCCCAGAGAGGGTAAAGTTGTTTACAATCTGGGCGACGGTGGAACGCTTCTGGCCGATTGCCACATAAATGCAAATGACATTTTTGCCCTTCTGGTTCAAAATGGTGTCGGTGGCGATGGTGGTTTTGCCGGTCTGCCGGTCGCCGATAATCAGTTCGCGCTGGCCTCTGCCAATGGGGATCATGGAGTCGATGGCCTTGATGCCGGTTTGCAGCGGCTCGTTGACCGCTTCGCGCTCGATGATGCCGGGGGCGGGAGCCTCGATGGGGCGGTAGTCGGCGGCTTCGATGGGACCTTTCCCGTCAATGGGAGCGCCAAGGGCATTGACCACACGGCCAATCAGCTTTGGCCCAACGGGAACGGAAACAACGCGGCCGGTGCGCTTTACGGTATCGCCTTCCTTGATGCCGCTGTCGTCGCCCAGAATGACGATGGAGACGGTGTTTTCTTCCAGATTCTGCGCCATACCATAGGAGCCGTTGGGGAACTCCACCAGCTCGCCCATCATGCACTTTTCCAGGCCGGAGGCTCTGGCAATGCCGTCGCCTACGATGATGATGGTGCCGGTTTCGCTCTGCTCCAGCTTGTTATCGTAATTTTTAATTTGAGAACGAATAATTTTTGTAATTTCTTCCGGTCTTAATTCCATGCTTTCCCTACTTTCCAGTTCAAAGTACGGTATTTTTTAGGATATTCCTGAGGTCGTTCAGACGATGACGAACCGTATCGTCCAGCCGTGCGCCATCCATATCCAACTGCACGCCGCCAAGACACTTGGGGTCTACGGCGTAGGTCATCTCCACACGCTTTCCAGTGACGGCGGCAAGCTTTGTTTCCAGCTTTTTGCGCAGAGCGGGACTGACCGTCACGGCGGTAACGGCGCGGACAGGCAAAATGTTGTTGTCCTCGTTGTACCGCAGGCGGAACTGCCGGCAGCAACCGTGGAAATGACGAATTTTATCCTGCTCCGTAAGCAACTTGAGAAAATTTAAGGTATAAGGGTTCAGCTTTCCACGGAAGCTGCGATCCAGCACAAGGCAGCGCTCCTCCTTGGAAATCGAGGGGGTAGACAGCAATGTAATGAACGCAGGCTCGGCGGCAAAAGCCTGGGAAAGAGACTGCAGCTGCTGCAAAATCTCCTTTGACTGCTTTTCGCTTTGCGCCAGTTCATACAGCGCGTTTCCGTAAACCTTGGCCGTCTGTGTCATGTGCGATCACCCAGCTTATCAATAAAAGAGGAGATCAGCGCCTCCTGATCGGCGGCGTTTAGCTCCCGTTCCACGACCTTTTCCGCAATGGCCACAGCCATACCGGAAATATCGTTTTTAATATCGTTGACAGCCTTTTTCTTTTCCCGGCTGATGTCAGCCTGGGCTTTTTGCCGGATGGCGGCGGCTTCTGCGTTGGCGCCGGCGATAATTTCCTCTTCCCGGCGCTGGGCTTTGGCGGCGGCGTCCCGCAAGATGACGTCCCGCTCAGACATGGCTTCATCCAGCCGGGTCTGATACTGGGACTGCAAGGCGGCGGCTTTTGCCTTGGAATCATTGGCGTCCGCGTAAAGGCCGTCAATTTCCGCCTGCCGGTCGTCGATCATTTTTTTCACTGGCTTAAAAAGGAATTTCTTTAGAACCAGGAATGTAATGATCATATTGCAAAGGGTAAACAGCGCTGTCCAGAAGTTTACGCCGACAAAGCTTTCAAATCCTTCCAATCCAGTCACTCCTTTCGGTTATGATAATAGGAGCTTATCTGAATACGAACAGCAGCAAAAGCGCAATAACCAAAGAATAAATACCGGTGGATTCGGTAACGGCGCAGCCGAGAATCATGTTGGTACGCAGGGTGCCGGAAGCTTCAGGCTGACGAGCCATGCCTTCCAATGCCTTGCCGACGGCGTTGCCCTCGCCCAGAGCGGGGCCGATTGCGCCGATACCCATACACAGACCGGCGCCCACGGCGCAGGCGGCTTTAATGATTGCTTGTTCCATTGTTTGTTCCTCCTAAAAATGTGTGTTAAAAGTTGAAAAATGAAAAAATCATTTGGTTCACAAGATTATGCTTCCGCAGCTTTTGCTTCAGGAGGCGGGCAGGCGTTGCCCACATACACCATGGTCAAAAGGCTGAATACCAGTGCCTGTACGCCGCCGGAGAAAATATCAAAGTACAAAGACAAAACAGCGGGAACACCTACCTGAAGCACCGGCAACCCAGCAAGGATACCGAAACTTTCCAACAAGGAGGCCGCGGCAAGGGCCGCGCAGACCGCGCCCAGGATTTTCCACACCAGCTTCTTTTTGCCGATGCCATAGACCAGAAGGGCGACACCGACGGCCAGCAGGCACAGCGCCACTGTCCAGGAATTGGAACGGATGAGACCAATGAGCATGGTGGAAGCTGTCGCTAACGCAGAGTAAATCAAACTGGTGAGAACGCCGCCGCCGGCGATGTTGCCGAAATGACGGAAGGCCATGGAAATGGGCTGTGCAATTTCGCTGATAATATTCATGGGAAGCATAACAGCCACAGGCTCCGCAAAGCCCTTCAGCCAGCCGCCCACGCCGTTTGCCTTGATGGAGCAGCCCCAAACCAGAAAGCTTGTCATGAGCGCCCAGGTAACGGTGGTGGAAAGATCCGCGGTGGAAGAACGGAGAAAACCGGTCATACCAATGAGAGAACCGCAGAAAGAGGAGAGAAACAGCGCGCCAATGTAGGGCGTCCAGCGGGAATTGTGCTTGCCCATGGTTTCTTCTACCATGTTATAAAGCATGGATACCATTTTTTCCGTCATAACCTGCATACGCCCGGGACGCTTTTTCAGGTTTTTCCCGAGAAAATAACCTGCGATACACAATAGCAGCATGACAACAAAGGAGGAGACTGCCGTTTGGGTAATGGGTATCCCGCCGAAAATGGGAATTTCAAAATAAATTTTTGGACCGTTCATTGGGCAGTTTTACCATCCTTTCGGAAAAATTCAAAAAGCATAATACAAGGCCTAGGAAACAGCAGCGGCAAAACTGCCGCAATTGGATCGCAAAGCTCTAATTTCAGCGCGCCAATGAGAATCAGCGCCATAAGCAGTAGGCGCGCGGCAGAACTGGACTGGATAGAAAGCTTGGCTTTTGCGGCTTCCCCGGTGGCTTCCGCCCGATCTGCCGCGCGGGTCACAGCGATGCTTAAAAACAAAAAGTCCAAAGCTGCCAGGACGCCGCCCAGTAGCCCACCCCAGAGAACGGGCAGAGAAAACCGACCGATAACGGCGTAAACAAGAAGCATAACGGCAACGCAGGCCGCTTCGCACAAAGCGACTAACCCTACCTGCCGAATAACAGCGCGATTATGCAGCATAACGCGAACACATCCTCTGTAAAAATTCAACTATGGTCATTGAAAGAAACAGGAGGTTCTTTTTTCTCCTCGCAGGCATTGCGTTCCATGGCCTTCAGGGAAGAAACAAGCCCGGATACTGCGCCGCCAATCCCCAGAAAAATGCCCAGTGCCACTACCCAGCCTCCCAGAGAGAAACGGCTGCGCAGCCAGAGCGCCAGAAACAGGCACAAAATCAAAGGAGAAACCACAGAAAAACCAAACTGCGTCAGCCAAGCCAAAAACCGAAGATTTTTCATGGAATCGCCCTCCTGTTCTGAAAAACTGGGCGTTTCAAATTCTTCTGTATAAAAACCCCATATTCTCCAGCATAATACAAGTAAATTATAGCATAGGAAAAAGTACTTTTCAAGGCTTATCCTCTGGGCAAATCAAAAATTTTGTCTGGCTGCCAATGCGTTGCGCTTATTATATGTAGAGGAAGCGGATTGTAAAGCAACAGCTTTGAAAATTTGACCGTTTTTACGACAAAAAATGATTTTCGCTGTTAAAAAGGGACAGCCTGTCTAAAAAGTGATTCACGGAAGATGAAATTCCATGACGAATGCTCATGTACGATAAAGAACCAAGAAACCAAAAATAAGAAATAGACCGCCAGTACCGCACTATCCAGAACCATAGACCAAAATCATTTTGTCGATTCATACTGCTGGAAGCTATGCAGCCGCCACACTTCCCCACAATGACAGACAGATTGCTTTTGCCGGATAAATAAAATATAATACCATTGGTGTATTCACACAGAATGAAAAGGAGAAAATCGTATGGAAAAAATTGATGTACATGATGATTGAGAAAAGCAAGACTTATCATAAAATGACAAAACAGGTAGTTATGGAACACGTTGAGAACATAAGAAGGCTGGAAATCTGCGGCGTCTTAGCTGGCTTGCAACAGGCGCAGTTTGCAGTCTTTAAAGCTTGTCTACAGTGGCATGTTGTCAAAGCAAGCTCCAATGGCGTGTGATCACTTGTCTGTTTGCAGCTTTTCCTCTCCGAACTGTAACCGCTGCGCTTATGTTGCAGTTTGGTATTTGAGAGCGGTTCTAAACATAAATTTGGTTTTTTTGAAACGCTGGGCAGTCGGTTTGCGGTACTTCTTCGCAGTGATAAATGAGGTGTTTTTTACAGTCTAAAAGGGCAGCCGGTTTCCCGGCTGCCCCTTGTGCGTGTAATAATGTCTCTGCTTAGTATATCTTAGTGCAGGAAACAGGCGCCGGTGTCGCAGCCGGTCTGGCAACCGGTGTGACAGCCACAGTCGGCTTCCGGTTCATGATGGCCTTCGCACTCCTTGCAGCCGGTGGGGAAGAACTGCTTTACCGGGAAGGCAATGCGGGAGAACATCTCGCAGGGATCCTCGGCGCAACCAGGATTGTCGCAGCATTCCTTGGTAGGCATACAATTATCAAAAGTGGGAATGAGAAGCTGGGCGTCCCGTTCCAGGCGGATGATGGAGAACTGACCCAAGGTGACATACAGCCGGCGGCGTTCGTTTGCGCATACCAATTCGCAGTCAAACAAGCTGCTGATGCTGCTGGGGATCTGCACCATGGTATCGTGGCAGGGGCACTCGCAAACGTCGCGCACTTTGGCGGCCAGCACCATGGGATCCAGCACTTCCACCACAGCGGTGGGGTGGTTGGAGGTGCGGACGGTTTTGCCATCCAAATCCCCAATGCGGGTATCGCTGGTGAAAATACGGGCGCAGCTATCCTCGCCGCACAAAACCGCCCGCTTGGAGAACACAGCAAGACCGTGGAGGGTTGCCGGACGGTTCCCGGCAACAATGGCGTCGGCAAGAATGCGATAATAGAATGTGATGTCGATGCAATAGTGATTGCGGTTAAAAGCCACCGGCTCTACGTCGATGTAGGCGTAAAGCAATTCGGCACAACGGGCTTTTGCGCTGACGGCATTATCCAGAATGTTCTGAGAATCCTTGGTGAGATATACCCGCAGATCCTCAATGCAGTCTTTATCCCGGCAGCTATCTGTAATCTTTTTTGTATGAATACAGACGGCCTCCCGGAGGTTTTCGGGCCGGCAGGAGAAAGCGTCTTTTTGTTCAGACATATTATTACCTCCTATTCCAGCGGACAGCTCCAAGTGGAACGCCGCTTACAAAACAGTCTATGCAGGAAGCGAGCCGGTGTGCGAGGTGTGGGCAGAAATTGGTGTTTACTATTGGGGGCAGATGTGTTAAAATAAGTTAAAGTTGCATTTTATGCAGGAAAGAAAGCAGGTGTGCTTTTTGAAAATAGACGTTATGGGCGTACAATTTGACAATGTGACTATGGAAGAGGCCATGGAGCGGACTGCGACGCTCTTAAAAACGCCTGGGGCAGACTACTGCGTCACCCCAAACGCGGAAATTGTCTATGAAGCCATGCAGGACGCTTCCTTCGCCCGGCTTTTAAATGAAGCGGCGCTGGTACTTCCAGACGGCGCGGGGGTCGTGCTTGGCAGCAAAATTTTAGGGACTCCCCTGAAAGGAAAGGTTGCGGGCATTGAATTTGCCGACGCGCTGATGGGATATCTGGCGGAAAATGGCAAAACGCTGTATTTATTGGGAGGAAAGCCAGGCATTGCGGAGCTGGCGGCGGAAAATCTCCAGAAAAAACATCCGGGGCTGATGGTTTGCGGCACGGCGGACGGTTATTTTAAAGAGGAACAGGCCGTGGTTGAAAAAATCAACGAAGCAAAGCCGGAGGTTTTGTTTGTGTGCCTCGGCGCGCCAAAACAGGAAAAATTTATGAAGGCCCATCAAAAGGAACTGGAAGTCAAGTTTATGATTGGCCTGGGCGGCAGTCTGGACGGCTTTGCCGGGACGGTCAAGCGCGCGCCTCGGTGGATGATCCGGCTGAATCTGGAATGGCTGTACCGGCTGATCAAGGAACCGTGGCGGTTGGGCAGAATGATGCGGCTTCCAAAATTTGTGCTGGCGTGTAAGCGCTATGCCCGAAAGAGGTGAAGGCCATGGGGAAGCTGATTGTATTTGAAGGTACCGACGGTTCCGGGAAATCCACGCAGTTTGAGATGCTGGCAAAGCGGCTGCGCCAGGAGGGAACGGATTTTCATAAGCTGGTGTTCCCGCAATATAGTGAGCCGTCCTCGGCGCTGCTGCGGATGTATCTGAGCGGGGAATTTGGAAAAAATCCTCAGGACGTCAACGCTTACGCGGCCTCTTCTTTTTATGCGGTGGATCGGTACGCATCCTATCAAAAGGTTTGGAAAGACTATTATCTGCAAGGCGGGCTGGTGCTCTCGGATCGGTATACGACTTCCAACGCGGTACATCAGACCTCGAAACTGCCGCAAAAGGAGCAGCCGGAGTTTTTGCGCTGGCTGTATGAATTTGAATATGACCGGTTGGGACTGCCAAAGCCGGATCTGGTCATTTATTTGGATGTTCCCACCGCGCTGACGGAAGGACTCATGCGCCGGCGGGAGAAAGCGACGCACACAGAGGCGGACATTCACGAAAAAGACGGCGCGTATCTGGCGGTTTGCCGGGAGGTGGGACTCCAGGCGGCAAATTATTACGGCTGGCGTATTGTCCGGTGCGCGGAAAATGAAAAGATGCGCACAATTGAAAGTATTCACGAAGAAATCTACAGCCTGATCCGGGCTTGTCTGGAGGAAAAATAATGGTATATATCATTTTAGGCGAAGGCTTTGAGGAAACGGAAGCTATCGCGCCGGGGGACTTGCTGCGCCGCGCCGGGGCGCCGGTCTGTTACGCAGGCATTGGCGGCAGACGGGTGACTGGCAGTCATGGGATTGTGATTGAGGCGGATATTGCTCTGGAGGAGTTGGATCTCACGCAATTGGAGATGATCGTTTTGCCCGGCGGCTTGCAGGGGGTGGAGACGATTTTAAAGACCCCTGCGGCTTTGGAAGCCGTGCGCTTTGCCTATGAGAACGGGAAATTTGTGGCTGCCATCTGCGCCGCCCCCACGATTTTAGCGCGCCTTGGCATTACCGATGGTAAAAAAGCGGTATGCTATCCGGCGGCTGATTTGGAAGCGGAAATGACGAAAGCAACGCTGTTGCAACAGCCTGCTGTGCAAGACGGCAATGTGATTACCGGCGCATCTGCCGGCTGCGCCGTGGCTTTTGGTCTGGAGCTGGTCAAGGCGCTGCAAGGCGCGGAGGCTGCAAACAGCGTGGCAAAGGGGATTGTGATTCGGTAAAATTGCGGCTTTTGCCTTTCGGCGGAAGGAGGAAAATCTATGGATAAGTTTGATACCAATGGGCTTGGCGGCATGGAGTTTGACGGTGCGGAGGATATGCAGTTTTTCGACATGGATCCAGAGCTGGAGCCGGACGAGCTGGCGATGGACGCCGCCGGATTGGACGACCCTGCGGGGGCTACAATTGACCGTATTTTGCTGCAAACCTGGGAAGAACTGGGCAGGAAGGATTCGGATCCGCAAGGACAATTGCCGGAACCGCCTGTGGAAGAATTCCGGGATCAGGAATACAGGGATACCTTTGACAGCGATTTTGAAGCGGTGATGGAGGGCGGTTCCCGGGAGGAGCCGAAAGCCTTTGTAAGGCATAAAAGACGCCGTAAGCGCAAAGAAATGAAGCGCAGAGACGCGGGGCTTTTTGGCATCCCTCATTTTCTTTGCACCATGATTCTCTGGTTTATTGTAGTGCTTACGGGTTTTTCCGCCGCCATGCTGGTTTGGATCTGCGCGGACGACGTGCTGGCGCTGAAAAGACGGGACAAAGAGGTGAAGGTAACCATTGCCGAGACGGATACCATGGAGGATATTACAAAAAAGCTGGTGGACGCGGGCTTGGTACGCTACGAATGGCTGTTTAATTTCTATGCCGATTATTCCAACGCCCGGGATAAGATCGGCAGAGGCGAATTTACGTTAAACACCATGTACGATTATTTCGCCATTGTCAACGCCCTTGGCCGATCTTCCGTCAATCGGACGGAAATTGAAGTGGTGATTCCGGAAGGCTATTCCTGCCGGCAGCTTTTTGCCCTGTTGGAAAGTGAAGGCGTCTGCTCGGCGGAGGAATTGCAGCAGGCGCAAAAAACGGTGGAAGTGGATGATTATTGGTTTATGGACAATCTATCCAGAGAGGGCGAATACCCTCTGGAGGGCTATTTGTTCCCGGATACCTACCGATTCTACACCAGCGACGATCCGGAGCGGGTGCTGCGCAAGCTTCTGAATAACTTTGAGCGCAAATTTGACGACGCTATGATTGGTCGGATCAGCCTGCTCAACGATCAATTGGCGGAAAAGCTGGCGGCCAACGGTTATGACGAGGCCTACATCGCCTCTCATAAAATGACGGTTCATGACGTTGTCAATATTGCCTCCATGATTGAGAAGGAGTCCGCCGGTTCCGGCGAAAGCGATCTGATTGCTTCCGTCATATATAACCGTCTTTGCAGCCCGGACTTTTCGTATCTGAATATTGACGCGACGGTGCAGTACGCCTTGGGCGAGCATAAGGATAGACTGACTTACAAGGATCTGGAAATTGACAGTCCTTATAATACCTATAAGGTTGCGGGCTTGCCAGCCGGTCCCATTGCCAATCCCGGTATTTCCAGCCTGCGTGCAGCGTTGCAGCCGGAAGAAACGGATTACTATTACTATGCCCTGGATACCGACGGCACCCATTATTTCACAAGAACGCTGGAGGAGCACAACGCATTCTTAGCCAGCCTGGGAGGCGAGACGGAGCCTGATGAATAAATGGAAAAAACCGGAGCTTTTGGCTCCGGCGGGAGATTTTGAACGGCTGCAAATGGCAGTGTTATATGGTGCGGACGCTGTGTACTTGGCTGGTACCAGCTTTGGTATGCGCTCCTTCGCGGGGAATTTTTCCCCGGAGGCATTACCAGAGGCGGTGAAATTTGCCCACGAGCATGGCGTGAAAGTGCATGTGACGGTGAATACTATGCCCCGGAACGAGGAAATTGCCCAGCTTCCGGCATATTTGGAAGCGTTAAACGATGCGGAGGTAGACGCGCTGATTTTGGCGGATCTGGGCGCGTTTACCCTGGCGGGGCGCTATGCGCCCAAGTGCCAGCGTCACATTTCCACCCAGCAATCCATCGCTAATTATGCCTGCGCTAAGGCGTGGTACGAGCTGGGCGCCCAGCGCGTGGTGCTGGCGCGGGAAACCTCACTGGCGGAAATCCGGGAAATTCGGGAGAAAACGCCAAAGGAACTGGAACTGGAGACCTTTGCTCATGGCGCGATGTGCGTTTCCTATTCTGGCCGCTGCCTACTGTCCAACTATATGACCGGACGGGATTCCAATCGGGGCGCCTGTGCCCAGCCTTGCCGCTATCAGTATGCGCTGATGGAGGAAAAGCGGCCGGGAGAGTATTTTCCGGTGTTTGAGGATGAAAAAGGTACATACATCATGAATTCCCGGGATATGTGCATGATCGACCATCTGGACGATATCATGGACGCGGGAATCGACTGTATCAAAATTGAAGGCCGGGCAAAATCCGCGTACTATGCGGCAATTGTGACCGGGGCGTACCGGCATGTGCTGGACGCGGCGGCAAAAGGTTTGCCCATTGACCCAGTTTGGCGGGACGAGGTGGATCATGTGTCTCACCGGGTATACAGCACCGGGTTTTATTATGGCTATCCAGGGCAGTATACGGAAAGCTCCCGGTATCTGCGTCAGTGGCAGGTTTGCGCCATTGTGGTGGACTGCGAGGCAAACGGGATGGCGACATTGAGCTTGCGCAACAAGTTCGCTGTGGGAGACGCGGTAGAGCTTGTCGGTCCGAGTACAAAACCCTTTGCCATGGAGGTTCCCATGATGCGAACGGAAGCCGGCGAGGATTTACCGGAGGCGAGAACGCCTCAGATGCTTTTTAAAATGCAGCTTCCAAAGCCTGTTCCCAGATTTTCTATCCTGCGCCGGCAGGTGGAGCTGTCTGGGAAGTAAACGATAATCTATAAAAAGCTGCGCCGCTGGAATTGCAGAGCGGCGCAGCTTTTTTGCAAAGGATGCTTGCTATTTCTGATGGCTTTTGTAAATGCGATATAAGATGTCTTTGTAAACCAGAAAAGCGTCTAAGTCGGATAAATGAAATTCGGATTTCAGCATTTCCTGAATCTTTGCAATCGGTTCGACATAGCTTTTGATCCCGGACAGGGAAGGGTAGGAAGCCAAAATGGGGAATTTTTTGCTCCAAGCGCTGCTCCAATCGATTTGATCTTCCTTTTCCAGGTTTATGCTCTGGATAATTTCCTCGATTTCTTTTAAATCTGCGTCAAAATCCAACAATTCGTCTAAGGTTAGATGATATAAGTTCGCTAATTTTTTGGACTGGCGTATATCTGGAAGCGTTTCGTCAAGCTCCCATTTAGAAATTGTCTGCCTGCTGACCCCCAGCCGTTCGGCCGCATCTTCTTGTGTGTAGCCGCTTTTCTTCCTGGCTTTGAAAAGATTGTTTCCCAAACTCATGCTTATGACCTCCTTGTGTTGTTGGGATGATTATAAGCAAAAAGGAAAAGAAAATCTACCGGTGAAAGCTCCCATTTTTGCCTGCTTTCTTAGCATAGAGCGGTTCCTTTTGAAACTACGGGAGAAATTTTGGAGCCGGCAGCTTTGCGGCCACCGGCTCTGAAATTTAACTTCTCTGGAAGAGCAGGAATTCATAGGCAATGCCGTTTTCTTCTCCTGCACCGAGGGTTTCGGTAAGCTTCCACTGAGAATTTTCCTCCAGATTGGGGAAGAAAACGTCGGATTCCGGGCAAACTGCCAGCTTGGTGACGAAAACCCGGCTGCAATAGGGCAGCAGCGTTTTGTATACGCCTGCTCCGCCGATGACGAAAACCTTCTCAAAAGCGGCTGCCCGTTCCAAAGCTTCCTCCGGGCTGTGTACGATCTCAAAGCCGGGCAGGGCAATTGCCTGCCGGGTCAGCAGAAGATTGGCGCGGCCGGGCAAAGGCTTTCCACCTGGGAAATCCTCTACTGTTTTGCGTCCAACAATGACGGCCGCTCCTTTTGTCATCTTACGAAAGTACGCCCGATCGGCAGAAAGGGCAATGGGCTGGGTTCCCTTTGCGCCGATGCCCCAATCGGCGTATACGGCTACGATTGCGTCCATGCGTTTCACCTCAAATCGCCACGGGAATTTTTTCGTCGAAGGCTGCGAATTGATAATTTTCCAGTTGGAAGCTGTCCTTGGTAAAGGCGTAGAAATTCGTCACGCCGGAATCGATGGTGAATCTGGGCGCGGGATAGCTGGGATTTTCCAGCATTTTTTTTACCAGCGGCACATGACGGTCGTAAATATGGCAATCTGCGATGACATGTACCAATTCCCCGGCCTGAAGGCCGGAAACCTGCGCCAGCATATGCACGAGCACGGCGTATTGGCATACGTTCCAGTTGTTGGCGGTAAGCATATCCTGACTGCGCTGGTTCAAGATGGCGTTTAGGGTATTGCCGGAGACATTAAAGGTCATGGAATAAGCGCAAGGGTACAGCGCCATTTCATGCAGATCGGCAAAATTGTAAAGATTGGTGAGAATCCGGCGGCTGGCGGGATTGTGCTTTAAATCGTAAAGCACCCGGTCTACCTGATCAAATTCGCCCTCCGGGTATTGGTGCTTTACCCCGAGCTGATAGCCGTAGGCCTTGCCAATGGAGCCGTTTTCATCTGCCCAGCTATCCCAGATGTGACTGCCAAGGTCGCGAATGCTGTTGGACTTTTTCTGCCAGATCCACAAAAGCTCATCAATACAGGATCGAAACGCCGTGCGGCGCAATGTCATAATGGGGAATTCTTCTTGTAAATTGTACCGGTTTACCACGCCGAATTTTTTAACGGTGTGAGCCGGCGTACCGTCCGCCCAATGGGGGCGCACCTCCAGCGCTGTATCCCAAAATCCGTTTTCCAGGATGTCCAGGCAAGTTGCCTTATAAAGCTCGTCTGCTCTGCTCATGGGTCTATCCCTCCAATTTTTCACCATTATACCATGAATGCTGGAAAAAAGAAAGGAAAATTTGCGAAATGGGGCTAGGCATAAGGTTTGAAATATAGTAAAATAAAAGGTACATTGGGGCTGCCTTGCGCATAGAATGCAGTGAGGTGGACGCTTGTGTTATGGTATGTATTATTTGGGGCTTTCGGCGCTTTTGGGCTGCTTTGCGCGCTTTGGACGGTTTTTGGCTATTTGCTTTTCCCTATGGGCAGAGGCAGCGCCTTGGTGATACAGTGCGGCGCGGGAGACAGTGCAAAGGCGGAAGAAGCACTGCGGTATTTTAGCTGGCTACGGGGCATGGGGCTTTATAAAGGAAGGCTCTTGGTGCTGGACGCCGGCATGACGAAGGAAGAACGGGCGGCGCTGGAGTCGCGCAAAGATTTCGCGCTGATTCAGGTGCATACGCTCTGCCCGGAAGTGGAGAGAGAAGATTTTGACGGAACGTGAATTGGAAATTTTGCAAGGGACAGTGCAGGCTGTGGTTTACCAGAACTACGAGAACGGGTACACTGTTTTACGCCTGAACGCGGAAACCGGGCAAATGGTTACAGTAGTTGGTACCATCCCTTTGGCCATCATGGGAGAGCGGCTGGTTGTCACCGGCAAATGGAGCAACCACGCTTCCTATGGACGGCAGTTTGAAGCGGAGTTTTTGGAGCGACTGATGCCGGAGACCACGCCGGAGATTTTAAGCTACCTGTCCTCTCGGACGGTGAAAGGCATTGGCCCCAAGCTGGCCGCCCGGATTGTGGAGCGGTTTGGTGGCCAAACGCTGGCGGTGATTGAGCAGGATCCTCTGCGTCTGGCGGAGGTATCCGGTATTTCGGAATCGAAAGCAAGAGAAATCGGACAGTCCTTCCGCCAGCAGGTGGGGATGCGCAGGCTCATTGAGTTTTTAACGCTGCACCATCTGCCGGGAGAACTGGCGGTGAAGCTGTACAGGCTCTATGGCGAACAGGCGGTGGAGCTTTTGTATGAGGATCCCTATTTGCTCACAGAAAGCGGGCTGGACGCGGATTTTGCTCTGGTTGACCAGTTTGCCATCAGCCTTGGGGTCACTGGCGATGATCCCCGCCGTGTAGAAGCGGGGATTCTGTTTGAACTTTCCTACAATTTAACCGGCGGACACGCCTTTTTGCCCGTGGATAAGCTGGTGCAGGCCACGGCCACTTTGCTTTCCGTGGAGGCAGAAACCGTGGAATCCGGCGTGCACCGGCTGAAGGAAGCGGGGCGTGTGGAACCGGATACCCTGGCAAACATTGCGGTTTGCTATTTGCCTGCCCTTTATGAGGCGGAAACGTATATCGCAGCCCGTCTGATAGCCATGTGCGGCGCAGAGTTGCCGGAGCCAAAGGATTTATCCCAAATGATCCGGCAGGCGGCGGGGGACGGCGCGGTGCAGTATTCCGACTTGCAGCGAGAAGCCATTGAAACAGCCGCCACATCCAAAATGATGGCGGTGACAGGCGGCCCCGGCACCGGCAAAACTACAATTTTAAAGGGTATTTTGGACCTTTACCACCAGATGGGTCTGACTGTTCTGCTGGCTGCTCCAACAGGCAGGGCGGCAAAGCGGTTGTCTGAGGTAACGGGGGAACCTGCTTCCACCATTCACCGGCTGCTGGAAGCGAATATAGAACCCACTACTGGCAATATGGCCTTTTTTCACGATGAGGACGCGCCCCTTCGCTGCGACGCGGTGATTGTAGATGAAGCGTCCATGGTGGACGTGCTGCTGATGTCGTCGTTGCTTCGGGCGGTACCGGAGCGGGCAAGATTGATTCTGGTAGGCGACCCCGATCAGCTTCCCCCCGTAGGGCCGGGCTTTCCCTTCTATGATATGCTCCGCAGCGGCGCTGTGCCAACGGTGCGCCTCACGGAAATTTTCCGGCAGGCGCAAAAAAGCCTGATTGTCACCAACGCCCACAAGGTCAATCAGGGGCAAGCCCCGGAGCTTGGCCGGGTGGACAGCGACTTTTTCTTCCTGCGCCGCCGGTCGGAGCAGGCGGTGGTGCAGACGGTGTGCGAGCTTTGCAGTACCCGATTGCCGAACAATATGGGCATCGCCCCGGAGGAAATTCAGGTGCTTTCCCCCAGTCGGAAGGGAAACGCCGGGACGGTGGAACTGAACCGCGCCCTGCAAAACGCGCTGAATCCTCAATCGCCGGGGAAAATGGAGCGAAAGCGGGGAGATTTTTCCTTCCGGGAAGGCGATCGGGTGATGCAAATTCGTAATAATTATGATATACTATGGAAAAAGCGAGACGGCAGCGCAGCTGGCGCGGGGGTTTTCAATGGAGATATTGGTACTATTGTTTCCATTGACCCGGAGCAGGAAACTATAACGGTGGATTTTGACGAAAAATATGTGGAATACACCTTCGATATGCTGAACGAGCTGGAGCTGGCCTACGCCATGACGGTGCATAAAAGCCAGGGCAGCGAGTACCGCGCTGTGATTTTGGCGGCGTGGGGGGGAAGCCCTTATCTGCTCACCCGCAGTATTTTGTATACCGCCATTACACGAGCCAGGCAAATGCTGATCATTGTGGGGCGAGAGGAAGTTGTTGCGGCTATGACGGAAAACTACCGTAAGAGTCGCCGGTATACGGGACTGAAGCTCAGATTGCAGGAGAAAGAAGCATGAAACTGCTGAATGGTCTGCTGGAACTGCTGTTTCCTCGAAAATGCGTGTTTTGCTGTAAGCTTTTGGCAAAAGGGGAGATAGACTGCTGCGCGGCCTGCCGGAAAATAGAAACTTATCAGGGGAATTGCAAAAAGCTTCCCTATGTTGCTGGCTGGACGGCGGTTTATACCTATGAGGATAACGTGCGCGAAGCCTTGCTGCGGTATAAGTTTCGCGGCAAGGAGCACTATGCTCCAACTTTTGGAAAGGAAATGGCCGCTGCGATTCGGGAAACCTTCCCGTCGGAATTTGACTTGATTACTTATGTACCCATCAGTAAAAAGCGTCTGCGCAAAAGAGGCTACGATCAAGATAAGCTGCTGGCAGAGGTCATTTCAAAAGAACTGGATGCGCCGATGATTGCGGCTTTGAAAAAGGTGAAAAATAACCCAGCGCAGTCGTCGATTCAAAAGGTAGAGGCGCGCCATGCTAACGTCATGGGCGTATACCGGGCGACGGCTCTCAGGGAGATTGCGGGAAAACGGATTTTGCTCATAGATGATATACTGACCACCGGCGCAACTGTCTCGGAGTGCGCCAGAGTGCTATTAACTGCGGGAGCGGCGGAGGTGCGGTGCACCTGTTTTGCCACCCGCCGGGAAAAATAACGGATACAAGGTGAAGAAGTTATGAAGTTTTTATCGAAAGATTTGGGTGTTGATTTAGGAACCACCAATATGCTGGTCTATGCCGACGGCAAGGGCATTGTACTGCGGGAGCCTTCTGTTGTGGCGGTTGACCGGAACACGGGCAAAATTTTGCAGGTTGGTTCCGCTGCCCGGAGCATGATGGGCAGAACCCCGGGGAACGTGGTGGCGATGAAGCCGCTGCGGGAGGGGGTCATTTCCGACTATGAAATGACGGAGCGGATGCTGGCGCAGTTTTTTAGAAAGGCTGTGAAGAACGCCATGGTAAAGCCCAGAGTGGTGGTCTGCGTGCCCAGCGGCGTGACGGAAGTGGAAGAGCGAGCCGTCATCAGCGCGGCGCTGGAAGCAGGCGCCCGGCGGGTATACCTCATTGAAGAACCCTTGGCGGCGGCTTTGGGAGCGAATCTGGATATTTCCGGTCCCAATGGTCACATGGTTGTGGACATCGGCGGCGGCACCACGGATATTGCGGTGCTGACTATGAACGGCGTGGCAATTTCCGCATCCTTGAAGGTAGCGGGGGACGCTTTTGACGAGGCGATTATCCGTTATGTCCGGCGCAAGCATGGAGCGGTGATTGGGCAGGCCACGGCGGAGGAGATAAAAATTTCCATCGGCTGCGTTTACCCAAGGCCGGAGGAGATTACCACAACAGTATTGGGACGCGACTTGAAAACCGGACTTGCCAAGGAAATCACCTTGCAGTCGGCTGAAATTTGGGAGACGCTGAAGCGTCCCGCTCGGCAGATTACAGACGAGGTGCTCCATGTGCTGGAGGATACCTCCCCGGAGCTGGTGGCGGATCTGACGAAAAACGGCATCGTGCTTACAGGCGGCGGCAGTCTGCTCTGGGGCATGGATCAGCTTATCGCGGAGCGCACGGGCTTGCCGTGTATCATTGCCGATGACGCGGATTCCTGCGTGGCCTACGGCTGCGGCAAGAGCCTTGGCTGGATGAATCATATGCAGGAAGGCCCTATTAACATTGCCCGCCGCAGATTGATGAAAGAATAAAAGCTGGCCGCAAGTGGCCGTAACAGAATGAAAATTGCAGGAAAAGCGTGCCGGGAAACGATTTTACTACGTTTTTCGGCACGCTTTAGTACTGGAGGTCTGCATTAGCTATGCGTTGTTGAGGCATCGTAGGGGACTATGTGTCCGCCCATTCTTGTATTTCAACTGCCTCCCGGTGGGCGCACATATAGGTGCGCCCCTACGGCATAAAAATTAGGATGCGCTGCACAACTGTAGTTTTTCGAAAGGAAATACATAATACTAAAAGCCACCCGGCGTATGCCGGGTGGCTTGCTTTTCAGCAAAAAAGCTTAGTCTTTGTACAGCTCGACCAGCTTCAACAGGTGCTCGTAACGCTCCTTGGCAGCGGCCTCGTTCCGGGCAAACAAAGCGTCCGCACGGTCGGGGAACTCGCGGGTCAAGCGGCTGTAACGGGCTTCGTTCATCAAGAACGCCTGATAGCCGTCCTTGGGCGCCTTGGAGTCCAGGGTGAACTTGCCGGTTTCCTTGGAGGGATCGAAGCGGAACAGATTCCAGTAGCCGCATTCCACAGCCTTCTTCATCTCATCCTGGCAGTGCATCATGCCGCCCTTGATGGAGTGCATTTCGCAGGGTGCGTAGCCGATGATGAGGGAAGGACCATTGTAGGCTTCCGCTTCGGTAATGGCCTTGATGGTCTGCGCGGGATTTGCGCCCATGGCAATCTGCGCCACATAAACATAGCCGTAGGACATAGCGATTTCTGCCAGAGACTTCTTCTTGGTTTCCTTACCGGCTGCGGCAAACTGCGCTACCTGACCGATGTTGGAAGCCTTGGAAGCCTGTCCACCGGTGTTGGAGTAAACCTCAGTGTCGAATACGAAAATGTTTACGTCCTTGTTCTGCGCCAGCACGTGGTCTACGCCGCCGAAGCCGATGTCGTAGGCCCAGCCGTCGCCGCCGAAAATCCACACGGACTTCTTGGACAGATATTCCTTCTTGGAGAGAATATCCAGCGCCAAGGTGCAGGCTTCGCAATCGCAGTAGGTCTTGCCCTCGGCAAGCAGAGCCTTGACGTGCGCAAGCATTTCATCCTGCTTTTCGCCAAAGACTTCTACGCCGGCAGGACTGCTGATGAACGCTTCACATTCGTTCAGGGTCATGATAGCATCCTGCAGGGCGGCAATGTAAGCCTTGGAAGCTTCCTTGTTGGCGGTACCGTTATCAAAGGTATCCAGCCAAGCCTGGGCAGCGGCCTTCAAAGCGGGATCGGTGTACTCCACAGCAAGGAGCTTCTTGGTCTTTTCGGCCAAGGATTCGCGGATGACAGCCTGAGCGGTGTACATACCGAAGCCGTGCTCAGCGTTGTCCTCAAACAGGGAGTTGGACCATGCGGGGCCGAAGCCGTCTTTGTTCACCGTGTAGGGAGAGGTTGCGGCGGGGCCGCCCCAGATGGAGGAACAGCCGGTGGCGTTGGAAATGTACATCCGGTCGCCAAAGAGCTGGGTCACGAGACGGGCGTAGCTGGTCTCGGCGCAGCCGGCGCAGGAGCCGGAGAACTCCAACAGGGGCTGCTTGAACTGGCTGCCCTTCACGGTGTTGTCCTGCATTTCCTTCTTCTCGGAAACCTTGGAAACCATGTAGTTGAAAACTTCCTGCTGCTCCAACTGGCTTTCCTGAGGAACCATGGAAATGGCGTTGGTGGGGCAAACGCCGACGCAAACGCCGCAGCCCATGCAGTCCAGGGGAGAAACTGCCATGGTGTAGGAGTAAACGCCCTTGCCCTTACCGGCCTTTACAGGCACGATCTTGGAACCGGCGGGAGCGGCTTCCGCTTCCTCGGCGGTGAGCGCGAAGGGACGGATGGTAGCGTGGGGGCAGACATAGGCGCAGTTGTTGCACTGGATGCACTTGGTCTCGTCCCAGGTGGGAACGGTAACGGCAACGCCGCGCTTTTCGTAAGCGGCAGCGCCCAGAGCAAACTGGCCGTCTACATAATCGGTAAAGGCGGAAACAGGCAGGCTGTCGCCGTCCATCCTGTCTACGGGAATTAGAATGTTCTTAACCAGCTTTACGGTGTCCGCATTGCCCAGAAGCACTTCTTCCACAGCAGTATCTTCGGCAGTTGCCCAGGAAGCGGGAACTTCCACCTTGACGTAAGCGGTAGCGCCGGCGTCGATGGCGTTCCAGTTCTTTTCTACCACGTCGCGACCCTTCTTCAGGTAGGAGTGCTCGGCGGCGTCCTTCATGTAAGCAATGGCTTCTTCTTCGGGCATGACCTTGGCCAGAGAGAAGAAGGCGGACTGCAAAATGGTGTTGGTACGCTTGCCCATGCCCACCTTGATGGCCAGGTCAATGGCGTTGATGGTGTAAAGCTGAATGTTGTTGTTGGCGATATAACGCTTGGCAGCGGCGTCCAGATGATGCTCCAGATCCGCCAAATCCCACTGGCAGTTGATGAGGAATACGCCGCCGGGCTTTACGTCCTGCACCATCTTGTAGCCCTTGGTGACATAGGAGGGGTTGTGGCAAGCCACGAAGTCCGCCTTGTTGATGTAGTAGGGGCTCTTGATGGGCTGATCGCCGAAGCGCAGATGAGAAATCGTCACGCCGCCGGTCTTCTTGGAGTCGTACTGGAAGTAGGCCTGTACGTACTTGCCGGTGTGGTCGCCGATGATCTTAATGGAGTTCTTGTTGGCGCCGACGGTGCCGTCGCCGCCCAGACCCCAGAACTTGCATTCGATGGTGCCGGCAGCAGCGGTGTTGGGGGAGGGCTTCTCCTCCAAAGACAGATGGGTCACATCGTCTACGATGCCCAGGGTAAACTGACGGCGGGGGGCTTCCTTCTTCAGCTCGTCGTAAACGGCGAATACGGAAGCGGGGGGTGTATCCTTGGAACCCAGACCATAACGGCCGCCGATGACGGTAGCCTGACGGCCTGCGTTGGCCAAAGCCATGATCACGTCCATGTACAAAGGCTCGCCCTGAGAGCCAGGCTCCTTGGTGCGATCCAGCACGGCAATCTTGGTGGCGGTGGCGGGAATGGCCTCCAGCAGCTTTTCAGCGGCGAAGGGACGGAACAGGCGAACCTTCACAAGGCCGACCTTTTCGCCCTGGGCGTTCAGGTAGTCGATGACTTCCTCGGCAACGTCGCAGATGGAACCCATGGCGATAATCACGCGGTCAGCGTCGGGGGCGCCGTAGTAGTTGAAGAGCTGATAGTTGGTGCCCAGCTTCTCATTGACCTTGCCCATGTACTTTTCCACAATGGCGGGCAGCGCGTCATAGTACTTGTTGCAGGCTTCCCGGTGCTGGAAGAAAATATCGCCATTTTCGTGGCTGCCGCGCATGGCGGGGCGCTCGGGGTTCAGGCTGTGATTGCGGAAAGCGTTCACAGCGTCCATGTTGACCATATCCTTCAGGTCGTCGTAGTCCCAGATGGCGATCTTCTGAATCTCGTGAGAGGTGCGGAAGCCGTCGAAGAAGTTGATAAAGGGAACGCGGCCTTCAATGGAAGCCAGGTGGGCAACAGCGCCCAGATCCATGACTTCCTGAGGGTTGGTCTCCGCCAGCATGGCAAAGCCGGTCTGACGGCAGGCGTACACGTCGGAGTGATCGCCAAAGATGTTCAGCGCCTGCGCCGCGACGGTTCTCGCGGAAACGTGGAACACGCTGGGCAGCAGTTCGCCGGCGATCTTGTACATATTGGGGATCATAAGAAGCAGGCCCTGGGAAGCGGTGTAGGTGGTGGTCAGCGCGCCGGCTGCCAGAGAGCCGTGCACCGTACCGGCTGCGCCGGCTTCAGACTGCATCTCCACGACCTTTACGGTATCGCCGAAGATGTTTTTCCGACCAGCAGCGGACCACTGATCCACATAGTCAGCCATGGGGCTGGAGGGTGTGATCGGATAAATACCAGCTACCTCAGTAAACGCGTAGCTGACATGAGCGGCAGCGGTATTGCCGTCCATGGTTTTGAATTTTCTAGCCAAAGTGAAATACCTCCTAAAGTATTTAATCTCAGACGCGTCTATTCTATCACCAATTTCGCCATTTGTAAATCAGAAAATCTCTCCGAAATACAAGTTTTATGGAAAATTGACAAAGATACGAATCTCGCGACGAAAAAAATAAAAACGTGGCTGGGAAAATTTGCAATTTTCAGCCGCCGGTAGTATAATAAAATCAAAAAAATGGAAGGAAGGGGGATAGAGCAAGCAAGATGATCAGCCATATCAATTCTCTGGGGCTTGCGGGGATTCATGGAAGTCCCATTTTTGTAGAATGCTTTATTTCCAACGGTTTACCCGCCTTTGAAATTGTGGGGCTGCCGGACGCGGCGGTGAAGGAAGCCAGAGAGCGCGTCCGGGCGGCGGCAAAAAACAGCGGCTTCAAATTCCCGGTCAGCCGGATAACGGTGAATCTGGCTCCCGCCAGTGCCAAAAAGACGGGCACTTTATACGATTTGCCCATTTTGCTGGGACTTTTGGTGGCGGCGAGCCTTGTGCCGAAGCCCCCGGAAAGCAGCGCGTTTATCGGCGAACTCAGTTTGGAAGGAAAGCTGCGCCCGGTAAACGGCATTTTGCCCATGGCGCTGGCGGCCAAGGAAGCCGGGTATCAGACTTTATACGTTCCAAAGGAAAACGCCCCGGAAGCTACCCTTGCCAGAGGGCCTGTGGTGATTCCGGTGGAAAATGTTACCCAGCTTGCGGCGCATTTGCGGGGTGAAACGCCCATCGCGCCTCAGTCTGAATGGCGCTTTCAGGAGACGGACAGTCACACGCTGGACTTTTCCGATGTGATGGGACAGGAAAATGTAAAAAGGGCGCTGGAGGTCGCGGCGGCGGGCGGACACAATGTTTTGCTGATTGGTCCGCCGGGTTCCGGCAAAAGTATGCTGTCCAAGCGTTTGCCCTCCATTTTGCCGGATATGACCTGGGAGGAAGCGCTGGAGGTTACGAAGGTATATTCCGTGCTGGGGCATTTGACGGCGCAAAATCCTATGATTGCTGCTCGGCCTTTCCGTAGTCCCCACCATACCATTTCCGCCGCCGGGCTTGCAGGCGGCGGCTCCAATCCAAGACCAGGCGAAATTTCTATGGCGCACAAGGGCGTATTGTTTCTGGACGAGTTGCCGGAGTTTAAAAGAGATACGCTGGACTTAATGCGCCAGCCCTTGGAGGACGGTGTTGTGACCATTTCCCGCGCAACCGGCGCGGTGACTTACCCGGCGGAATTTATGCTGGTATGCGCTATGAACCCCTGCAAATGCGGCTGGTACGGCGATCCTTCCGGTCGGTGTACTTGCTCCCAAGTGGCGGTGGAGAATTACCGAAGCCGGATTTCCGGGCCGTTGCTGGATAGAATTGATATTATTGTAGAAGTACCCGCCGTGCATTTTGAAGAACTGCGCCGCCGAGAACCGGCGGAACTGTCTGCCAAGGTGAAAGAGCGGGTCAATGCTGCAAGGCAACTTCAGAATCTGCGTTTCGCGGGTAGCGCCGTCCAGAGCAACGCCAGAATGACAGGCTCTATGATGCGCAGCTTTTGCGAGTTGGACGACGTGTGCGCCATGCTTATGAAGCAGGCGTTCGATAAAATGGGGCTCACCGCCAGAAGCTACGACCGGATTTTGCGGGTCGCGCGGACAGTAGCGGATTTAGAGGGCAGTGAAAAGATTGAGCCGCAGCATTTGGCGGAGGCCATTGGATACCGAACGGTGAAAATGGGCGTTTGAGGCAATTGCCATCAAATATGGACGCGCGGAAAATAGCTTTCCGCGCGTCCATCGGTTATAGATCCACTTCAATTGTTCCGTGCTCATCCTCGTAGGACTGCACATATTGCTCCAAAATGTACTCGATTTCCTTATTGGTGGAGCGTTTGTTTCTCGCCGCGTTGCGCTTAATTTTTGATAAAAGCTCCTCGGAAATCCGAAGCGAAAAGGGCGTATAGTAGTTTGCCATGAAACTCCTCCTGTCTGTTTTTTCGGTGGAATTATCATATCACTTTATTTTTCATCTTTCAGAATGCATATCAATTGAAAAAAGACTCTTTTTGGATATATAATCAATAGAAATAAATGCAAAATGCAGTAACATGTGGAAGGATCAGATGAAATGTATGATGCCGAAAGGAACCGGAGCCGCATTTTTTGCGGTTCCGATTTAATTTTATTTTTGCGGCCATCCATTGCCAAAGCTGGTTATCAGCGGAGGCGGGCGCTTCAAATTTGGAACGGACGCAGGCCCCGCATATGCAAACAGGCGGAAAAAGTTTTACATGGCGAAAGAACCGCTTGCAAAATCAGGCTAGGAAAAAAGCAATTTCTGTGATAGAATAAAAAAGATTTTAAAACAGGAGCGAATTTGTAATGAACGAGATTTTTTTGTTAAAGCTGGGAGAAATCGTCCTAAAGGGACAAAACAAACGCCAGTTTGAAAATACCCTGCGGCAGAATATCCGCCGCCGAATGCGGCATTTCGGCAATTTTGACGTATATCTTATGCAGTCTACCGTGTATGTGGAGCCGATGGACGAGGAAGCCGACGTAGACGGCGCGTGGGAAGCCTGCCACAGTATTTTCGGCGTAGTGTCGATCTGCCGCTGCCGCCCCTGCGCCAAGGACATGGACAGCATTTATCAGGCGGTGGAAGAATATCTGGGGGAGGAACTGGATATGGCCGCCTCTTTTAAGGTGGAGTCCAAGCGCTCCGACAAGCGGTTCCCTTTGACCTCCATCGGTATTTCCCAGGAAATTGGGGGGCGGCTGGCGGAAGCCCACCCCAATGTGGCGGTGGATGTACACAATCCCGCCTACACGGTGTATGTGGAGGTGCGGGATCTTTCCGCTTATGTCCACGGTCCTGCCGAGCCGGGCGCGGGGGGGCTGCCCACAGGCGTTGGCGGTCGGGCGGCGGTGCTGCTGTCCGGCGGCATTGACTCTCCTGTGGCGGCATATATGATTGCCAAGCGGGGCGTGGAGATTGAATGCGTCCACTTTTTCTCCTATCCGTATACCTCAGAGCAGGCGAAAGCGAAGGTTCTGGAGCTTGCCCGGTTGGTGACGAAATACTGCGGCAGAATGACGGTGAATATCGTGGGCTTTACCAAGATTCAGGAGGCCATTCGGGATCACTGCCCAGAAGAATACTTTACGCTGGTCATGCGCCGGTTTATGATGCGCATTTCCGAGCAAATTGCCCGGCAGGACGGCTGTAAATGTCTTGTGACTGGTGAAAACCTGGGGCAGGTGGCCAGCCAGACCATGGAAGCCATGGGCGTTACCGGCGCGGTGGTGGAGCTGCCCGTTTTCATGCCGTTGGTGGGCATGGACAAAGAGGAAATCGTGACCATTGCCCGGCGCATTGGAACTTTTGAGACTTCCACCTTGCCTTATGAGGACTGCTGCACCGTCTTTACGCCCAAGCACCCCAAGACCAAGCCCACAAAGCGGCAGGTGGAGGAAGCGGAAAGCGCTTTCGATGTGGAAACGCTGATTGCCGAGGCTATGGAAAATATTGAGAAGGTGACAATTCGGTATGAAGACGAGCCTATCCTTTGAGGTTGTTTCCCAACTGGCAGAAAAAAAGCTGACCCTTGCCACAGCGGAAAGCTGCACCGGCGGCTGGATCGGCAGGGAGCTGACGGCGGTTCCGGGCAGTTCCGGTGCATATCTTGGCGGCGTTATATCCTATACCAACGGAGTGAAGGAAAAGCTGCTGAAGGTTCCGGCAAAAATGCTGGAACAGTACGGCGCGGTATCCGCTCCGGTAGCGGCTGCTATGGCCAATGGAGCCAGAGAAGCCATTGGGGCGGATCTGGCGGTTTCCGTGACGGGGCTGGCGGGACCGGGGGGCGATACCTTCGGCAACCCGGTGGGAACGGTATTTTTAGGCTTTGCCGATGCAAACGGCGCAATCTGGGAAAAGCATTTGTTTGCCGGAAGCCGGGAGGAAGTTCGCTTTGCGGCTTGCCAGCGCGCGCTGGTGCTGATTTTGGAGCATATAAATGGATGATTTTTGGAGAGCATTGGAAACCCTGATAGGAGATTCTGAACTTATCATCAACAGACCGAAAGGCACGGCGCATCCGAAATATCCAGACTTGATTTACCCGGTAGATTATGGCTATTTGAAAAATACCGCCTCTATGGATGGCGGCGGCATCGACGTTTGGATGGGAAGCGGAGAAAGAATGGTGAATGGTATCATTTGCACGATTGATCTGCAAAAGCGGGATTCGGAAATTAAAATTCTGCTTGGCTGTACAGAGGAAGAAAAAGCTTCCATATATCGGGTGCACAACAAGACAGAATCTATGAAGGGTATTTTGATAAAACGGTCGCCAGGGACTGTCTAAACAGGCAAATGGGAATTTGAGGAGGAAACAGATATGGTTCGTGGTGAAACGAGAGAGAAACGAAGCAAAAAATTGTCCGCATAATCCTGGAAGCCCTGCCGGATTGGTTTGGCATACCGGAGGCAAGGGAAGACTATATTGCAAAAAGCGCGGACGAAATGATGGTTGCGGCCTGGATACAGGATTGCCCTGTCGGTTTTCTGTGCTTAAAAGAAACAGGAAAGGATACTGCTGAACTGGAAGTGATGGGCGTACTGCAAGCCTATCACCGGCAAGGAATTGGCAGAAGCTTGTTTGAAGCCGCGAAGCGTGTTGCAATCGACCATGGATATTCTTTCCTGCAAGTAAAGACTGTCAAGATGGGCTGTTATGAGGAATATGATAAAACCAATCTGTTCTATTTGAGTCTTGGTTTCAAGGAGTTTGAGGTGATGCCCACGCTTTGGGATGCGTGGAATCCATGCCAAATTTATATTATGTCGCTGAAATGACTTTCTGCTTGCCGGGCAGGGTATCTGTATTTCAAAGGGAAGATCAATATGAAGCAGAAAACGAAAATTGTAATTGGTATTTTGGCTCTATTGCTCATGATCTGCGGACTTGCATGGTGGTTTCTGCCCGTCCGTTTTCTGCGCGGCGTTGCGCCGGAAGAAGTTGTGACCGTTCAAGTTTGCAATGGAAATAACGGACACGAATTTGAAATTACGGATGCAAATGCTATTTCCTATCTTGTCAAAGAGATTCAGCAAATCGCTTTTCAGAAAGAAGGCTTTGCTTCTGAAGTGCCTATCTGGTATCAGTTGACCTTTTTCAATAAAAGCGGAGAAAAAATCGTGACTTTCGGCGTGCAAAATACAAGTTTGATGCGTAAGGAAATCACGCAAAAATGGACGGTTTTTTATGGCTGCCACGGGGAATTAAACGCAGTTGGAGAGGAACTGGAGCGTTTGGAATCCGCGCAGTTTCCGGATTACAACAAAGACCCAGCGTTCTCCACGTACAAACCTTAATCGGAAACCCGCTGCGACAGCAAACTGTCGCAGCGGGTTTTTTGGTTACAGCGGATTATAGTTTACAATCACGTCCCGGCTGATAAGCTGGCTCACGTCAGCCACATTGGTATTGAAGCAGCTCACGGAAATCAGGTTTGGGCAGCCTGCCAGGCAGTTCACGTCCGAAATATTGTTATAATCAAAATAAACATTGTTGAGGTTTTGCAGATTCGCCAGACCGCTGACGTCCTCGAAAAAGTTGTGCGAACCGTCGAAATTCACCAATGCGCAGTCCGTGGGGAAGTCCGGGACGGAGCGGTTGTTGTTATAAGACACGTTCATATCCCGCACGTTCACAAGAGACGCCAGCGCGTCGATAGATTCAATTTCGTTATTGGAAATATCCAGTGTCACAAGATTCACACAGGCCGCAAGCTGATCGCATTCCACCAGATTGTTGTGAGCGCAGGAGAAAGCGGTTAAATTGGTCAATTGGCCAATGCTTGCCAGATCGTTCAGGTGATTGTTGGACACATCCAGCGTGGAAAGCTGTACGTTGTTACAGATAGGCGCGATGCTGGTAATGGAATTTTGGGAAACGTCCAAGGAAGTTAAAGCCGTAAGCCCGGAAAGGCTGTCCAGCTTTGTCAGCGCGTTGCGCTGGAGGTTCAGGCTTTGTAGCGCCGTGCAGCCAGCCAAAGGAGTCATGTCGTTGATGCTGTTATCGGACAGATCCAGGTTTTGCAGCTTGGCGCAGCCGGATAGACCTGCGATATTGGACAGGCCGCACCCGGAAAGATCCAGCTCAGTCAGCTCGGACAAACTGCCAATGGCTTCCAAATCAGAGTTTGTAATGGTGGAGCCGGAAAGGTTCAGCTTGGTGAGGGCGGTAAGGGAGGCCAGGAAGGAGAAATCGCCGGCCGCCTGATTTTCCACAGTTAAGGAAGTGAGGGAGGAGAAATACGCCAGATCGGAAAGGTTTTGCACCTCTTCGGGAATCACCATTTCCTGAATGCTCCAAAGATCGCTGGTCATCAATGTGCTGGAACTGCCTTTGTCTAAAAGTTCCCGCACATAAGCGTCCAAAGCAGGATCCTGCAAGGTCACAGTCTCTACCACCCCGCCCACGGTATAGCCGAAAATTGCGTAGTCACTGACGAAACCTTCCTCAGATACTGCAATTGCGCCGATGGTGGTTTCGCCAAGCCCCAGTGTAATGGGCGCTTCATAGACCTGCCCACGCAGGGAGGGGAAGGAGCCGTCGGTTGTGACGTACAAGACGCCGCTTTCCGCGTTTAAAGTAACGTCAATATATTGGCTGTAATAGCCGGGGGTATGACTTGCGGTGGGAGTCGCGGGACGCAAAGCGGAAAGCTGCGCCTTTAAATCAGGATCTTCAATCTGATTCAGCATGGTGACAGCATCCAAAAGCTTGTCCTGCTCCACATAAATATGGCATAAGGCTTCGTACAGTTTGGCGCTTGGACTGGCGGAAATGGCGTTTACCAAGGTGTATTCGGCCTTGGTGAAGTTGTCGTTTTGCGCGTAGCTTTCCGCAAGGGAGAGGGCGATTTCCGTGTCCTCATTGGAAAGGGCATAAGCCCAGCGGTAGTAGCGGATGGCGGAGTCATATTGCTGCTTATTTGCGGCGGATTCTCCCCAGCCAGTGAGAACCTGAACGGTACTAGCGGGATTGTATACCAAAAAGTACCAGCAAACACCGCCGATGATTGCTGCGATCAGCAAAAGAACCGCCAATATTTTCAATGCTCTTTTCATGAAAGCACCCCATTTTTAAAATAAACTGGACTTATTATACCCTTTCTTGCGATTTCTGTCAAGGCGTGGGGAAAACATCCGTTGGAACCGTCCGCAATTCGGACAAAAAAGCGGCGCGTTATGGTGTATGATGATGGAAAGGGGGAGTACCAATGAAAAAAGCAATTTTAATTTGTATGTGCGCCATTTTGCTGGGCGTCTGCGTGCCGGCGCTGCCGTTGCTTCTGGAAAAGGACAAGCAGCCGGAGCCGACGGCGTCTATGCCGGAGATTACGGAGCCTGCGACTCAGGCTGCGATTCCTGTGACAGAGGCGGATTTTGGAGACGGCAAGCTGGAAGTCAGCGTTTTGATGGAGGACGGTGCGATAACGCAGCTTGCAATGGACGACTACCTCACAGGCGTACTTCTTGCGGAGATGCCGGCAAGCTTTGAAATTGACGCGCTGAAGGCGCAGGCGGTGGTGGCGCGAACGATTACTCTGCGCTCAAAAAAGCATGACAATTGCCGAATCTGCGCCAATCCCGCCTGCTGTCAGGGGTATATTTCCGTGGCGTCTTATTTGGAAAAAGCGGGGCAAAACGCCATGGAAAATGTGGAAAAAGCGCAAAAGGCCGTGTCTGATACAGATTTAGAGGTACTGCTTTATGACGGCGCGCTCATTGACGCTACATATTTTTCCTGCTCTGGGGGCAAAACCGAAGCGGCAGTTGCGGTCTGGGGCAGCGACGTGCCGTATTTGCAGTCGGTAGATAGCCCTGGCGAGGAAATCGCCGTGCATTACACCGACGAAGTGGTTTACACCTGCCAGGAATTCGCGGCAAAGCTGGTGGTAGAAAATGCGGCGGCGGATTTTTCTGGAGAACCGGCGGCCTGGTTTGGTGAAGTCACCAGAACGGAAGGCGGCGGGGTGGAGACGGCGGTTTTGGGAAAGGTCAGCTATTCCGGTACGGCGCTGCGCCGGGTGCTGAAGCTGCGCTCTACGGCGTTTACCATGACCACGGACGGACAGAATGTAACGATCACCACCCAAGGATACGGACACCGGGTAGGGATGAGTCAGTATGGCGCTGAGGCTATGGCGCTTTCAGGCAGTACTTATCAGGAGATTCTGGCGCACTATTACGCTGGGACGGTGCTAAGCGTTTATAAGGATTAAAGCTTGGAAAAATCAGAGCAAGTCTCCTTGGATTTATACAGACAAGACTGCTGAAAAGCTTATTATATTCTAAAAAATGCAGGATTACACAAGTAATCCTGCATTTTTCATATGTATTTTTGCCTATCCTGCACGGGAAGCGCAATGTCCGCCGGGGCAAATTTTCACCTGCTAAAGTTACAAAAGCCGCCGGAGCAGCCAGCAGTGAGGGCGGCGCCACACCGCCATAGGTGAAAATTGCCGCAGCTTTGGAAACGTGGAGGGAACAGGTTCTGCGGCAAATTGTATATCCCTTATTTGCGGATAAAAAGAACGCCGATGGTTCCCGGTCCGCAATGGCAAGTTACCGTGCAGCCGGCGGTGGTATCGAAAACACGCTGGAATCTGCCGTACTGCGCTACACCGTCGCGTACCGCCTGATGGCAGGACGGTTCCGTTTTCGTGTGGGTGATAAAAATCATTTCCTCATCCAGATGTTCCATCCGTCCGTCCAAGCGATCTTTTACATAATTTGCCAAGCATTTTTCCATGCTGCCCCGGTACTTTTTTACAACCTTCATTTTGCCGTCGACGACTTCAATGCAGGGACGCAGATGCAGTAGGTTTGCGCCCAGCGCAGCTACGGAACTGCACCGGCCGCCTTTTACCATATAGTCCAGTCGGCTGAGTAGGAAGCTTGCTTCCACTTTGCCGGTGAGGTCAATGAGCGTGTTGCAGAACGTCTCTATATCCGCAGCAGTTTTCGCCAGTTCGCAGGCTTTCATCACCACAAGGCCATGGCCTGTAGACAAATTTCTGGAGTCTATTACATATACGTTGGAAAAATCTCTGGCGGCCATGCAGGCGTTTTGATAGCAGCTTGAAAAATCCGCGCTGATGGTAATATGCACCACCGCGTCATAATCCCTGGCAAAACGGGCAAACAAGGCGCGGTACTCCTCTGCGTTAATGGCTGTTGTGGTGCATAAGTCGCCGCCGCCATCTACATGGGCGTAAATTTGCTCCGGCGTAATTTCCACGCCGTCTTTATAAAAACCGCCGCCCATCTGGATGTGCAGAGGCTCCATTGCAATATCGTTTTCACGCAGCAGCTCCGAGGACAAATCGCAGGTACTGTCCGCGCATATTTTAATCCGCATGGCAAAATCCTCCTGAATCTTCCAAATATGAAAAAATTATAGGATTTTTGCAAAATGAAGTCAAGAAAGGATTTTTAATTTGACCGAATAATGTGACAAAGTTTAAAAAATGGGAAAAACCCAAGTTGCGCAAAATGGCAACCTGTGCTATGATAGCTTGGATTGAGGAGGTGACTTTATGACTTACGAAGAACGCGCCAAAACGCTTTTTCTGAACGGCTATAATTGCGCCCAGGCAAGCTTTGCTGCCTTTTCCGATTTACTGGGACTGGAGGAAAAGCAAGCCCTGCGCATCGCCTCCTCTTTTGGCGGCGGCATGGGTCGGATGCGGGAGGTTTGCGGCGCACTCAGCGGCGTTTTTCTTGCCGCAGGGTATCTATACGGCTACGACGAACCGGACGATCAAAAGAAAATGGAGCACTATGCCAGAGTGCAGGAATTGGCTGGTCAATTTCGGGAGCAATTCGGTTCCATTATTTGCCGGGAGCTGCTGAACAATCCCTCCACAAGCCCGGTTCCCACACCGCGCACAGAGGCGTTTTACCACTGCCGCCCCTGCGCGAAATATGTGGCGGCAGCGGCGGCGCTATTGGAGGCTTATATGTTGGAGAATCCACCCGTAAGCTCTTAGCGAATAGAGCGTGTTAAATTGGATAGCATTGCGCGGTGTTGATAAAAAACTGCTTCGTATCAAGGCTAGAGGACGAATTTCAGCTTTGCAAGGCAATGGAAAAAGCACCGCCGCTCGGCTGCTTTTGGTGACTTTTCGCGGTTGCAAGGCTACCCTGGAGGGCGCTGCATTTTTTATACAATCAGAGGCGTTTTGCCAAGCGAAAGCCGCAGGCTGTAAGTTACAGTCTGCGGCTTATTCTTATTCAGCGGGGGAGAACTGATCTTTGCCTACAAAGCACAGCGGGCACTCGAAATCATCGGGAAGCTCCTCCCATTTGGTGCCAGGGGCAATGCCGTGGTCGGGATCGCCCAATGCTTCGTCATACTCATAGCCACAAACGTCACAAATGTATTTCATGTGAAAACTCCTTTCTAACGCTTAGTATATCCAACAGGCGCAAAAATACCCCTTACAGAAGGTAAACACCAATTAGACCCAAAATCAGCAGATGGACGGGGTATGCTGCATAGTAAAACCACTTTGTGCCTTTGCAGCGGTTTTCGTCGTACCAGATCATAAATAAAACGGAAAACGGCGCGGGAAAGTCCAAAATTGTAAGAACGACGGCAAGCAGATTGCGGGTGCGCTCCTGGGTACGGAAATAATAAAGCACCACAATGAGACCGATAAACAGCGCGCTGTTGGGCACGCACAGCAAAACGCCGCTGACGATTGCCATCACGACAAAAAAGACTTTCCGGAAAAGGCTGTTGCCCCCAGTACGCGCATAGCTGTGCAGGATCCACAGCAAGACAAGAGAAATGGCGACGAGAAAAAGAATATTTTGCTGCCCCCAGAAAAGCCACACGCCGCTGGTGGCAAGGTCGTAGGGAATTTCGCTGACAAGCGCCAGCAGACCCACCCGTAAAATGTACTTGTCGGGGCTGGATGTGTGCAAAAAGCCCTCCACCGTCAAAAACGCCAGAAGCGGCCAGGCAAGGGAGCCGCAGAATTCCAGAACCATATAAAGCGCCACATGGGTCATTTCATAGGAACTTTCTCCGGCGTTTAGCAGGTTCAGCGTTGTACCAGGGGCTAATTTCATCAATCCGCGCCCTACAATCGCCATACCGGCAGTTGCGCAGAAGGTCAAAATACATAAAATAATCTTCAAAACATTTCGGCTGAAAAAGCGATTGTATTTTTTTTGCCCGTGGGGGCGCAGTCGGATTTGCGAATTGCTCATTTCGGATTCTCCTTGTTGTTGGGATCGCCCTTTGGATAGGACTATTATAATGCATTTCTTCCTGAGATTCAATGCATAAAATTGTGTTTTTTGGAAAAATATGCCAGACCCGCCTGCGTTTGTGTCAACGGTGCTGAAATCATGTATTTACATTTGTCGGTGTATGGAGTATAATGAATTATTCATATGAAAATGGTAGTTTGGAATATGGGAAGGAAATGAGACGGATGTTTGCGCGAAATGAAAATATAGAGCCGTTGGCCTCTAAGGTCTGGCTGTCCAGCCCCACCATGCACGGCGAAGAAATGAAATATATGGCGCAGGCTTATGAAACCAACTGGATGTCAACCATTGGCGCGAATATCGACGCGGTGGAGGGCATGATCTGCGAAAAGGTTGGCTGTCGGTACGCGGTGGCGCTTTCCGCTGGGACGGCTTCTTTACATATGGCGGTGAAGCTGGCCGGGGTCAAGCCGGGGGAGCGGGTGTTCTGCTCGGATATGACCTTTGCCGCCACGGTGAATCCTGTGGTTTACGAAGGCGGCCTGCCGGTTTTTATCGATACGGAGTACGATACCTGGAACATGGATCCGGTGGCGCTGGAAAAGGCTTTTGCCATTTACCCCGAGGTGCGTGTGGTTGTGGCGGCGCATTTATACGGCACCCCCGGCAAGGTGGACGAGCTGAAGGCGGTCTGCGACAGGCATAAGGCGATTCTCATTGAGGATGCGGCGGAATCTCTGGGCGCGACTTATAAGGGTGTGCAGACGGGGCGCTTTGGGCAGATCGGCTGTATTTCCTTTAACGGCAACAAGATTATCACCGGATCTTCCGGCGGTATGCTGCTGACAGAGGATAGAGAAGCCGCGAACAAGGTTCGCAAATGGTCTACGCAGTCCAGAGAAAAAGCTGCTTGGTACCAGCATGAGGAGCTTGGCTATAATTACCGCATGAGCAATGTGATCGCTGGGGTTATCCGGGGGCAAATTCCCTATCTGGAAACGCACATTGCCCAGAAAAAAGCGATTTACGAAAGATACCAGGAAGGATTTCGGGATCTGCCTGTTCAGATGAATCCCTTTGATAAGGCCAACAGCGAGCCGAATTTCTGGCTGTCCTGCTTGCTTCTTGACAAAGAGGCCATGTGTCCCCAGGTGCGAAGCGAATGCGAAGCGCTGTACACCCCACTGCACGGCAAAAGCTGCCCCATGGAAATTCTGGAGGCTGTCGGCAGCATTGGCGCGGAGGGGCGGCCCATATGGAAGCCCATGCATATGCAGCCGATTTATCGGATGCACGGCTTTGTTACCCGGGAAGGGGGCGGACGGGGACAATCCAACGCCTATCTGGAGGGCGACGCCATGGGCAAAGACGGAAAGCCGCTGGACGTAGGTATGGATATTTTCCAGCGCGGCCTGTGTCTGCCCAGCGATAATAAAATGACTTGGGAACAGCAGTCAAAGATTATTGCAGCGGTTAGAGCCTGTTTTGGGTAAGAGGAAAAGAATGTGAATGCTGTAAGGAATCGGATGCGCCCCCAAAAAAGTTTTTATGAACGGTTTATCAAAAGACCGCAGGATTTTTTTTGCGCGCTGGCGGCGATTGTGGCGCTGGCTCCCGTCATGCTGAGCATTGCGCTGTTGGTTCGTATCAAGCTGGGTGCGCCGGTTATTTTTAAACAGGCGCGTCCGGGAAAAGATGAAAGAATATTTCATTTATATAAATTTCGCACCATGACGGAGTGGCGGGACGCGGAGGGCGCGCTTTTACCGGATGCACTGCGGTTGACCACTTTTGGACGGAAGCTGCGGGCTTCCAGCTTGGATGAACTGCCAGAGCTTTTCAATATTCTCCGAGGGGATATGGCGGTGGTTGGTCCGCGGCCTCTGCTGGTAAAATATCTGCCAAGATATAACGCCCGGCAGGCGCGGCGGCACGAGGTGCGGCCGGGCTTTACGGGGTACGCCCAAGTGCATGGAAGAAACGCGATCACATGGGAAGATAAGTTTGAAAAAGACGTTTATTATGTGGACCATATTACGTTTTTGGGGGACTGGAAGATAATTTTTGAAACGGTGAAAACGGTCTTAACGAAGGAAGGCGTCCATTCCGCTTCCTCTGAGACCATGGAGGAGTTTATGGGAACGGAGGAATTTGCCGATGTCTGAAAAGGTGATTGTAATTGGCGCCAGCGGACACGGCAAGGTCGTTGCGGATGCGATTCAAAAAGCAGGAGACGTTGTATTGGGTTTTTTGGATGACAACGAAGCGCTGCCGAAGTTTTTTGTGGGGTTCCCCCTTTTGGGAACGGTTGCCGATTTTGAAGCGTATCGCCATGACGCGCGGTTTATTATCGCTGTGGGGAACGCCGCCATTCGGGAACGGATTGCAAAGCAGCTGACAGGAGTTGCCTGGTACACGGCGATCCATCCCGCAGCGACGATTGCGAACCTCGATGTGCGCATTGGGGAAGGAACGGTTATTTTGGCGAATGCTGTGGTAAATGCCGGCAGCGTCATTGGAAAGCACTGCATTATAAATACCAGCGCCGTGGTGGAGCACGACAATTTTCTGGAGGATTACGCGCATGTTTCCGTGGGAGCTAAGCTTGCGGGAACCGTTCGGGTTGGAAAAGCGACGTGGATTGGGATTGGAGCGTCGGTGCGCAATAATCTTACAATTTGCGACAATTGTATGATCGGCGCGGGGGCTGTGGTTGTGAAAGAAATTCTGCATGCAGGAACTTATGTGGGTTGCCCGGCGAAGCGCTTGCGCTCGGACTATGACATGGAAAAGAAATGATAAGGCTATGAAAATTTTAATTCTCTGCAATTATGCTTCCGGGTTGCTGACTTTTCGCGGGATGCTGATAGAAAGGCTTCTGGCAAAGGGTCACACAGTTTACGCAGTGGTTCCCCAGACGGGGGAAGAAAAGGAGTTGCTCGCCCAGCGGGAGCTGGAGCGGCTTGGGTGCGGCTTGTATCAGGTATCCATGGAGCGCCGGGGCATGAATCCCTTAAAGGATATAAAACTGTTTTTCGCTTACCGGCGCATTTTGCGCGCAGCTACCCCGGACTTTGCAATTACCTACACGATAAAGCCGAATATTTACGGCGGTTTGGCGTGCCGTTTGGCAAGGCTTCCCTACGCAGCCAATATTACCGGCTTGGGCACGGCGTTTCAAAATCCCGGAATGCTTCGCGCGCTGGTTACAGCTTTGTACAAGCCGGCCTTGAAAAAGGCGAAGGTCATTTTTTTCGAGAATGAAGAAAATCGGGAAACCATCGTTGCGGCGGGGATTGCGGAACGACGCAGAACCCATGTGCTTGCCGGTGCAGGAGTAGATCTGGCGCGGTTTGCGCTTGCGGCGTATCCCAAGGAGCGGACGGAAACCAGCTTTTTGTTTGTTGGCCGGGTGATGCGGGAAAAAGGCGTGGAAGAGCTTTTTCAGGCCATGGAGTTGCTGAGAAAAGACGGACTGCCCTGCGCGCTTCACATTCTTGGCAGCTTTGAGGAGGACTACGCCCAGCGGCTCAAGCGGTACGAGGCGGAAGGATGGCTGTATTATCATGGCTACCAAAACGATGTTCGCCCGTTTATTGCGAATTGCCACTGTTTTGTGCTGCCCTCCTGGCACGAGGGCATGGCGAATACCAATCTGGAGTGCGCCGCTATGGGCAGGCCGGTCATCACCAGCGAGATTCACGGCTGCCTGGAAGCTGTGGTGGATGGAAAAAGCGGTTTGCTTTGCAGGGCGAAGGATGCAAGCAGCTTGTACGCGGCGATGAAAAAGCTTGCGCAAATGCCTGACGATCAGCGCGCCGCTATGGGAGAAGCGGGGCGCAGACATATGGAAGCGGTTTTTGATAAGAGAAAAGTAGTTGAGACAACTTTGAAAGTAATGGGAGTTTGACATGATTCAACTTTGGGTGCTTATGGCGCTGGTACTGAGCTTGGCATGGCTCTACGAGCATACTTATTTTGGTGTAAATAGTCACTCTTTGAAAAAAAGAAAGTTCAACATACCAATCGTTTGTATGGTGATTCTTCTGGGCGGCTTTTTGGGATTGCGGACGGGTTATAATGATACGAAGGCTTATATCAGTATGTATGAGAACACGTTGCCGTTTCCGGGGTTTTGGGACACCTTTGACAGTTCTCTCAGCGCGGACCCCGGCTTTACCATCTGCAACGCCGCGCTGAAAACCATGGGCACGTCAACCCAGACCTACCTGATGCTTTATTCTCTTGTTATTATAGGGCTGCATATTGCTTTTATTTATCAGAACAGAAATAGTCTTACGCTCAATATTTTGCTGTTTATATGCGTCGGTTCATATACCTTTGCGGGAGCGGCGATCAAGCAGTCCCTTGCAACCGCAATTTGCCTGTGCGCGCTGCCGCTGGCGGTCAATCGAAAGTGGATTCCATACGGTCTTTTTGTGTTCTTGGCCGGCACCTTCCACATCTACGCGCTGATTTATCTGCTGGTACCTTTTTTGATGTTTCGCCCATGGACGAAAAGCACCCTGCTTTTGCTCATTGGTACGGTTGCGGTTGCGTTTTCCCTGCAAAATCTCTTCGGTGCCATCATTGGCATCACCTCCAGCTTGGGCGAGACGTATACCGTTGATTCTTTCAACGGGGAAGGCGTCAATGTTTTTCGGGTGATTGTGTGTAATGTGCCGATGCTGCTGGCGCTTGTATATCACAAAGATATTTTCCAAAACAGCACCAGAAGTGAAAATCTGATGTTTAATCTGGCGATGGTCAACGGCTGTATTATGTTTATCGGCCTTTTTGGAACCGCCAATTATTTTGCCAGACTGGCCAATTTTTTTGTTACTGCACAGGCGGTTGCGCTGCCTTGGATGATTCACAAAATTCCCCGCCGGAACAGAGGTTTTATCAAGATTGCAATGATCGTTTGTTATCTGGTGTATTTCAATTACGCTACGAATGTTTCAAACGGCGCCTTTTCCGACTTGTTCAAACGGATTACGGTTTCGGAGTTTTTCGATCAGCTCTTTTAGCTGCAATGGATGGAGGAAGCGATGATTCGGATTTTGCATGTAGTGACCCATATGAATCGCGGTGGGCTGGAAACGATGCTGATGAACTATTACCGGCATATCGACCGGAAAAATATACAGTTTGATTTTTTGACGCACCGGGAAGAACGTGCCGCCTATGACGATGAAATTGAGGCGCTGGGAGGAAAAATCTATCGCTTTCCAGTGCTGAATCCCTTCAGCCAAAGCTATCGCGGTAAGCTGCGGAATTTTTTCAGGCAGCACCCGGAATACAAAATTGTCCATGTGCATCAGGATTGCTTGAGTTCCGTTATCTTGAAGGAGGCCAGCGTGGCTGGGGTGCCGGTGCGCATTGCCCATAGCCACAGCACCCGGCAGGATCGGGATTTGAAATATCCCATCAAGCTTTTTTATAAGCGTTTTATTCCAAGATACGCCACAGACCTCATGGCCTGTGGGAAAGATGCGGGAAACTGGATGTTCTCCGGCGCGGAGTTTCAAATTTTGAATAACGCCATTGACGCGAAAGCCCATACGTTTGACGCTGAGAAAAGAGCGGCTGTGCGCGCCCAGTGGAACGTGGAATCCAATACGCTGCTGGTGGGGCACGTTGGGCGTTTTTCCCCAGCAAAAAATCATGATTTTTTGCTGGATATTTTCCAGGAAATCGACCGGCGCACAGCGGCTAAGCTGATGCTGGTAGGCGATGGGGCGCTTCGGAAGGAAATGGAGGAAAAAGCCAAAACCATGGGGCTTTTTGACAAGTTGATTTTTACCGGCGTTCGCAGCGATGTGCCGGAGCTGATGCAGGCGATGGATGTTTTTGTGTTTCCTTCTCTCTACGAGGGGTTACCGGTGACCTTGGTAGAGGCGCAGGCTTCCGGTCTGCCTTGTCTGATTTCGGATAAGGTGCCTATGGAGTGCAGGAAAACGGATCTGATAGAGCAGCTTCCTCTGGCTATCGGCGCGAAAGTATGGGCGCAGGCAGCGGAGCAGGCGGCAAAAACAAAGCGTCAAAATACATACCAAGCAATTGCCCAGGCGGGGTTTGATATTGCAAAAAACGCAACATGGCTGGAGAACTTCTATCAAAGCAAGATTGAGGCTTTGTAATGGGAAAGGGACGGATAAATGGTAAAATTAACTGTATTTACGCCAGCGTATAATCGGGCGCATACGCTGCCGCGCACCTATCGGTCCTTGCTTGGGCAAATCTGCAAGGATTTTATCTGGCTGATTGTAGACGACGGTTCTACAGATGGAACCGCAGCGCTGGTAAAAAGCTGGATGCGCCAAGATAACGGCTTTGAAATACAGTATATCTACAAGGAAAACGGCGGTATGCACACAGCGCATAACACCGCTTATGAAAATATTCATACAGAACTAAACGTCTGCATTGATTCCGACGATTGCATGGGAGAAAACGCGGTTGCGCTGATTCTGGAGAAATGGGAATCGGTGAAAGAGCGGGGCTATGCGGGACTCATCGGCCTGGACGCTGATTTTGACGGCAAGGTGATTGGAGCAGGATTTCCGGCGAACTTGCAGGAAACAACGCTTTCCGGGTACTATGCGGCGGGGGGCAGCGGAGATAAAAAGCTGGTTTATCGCACGGATGTGATCAAGCGGTATCCGCCATATCCAACCTTTGCGGGGGAAAAGTATGTGGCGCTGGCCTATAAATACACGCTGATTGATCAGGACTACAAATTGGCGGTTTTGAATCGGGTGCTTTGCAACGTGGAATACCAGGCGGACGGCTCATCCCGGAATATGCTCCGGCAATATCTGAAAAACCCAAAGGGCTTTGCGTTCTGGAGGACGGTTACCATGCGGTACCCAACCTCCAGAAAACGGTTGGTTATCGATTGCGTTCATTATTGTTCCAGCAGCCAAATTGCAAAAAATCGAAATTATATCAAAGAGTCTCCGAAAAGGCTGCTGACGGTTTTTTGTACGCCTTTTGGATGGGTTCTGACGGCCTATATCAAAAGGAAGGCGGTGGGCTAAGTGGAGCGTCATGAGATTGCGGTGGTGATCCCTGTCTATCATGCAGAAAAGTATATAAAGCAATGCGTGAAAAGCATTTTGCGCCAATCTTTTCAAAAATTTGCGTTGGTTTTGGTAGACGATGGGTCAACAGATCAAAGCGGCGCGATTTGTGATTTTCTGGCGGCAAAAGACGAAAGGGTTCATGTCATCCACCAGAGCAATCGAGGCTCAGCGGAAGCGCGAAAGGCTGGTATTTTCAGCGTCTGGGCGCAGCAGGCCAAATATATTTTGCTTTCTGACGCGGACGACCGCATGGAAAAAGATGCGCTGCAAAAGCTGTATGATTATGCCGAGCAAAATCAACTGGATTGCGTTTGCGCCAATATGGCGAAAATGTGGAGCGGAATTGCTTTGCCGTCTCGGTACAAGGCGCCGTGTTTTCATAGCGCACAGATTTATGAGAACGATGAGATCATAGAGCGGCTGTATATTAGCTGTTTTGGCTTTAGCAACTATCCGGTTACACTGGTCGCGAAGCTTTACCGAAGGGAGCTAATTACAAAAGCGGTTGATTTTGCGCCGATTGTGCGTTTTATGGGGGATGATTTAAGCGTAACGCTACGGTGTTTGCCGGAAACAAAACGGCTGGGTATTTTGCCTGATATTGTATACTTTTACCGTTTTGGCGGCGGCACCTCAAAATATATGCCATATATGCTGGAGGACTTTTTGTCCTTATACCGCTGTAAGCGGGAATTGCTTGTAAAGCACCCCATGCCCCAAGATGCAAAGTGCCTTATCTCAATCGAATTGATGAATATATTGGCGACATGGTTCCGTATGTATCAGCATAAAGGCGGACATACGGAAGCGGAATTGCTTGCCGAGATTGAGAGAGTTTCAAGGCTGACGGAAGTTCAGGATGCAATTTCGGTGCTGGAGGAGAGGAAGAAAAGGCATTTACTGGCGGAACAACTGAAGTTAGGCAGCTTCCGAGAAATAGAAAAGCAAATCAGCCGGGACTTGAAGCGGGACAGGCCGAAAAGAGTCGTCAAGCGTTTGCTCGGGATTGGCTGATGGAAAGAGGAGTAAGCTGTGATACCAAAGAAAATTCATTATTTCTGGTTCGGCAGGGGAGAAAAGCCGAAGCTGGCGGAAAAATGCATTGCAAGCTGGAAAAAATACTGCGCTGACTATGAGATCATAGAATGGAACGAAGAGAATTTTGACGTTAATTTGAACGGCTATACAACCTGGTGCTATGAAAATAAAAAATATGCGTTTTTAACGGATTATCTTCGACTGCTGATTGTCTATGAGCAGGGCGGTATTTATTTTGATACGGATGTGGAGCTGCTGCGCAGTCCTGATTTTTTATTGGGTCATCAGGCGTTTTTTGGCTTTGAAGTGGATGGGGCGGTTGCCACCGGCCTGGGCTTTGGCTCCGAGGCAAAGGGCGCTGCGCTTGGCGCCATGCTGGCGGAATACCAGCCTTTGCTGGATGGCAGGCATGGGGTAATCGGTTGCCCAATTTTGAATACCAACGCATTGGAAAAGCTGGGACTGCGGCGAGACGGCAGCCTTCAATCCTTTTCCTGGGGAACTGTTTTGCCCAAGGATTATCTGAATCCTTATGAAAGCGCGACAGGGAAGCTGAAGAAGACGAAAAATACAGTGTCGGTGCATTGGTATATGGGAAGCTGGCTTCCTGCAAAGCAAAAGATACGGTCTTTTATCAGTCGGCCGCTGCACCGCATATTCGGGTCTGATTTTATGGAGAAATTCAGAAAATGAAAAAGATTTTGATTGTCTCCCATGGACTGGAGCTTGGGGGCGCGGAAACAGCGCTGCTTGGGTTGCTGGAAACAATTGACACAAACAAATACCAGGTGGATCTATTCCTGCTGCGTCACGGCGGCGCGTTGATGCGGTACGTCCCCAAGACGGTGCGGCTTTTGCCGGAAGCGCCCCAGTATGCGTCCTTGGCGGTTCCCGTGGCCGACGTGATCATGCATGGCCAATTCGGCGTGGCCGCCGGCAGAGCGCTTGGCAAATGTTTGGCCAAAAGGCGGGTGCGGCAGTTGAGACTGCCGACGGATAACGCTGTCGCCCTTGAATACAGCCACAAATATACGGTGCGTTTTATGCCGAAGATTCAGCCTAAGGTGGAATACGATCTGGCAGTCAGCTTTTTGACGCCCCATTATTTTGCCGCGCGGAAGGTTCGGGCGAAAAAGAAAATTGCCTGGATTCACACGGACTACGCGACGGTGGGGGTAGACGCGGCGTCGGAGGAAGCAATGTGGTCGCAATTTGACCGCATTGTTTCGATATCCGAACAGGTGACAAAGAGCTTTCTGAAAACCTTTCCCAGGTTGGAGCAGCGTATGATCTGCATGGAAAATATCATGCCCATGGTCTATATGCAGCAATTGACCGAAGGGGTTTCTGCGGAGCGGGAAATGCCGCGAGACGGGGCATTTCGGCTTCTTACCATCGGTCGGTTTTCCCATGCGAAGCGCATGGACGAGATTCCCCTGATTTGCAAGCGAATTCGAGAACGTGGCTGCAATGTCAAATGGTATCTGATTGGTTTTGGCGGGGAGGAAGAACTGACCCGGCGGAACATTGCAGAAGCGGGGATGCAGGATTTTGTTGTAATTTTGGGAAAAAAGGAAAATCCCTATCCTTATCTAAAGGCCTGCGATTTATACGTGCAGCCCAGCCGGTACGAGGGAAAATCCGTAGCGGTGCGGGAAGCGCAGATTTTACATAAGCCTGTTGTAATCACCAATTACGCCACGGCGGGCAGCCAATTGCAGGACGGTTTTGACGGCGTGATTGTGCCCATGGATGTAGAGGGCTGCGCAAGGGGAATCGCGGCGGTTGTGCAAAATGAGACGCTGCGGCGAAAATTGATAGAAAATACTGCGAAGCAGGACTATACCAACGCTGGAGAAATACAGAAGCTGTACGACGTCATGGAGTTATAAAATGAAAAAAGTACTTTTACTGGACACCTCCATTGGAACCTCCAATCTGGGGGATTTTATCATTATGGAGTGCGTTCGCAAAGAGCTTGCGCCGGTTTTAAGTGGGAATTTCTGCTATGATTTGCCTACCCATTTGCCGGCGTTCAATTCGCTGGCGGTATTTCGCAATTCCTTTGCGGTGCAAAATTATGCCGGCGCGGATCTGAAGTTTGCCGGCGGGAGTAATTTGCTGGTGAAGGATTTAAGAACCCACTACCCGCAATGGAATATTCACCCTTTTAATTCCAAACCGCTAAACGGCGTTGTTTTGGTAGGCGTCGGCGCTGGAGCCGGAGACGATACCAACCGGTATACGACGAAGCTTTACAATAAGGTGCTAAATCGTACCTATTATCACAGCGTGCGGGATGAACGAAGCAAGGCATATGTGGAGTCTTTGGGGTTAAAGGCTATCAACACCGGTTGCGTAACCATGTGGATGCTGACCCCGGAGTTTTGCCGGACAATTCCCACAAAAAAAGCCAATCGCTGCGTATTTACTCTCACCGGGCGTTCGGACGTCACGCCTGTGCGGGAAGAAGAGCGGCAAATGCTGGATATTTTGCTGCGAAATTATGAGACTGTATATTGCTGGATCCAAGGAGACAAGGATTTTGACTACTTGAAGCGGTTTGCGCGCCATGAGCAGGTTACAGTGGTACCGCCCTCGGTGGAAGCTTACGACAAGCTGCTGTCCCAAGAGGATCTCGACTATGTGGGAACCAGACTCCATGGGGGCGTGTATGCCATGCGCCATGGCAAGCGGGCAATTATTATTGCCATTGACGAGCGGGCGGCGGAAATTCATAAATGGAATCATTTAAACTGCATTTCCCTTGCGGAGATTGCGGAGAAGCTGGAACCGATGATTCGCTCAGAATTCGCCACAGAAGTAAAGATGCCATTTGACCGGATTGCGCAGTGGAAGGCGCAGTTTATGAGGTAACAATATGGACGACATTATTTTAAAGAAAACGGTTGTGGAAGGCGGTCGGGTGTCCTTTCATTTTGAGACGAGAGGGCGGCTGAAGGCGTACTTTACCACAGATACATTGTTTGTAAAATACCATCACTCTGTGGAAAACGTGCCGGTTTCCCTGCTGAATTCGATTTTTGTTTCCAGCATTCTGCCTTTGATGTGGCTAACGGATACCATTATGTGGGTGGATGAGATTGACCGGACGTTTTATGACTGCATTCTTCGGCTCAAAGCGGCATATCAGGATTTATATCCCCATTATCCGTTAAAAGGCAGATTTGTCGCCGCGAATCCCAGAAACAATCATTATGAAGTCCAGCGGGAGTGTTTGCTGCTGTTCGGCGGCGGCATTGACGCCCATGTGTCCTATCTCCGGCATAGGGCGGAAAAGCCGGTGCTTTGCAACATTCAAGGCTGGTATGGGGACAGACCGGATGCGAAATCCGCCGCCGCGGCGGCGGACAAAAGGGATATTTCAGAATTTGCCGCAAAAGAGGGCGTAGCGTTTGCGTTTGTGGAATCCAACTTTGCCATGCTTGTGAATAACGATTTATTCCGAAAGAAAATTCAAAAAAAACTTGGAGATTCCTGGTGGCATGGCTTTTTGCATTCCATGAGCTTTATTTCCATCGCGATGCCCTTGGCGTATCTATATGGGGCGAAGAATATCTATATTGCCAGCTCTTTTACAATTGGACATCCATCGCAGTGCGCATCCTATGCGACGACGGACATTGAATTTAAGTTTGCGGGCGTTGGCGGCTGTGTCCACGATGCATTTGACCTTTCCAGGCAGGATAAGGTTCGTTATCTGGTAGACTATCAAAAACGCAGCGGTAAGCCTTATCCGGTGCGGGTGTGTTCGTTTCATGATCGAAACTGCTGCGAATGCGAAAAATGCTTCCGTACCGTTTTGGAGATTGTTGCGGAAAACGGAGACGTGCGCCAATTTGGCTTCCCCATAAACAGGCCGCTGAAATCATACTGGGAATCTGTATTTGTACGTAGGCTATGGAACTTTGGCGTTGCGGGAGAGAAAAGAAAGCATTGGCCGGATTCCATCGCGCGGATGAAGGAAAATTACGATACACTAGAGGAAAAGGAATTTATCGACTGGTTTTTGCAGTATGATTTTGTAGGAGAAAGAAAAAAAGCAGTGTGGAAGTATCGCTGCAAAAACTTTTTCCAGATATTGAAACGGAAGATTTCCAGGCGTATGAATTGAAAATGAGGATTTGGTATGTCGAATGACAGCAGAATGAAAAAATCGGCAAAGAATATGGCAAGCGGCGTTGCCTATCGCCTGCTCACCACAGTGACGGCGTTTGTTGTGCGGACTGTTTTTATCAGGTGCCTGAACAACGACTATTTAAGCGTAAACGGTCTGTATTCCAGCATTTTGTCCATGCTATCCCTAGCGGAGCTTGGCTTCGGTACGGCAATGGTTTACAGTATGTACAAGCCCTTGGCGGAAAAGGATTATGGGAAGCTGGCGCAGATTATGCGGCTGTACAAGCGGGTGTACAGCATCGTCGGTCTGGCTGTTTTAGTCATTGGTCTTTGCTTGGTTCCTTTCCTGGATATTCTGATTAAAAATAAACCGGATTTACCGCACCTGACCTTCTACTACATTTTGTTCCTTGGAGATTCGGTTATTTCCTACTGGTTTTTTGCCTATCGCAATTCCATTTTGCAGGCGGATCAGAAAGCCTATGTTATTTCCAACTATAACAGCGTTTTTAATTTTCTAAAATCCGCGCTGCAAATTGTGCTTATGCTGGTTTTTCGGAACTTTACCATATATCTGCTCACCCAGATCGGCTGTACGATTTTGCAGAACGTAGCGCTGGCTGTCTGGGTAAGGAAGGAGTATCCGATTTTTCGGCGACAGAATCGAGAGGAGCTTCCCAAAGAGGAGAAAAAGCGGATTTTTCGGGATGTAAAGGCGCTGATGCTCCAAAAGATATCCTTCCGGGTACTTAATACCTCGGATTCTTTGATTATTTCCGCTTTTGTGGGCGTGGGCTGGGTCGGCCTACTATCAAACTATATTTTGGTTGAAGAAGCTGTTGTGGCGGTGCTTACTCAGACTACAAGCGCGATAACGGCAAGTCTTGGTAATTACTTTGCCAAGGAGGATCGAGAGTCCGGCTATCGGCTGTTTCAGCGAATGGAATTTATGAATTTCTGGCTGTACGGTTTTTCCGCAATTGCGTTTGCTGTTTTGCTGAACCCTTTGGTGGAGCTGTGGCTGGGTCGGCTGGGTTCGGAGTACGTGCTCAGTCAGACCATTGTGATCGCGATTGTTCTGCGCTTTTTTGTGGAAGGCTATATGAATATGATGTCAACCTTCCGTTCTACTTTGGGATTGTTTACCCAGGGACAGTACTTTCCGCTGCTTGTGGCTGCGCTGAACATCCTATTTTCCATTGGCCTGAGTTTTCCTTTTGGCGCGGCTGGCGTTATTTTTGCAACGCCCCTTGCCAGGTGCTGCGTCAATGTCTGGTATATGCCATTGGTGATTCACAGAGATGGATTTCATAAGCCGGTGCTGCCGTTTTACCGGCGATATACCCGGCGCCTCTTGCTGCTGATAGGGGTGACGGTTGGAATGTTGCTGTTTTCACGAAAATGCGTGTTTGCCGGTGGGGTAACGATTGCAAATTTTGCAGTGATGACAGTGCTGACTGCGGTTGTTCCCAATGCGGTGTTTTTCCTGTTTTTTAGAAAAACAGAGGAATGCGCGTATTTTATGGGAATTGCAAAAGGTTTATTTACAAAGCTTCACAGATCATTTCTGTAAAAGGAGAGGCAGATGGATTTTATAAAGAACATCATGCTCGCAATCTACTGCCTGCCGTTTTGGAAGCTTGGACTTTTTCTGCTTGGCTGGACGGCAATCTTTTTCTACATAAACCGTAAGTTTCAGAAGAAAATGTGGTGGAAGTGTGCTCTTTTGCTGGCGGCGGCGATTTACGCCGTGGTGATTTTCTGCGTGACGGTATTTTGGCGGGAGGAGCCAATACAGGGACAGAGCGTTGAATTGCGGCCTTTTCTTTCCTATGTCCGGTACGCGAATGGACAGGAGGAAATGCTGCGGGAATGTGTTATGAACGTTGTGCTGTTCTATCCCATGGGGCTGTTTCTTGGCGCTGCGGCGGAGCGAAAAAGATACAAGAGAGCGTGCGTTTTGATTTTGGGAGCGGGTATGCTGCTTTCTGTGGGGATTGAATTTTGCCAATGGAAGTTCCATTTGGGCTTTGCGGAAACGGACGACGTTATCCATAACGCATTGGGAACCGGGCTTGGACTGCTGGCTGCGGCGAAGGGAGGCGGTATTTCGGAAAAATTGCTGCCGTTTCGCGTACAGCGCGGATGAAAGGAAAATAGCATGAAGAAAAAGAGAAAAATTGCATGGTGGAACGGCCTATACTGGGGACTTTTTGCGCTGCTCCTGCTTGCGGCTCGCTCTATTGGCCGCCGCTATCTGATGCTTTCCGGGGCGGAGCCGTCGGGACTGTTGAATCTACTTGGACTTTTGGGTTTTGCGCTGGCGTATTTTTTGCAGATGTTTTTGGAATGCGCGGGTCGCTTGCTTTTTGGCCTGCTCAGCGGGTACCAGTTTATTTTGTTCCGTGTTTTCAGCTTTGTATGGGTCAGCGACGGGAAAAAAGTGCGGTTGATGCGGGATCCCACGGTGGGCGGCGCTTTTGTTTGTACCATGGCTCCGCCGGTTTCGGAAAATGGAGCAATGCCGGTAGCGCTTTACTGGCTTGGCGGCGTGCTGACGCAAATGATTACCGCAAGCGCCTCGATGCTTGGCGCGTGGCTGTTTCGGGGAATACCCATGTTATCTACATGGCTACTGTTTTTTGCGGCGGCAGGTTTTTACTTCGTTTTGATAAACGGAATCCCCATGCGAGACGGTATATTCAGCAATGAGGGGTATAGTGCGTACTATTTGCACAAAAATAGCGATGCCCGCCGCGCGTTTTGGATTCTCACGGAAAGGGTTCGATTGATGGCGCAGGGGGTTCGCAAAAAAGATATGCCAGCGGATTGGTTTCCCATGCCGACCATGGAGCAAATGCGGTATAAAATGGAAGCGCAGGTTACCCTGGGTATCTGCGACTACCTCATGGATCAGCATCGGTTTGGCGAAATGGAACGCTTGCTGCAAAAGCTGTGGGAAATGGATTGCGAGCCGGTGCGTCTGGACTGGCTGCGTTTGTACAGCGATCAGATTTACTGCGAACTCATGGGGCAAAATCGGGAAACCGTGCTGAAGCCGTTTTTGGAGCGGTATCCAATCGCGGAGGAAAGCGATAGAAAAACCCCCGCGATTGTTTTGCGGACAAAGTACGCTTACGCGCTGCTGCATGAAAAGGATGTCGCTGCTGCGGAAAAGCAAGCGCGGGCGCTGGAAAAGCTTGCAAAAAATTACCCATACACCGGCGAAATTGCCAGAGAACGGGAATTGATGGCCCTTGCGATGCAGCGGGCGAAAGAAAGGGGCGTTTTATAAATTGACGGAGCATATTATTGAAATTGAGAACTTAAATAAGTCTTTTGGCGACGTGAAAGCGGTGCAGGATTTGTCCTTTCATGTAAAAAGCGGGGAGCTTTTTGCCTTTTTGGGGGTCAACGGCGCGGGCAAGTCCACTACAATCTCTATTTTGTGCGGACAGCTTGTAAAAGACAGTGGGAAAATTACCATTTGCGGTCGGCAGGTTGGCAGCCAAATGGGAGCCATACAAAGAAAGCTTGGCGTGGTGTTTCAAAATTCCGTGCTGGATCAGGCGCTTTCTGTGAAGGACAACCTGCGATCCAGGGCGGCGCTTTATGGCATCACCGGCAAGGCGTTCCAAAGCCGGCTGGAGGAACTGGCGGGGCTTCTGGATTTTTCTTCCCTTTTGAACCGGACGGTAGGGAAGCTGTCCGGCGGTCAGCGGCGGCGTATCGATATTGCGAGAGCCTTGCTGCACCGGCCGGAAATTCTCATTCTGGACGAGCCGACCACGGGGCTTGACCCACAGACCAGAAAGCTTTTGTGGGATGTGGTGCGCAGCTTGCGGCAAAAAGAAAATATGACCGTGTTTTTAACCACCCATTACATGGAAGAAGCGGCGGAGGCGGATTATGTGGTGATTCTGGACAGCGGCAAAATTGCCGCGGAAGGTACGCCTCTGACCTTGAAAAATACTTACACCGGGGATTTTATCACCCTGCACGGGCAGACCATGGAAAAGGCGCAGATGCTTGGCTATCCATGTGAAAGTATCCATGGAACCATCCGGGTGGCGGTTCCTGATACCGCAGCCGTTACCCGTCTGATTTTGGCGCACCCGGCGCTTTTCACGGATTATGAGGTTGCCAAGGGGAAGATGGACGACGTATTTTTGGCTGTTACAGGCAAACGAGTGGGAGGCGACGAAGCGTGAAAAGCCTGACGCATTTGGTAAAAAGAAATTGCAAACTGTTTTTTAAAGACAAGGGAATGTTTTTCAGCGCCTGCATCACGCCTTTTATTATGCTGGTGTTGTACAGTACTTTTTTAGCCAACGTTTATAGAGACAGCTTTACGTCCTCGCTCCCGGATCTTTTCCCGGTACCGGAAAGCTTAATAGACGCGACGGTAGGCGGGCAGCTTGTCTCCTCGCTTCTGGCGGTTTGCAGTGTAACAGTGGCGTTTTGCTGCAATATGCTGATGATTCAGGATAAGACAACCGGCGCAAAAAAGGATCTGACGGTTGCGCCGGTGAAAAGCTCCACCCTGGCTTTGAGCTACTACCTTGCGGCGGCGTTTTCTACGCTGCTTGTCTGCCTTGCGGCGGCGGGGGCGTGCCTACTATACCTTGCCAAGGTAGGCTGGTATCTGACAGCGGCGGATGTTGTACTAATTTTGCTGGACGTGTTTTTGCTGGTGATGTTTGGTACTGCGCTTTCTTCTGTTGTGCACTTTTTCCTCTCCACCCAAGGGCAGATGAGTGCGGTGGGAACCATTGTCAGCGCGGGATACGGCTTTATCTGCGGCGGCTATATGCCCATTGCCCAGTTTGGCGACGGCTTGCAGAAGGTGTTGAGCTTTTTCCCGGGCACCTATGGCACCTGCCTGATCCGCAATCATGTCCTGCGGGGGGTATTTGCGGAAATGAAGGCTGTGGGCTTTCCGGCGGATGTGGTGGAAGGCATCCGGGATTCCATTGACTGTAACTTGTACTTTTTTGGAACGCAGGTAGAAATCAGCCAAATGTATCTGGTGTTTGGCTGCTCCATTGCGGCGTTGGTTGGAATTTATGTATTGCAAAACATCTGCCTGAGAAAGAAAAGCAGATGAAAATTAGGGGCGCGCCAAAAGGCGCGCCCCGCAGACTGTCAAAAAGTACATTTTTAAAAACGAAAATGCATAATCTGTAGTAGCAACTTGCAAAAAGCACAATTTGCAAACTTTGCATGGTAGTGCGAGGCGGCATTCGCTGGCAGTCATTTCAATGCAACTGCTACCAAATTTTGCAAGGTAACGGTCGCTCGGGGGGCGCGTGGGCGCGCCGTTAGTAACGATTCGCTGTGGGAAAGACGGCGCGCAACTAGTTTCAGCCTTGCAAAGTGATTCAAACGCACTGCCGCCCAGCCCCTATGGGTTCCGGGCCGCAGCCCGGCGGCTTTTGGTGACTTTTCGCCGGAGAAAAGTCACCCCCCGGAGGGAATGGCACTTCGACAAAGGATGGCTGTCAGAATAAAAAAGGAAATATTTTACTTGTAATCCTTCCTTTTTGTTATATATATTTCGGTTTTTTGAAAGCCTGTGTGGGGCGCGCCAAAAGGCGCGCCCCATTTTTTATTGCTTAGCAGCCGCAGTTGCAGCCGGTGTCGCAGCCATTGTTGTTGCAGCCGCAGTTGCAGCCACAGCCGTTGCCCAGCATGAAGCCGTTGCCGCAGCCAAAGCCGCCGAACAGAACGATGAGGATGATGATCAGCCAGATGTTACCGCCACAAGTATTGCAATTCATAAGATTACCTCCAAATAATGTTCGGAAAGAAGTTTTCCGGGATTTGAGTGGCTTCGTTGCCGCTCATTCCATGTTATTCAGAGACTCTCATTGTGTGCAGAAAATAAATCCTCTATGCTCCCAAAAGTATAGCCCATGTTTTCCCATTGTGTCAGAAGCTCATCCAGGATGTCGGCGTTGGTTTTGGAGGTGGAGTGCAGCAGCACCACCGCGCCGTTATGAATCCGAGGCAGCAGCTTGGAGAAGGCTTCCTCCTTAGTGGGTTGGCTGTCGTTGTTCCAGTCCACATAGGCAAGACTCCAGAAAACCGTTTTGTAACCCAGCTTTTGCGCCATTTCCAGATTTTCCTGACTGTAAATCCCCTGAGGCGGCCGGTAATATTTCGGCAGCGGTTCTCCAACGGCCTGCTGATACAGGTCTTCCAACTCTTTCAGTTCCTTGGAAAAGCTCTCCATATCCGAAATTTTGGACATGTCATAGTGGTGGGCGGTGTGATTGCCAACAATGTGCCCTTCCGCTACCATTCGTTTTACCAGGTCTGGATTTTTTTCAATGTAGTTTCCCACCAGGAAAAAGCACGCCTTCACCTGATGCGCCGCCAGCGCGTCCAGAATTTTTGCAGTGCCGCTGTTTTCATAGCCGGCGTCAAAGGTCAGGTAGATGGTTTTCTTGCTGGTATCGCCCAGAAAAACCGCGTCCAGCTTGGAAAGCTGATCGATACTGGCGGAGCCGGTAGGCGGCTGCCCCTCTGTGCTAAAGCTAAGCCCCCAGGAGCCGGTTTCCAGGGCGGAGCCTCTGAAAAGTGCGGAAGCTGTGAGGACGACGGCTAAAAATAAGGCGGTGCCAATGATGTAATAATCCCTTTTTTTCAAATTTTATCACCTCTTGGTTTCCAGTGTATGTGAAAAAGAAAGCCATATGCCAGAAGCTTGAAAACCAGACGGTGTAAAACGTAAATGTGCAAAAGTCGATTAGGCAAAGGAGGCGCTTGCTCCAACGCTTCTAAGGAGAGGCGGGACTTTTAGGGGCGTGGATCTTTGAAAATCGCCAATCAGCAGAACATGACAATAGAAGCTGGATATTGTCGTTAAAGCCGCCGAGAAATTTATAATATGCTATTTTTTGAAATGCAGTAGAACCCAAAAGTGTTTTTTTGCTTTTAGGTACGGTTTTTCTGTTTAGCTTTTCCCAACGCTGGGCATACTATTCTCCGAGGTGAGGGGTTATGCCAGAAAGCACGCCGCGAAAAACGCCGGCCTATCCCGGTGAAATGACAGCGCAGAACGTTGAATCGATTTTCCGAGGAGCGGGGGATTTTGTTGCCCGGCAGCTTTGCTGCGGGGAGCAGACGGTCTATGCCTATATGATCGACGGGCTGGTTTCCGGCGGCGACGCTTCCGAATACATTTTACGTCCCATGTCCAAGCTGCCTGCCTCCACCATGGAGGAGCTTTACCGCAAGGCGCTGAACGGGGCGATTTACAATTCTGTCGCAGACGACTGCAAAAATCTGGACGATATTGCATTGAAGCTTGTCAACGGGTTTTGCGTCGTGCTGTTTCCCGGCGCGGGGGCTGTGGCCTTTGAGGTCAAAACCGGCGAAAAGCGCGGCCTTTCCGCGCCGGAAGTGGAAAACACAGTCAAAGGGCCAAAGGATGCTTTTACCGAGACGGTTCGCACCAACACCAGCTTGATTCGTCGGCATATGCGAACCCCGGAGCTGCGGCTTTATGAAACGAAAGTCGGCAGACGAAGTTTAACCAATGTCACGGTTGCCTATATCGAAGGGATTACCAGCCCGGAGCTGGTACAAAAAATGAAAGACAGGCTGGATGAGATTGACATCGACGGATTATTGTCTCCTGCTTCCGTGGAGGAGTATGTCACGGGTTCCCGTCCGACTGCTTTTCCGCTTTTGCAGTATACGGAGCGGGCGGATAAATTTTGTCAGGGGCTTCTGGTCGGCCGGGTGGGGCTTCTGGTGGACGGTTTGCCCCTGGGCTATCTTGCACCAGCCGACTTGGGGTATCTCATGACCAGCCAGGAAGATAGGGGCATGGACTATGTTTCCGCTTCCGCTGTGCGGATACTGCGCTATGGCGCGCTGCTTTTATCCCTGCTTTTGCCGGGACTTTATATTGCCATGGCGGCTTTTCATCAGGAAATGATCCCCCTGGCGCTGTTAAAATCCGTGATTGAAAGCAAGGAATCCGTGCCGTTTCCCACGGTAATTGAGGTTCTCAGCCTTTTGGTGGCTTTTGAGCTTTTGCAGGAAGCCGGCATCCATCTGCCCCAATCCATCGGTCAGACGGTTTCCATCATCGGCGGCCTTGTAGTGGGCACGGCGGCGGTGGAAGCGAAACTGGTTTCTCCGGCGGCTTTGATCGTTGTATCAGTTGCGGGCATTTGCGGTTTTGCCCTGCCTGGCAGGGACTTTGCGGACGCAATCCGAATCTGGCGGTTTGTCATTGCGGTTCTCTCCAGCTTTGCGGGACTTTTTGGATTGTCCGCTGGATTTATTGTGCTGATGATTCATCTTGCGGGGCTAACCTGCATGGACGTCGCTTATCTCGCGCCGTTTTCTCAAACGGCGCATCCAGGCATCCTCCGTTCCAGATTGAAAAACCGAAAGTTCCGGGATGAAACCTTGTCCCCGGAAGACTTGCGAAACCAGAGGTGAAAAAATGAAACGATGGATGGTCTATCTTGTTTTGATTGCCGCTGTGGTGCTCACGGGTAGTCTGCCGTTTTCCAGTCATGATGTGGGGCAGCTTCGCCCGGTGGAGACAATTTTTGTGCAGCGCCAAAATGGGCAGGTGCTTTTGGCGGCGGATACCGGCGATACCGGCGCGGGAGAAAACTGGGAAGCTGCAATGGGGGATCTGGAAGCAAAAGCGCCGGGTACGATTTTTATTGGGACGGCAAGCTTTTTGCTTTTGGACGCAAGCGCGGCGGAACTGCTGCCGGAACTGCTGGAAAACCGGGAATTTAGTCCAAGCTGCGCCGTTTGCTTTGCGCCGGAGGGACTGGATTTGGAGGATGCGGGAAAATATCTGCGCGCCCATGAGCCGGAAGCAGATATACGAACCTTGCGTGCGGAGCAAACTCCGCTGCCGTACTTGACCCAGACAGACGGGGGGTATTTGCTTGTACAACCGTAAAATAAAAGGCTATAGTTTGTGGGCGTGGATGGCTGCGGCATTGTCCGCGCCTATCGCGCAGTTTTTTGGAAGCTTTTCCTGGTTCTGGACGCTGTTGATTGGGATTGCGTCGGGTATACTCTGGCTGTGCGTGGAGCAGACTACCGTCAATGGCAGGCGAGACTGGAAACCCTTGACCGTTTTGCAGATTCTCTTTCTGATTTTTGCGGCGGGGATTGCCGCAAGCTGGAGCGGCGCGTGTTGGATTACGGCGAAGCACACATGGGTAGTTCCCATTATTTTATTGGCCCTGGCGGCCTGTGCGGCAGAAGGCGGTTGCCGGACTGGAGCCAGATGCGGCGCGGTGCTTTTCTGGTTTTTAGCCGGAATGTTTTTGCTGTTGTGCGCCTTTGCTCTGCCAGATGTGAAAATGGAATGGCTTGCCCCTGCGCCAATGGAAAATGAAAACACCGGGATTGCTGTAGCAGTTTTGCTGCTTCCCGCCGCGGCTGCTATGCTGCCCAGAGAAAAGAAAAGCCGTCCGTGGCCCTGGGCCTTGGGGCTTACTGTGGGCGCGGTAATTCTTTCAGCGGTAACGGTAGGCGTTTTATCGCCGGCAGTGGCGGAGAAAACCGAGGGCGCATTTTTTGAGATGGTGCGGGGAATCCGTATCTTTGGCGTTGCAGAACGCTTTGAGGCGGTTGTGGCGGCGGCTATGACCCTGGGATGGTTCTGCCTGTTAAGCCTTTTGCTCACCGTAGCAGGTCATATGGCAGAAACGCTTTACGAAGGATGGGGAAAAGCAGGAGTTTGGCTCAGCGCAATTGTTGCAGGCGTGATTTCTCTGTGGGGAAGAAACGCCCCAGTATGGCCTTTTGCATTGGGTGCGCTGGTTTTTTGGTGCCTACTTCCGACCCTTTTTTCCAGAAAAGAAAAAAATTCTAAAAATTTTGAAAAAAGTACTTGACAAAAGAGGGAAGGGGTGGTATCATAAGCAAGCTGT
>CAJURY010000010.1 GCA_910589155.1 uncultured Oscillospiraceae bacterium | reverse complement strand
AGAGGGCGGGGATTGGTCCTACGAAATGCCCTTTGCAGCCGGAGAAAAGAATTAAGAAAAACGCAGGCTAAAAAAACGAAAGGGACTGTCTCCTTGTGGGGACAGTCCCTTTCGGTGGATGATATGCCTGCATGGCGGAAAAATGGAAAAACCGCGCGCCTGTGGGCAGGATTCTTAAACAATCCGTAAACATTCCAAAAAGTCCGTTGCATTTCTAAAAATAGTTCCTATAATTAGAATTATCATTTTAAAAATCCGGGTGATTTTATGTTTCGGAAAATTGGTCAAGCCCTGCGCCAGTTTATGACCGGCAGATACGGCGGCGCAGATCAGCTTAATATGACAGTGCTTGTAATTTGCCTGATTCTCATTTTGGCGGGCAGTATTTTCAAATTGCCTTGGCTGACGCTTCTTGCCTATATCCCTACAGGGTGGGCGCTGTATCGCTGCTTTTCCAAAAATCCTTATAAGCGCTATGAGGAAAACCGCTGCTTTTTGCAGTTTTGGGATCGGCTGAAGGATCGGCAGCATCGGTATTATAAGTGCCCCAAATGCCGCCAGCAGGTTCGCGTGCCAAGAGGAAAGGGAAAAATTTCTATTACCTGCCCCAAATGCCAGGAAAAGTTTATTAAGAAAACTTAGAGGAATCCCCCTTGCGCAGCCTTAGCTCTGCGCAAGGGGGATTGCATGCTATCAGCATAGCTCCAGCCGCAGTTTTTGTCCGCCCAAAATATGAAAATGCAGATGCTTCACACTTTGACCGGCGTTATCCCCGCAGTTGGATACTACGCGGAAGCCTTCTTCCAGCTTCAGCTCCTTGGCAATTTTTGCAATGATCTCGAAGCAATGCGCCACCACCCGACTGTTTTCCGGCGTAATGGCCGCGACGCTTTCCAGGTGCGCTTTTGGAATGACTAGAATATGAACCTGCGCCATGGGATTTACGTCATAAAACGCCAGAACAGTATCGTCCTCGTAAACCTTGTTGGAAGGAATTTCTCCAGCGACAATTTTGCAAAAAATACAGTTTTCCATAGAACTACCACCTTTTTGAAATGTTTAATTCATTTTACCACAGGGGGCGTGCTTTGTGCAAGACAGGCTTTGGAAAATTCATGAGTTCGTCACAATTCTGCCCTCCGATTTCGCTATAATAAGAAAGGAAATAACGTTTAGAAAAGGAATGTTCCTTATGGATGATATTATGACGCCAACGCTTTTAAATCAGCAGGAAAATCTGCTGGCCTTTGCTACCAGATATCAGCAGTTGATGCTTTTGTACGAAGGCGGTATTAAACAAATCACCACGAAATTGGATATTTTAAATCGAGAATATCATATCAGCGGCCAGCGAACTCCGATTGAAACAATAAAATCCCGGCTGAAAACCCCAAAAAGTATTGCGGGAAAATTGAAGCGCAAGCATTTTCCCATAACAATCGATTCTATTGTGGAAAATCTCAATGACGTAGCTGGCGTCCGGGTCATATGTCCTTATATTTCGGATATTTACACGGTTCGGAATTTGCTGGTGAATCAGGCGGACGTTGTGCTTTGCAGAGAAAAAGATTACATAAAAAATCCAAAGCCCAACGGCTACCGCAGCTTGCATCTTGTGTTACAGGTGCCGGTATACCTCAGCGACGGTGTGGAAAATGTCCGGGTGGAGGTGCAGATCCGCACCATTGCCATGGATTTTTGGGCAAGTCTGGAGCATGAGCTGCACTATAAAACAGACGGGGTTGTGCCGCCGGGGATTGCGGAGGAATTGGCGGGATGCGCGGCGGTCATTGCGGAAACAGACCGGCGTATGGAATCCATCGCCGTCCGGCTGAATCAGCTTTCCGCCGATTTCCAGGAACCGGCGCTTGGAGCGCCGTAAGCTGAGCCTCCGGGCTACCAGTCAGGCAGCCCGGAGGCTCTGTTTAATATGCGGATAGGGTGAGCTGTTTTTCCTGCGCGTCTACGGTGATTGTTTGTCCGGGTAAAATGCTGCCGGACAGAAGCCGTTTGGCAAGCAGGGTTTCCACCGTGTGCTGCACGTACCGGCGCAGGGGTCTTGCGCCGTACTGGGGATCGTAGGCCGCATCTACAATAAATTGCTTGGCCTTTTCTGTGAGCTTGCACTGAATTTGCTGCTGGGCAAGCCGCTGGTTCAATTTTGCAATCTGCAAGTCGATGATAGAAGTAACGTCCTTTTTGGTCAGGGGCTTGTAGAATACGATCTCATCCAGCCGGTTTAAGAATTCCGGTCGGAAGGACTGCCGCAGCAAGGCGCTTACCGCCTGCTTGGCTTCCTCCTGTATGGTTCCGTCGGCACGGACGCCCTCCAGTAAATACTGCGAGCCTAAATTGGAGGTCAGAATGATGATGGTATTCTTGAAATCCACGGTTCTGCCCTGCGCATCCGTAATGCGTCCGTCGTCCAGTACTTGCAGCAAAACGTTAAATACATCCGGGTGGGCTTTTTCCACCTCGTCAAACAAAATAACGGAGTAGGGCTTGCGCCGGACGGCTTCCGTGAGTTGGCCGCCTTCTTCGTAGCCCACATAGCCGGGAGGCGCGCCGATGAGGCGGGAAACGGCAAACTTCTCCATATATTCGGACATATCGATACGGACCATGTTGTTTTCATCGTCAAACAGCGTCTCAGCCAGGGTTTTCGCCAGTTCTGTTTTGCCCACGCCCGTAGGACCCAAAAACAGGAAAGAGCCAATGGGACGGTTGGGATCCTGAATCCCGGCGCGGCTGCGCTGGATGGCTTCCGTCACCGCCTGCACCGCCTCGTCCTGGCCGATAACCCGACCATGCAGCCGTTCGGCAAGGGCGAGAAGCTTTTCCCGTTCCCCCTGTACCAGCCGGGAGACGGGAATGCCTGTCCACCGCTCCACAATTTTCGCGATTTCCTCCTCCGTCACCTTATCCCGAAGCATACTGGTTTCCTTGGCCTCCGCCGCCAATTTTTCCTCTTGCTCCAATTGCTGTTTGAGCTGAGGCAGCTTGCCATATTTCAGCTCCGCCGCCTTTTCCAGCTCGTAGTTCTGCTCGGCGGTTTCAATCTGCCGGTTCAGGGCTTCCATCTGCTCCCTGAGCTGCTGCACCCGGCCGATGGCGTTTTTCTCGTTTTCCCACTGGGCTTTCTGGGCGTTGAACTGATCCTTGCGTTCTGCCAGCTCCTTCTGCAATTCCGCAAGGCGCGCCTTGGACATGGGGTCGTCCTCTTTCTTCAGCGCGGCTTCCTCAATTTCCATTTGGGTAATGCGCCGGGATAGCTGATCCAGCTCTGTGGGCATGGAGTCCATTTCCGTGCGGATGAGGGCGCAGGCCTCGTCGATTAAATCGATGGCCTTGTCCGGCAAAAAGCGGTCGGTGATATACCGGTGGGAAAGGGTAGCGGCGGCGATGATTGCCGCGTCGGTGATTTTCACCCCGTGAAACACCTCGTACCGTTCTTTCAGGCCGCGCAAAATAGCGATGGCGTCCTCTACCGTGGGTTCATCCACCAAAACCGGCTGGAACCGCCGCTCCAATGCGGGATCCTTTTCAATATACTGGCGGTATTCGTCCAGGGTTGTCGCGCCGATGCAGTGCAGCTCTCCTCTGGCCAGCATGGGCTTTAGGAGATTTCCCGCATCCATGGAGCCTTCGGTTTTTCCTGCTCCCACAATGGTGTGCAGCTCGTCGATGAACAAAATTGTCTGCCCGTCGGACTGCTTGACTTCATTTAGTACGGCTTTCAGCCGCTCCTCAAATTCGCCCCGGTATTTTGCACCGGCAATCAGCGCGCCCATATCCAAAGAATAGATGACCTTGTCTTGCAGGCTGCCGGGCACGTCGCCCCGGACAATCCGCTGGGCAAGCCCTTCGGCAATGGCGGTTTTGCCTACGCCGGGTTCACCAATGAGCACAGGATTGTTTTTTGTTTTTCGTGAAAGAATGCGGATGACGTTGCGGATTTCCTCGTCCCGGCCAATCACCGGATCCATTTTTTTGCTTTTCGCCTGCTTGATGAGGTTCACCGCGTATTTTTCCAGAGCTTCGTAAGTGCCTTCCGGGTTGTCTGTCGTCACCCGCTGACTGCCCCGTACTGTCTGCAAGGCCTGCAAAGCGTCCTCTTTGCCAATGCGGTAGGTATGGAAAAGGCCTTTCACCGCGCCTTCCGCCGCTTCCAGCAAGCCCAAAAACAGATGCTCCACGGAAATATACTCGTCTTTCATCTGTTTTGCCAGATTTTCCGCCGCATTCAGGGCGTCGTTTGCTTCCCGACTGATATAAAAAGCGTCCGCCGGGACGCTGCCGGATACCTTGGGAAGCTTTTCCACTTCCGCCTGTACCGCCGCGGCGAGACTTTCCACCGTCACGCCCATTTTCTTCAGAAGCTGCGGAATGAGACCGTTTTCCTGCTGCAAAAGCGCCGATAGCAAATGTATCTGCTCCAATTGCTGTTGTCCTTGCTGCACTGCCAGGTTTCTGGCAAGCTGCACCGCTTCCAATGATTTTTGCGTGTAATGATTGAAATCCATCATATAACCTCCTTGCGCCAGACCATCTGGCAATGTTTTAGCACTCTCTTTTGTGGAGTGCTAATCTCTTTTCCTACACTATAGCCCTTTTTTTCAAAATGTCAAGGGGGAAAAAGAAATTTTTTAAGACAGATTGCCCTCTGTCGCAAAAATCCGCCGGCCCTGAAAAAAGGCAAAAAACATTGACAAAAAACACCCCATCGTTTACAATAGGATTGACCAATTTATCCCATAATAAACCAAAATCTAAATTGGAGGAAACACAATGAAAAAGTTGATTGCAATGCTGTTGGCGCTTACGCTGGTGCTGTCTTTGTGCGCCTGCGGTACCTCTGGCGGCAAGACCCAGGGCGATGCGCCCAAGGACAAAGTATACAACGTATGCAACCTGGTAAACGGCAACTTAGGCGACAAGTCCTTCTTTGACTCTGCGGAAGCCGGTCTGAAGCAGCTCAAGGATGCCGGCCGCATTACCTACAAGACCATCGAAATGGGCGGTTTGGACTCCGATCAGCCCAAGTGGCTGAGCACCTTGTACGAGGTTTCCGATTCCAAGGAATACGACCTCATCGTATGCGGTACCTATCAAATGCCGGAGTATCTGGACGAAGTCGCCGCCAAATACCCCGATCAGCACTATCTGATTTACGATTCCGAAGCAACCCAGCCCAACGTTGTGAACATCAACTACAAGCAAAACGACATGGGCTATCTGGTGGGCGTGTTCGCTGCCTGCATGACTACGGATACCAGCCTGAAAAATATCAACGAGGACGCGGTCTTGGGCTTTGTGGGCGGCATGGACAGCCCTGTGATCAACGACTTCTTGTACGGTTTCATCACCGGCGCACAGTCTGTAAATCCCGACGTGAAAGTGGATACCCGCTATACCAACGACTATGTAAACACCGCTGGCGCCAAGGAATACGGCCTTTCCATGATTAACGACAATAAGTGCGACATCATCTGGGGCGTAGCCGGCAACGCGGGGAACGGCGCGGCGGAAGCAGCGCTGGAAACCGGCAAGGCGTGGTACATCGGTGTGGACTCCGACCAGGAGCTGACCTTCTCTGAGGACCTGGCCGCTATTACCTTGACCTCCGGCCTCAAGAACATCGGCCAGTCCTTGGTTTGGTTCTTTGATGAACTGGACGCGGGGAAAGAGCATTGGGGTGAAAACATCCTGCTTGGGATTGCGGAAGGCGGCGTGGGCATCGTCACCGACAAGAACTACAATACGTACGCTTCTGAGGAAACCCAGAGAAAAGTAGGCGACGCCATGAAGGCGATTATGAAAGGTGAAATTACCGTTCCCACCGCCATTGGCGAGGAAACCGGCGCGCTGGAAGCCCTGCGGGATTCCGTCCGTCCGTAATAGAATTGCATCTAGAAGGGCTGCTGCGTTTGCAGCAGCCCTTTCTTGCAGACGGCAGCCGCATTGAAGTGCTGCGTAGGGGCGGATCTATGTGTCCGTCCGCCGGAGTATCTCTTTTATTTCCGGTAACGGGCGCGCACATAGGTGCGCCCCTGCGACCCTTTATCGGAATTGCATCAGAAATTGGGTGAAGCAGGCGAAACATTGGTTCACCCCTGCGGCAACGGCAGGAAATATGCCATAAACTTGAATGCGAGAGCGTTACAACATAGAAAGGAGAGATGCAAATGGCCGACGCGAAAAAAGTGGAATGGAGCGACAAAGAGACCTATGCAGTGGAAATGAAATCCATCAGCAAGATTTATCCCAACGGCGTCGCCGCCAATCAAAGCGTGGATCTGTTCGTCCGCAAAGGAGAAATCCACGCTCTGATGGGAGAAAACGGCGCGGGTAAGTCCACTTTGATGAAAATGCTCTTCGGAATGGAGCAGCCCACCTCCGGTGAAATCTCAATCAACGGAGAGACGGTGAAATTTTCCTCCCCCAACGCCGCCATTGCCAAGGGCGTGGGTATGGTGCACCAGCACTTCATGCTGGTTCCCAGCCTCACAGTGGCGGAAAATATCGTCCTTGGCACGGCGCCTACCAAAAAAGGCCTGGTCATTGACCGGAAAAAGGCGGTGCGGATCACGGAGGAATACGCCGCCCGCTTTCATTTAAACGTAGACCCCAACGCCAGAGTGATGGATATTCCCGTGGGCATGAAGCAGAAGGTGGAAATTTTGAAAGCCCTGGTGCGCGGGGCGAAAATCCTCATTCTGGACGAACCCACCGCCGTTTTGACCTCTCAGGAGACGGAAGAGCTGTTTCGGGAATTGACCCACCTAAAAACGGAAGGCTACACCATCTTATTTATTTCTCACAAGCTGAACGAGATTCTGGAGATCACCGACCGCATGACCGTCTTGCGCGGCGGGAAATCCATGGGCGTTTACGAGACCAAGGGGATTACCAAGGCGGAAATTTCCCGGCTGATGGTGGGCAGAGATGTGGTTCTTACGGTGGAAAAGGAGAAGGCGCAGCCCGGCGAGACCATTTTGCAGGTGCGAAATCTGGAATATACCAACGAATGGGGCAGAAAAATGCTAAACGGCATTTCCTTTGACCTGCGGGCGGGGGAAATTCTGGGGGTTGCCGGCGTGGAGGGCAATGGACAAAAAGAGCTTGTGGATATGCTGTTCGGTTTGAACCAGCCGGACGGCGGCACAGCTGCCGTAGGCGGCAAAAGCATTCTGGGGCTTTCCCAGAAAAAACTGCGGCAAACGGGCGTTTCCCTGGTGCCGGAGGATCGGATGCTTTTTGGCATCGCGGCGGACGCTTCCATTGAGGAAAACCTGATTGCCGACCGGGTCGCCAGCAAAAAATACAACCGCGGCTCCATCTTCCGCATGAAGGCCATACGCGGCGATACCAAAAAGCTCATCGCAGACTACGCCGTTTTGTGCCGCTCCGGGAAGCAAAAGGTGAAAATGCTTTCCGGTGGCAATATCCAAAAGGTTGTGGTGGCCAGAGAGTTTTCCAATGACCCGGTTTTCATTCTGGCCGACCAGCCAACCCGCGGCATCGACGTAGGCGCGACGGAATTGATCCGCAAAAAACTGGTGGAACTGAGCCGGGCGGGGGCGGCGGTATTGCTGGTTTCCGCCGACCTCAACGAGGTCATGGAGCTGTCCGACAGTCTGATTGTAATGTACGGCGGCAAAATCGCCGCCTATTTTGAAGATACCGCAGAACTAAACGACAAAATCATGGGCGAATACATGCTGGGCGTGCAGACCCAGCCGCCGGAAGAAACGAGGAAGGTGTGCCATGACTAAAAAAAGAAGTCTCCTGTTCAGCCTGGTGCGGAGCCTCTGCGCCATTGGCATCGCCCTTCTGGTGGCAACCCTTTTGATTTTCATTTCCGCCGGGGGCGATTCCTTGGGGGAACGCCTGCGCACCACTGGGGAAGCTTTGCAGCAGCTTCTTATCGGCCCGCTGTTTCGTAAAAGCGGCGCGTTCAACACCAAAAATTTCACCGACATTCTGGCGGCGATGATTCCCACGATTTTTACGGGACTATCCGTGTGCGTCATGTTTTCCGCCAATCAGTTTAACATGGGCGTGGAGGGCGGCTGTATGCTGGGCGCATTCGTGGCGGCCATGTGCGCGGTGTACGTCCCCATGGCGGCGGGGCTGCATCCGGTATTTTGCGTGCTGATGGGCGCGATTGTCTGCGGTCTCATGATGCTGATTCCCGCCGTTTTAAAGGCGAAGCTGAACGTCAGCGAAATGGTCAGCTCCTTAATGCTAAACTATGTGATTTTGTATATCATCAAGTATTTCATGAATACCTATCTGTCGGATAAGACAAAAGGCTCCATTCAAAGCTATCCCTTTTTGGATACGGCAAAAATCGCCCCGCTGGTAGACAACGGCTCCAATTTATCCGTGGGATTTTTAGTTGCACTGGTTTTTGTGGCGCTTACCGCCCTATTCCTGTATCGCACCCGCTGGGGCTATGCCATTCGCATGATCGGCATGAACCAGTCCTTTGCCAAATACGCGGGGCTTCCCGTGGCGGGAACTATCATTTTGTGTCAGGTGGTCGGCGGTATTCTGGCGGGGCTTGGCGGCGGTATTGAAATGCTGGGGCGCTATGGTACTTATAACTGGGGCGCGCTCCCCGGCTACGGCTGGACGGGTATGACCATTGCCATTCTGGCTGGAAATAATCCGCTATTTGTGCCTTTGGCGGCGCTGTTTATGGCTTATCTGGATAAAGGGTGCAGCCTCATGTCCACCTATTGCGGCGTGCCAAGCCAGCTCATTTCCATCATTCAGGCAGTGATTTTCCTGTTTTTCGCCGCCGAGCAGTTCCTTGCCAATTACCGGCAGAAGCTGGTGGTAAAGTCTGCGCGGGAGGAACTCGCCGCCCGGGAAGGAGGAAACGGCAATGGGTAACTTTTTGTCCATGCTTTTTACAACGGACTTTTTCTATTCCATTTTCCGCATTTCCGCCCCCGTTTTGTTCGCCACCCTGGGCGCGGTGGTGGTGGAAAAGGCGGGCTTTGCCAACATCGGTCTGGAGGGCATGATGATGGTGTCCGCGCTGTTCGGCTCCTTGTCCGCCTACTGGAGCGGAAGCTGGCTGGTGGGCGTGCTGGCGGCGGTGCTTGTGGGTATTTTCATGGGGCTTTTCATGGGCTTTTTTGCCTTCAAGCTGCGCACGGATGTGATTCTCACCGGTATCGCCGTGAATATGATTGGAGGCGGCGGCACGCTGTTTCTGGTCAACGTCATTACCAATCTCACGGAAGGTTCGGCTATGGCCTCCACTACCTCCCTCATCACCCAAAAGCTGCAAATTCCTACGGTGGAGATTCCCTTGCTGAAAAGCGTTCCCGTTCTGGGTCCCATTTTCTCCGGGCACAGCGTGCTGACGTATCTTGCCTTTTTCATGGTGTTTTGCACCTGGTTCATGCTGTATAAGACGCCTCTGGGCTTAAATATCCGCTCTGTGGGGGAAAATCCCAACGCCGCCGCATCCGTAGGCGTGAGCGTTTCCGGTATCCGCTATATTGCCATTGCCTTTTCCGGGGCGATGGCGGGCTTCGGCGGTGCGTTTATGAGTATGTACTACTCTATGGGCTGGTCTCAGGACATGGTGGCCGGCCGGGGCTTTATCGCTCTGGCGGCGCAGGCTATGGGCAATGGCGAGCCCCTCGGCTCTATGCTGTCGGCGCTGCTGTTCGGCTTTGCCCAGGCGCTGGGCGTGAAGGTTTCCGCCGTTGGCGTGGATTCCAATTTGGTTTCTCCCATTCCCTATGTGGTGACGATTCTGGGGCTTGTGGTCTTTGCGCTGCTTGCCAGAAAGCGCCATAGAAAAAAGCTTGTCGTAAAGTAAATCCCTGCGCGCCCTCGCTGGAACTCCGGCGGGGGTGCTGCCGCGTAAAGCGGAGTGCGCCTTTTTAAAATGGGACTTTCCTTTTGCGGCAAGAAACGCTATAATATCCATATAAAATAAAAAGGCGGGGATGGTATGGCACAGGTATTGGTCATCGGCATTGCAGGCGGTAGCGGCAGCGGCAAAACGACCTTGATGAAAAACATTATCAGTCGTTTTGGAGCGCAGATTGCTGTCATCAGCCACGATAATTATTATAAACGGCGCGACGAGCTGCCCTTTGAGGAGCGCTGTAAGCTGAATTACGACGAACCGGCGGCGTTTGACACCCAGCTCATGGTGCGGCAATTGGAGCAGCTCCGCCAGGGCAAAGCAATCGACTGCCCGGTTTATGATTTTACCGTACATAATCGCAGCGACGAGGTTATCCGTATCGAACCGAAAAACGTCATTGTGGTGGAGGGCATTTTGATCTTTGAAAATAAGTCCCTGCGGGACAAAATGGACATCAAAATTTTCGTTGACACCGACGCGGACGTTCGTCTGTGCCGCCGGATTAAAAGGGACGTGAACAAGCGCGGGCGCACCCTGGAATCCGTGCTGATGCAGTACCAAACCACGGTAAAGCCCATGCACGACCAGTATGTGGAGCCAAGCAAACGCTACGCCGACCTCATCGTTCTGGAGGGCGGCAAAAACCTGGTGGCTCTGGATATGATTATGAACCGCATTGGGCAGCATCTTGGAAAAGGAGATCTTTTATGAAACAGTCGAAACCCGTCAATTTGGGGGAGGGTAGCGTAGGAAAGTTAATTTTCAAGCTGTCCCTTCCCACCATCACCGCTCAACTGATCAACGCCCTTTATAATATGGTGGATCGGGTGTACATCGGCCATATTCCTGAGATTGGAGAAACCGCTCTCACCGGCGTGGGCGTTTGCATGAGCCTTATTATGATTGTGTCCGCCTTTGCCTCCCTCACCGCTATGGGTGGCGCCACTCGAGCCTCCATTTTGCTGGGCAGAGGCGAAAAAAAGCAGGCGGAGCAGGTTCTTGGCAACTGTACCACCGGCGTGATTGCCGTCAGCCTTTTTCTCACCGCCCTGCTTTTGCTTTTGAATCGGCCAATGCTTTTGTCCTTTGGCGCAAGCCCGGATACCATCGGCTACGCCACGCAGTACATGAACCTGTATGCCTGCGGCACCATTTTTGTGTCCATTTCCCTGGGACTCAACGCCTTTATTACCGCCCAGGGTTTTACCACCGTTTCCATGCTCAGCGTGCTCCTTGGCGCTGTTACCAATATTATTTTAGACCCCATTTTGATTTTTGCCTGCCATATGGGCGTGCGGGGCGCGGCTTTGGCCACCGTCATCTCTCAGGCCATTTCCGCCGCGTGGGTACTGCGGTTTTTGCTGGGCAAGAAAACGACCTTGCGCATTCAAAAAGAAAATCTGCCCATTCGCTGGCGGCTGTACGCCCCCTGCCTTGCCTTGGGGCTTTCTCCTTTTGTGATGCAGTCCACAGAGGGCGTGATTTCCATTTGCTTTAATTCCTCTTTGCAGCGGTTCGGCGGAGATATGGCCGTGGGGGCCATGACAGTGCTGGCCACGGTGATGCAAATGGCGATGCTGCCCTTGCAGGGACTCACCCAAGGCACCCAGCCGCTGGTCAGCTACAACTACGGCGCGGGCAACGCGGAACGGGTGAAAAAAGCGTTTTTCCTCCTGCTGCGGGCGAGCCTTTTGTATTCCTTCGTCCTTTGGGTACTGGCTATGGGCGTACCCCAGATTTTCGCCAAAATCTTCATGACCGACGGAACGCTCATTGCCTATACCGCCTGGGCCATGCGCATTTATATGGCGGCCACGCTGGTATTCGGCGCACAGATTGCCTGCCAGCAAACCTTTATCGCCTTGGGCAACGCGAAAACCTCTTTGTTTTTGGCGGTGCTTCGGAAAATCATTTTGCTGATTCCCCTGATTTTCCTGCTGCCCGCGTTCTTTTCTTCTATGGAACAGAAGGTTATGGCGGTATTTCTGGCGGAGCCGGTGGCGGACGCCATCGCCGTCGCCACCACGGTCATTACCTTCACCTTGAGTTTCCGCAAGGTTTTGCGGCAAATGAAGGAGCAAAAGCATGAAATTTGAAAGCGTCCTTTTAGATATTGACGGTACCTTGTGGGATTCCCGCGCTTTGGTAGCCGAGGGCTGGAACCGCGCCCTTTTCAAGTACGACGGCGGGCGGGCGGCGGCTACCGTCGCGGAAATTACCCCCTTGTTCGGCAAGACGCAAAAAGAAATTGCCGACCGGTTTTTGCCTCATTTGCCACCGGAACAGCGGTACTGGCTGATTGACAAATGCTTCCAAGGGGAAAACGAGGTTCTGGCGGAAAGCCCCTGCCAAATTCTCTATGACGGCGTAGCGGAAACCCTCCAGAAGCTTGCCCAAAGTCATCGGCTGTTTCTGGTGAGCAACTGCGAACGGCCATACATGAACCTTTTTCTGGAAAAAACCGGATTTTCCCCCTATTTCACCGATCATTTGTGCTGCGGCGATACGAACAAGAGCAAAGTGGAAAATATCCGCGCCCTTTTGGAAAAATGGGGGATTGCCTCCGGCGTTTATGTAGGCGACACCCAAACCGACCAGCAGTCCGCCATCAAGGCAGGGATTCCTTTCCTCTGGGCTTCCTACGGTTTTGGGCATTCCGATTGCCACCTGGGAAAGCTCGCGGCTTTTTCAGATGTTTTGGCGTATGTATGAAGGGTAATTTAAGCAACGCAAGGGGCGCGTTTTGTCCGTACCATAGAGGGAAAACCGTGTGTCCGGCAGTTGGGAGACAATTTCTATGGGCGGCTACAGGCCGGCAGGCAGGAAATGGTTGATAAAACCACTGCGTTTCAAATTTACATGCGCCCGACGCGGTGATGACCGTGGCCTACAGTTAAGGCAATTCACAAAAGTGGGAGAAATTACAGAAAAACTTTCCAGAAAATGTTATTTTTCTGCTAAATTCCCCTTGCAAAACGGTTCGTAGAGTGCTATAATGAAAGCAATCTAACGTATATTTTACGAAAGAGAGGGGTTCGCCCCTCTCTTTCTTACTGAGGAAGGAGCTTCGCCTTGAAAATTGTTGACCTTGTGCGTTCCTTTGCGGAACCGGTGGTGCTGGAAAACGGCTGCACGCTGTGGGATGTGGAATACGTCCGAGAAGGCGCGGACTGGTTCTTGCGGCTGTATATCGACAAAGACGGCGGTGTGGACATCAATGACTGCGAGCGCATTTCCAGAGCGGTTGACCCCATTCTGGATGAAAAAGACCCCATTCCAGACAGCTATCATTTTGAAGTGTGCTCCGCGGGATTGGAGCGGACGCTGAAACGGCCGGCGGATTTTGAACGCTTTCTTGGCAGCGCCGTGCTGGTGCGGCTGTACCGCCCCAAAGACGGCAGCAAGGAATTTGCAGGGAAGCTGGAAGGCTACGAAGACGGTAACATTACCATTTTGCTGCAAAACGGAAAGCAGCTCACTTTTGAAAAATCGGAGGTCGCTTTGGTGCGGCTCCGGGTGGAATTCTAACAGGAGGATGGGAAAAATGCCCAGAGCAACAAAGAAAAAAGAGACAAAAGCGCCGGAACCCGCCATGTATATGGAGATTTTCGCCGCGCTGCGGATGCTGGAAAAGGAACGGGGCATCCCCGTAGACTATATGGTGGACAAAATCAAGCAGGCGCTGGTGAACGCCTATCGGAAGGATCGCGAGGATCACCGGCAGGTGCCTGCGGAAAACGTCATTGTTGACCTCACGGATCATTCCATGTCCGTGCGCCAGCAGTATACCGTGGTGGAGGAACTGGAGGATACCGCTATGGAAATGACGCTGGATCAGGCGAGAAACTTTGACTCTGCCGCGCAGATTGGCGGCACGGTTTATGTGCCTGTGGATATTGCCCGGTTTGGCCGCATCGCCGCCCAGACTGCTAAGCAGGTGATTATTCAGGGTATCCGGGAAGCGGAGCGGGGCGCGGTGTATGAAAGCTATTCTTCCAAGACCCAGGAGCTGCTCACCGGTACGGTTCTGCGGATTAACCCCCAAAATCATGACATGATGATCCGCATTGGCACGGAAAACGGCGAGCATTCCGACGCGCTGCTTCGCGCCAGCGAGCAGATTCCCGGCGAGGAATACGCCGAGGGCGATCATATCCGGGTGTATGTGGTGGATGTGCATAAAGCAAGCCGCGGTCCCATGGTAGCGGTATCCCGCACCCATCCCAATGTGGTGCGCCGGCTCTTTGAACTGGAAGTGCCGGAAATTGCCTCCGGTCTGGTGGAAATCCGCAACATTGCCAGAGAACCCGGCTCCCGCTCTAAAATGGCGGTGCGGGCCATGGAGGAAAATATCGATCCTGTCGGCGCCTGCGTGGGTCCCAGAGGCGGCCGCGTCAGCGCCATTGTGAACGAGCTGCACGGAGAAAAAATGGACATCGTGGTGTGGAGCGAGGATCTTTGCCAGTATGTGGCGGCGGCGCTGGCTCCAGCCGAGGTTGTGTCCGTTACCATGGTGCCCGGCCAGAAAGCCTGCCGGGTGGTGGTGCCCGACGAGCAGCTCAGTCTCGCCATTGGCAAGGAAGGCCAAAACGCCCGGCTGGCGGCAAGACTCACCTCCTGCAAGATTGATATTCGACCCGCGTCTCAGGCGGTAGCCCAGGAGCAGGCGGAGGAAGAGTTGGAAGAAATCGCAGAAGAACTTGTGGAAGAATTCCCGGAGGAATCCGCGCAAGCGTAAAAATCGGGATGCAAATAGAAAGGAGGCTGCTTCAGATGCAGAGAAAAATCCCTATGCGCCAGTGCATGGGCTGCCGGGAACGGAAGCCGAAAAAGGAACTGGTGCGGGTGGTGCGCTCGCCGGAAGGAAGCGTTTCCATGGATTTGAAAGGAAAAGCGCCGGGACGGGGAATGTACATCTGCCCCAATCCCGATTGCCTGAAAAAGGCGATCCGCTCCCGCGCCATCTCACGCAGCCTGGAAGTTGAGGTGCCGGAGACGCTGTTGCAGGCGCTCACGGCGGAATTGGAGGCGCGCGGCAATGAATAAAGCATTAAACTATCTGTCTTTGGCCAGAAAGGCAGGACGGCTGGAGGTTGGCGAGGAGCCAACCGGCGCGGCGGCGCGGGCTTGCCACGCGAGGCTCGTTGTTGTGGCCTGCGACGCGTCGGAGCACGCTGTCCGCCGGGCAAAAAGCTATGTGGCGGGATCTGGGCAGCAATGCCTGGTGTGTCCCTTCACCAAGGATGAAATGGGCATGTGTATTGGGCGCCGGGAATTATCCATGGCCGCCATTACCGACCCGGCGCTGGCGCTGGCTTTTGTGCAATCGTTGGGCGAGCCTGAAAAGTATGAGGCGGCGCTTGCCGACTTGCAGCGCAGAACCCAGCGGGTGCGGCAGCGGCAGTTGGAGGAAAAGGCCCATCAGAGCAATCTGAAGCGGGGCAAAAAGCCCAGTGCATCCAGCAAAAAGCCAAACGGCGCCAAGTAACTATGGAGGTGGAAGAATATGAGTTTTATCAAGTATCGTGTGAAGGAAGTCGCTGCGGATTTTGGCATGGCTTCCAAGGAAGTTTCGGAAATTCTGTCGAATTTTTTTGAAAAGCCTAAAAGTTACAGCCAGGTGCTCACGGAGGAGCAGCTCAACGTGCTGTTTGACTGCATTACAAAGAAAAATCAAATCGCTTCTTTGGAAGAGGTTTTTGCCGTAACCCAAAAGAAGGCGGAGCCGGAAAAGCCGGTTGCGGAGAAGCAGGAAGCGAAACCCGCCGGAAAGCCGGAAGCGCCCAAGACCCAAAGCGCCCCCGCCAAGGCGGAGCAGAAGCCTCAGAATGCCGCGCAGCCGGAGCGCAAGCGGGAACGCCGGGTGGTGGATACCTCCGCCGTCCGGGTCAACGCCGAGCGGTTTGACGACCGGGTTGACAGCCTCATTTCCGAGCGCGCCCAAAATTATTCCGGCGGCAAGCAGCGGATCGGCGGCAAAAAGCAGCAAAATAAAAAGGGCGGCAAGTTCCAGGGGAATAAGTCCCGCAATGAAGAGCAGGAAAAAATGCGCCGCCTGCAAATGGAAATCATCAAGAAGACACCTCTTACCGTGCATATTCCTGACGAAATTACAGTCGGCGAGCTGGCCAGCCGCATGAAGAAAACCGCCGGCGAAGTCATAAAGAATTTGATGAAAAACGGCGTAATGGCGGGCATTAACCAGAATATTGACTTTGAAACCGCCGAGTTTATCGCAACGGAAATGGGCTGCCGGGTGGAAAAGGAAGTTACCGTCACCATCGAAGAGCGCATCATCGACGATCATGTGGATACCGAGGATGAACTCTTGCCCCGCTGCCCGGTTGTGGTTGTTATGGGTCACGTTGACCACGGCAAAACCAGTTTGCTGGATGCGGTGCGCCAGACTAATGTGGTTTCCGGGGAAGCCGGCGGCATTACCCAGCACATCGGCGCGTATACCGTGCAGATTAACGGCAATCCCATTACCTTCCTGGATACCCCCGGTCACGCCGCCTTTACCTCCATGCGCGCCAGAGGCGCCATGTGTACGGACATCGCCATTTTGGTGGTGGCGGCGGACGACGGCATTATGCCCCAGACCGTGGAAGCCATCAACCATGCCAAGGCAGCGAAAATTCCCATTATCGTGGCCATCAACAAAATGGATAAGCAAGGGGCAAACCCCGACCGTATCAAGCAGCAGCTCACAGAATATGAGCTGATTCCCGAAGAATGGGGCGGCGAGACGGTCATTTGTCCCATTTCCGCCAAGACCCGGCAGGGCATCGACGAGCTGCTGGAAATGGTGATCCTCACCGCCGAGGTGCAGGAACTGAAGGCCAATCCCAACCGCCGGGCAAAGGGCACCGTGATTGAGGCTCGTCTGGATAAGACCAGAGGCCCCATTGCAACGCTGCTGGTGCAAAACGGTACCCTCCATCAGGGCGATACCATTATTGCGGGTACCGCCGTGGGGCGCGTCCGGGTGATGATGGACGATAAGGGGCGCACGGTCAAGACAGCCGGCCCTTCCATCCCTGTGGAAATTACCGGCCTTGCAGACGTGCCCGCCCCCGGCGACGAATTTGACGCAGTTACCGACGAGCGCATGGCAAGAGAGCTGGTGGAGCAGCGTCGGCAGGCGGAAAAGGACGCCGCCGCTAAGCTGAACACCAAGGTGACCCTGGATAACCTCTTTGCCAAGATGCAAGAGGGCGAAATGAAGGAGCTGAACCTCATTGTCAAGGCGGACGTGCAAGGCTCCGCCGAAGCGGTGAAGGCCAGCCTGGAAAAGATTTCCAACGAGGAAGTCCGGGTGAAGGTGATTCACGCGGGTGTTGGCGCCATCAACGAAAGCGACATTCTGCTGGCTTCCACCGCCAACGCCATTATCGTTGGCTTCAACGTGCGCCCCGACGCGGCGGCTTCCGCCAGCGCCCAGCGCTCCAAGGTGGATATGCGGATGTACCGGGTCATTTACGACGCGATCAACGAAATCGAGTCCGCGATGAAGGGTATGCTTGCGCCCAAATTCAAGGAAGTGGTGCTGGGTCACGCCGAGGTGCGCCAGACCTTCCGCGCCTCCGCCATCGGCACCATTGCCGGCTGCTATGTAAAAGACGGCAAGGTCACAAGAGACGGCAAGGTTCGTATTTTGCGGGACAATATCGTGGTATATGAGGGAGAAATTGGCTCCTTGCAGCGGTTTAAGGATTCTGTGCGGGAAGTTGCGTCCAATTATGAATGCGGTATGTCCATTGCGGGGTATAATGATATTAAAGAGGGCGACATTTTCGAATGCTTCGCCATGGAAGAAATCAAACAATAAGCGACATACACCTGCCGCGCCGCCTGTGCGGCGCGGCTGATGTGTTATGGTGGAGGGACTGTTTATGAGAAATACAGGCAGATGCCCGAAATGCGGCGGCGTGGAGATCATCCGAATCGAGGGAACGTCTGAAGCTTATGGCGTCGGCAATAATATCCGTATGGGCGCTACGATTTTTTCCGCCGTAAAGGTTCCTCGCTATGTATGCCTTTCCTGCGGCTATCTGGAAAACTGGGTAGACACATGGGACTTGGAAAAACTGCGGAAAAAATACAAAGATAGGCGCGAACCAAAAGGCGGGCGGTAAACCGCCGATTTTACAACAAGGAGGATGTAACGATGGCATCCAATCGCATTGGCAGAATCAATGAAGAAATTCAGCGGGAACTGTCCACGCTGATTCGCAATTTAAAAGATCCCAGAGTGCAGAAAACCATGATTTCCATTACCAGAGTGGATACTACCCCGGATCTGCGCTATTCTAAAATTTTTGTAAGCTTCCTGGAAAAGGACGCGGCGAAAGACGCGATTAGGGGCTTAAAATCCGCCGGCGGGTATTTGCGCCGGGAGCTAGGCGCAAGCTTGCAGCTTCGGTATACCCCGGAGCTTGTGTGGGAGGAGGACGACTCCATCACCTACGGCGCCCATATGCTGGAGCTTTTAAATTCTCTGAACATTCCAAAGGATGATGAATATGAAAACATTGACAATTCCTGAAATTGCCTGTTTTTTCAAAGCAAATGATCATTTTCTGATTTTGACCCACCGCCGCCCGGACGGGGATACCCTGGGCTGCGCCGCCGCCCTCTGCCGGGGGCTGCGTAGTCTTGGGAAAACCGCCGCCATTTTGGAAAATCCCCAGCTTACGGACAAATACCGCCCATACCTGGAAGGACTGACTGTTCCTTCCTTTGAAACGGGGATGGTTACGGTGTCCGTGGACGTAGCGTCTTTGGATATGCTGGCGAAAAACGCCGGTTTTCCCGTCCGGCTGCTGCTGGATCATCACGGCACCAATCCTGGTTTTGCGGAAGAAGGGCTGATTGTCCCGGAGGCCGCCGCCACGGGAGAGCTGATTTTTGATGTGCTGGAAGCTATGGGCGTGACGCTGGATCAGGCTACGGCGGAGGCTATTTACGTGGCGGTGAGCACTGATACCGGGTGCTTCCGCTACTCCAATACCACCGCAAAGACCTTGCGCGTTGCGGCGGCGTGCCTGGCAGCGGGGGCGGAAACCTACCCCATCAATCAGGAAATGTTTGAAAAGCGCCGCTTTGCAAGGCTCCGCATAGACGCTTATATCACAGAGCATGTGGTCTTTTACGCGGAGGGCAGGCTGGCCATCGCCGCAATCCCACTGGAAGTGGAAAAGAATTGCGGCGTCACCGAGGATGATATGGAAAGCGTATCCACCTTCGCCAGAAATATTGAGGGCGTTTGCCTGGCCGTCACCATGCGAACCCTTCCGGACGGGCAGACCAAGCTTTCCGTCCGCTCCGCGCCGGGATACGACGCGGCGGCGCTGTGCGCCCTGTTTGGCGGCGGCGGACATAAGGCCGCCGCCGGAGCGACCCTTCCCATGGCGCAGGATGAGGCAAAGCTGGCGGTGGAAAACGCCTTCCGGCAGTTGGGGTATTTGTAAATGGCAAACGGCATTGTAATTGTAGACAAGCCCACAAGCTGGACCAGTCAGGACGTGACGGCCCGGCTGCGCCGGGCGTTTCAAACCCGGCGCATCGGCCACGGGGGAACCTTGGACCCCATGGCCACCGGCGTGTTGCCTGTTTTTGTGGGCAGAGCCACCAGAGCGGTGGAGTTTTTCGAGCATGCGGAAAAAGCGTATGTGGCAACTGTTCGTCTGGGACTTACTACGGACACCGAGGACGTTTGGGGCAGAACCTTGACGGAAAGCCAGGTTTCCGCCACGAAAGAGGAAGTTGAGGCGGTTTTAAGCCGCTTTGTGGGGAAGCAGATGCAAACGCCCCCGATGTATTCCGCTGTGAAAATCGGCGGCAAAAAGCTCTACGAGCTGGCGAGAGCCGGAAAAGAAATTGAACGCGCCCCGCGGGAAATTGAAATTCTGACCCTGCGGCTGCTGTCCTGGAGCGAAAAAGAATTTGAAATTTACGTCGCCTGCTCCAAGGGTACATATATCAGAACCCTGTGCAAGGATATTGGCGCGGCTTTGGGCTGCGGCGGCTGTATGGCGGCGCTTCGCCGGGTGCAGGCAGGAGACTATAAAATAGAACAGGCGATTCCTCTGGAAAAGCTGCTGGAAAGCAGCGAAAGCGGGGAAGCTATGGAAAACTACCTGCTGTCTGTGGATTCCATGTTTGCAAAATATCCGGCGGTTACGCTAAACGCAAAGCAGGAGCGGCTGTGCCGGAACGGAAATGCTTTCCCCTGTAAAAGTGAGCCGGGCAAGTACCGGCTGTATGGGCAAGACAGAGCGTTTCTTGCCCTTGCAAGCTGTACCGGCGGCGTTATGACGACGATAAAAAGTTTTTTTGAGGTGGACTGACGGTTGGAGAAAGAAAAAGTCATTGCCCTTGGTTTTTTTGACGGGGTGCATTTGGGGCATCGGGCGTTGCTGCGCCGCTGCCGGGAGGAAGCGGACAGCCGGGGCTGTACCGCCGCCGCGCTGACCTTCGACAATCACCCGGATAATCTGGTGTTCGGCGGGGAGGTTGGGCTGCTGAATACCCCGGCGGATCGCCGCTTTTTGCTGGAAAACATCGGCGGCATGGACGAGGTGCTGACGCTGCACTTTGACAAAACCATGATGTCCATGCCCTGGGAGGATTTTGTGACGGATGTGCTGATTGGAGTGTATCACGCCTGCCACGTGGTCTGCGGGCACGATTTCCGCTTTGGCGACCGGGGGCTGGGGACGGCGGCGCTGCTGAAAGCGAGGTGCGGCGAACTGGGGCTTGGCTGCGACGTCATCGCCCCGGTGCGGCGGGAGGAACGCATCGTTTCCTCCACCTATATCCGCGCTCTGCTGGAAAAGGGCGAAATGCGCCGCGCTGTGGATTTTCTAGGGCATGGGCATTTGCTTTCCGGAGAGGTTGTCCACGGCAGGCAGATTGGGCGCACCATGGGCGTGCCCACGGCGAATCTTTGCGTACCGGAGGAGCTTTTGTGTCCCAGGCGCGGGGTGTATGCCGGGCTTGCCCACTGGGAAGGCAAGTCCCGTCCGGCGGTCATCAATGTGGGAATGCGCCCCACAGTGGAAGGCACAAATGTCAACGCAGAAGCGTGGCTTTTGGATTTTGACGGGGATTTGTACGGAAAAACACTGCAATTATCCCTGTTTCACTTTCTCCGGCCGGAGAAAAAGTTTGGAAGCTTGGAAGCGTTAAAGGCGGCGATTTTGGAAAACGCCGCCGAAACAAGGCGGCTTTTGCCGACGATGAGGTGAGGATATGGCAAGTACGTTTGGGAAGCTTCTGCAAATTTCCGTGTTTGGCCAGTCTCATGGGGCGGCCATCGGCGTGACTATGGACGGTCTGCCAGCCGGCCTGCCGGTGGATATGGATAAGCTGCAAGCATTTCTTGCCCGGCGCGCGCCGGGACAGGGCGCCTGGGCAACGCCGCGGAAGGAAGCCGACGCAGTGGAAATTTTGTCCGGCCTTGTGGATGGCGTAACCTGCGGCGCGCCCCTCACCGCTGTGATTCGCAATACCAACACCCGTTCCGGGGACTATGCCGGGCTGCATGACTGTCCCCGGCCGGGGCACGCGGACTATCCGGCGGAGGTGAAGTACAAAGGCGCCCAGGACGCCGCTGGAGGCGGACATTTTTCCGGGCGGCTTACCGCGCCCATTTGCATCGCCGGGGGAATCTGCCTCCAGCTTCTGGCGCGGGAGGGTGTTTTGCTCGCGGCGCATCTGGCAAGCGTGGGAAGCGCGGCGGATACGCCCTTTGATCCGCTGCGCCCGGAACTGGATCAGGTGCAGAAGGATTTCCCTGTTTTGTCCTTGGAGGCGGGAGAGGCCATGCGGCAGGAAATCGCGGCGGCCAAGGCGGAAGGCGACAGCGTGGGCGGCGTAATAGAGTGCGCCGCCGTGGGGCTGCCAGTGGGCTTGGGAGAACCCATGTTCGGCGGCATGGAAAACCGCATTGCCCAGATGGTTTTCGGGATTCCCGCTGTGAAGGGCGTGGAATTTGGCGCGGGTTTTGGCGCGGCAAGGCTCCGGGGCAGCCAGAATAACGACCCTTATGTGGTGGAAAACAGCGAAATCCGCGCAAAGACCAACCACGCTGGAGGGATTCTCGGTGGTATCACCAACGGAATGCCCTTGATTTTCCGGGCGGCCTTCAAGCCCACGCCCTCCATTGCCAAAGCGCAGGAAAGTGTGAGTCTGGCGGCCATGGAAAGCAAAAACCTGATTGTCCACGGGCGGCACGACCCCTGTATCGCCCCCAGAGCGGTGCCGGTGGTGGAGGCTGCGGCGGCCATCGCCATTTACGACGCGCTTTTGGAGTGGAAAGCAAGAGCGTAATGCGCTTTGTAAGCATTGGAACACCGTAGGGGCGCACGCGCCCACCAGAAGGCAGCTTCAAATCTGCAATTGCGAATCTCGTTGTGGCAATCGCTCAATCCTGTCATTGCGAACCGGTGTTTCCTGTGACAAAATTGCACGGGAAATTGGAAAAAACGGGCGCACCTATGTGTGCGCCCACCGGCAACGCGTTATGAATCCCGCTACTGACTTTACACACCATTGGGGGGTCGCTCGACCTGAACTGCACGGGAATACCGCCCCTACGGCCAGGCAGGAGAAATACTCAAATTTTATAAGCGTAAAAACCAAAAAGGGAGAGAGAAAGATGGATTTAAAGGAGCTTCGGCTGGAAATCGACAAAATTGACGACGAGCTGGTTAAGCTGTTTTGCCAGCGCATGGAGGTTGCCGCCCAGATTGCGGACTACAAAAAAGAGCAGAGCCTGCCTATTTTGAACGTCATGCGGGAGCGGGAAAAGCTTCGCGAGGTGGCGGAAAAGGCCGGCGGGGATATGCAAAATTACACCCGCGTTCTTTACAGCCTGCTGTTTGAGCTGAGCCGCAGCTATCAGGAGCGGCGGTTTGGCCTTGCCTCCGCGCTGTATGGCCGCATCACGGACGCGGTGCAAAATACGCCAAACCTGTTCCCCCAAGCGCCTATGGTGGCCTGCCAGGGGGTGGAGGGGGCGTATTCCCAGATTGCCTGCGAAAAAATCTTCAAAAATCCCAGTATTTTTTACTTTAAATCCTTTGACGGCGTGTTTACCGCCATTGAAAAGGGACTTTGCCAATACGGTATTTTGCCCATTGAAAATTCCACGGCGGGTTCTGTGAAAAAGGTTTATGATTTAATGATTCAACATAATTTCTCCGTTGTCCGCACCTGTCGGCTGAAGGTAGACCACAATTTGCTGGCCAAGCGGGGGGCGAAGCTGGAGGATATTCGAGAAATTTATTCCCATGAGCAGGCCATTGGCCAGTGCGCGGCGTTTTTGAAGGGGTTGCCCAACGTAACGGTGACGTGTGTGGAAAATACCGCTCTCGCGTCGGAGATGGTGGCAAAATCCCACCGAAAGGATGTCGCTGCTTTGTCCAGCCGCGTCTGCGCGGAGTTGTACGGTCTGGAAAACTTAGCGGCTTCCGTGCAGGACGAGGGGAACAACCGCACCCGCTTTCTCTGCATTTCTAAGAAACTGGAAATCTACCCCGGTTCCGACAAAACAAGCATCATGATGGTGCTTCCCCATAAGCCCGGCGCGCTGTATAAAATGCTGGCGCGGCTTTACGCTCTGGGCATTAACGTTACCAAGCTGGAATCCCGCCCTATCCCCGACCGGGAGTTTGAATTTATGTTCTATTTCGATCTGGAAACCTCCATTTACTCGGAAGAATACGTGCAGCTTATGTGCGAGATGGAGGGAATGTGCGAGGAGTTTAAATACCTCGGCAGCTATTGCGAGGTGGTCTGATGAAATGCGGACTGCTGGGAGAAAAGCTGGGGCACAGCTATTCCCCGCGAATTCACAGCCAATTGGGAGACTATGCCTACGATTTGTATGAAAAACGTCCGGAGGAACTGGAAGATTTCCTGAAAAACGGGGATTTTACCGGCTTAAATGTGACGATTCCCTATAAAAAAGCGGTGATTCCCTACTGCGCCCGGCTGTCGGAAACCGCCCAAAAGCTGCAAAGCGTCAATACGTTACTGCGCCTGCCGGACGGGAGCCTGGAAGGGCACAATACCGATTATTTCGGTTTTTTGACCATGCTGCAAGGGCTGACCCTTGCCGGGAAAAAGGCGCTGGTGCTGGGCAGCGGCGGCGCGTCCAATACGGCGGCGGTGGCCTTGCGTGACCAGAGGGCGCAGGTGGTCGTGATTTCCCGCAAGGGGGAAAACAACTATGAAAATCTGCATCTTCATCAGGACGCGGCGGTTTTGGTAAACGCCACGCCGGTGGGAATGTATCCCAACGTGGGGATTGCCCCTCTGGACGTGGGGCAGTTTCCCAATCTGGAGGCGGTTTTGGATGTAATTTACAATCCTGCCCGGACGAAGCTGCTGCAAGACGCTATGGCGTTGGGTATTCCCGTGGTCAACGGACTGGAAATGCTGGTGGCGCAGGCGCAGAAAAGCGCGGAAATCTGGACGGGCGTTCCCATGGAGCGGCAGAAAACGGAAGAAATTTTGCGCCTTTTGCGGGGGCAAATGGAAAATATCGTGCTTGTTGGAATGCCCGGCTGCGGAAAAAGCGCCGTCGGCAGAAAGCTTGCGCAAAAAACCGGGTTGCGTTTTGTGGATATGGATGAAGAAATTTGCCGCCTTGCGGGGATCTCCATCCCGGAAATTTTCGCAAAGCAGGGGGAAGAGGCATTCCGGGCGCTGGAAACCCAAATAGCGGCAAAGCTGGGCAAAGAATCCGGGCTTGTCATCGCCACCGGGGGCGGCTGCGTGACAAGAGCGGAAAACGAGCCGCTTTTGCGGCAAAACGGCACGGTTTTCTGGCTTCGCCGGGCGCTGTATAAGCTGCCCAAAAACGGCAGACCCTTGTCTCAGGCGGGGTCGCTGGAGGAAATGTACCGGCGGCGGGAGCCAATGTACCGGCAGTTTGCTGATTTTGAAATTGACAACGACGGCGCGGCGGAAAAAACCGTTGCGGAAATTCTGGAAAAACGGAGGGAAGCCCTATGAAAATTCTGGTGCTGAACGGACCTAATTTGAACCTGCTAGGTCTGCGGGAGCCTGCTATTTACGGCAGTCAAAACTATGCGGCTTTGGAAGCCTATATCCGGCAGGCGGCAGAAGAAGCCGGCTGCCAGGTGGAAATTTTTCAGAGCAACCACGAAGGCGCGCTGGTAGACAAGATTCAGGCGGCCTACGGCGTATTTGATGGCATTGTCATCAATCCCGCCGCCTACACCCACACCAGCGTGGCGATTCTGGACGCGCTGAAGGCGGTTTCCCTCCCGGCGGTGGAGGTGCATTTGTCCGACGTGGACGCAAGAGAACCCTTTCGCCAGCTTTCCTACGCCGGGATGGCCTGCGAAAAGACCTATAAGGGTTTGGGCTTTGCGGGCTATCGGGAGGCAATTTTCTATCTGGCGCGAAAAAGCGCGGATAAGGCTTAACTTGCCGCGAGAATATATTCTTGCGGATTTCTCCGTTTTTAGAAAATAATTCTTTACATTTCGGGGAAAATATGTTAGGATAAAATAGCTGGCGGATAGCCAGAACATTTTTGTGCCCGCTGCCCGGTTTCGGGGGACGGCTCTTTTTAAGCGCATTCCATCGGCCCGATACTGAGCGCAAGGGTGAATTTCAGAAAGGTGGATTTTTTCCCATGATTCAGAAGGAAGTCAAGACCCAGGTTATCCTGGAAAACGCAACCCACGAAGGCGATACCGGTTCTCCTGAAGTCCAGATCGCAATTCTCACCGCTCGTATCAACGAGCTGACCGAGCACCTGCGCGTGCATAAGCACGACAATCACAGCCGCCGCGGTCTGCTGATGATGGTTGGTAAGCGCCGTAACCTGCTGGACTATCTGGCAAAGAAGGACATCAACCGTTACCGTGCGATCATCGCCAAGCTGGGTATCCGTAAGTAATTTTGTCAGGCTTAGGGGCGACTTTTGTCGCCCCTTGTTTGCAAAGCGGCATGGGATCGCTTTAGCAGTTGAAAGCAGCGCCGAGCCTCTCAGCGCCGGTTTCAAGTGCTAAACCTCCCATGCGGAAAAATCATTAGGAGGTACTGCATTGATTACTCGTAAGACTTATCCCAATCACAAAGTATTTGAAATGGAAATCGGCGGCCGTCCCTTTACCGTAGAGACCGGCAAGGTGGCCGAGCTTGCCAATGCCGAATGCATCTGCCGCTACGGCGATACCGTGGTGCTCACCACTGTCACCGCCTCTCCAGACCCCAAGCCCGGCATCGACTACTTTCCTCTTACCATTGAGTTTGAGGAGCGGATGTATGCCGTTGGCCGCATTCCCGGCTCCTTCAACCGCCGGGAGGGCAAGCCCTCCGAGCGGGGGATTCTGAACAGCCGGATCATCGACCGCCCCATGCGTCCGCTGTTCGACGAAGAACTGCGCAACGACGTGGTGGTAACCTGCACCGTCATGGCCAACGACTATGAAAACCCTGTGGAAATTGTGGCTTCCCTGGGCGCTTCCATTGCCATCGCTTCTTCCGACGTGCCCTGGAACGGCCCCGTGGCTACCACCAACGTCGCCTATGTAGGCGGCGAATACGTGGTGAACCCCTCCGCCGACCAGAGAAACGCCTGCGACTGCTTCGTTTGCATCGCTTCCACCTTTGAAAAGGTAGTGATGATTGAAACCGAGGCCAACGAAGCCCCGGAAAATATTGTGCTGGAATGCATCCGCCGTGCTCACGAAACCAATATGGAAATCGTGAAATTCATCAACGGCATCGTAGCGGAAATCGGCAAGCCCAAATTTACCTTTGAAAAGGCCGCTGTGAACCACGACCTGCTGGACGAGCTGTGCGCTTACGGCATGGATCAGATTGAAAATGCCTTGGATACCCCGGATAAGAACGTCCGGGAGGAGCGCCTGACTGCCGCCCGTCGGGATTTTGCGGAGAAGTTCGCAGAAAAATACGAGGATTTTGACATTAACATTGACGTTTGCCTGTATAAAATGCAGAAAAAAGTCGTGAAGAAGTGGCTCCTGGCCGGCAAGCGCGTGGATGGCCGGGGCATGGACGAGATTCGTCCCCTTGGGGCGGAAGTCGGCCTGCTGCCCAGAGTGCACGGTTCCGGCCTTTTCACCCGCGGTCAGACCCAGGTGCTTTCTATCTGCACGTTGAATACCCTGTCCGCCGCCCAGAAGCTGGATACCATTTACCCGGAAGATACCAAGCGGTATATTCATCATTATAATTTCCCCGCTTTCTCCACTGGCGAGGCCAAGGCCGCCCGTTCTACCTCCCGCCGGGAAATTGGGCACGGCGCATTGGCGGAAAAGGCGCTGCTGCCTGTGATTCCCAGCGTGGAGGAGTTCCCCTACGCCATTCGCGTGGTCTCTGAGGTGCTGTCCTCCAACGGTTCCACCTCTCAGGGTTCCATCTGCGGCTCTACCCTGGCGCTGATGGACGCCGGCGTGCCCATTCGCCGCCCGGTTGCGGGCATTTCCTGCGGCCTGATTTCCGATCAGGAAACCGGCGAATGGAGAACCTTTACAGACATACAGGGCGTGGAGGATTTCCACGGCGAAATGGACTTCAAGGTTGCGGGCACCACGGAAGGCGTAACCGCCATTCAGATGGATCTCAAAAACAAGGGTCTTACCATGGAAATCATTGCCGACGCCTTGGAGCGCTGCCGGAAGGCGCGTCTGGAGATCCTGGACGAAATTATGCTGCCTTGCATTGCCGAACCCAGAGCGGAGGTTTCCGAGTTTGCGCCCAAGATGATTTCCATGAAGATTCCTGTGGAGAAGATCCGGGAGGTCATTGGCTCCGGTGGCAAGACCATTCAGAAGATCTGCGCGGACACCGGCGCGAAGGTAGACATTGACGACGACGGTTCCGTATTCATTTCCGCTGTGGATTCCGCCGCCGCTTACGCGGCCAAGCAGATGGTGGACGACATCTGCTTTGTGCCGGAGGTGGGTAAGCTGTACTACGGTAAGGTTGTCCGCATTTTGCCCATCGGCGCGTTTGTGGAAATTGCGCCCGGTCACGACGGCATGGTGCACATTTCCAAGCTGGAAAACCGCCGCGTGGAAAAGGTGGAGGATGTGCTGAACCTTGGCGATATGACCTGGGTGAAGTTCATGGGCTTTGACGAAAAGGGCCGCGCCAACTTTAGCCGCAAGGATGCGTTGAAGGAACTGGCGGAGCAGAAATAAAGACTAAAACACCCTTGCAGGTTGTCCCTGCAAGGGTGTTTTTTTTATATGGCGTCCAGCGCCATTTTGAAAGCCCCATAAATTCCTGCTTCATTGCCCAAGGTTGCCAGAGCAAAAGCAATATTTCTGCCGGTATGGAACATATACTTTTTAAAATGCGCCGCAACGCCGTCTAGCAGGATTTGCCCGGCCTTGGACACGCCGCCGCCCAGCACAATGATCTCCGGGTCGCATACGCTGCACACGCAAGCGAGAAAAACCCCCAAATCATCAAAAACCTGCTCTAAAATTTCCAGCGCCAATGCATCATTTGCTTTACCTGCGTCAAAAATAGCTTTAGCGGTTAGTGTTTCCAGTTCCCGCAAAGTAGAAGGTGCGTCGCAGGTTTCCAGAAAACGTTTTGCAGTGCGAACGATGCCGGTTGCGGAGCCGTACTGCTCTGCGCAGCCGTAATTGCCGCAGTTGCAGGGAACTGTTTCCGTTCGGCTGATGTTCAGGTGGCCGATCTCGCCGCCCCCGCCATGCACGCCGTGAATCATTTTTCCACCGACAAGAATACCGCCGCCAATCCCGGTGCCAAGGGTTGCCAGCACCATGTCCTGTTTGCCCTGCCCACCGCCTTTCCAGCATTCGCCCAGCGCCGCTACGTTTGCGTCGTTGCCTGCCTGCACCGGCAAGCCCGTCAGAGCTTCCAGTTCTCCTTTCAGATCCAAAACGCCCCAGCCCAGATTGATGCAGCGGTTAACGATCCCGCGGCTGTTGACAGGTCCCGGCACGCCGATGCCAATACCAAGAACGCTTTCATGCCCAATGCCCGTCTGCGCCAGATGCGCTTGTACCGCCTTTGCAATATCCGGCAGAATATGCCGACCGTTCTCCGTACAGTCTGTGGGAATTTCCCAGCTATGCAGCAGCGTTCCGTCCTCGCTGAAAAAGCCCATTTTGACAGTGGTGCCGCCCACGTCAATGCCAAAGCCGTATTTCATACCATACCTCCGTTGTTCCAATTTTTGCATTGGTGTTTTTCTTTATTATACGAAAGAGTGCAGAAAAAAGCCAGCGCAGATTACGCCAAAAGAAAAAATATAGAAAAACTCATAAAATTTACAAAATAAGCCTTGCGTTTCCAGTCATTTTGCGGTAGCATTAGATTGTGAAAAAATTAAAATATTTTGGAGGGTACGCCAATTATGATTAAAGTTGATATATCCAATGTTTGGAGCCAGTTTTCCCTGCCTGATCTTCTGGCCATGGAAAAAGAGGTTATGTCCGCCCATGAGACGCTGATGACCGGCTCCGGGGAAGGCAACGATTTCCTGGGCTGGCTGGAGCTGCCTGTTTGGGAGGAAACCGACGAGATTCGCCGCATCCGCATGGCCGCCGCCAGTATTCGGGAAAATTCTGACGTATTTGTTGTCGTCGGCATCGGGGGCAGCTATTTAGGACCCAGAGCCGCCATTGAGCTGATGCAGGGCGCCAATCATAACATCGGCAAGGGAAGAGGCAATCCGCAGATTTTCTATGCGGGCAACAGCCTGTCTACCAGAGGTTGGAACGAACTTTTGCGCTTGCTGGAAGGGAAAGACTTTTCTGTGGCGTTTATCTCCAAGTCCGGCACAACCACCGAACCTGCCATCGCAACCCGCGCTTTGCGCTGGATGCTGGAGCGCAAGTACGGCACGGACGGCGCAAAGCACCGTATTTACGCCATTACCGATCCTGCAAAGGGCGCATTGCGCCAGATGGCGACAGAAGAAGGCTGGGAAACCTTTGTCATTCCCCCGGATGTCGGCGGTCGTTACTCTGTGCTGACAGCCGTTGGTCTTTTGCCCATGGCCGTAGCCGGCATCGACATTATGCAGGTCATGCAGGGCGCATTCTCCGCGCGAAAGACCTACGATGTACGTTCTTTTGAAAATCCTGTGTGGCTGTACGCCGCAAGTCGGAATTTGCTGTACCGCAGCGGCAAGGCCATCGAACTGCTCAGTTCCTTTGAGCCGGGCTTTAAGATGTTCGGCGGCTGGTGGCAGCAGCTTTTCGGGGAGTCCGAAGGCAAGGACGGCAAGGGCATTTTCCCGGTTTCCGCGGAATTTACCGCCGATTTGCATTCCCTTGGCCAGATGATTCAGCAGGGCGAGCGGAATTTGTTTGAAACCATGGTGCGTTTTGCGCCGCCTGCACAGAAGGCCATTGTCGGCTCCGACTGGAAAAATTTGGACGGTCTCAATTATCTGGAAGGCCGTACCCTGGACTTTGTAGACGAGCAGGCGTACCTTGGCACTGTGGCTGCCCATGTGGACGGCGGCGTGCCGGTGATTTCTGTGGATGCAGGCGATTTGAACGACAGTAAGCTGGGTGAAATGTTCTACTTCTTTGAGCTGTGCTGCGGCGTTTCCGCTTATTTGCTTGGGGTGAATCCCTTCAATCAGCCCGGCGTGGAGTTCTATAAGCGCAATATGTTCCAGCTTTTGGGCAAGCCCGGCTACGAGCAGAAGTAATTTTCTGCAAATTGCTGAAAAATGTGTTGCAATATCTGCGCAAAACTGTTAAAATGAAAGAAACGTACCGGCATAGCCGGTGAAGGTTAAGGAGGAATTCTCTATGGTTAAACTGATTATGGGCCTGAAGGGTTCTGGCAAGACAAAGCAGTTTGTCAGCTCTATCAACGAGTCCGTAAAAAATGAGACAGGCAGCATGGTCTGCATTGAAAATGGCAAGCATTTGACTTATGATATTGACTACCGCGTTCGCTTAATCGACGCGAAGGAGTATGCCATTAACACAGAAACGCTGCTGCGGGGCTTTATCAGCGGCCTGCACGCCGGCAATTTTGACATTACCCATGTATTTATTGAGGGGTTGTACAAGATCATCGGCGAAGATCGCAGTGTGGCGGAGTCCTTCATTGCGTGGTGCAAAGCTTTTGGCGAAGCCAACAACATGGAGTTCACCATGACGGTGTCCGACGATCCGGCCGAAATGGCGGAGGATATCCGGGCGCTTTGCGTGTAAGTCTTTTTCCATAAATCGAACCCGGCGCAATTTTTGCGCCGGGTTTTTGCCGTTACGCCGCGGCGTCCAGCATATTTTCCACAAAGATACCGTAGCCCATGGTGGGGTCGTTGACCAGCACATGGGTCACAGCCCCCACAAACCGTCCGTTTTGCAAAATGGGACTGCCGGACATGCCCTGGACAATACCCCCGGTGGCGCTGAGCAGCCGCTCGTCCGTCACCCGGATCAGCAAATTCCGGCACTGGGTTTCCTCATCGGGATAGACCTTCAAAATTTCCACAGAATACTCTTGTACTTCTGTGCCGGATACGTTGGAAAGAATAGTGGCTGCTCCCACGCTGACGTCCTCCGGCTCCGCTACCGGCATGGGAATCCCTTTCCAGCCTGCCTGGGACTGACCAAAAACGCCGCAAACTGTATTTTTTTCCAAGGCGCCGATGATCGCGTCTTTGGCAAAGGCGCCCTTCAGCCGGCCGGGCTTGCCGATTTTGCCTTTTTCCACAGCGGCCACGCTGGCTTGTAATACGGAACCGGTATCCATGGGAACCAGACCGCCGTCTGCGTTGCTGACCCCGTGCCCCAACGCGCCGAACGCGCCAGTATCCGGGTCGTAATAGGTGACAGTGCCGATGCCCGCCATACCCTTGCGTACGGAGACGCCCAAGCGTCCATTCTGGGGCTGCGCTTTGATTTTTACCGACTGTCCATCTCGCTGTACCAACAGCGTAACATCCCCGGCGGCGCTTTTCAGGGTATTTACCAAAATGTCCGCCGTTTCAGCCGGTATGTCGTTGACCGTTAAAATCACATCGCCTGTCAAAAGTCCGGCCTTTTCTCCAGGAGAGGCTTTTTCCACCGCCGCAACTGTTAAACCATCTGATTGCAGTTCCAATCCAACAGCCTGCCCAACTGGTATGAGCAGCTCCACTGCCAAGGCAGGCGTACAGCACAGAAGCACCGCTACAAGCAGCGAAGCCGCGCGAATTCCAATTTTTTTCATATTTCCCACCCTTTTTTAATTTCGAGGCGAACCTCGTGGTCTTAATATGTCGTTTTCGGTGGGATTATAGTCCTAGAAAAATCAAGCACCGTTTCCTATGTTAGCGGAAAGAAAAATGATTCCTGCTGGAAATCTTGTATAAAATAGTGCGCGTATGGATTGTGTGCAAATGTGCGTTAGCGCTTTTTAATCGGGAACCAGCATTCGCTGTAGTATTTTTCATCTTGGAGACCCTTTTCATACTTTTTCGGATCGGCATAATATTCAATATTATACCCTCCCGCAATTTCATAATCTGTGCAATTGGGCAGCCATTCAGAAAATACCTTCGCATTTATATCCTGTAATGCCTTCGGCATAGGACCTACGCAAGGAAATACGACCCATGTGTGCTTGGGTATGGTAAAAACTCGAAATTCTTCAGGCAAGTGCTTATTAACGTCATAATCGTCTGCGATCATGTATTCAAATTCCTGTCCGGTTTCATTAGTCTCCATGCACACCCCGTACGTACCATAAATGTACTTCCAATTTCCTGATTGACAATGTTCTGCCCAAAATGCAGGAATTTCTTTAAGCGAGGTATCAGCGTGAAATCTTTTTGATATGCCGATTACCTGAAACGCTTCTTTTTCAACAATTTTGTAGTCCATGATAGAACCGCCTTCCAACGAAAATTTAAGTTTGAGCGGTGCAAACGCTTTCAATGTTTGACCGCCTTTTCTTACAGCAGTAGGTGTTGCGCCGTGAAAACGAGTGAACGCTTTTGTGAAGCTGTCTGGAGAATCATATCCATACTTCATTGCAATATCAATAATTTTTTTGTTTGTGGTTAGTAGGTCATTTCCAGCGGCAGTTAATCTGCGATTGCGGATATACTCAACAACAGTGAATCCACATAGTAAACGGAAAGCCTTCTGAAAATAAAAAGGCGACAGAAATATATGCTTGGCAACGTCTTCAACCTTCAAATCTTCTTCTAAGTTTTCTTCCATATATTGAATTGCTTCACGCATGCTTTCTATCCAAGTCATAAGCGAACCTCCCAACTGCTTTTTCATTATAGCGTTTTAAAATGGATTGTTCCCGATTTTTTATGTTTTCATTTGTCTGAAAATTTTTTATGAATATTATATGGCGCAGTTCCTGATTTGCTGGCTATTATATCATATTCCATTTGATGTTTCTATTGCCGGAAAAGCTGAAAAGTGATAAAATAAAGAAAAAGGAGGCAAAAAATGCAGCTTGACGGACACATTCATATGGTACTGGACGGAAAAAACTGGAGACAAGCCATTGCCGCCCACAGCCGGAAGCCCAATACGCAGTGGATTGCCGCCCAGTTGGCGCAGTATCAGCGCCTGGGCTTTACCTATCTGCGAGACGGCGGCGACCGCTGGGGCGTTTGTCTTGCGGCAAGGGAAATGGCGAGGGATTATGGGATTACCTACCGCTGTCCGGCTTTCCCAATTTATAAAGAAGGGCGTTACGGCGGCTTTATCGGTCGGAGCTTTTCCAGTTTACAGGAGTATCGGGCGCTGGTGACTGAAGTACGGCGACTGGGCGGGGATTTTATTAAAATCATGATTGCCGGGCTGATGGATTTTAACCAGTATGGCAAATTAAGCTGCGACGGCTTGGACGCGGAGGAAATCCGGGAAATGGTGCGTATCGCCCATGGGGAAGGCTTTCCGGTGATGGCTCACGCCAATGGCGCCGAGACGGTGCGGCTGGCCGCCGAAGCCGGCGTGGACTCTGTGGAGCACGGCGCGTATCTGGACGCAAAAGCCTTAGGCGCTATGGTAGAGCATAACGTTATATGGACGCCGACCCTGGCGACCATTGGGAATCTGCGGGGCAAGGGACGTTTCCAAGAAGCCGCCGTGGAGGAAATTCTGCAAAGCGCCAAGGAAAACGTCCGGCGGTTTGCGGCGCTTGGTGGTTTGCTGGCCCCCGGATCAGATGCGGGAGCCTGGCAGGTGTTGCACGGGCAGGGCGGCTTGGACGAGTATGGGCTTTTGGAGCGGACGTTGGGGGAAAGTCTTTTGCCGGCGCTGAAAACCGGGGAAATGGCGCTGCAAAGGCGATTTGGTTGACAAATTTTACATGATAATTTATAATAATAAAAAAGGAGGAATGGTACTTGAAACCTGCGAAAAAAGTCTTGCTGGCGGGCTGGGGTTTGCTATTTTTAATTTGCGGCGCGGACGGCGTGGCAACGGCTTTGAACGCGCGCTTTTTTGCGCCCTGGACGGCGCAGATTTTCGGCATTTTATATTTTGCGATTTTGTACGGGCTTATGCTGCTGGGCTTTTTGACAAAAGATAAAAAACTGCTGTCTGTGCTGAAATGGTACGGCCTTTGCGTGATCATTGCCTATTTTATTTTCTTGCTTTTATGGATGCTTTCCTGGAAAAGCGCGTTTGCCTATCAGACAAGTATGATTTTGTTTTCCCTTTGCACGGCGCCGCTTTCCTGCTTTTTTGCAATGGTCTGGTGCTTTGTTTTGTGGGCAGGTCTGCTGGTGGGCGGCTTTATGCTTCATCGACGCATAAAAAAGTAAAAATTTGCATGGTATGAACAATCCGGCATTTCACAAACTATCCCATGAGGTGGTTAAGGTGAAATGCCGGATTTTGGCGATTTTTTTCGCGCTTTGTCTTTTGATTGTACCTGTGTCGGCTGAGGGCGACTACATTCATTGGGTGGATTTTAATTGCAGCATGGAGGCCATGGAAAAGGCGCTGTCGCTGGATGTGCAAAGCTTTGAGGAGGAACAGCATCTAAGCTGGATCTCCCTTCTGGCGCTGGCGGCTGTGTATACAGGGGGCGTGCCCACGCCGGACGCCGTGAATCGTGCGGCAAAGGTGTTTGCCGGAGAAGGCCCGGAAGCGGCTCTGGGGGAAAATTACAAAACCTACCTTTACTATGAGCAGGCCTACACCGCTGCCTTGGGTGGTCTTGTGGGCAGCTACGCCGTAGAATTGGAAGATGAAAACGGAAACCGTTATTGGCAACCGAGCTACGGCCTGAAGGCGTTTTCCCCCATTGCGGCGGGATATGGCTACAGCCACTGCGACGATTTTGGCGTGGGACGATCCTACGGTTTTCGTCGTAAGCATCTGGGCAACGACCTGATGGGCGGCTTGGGCACGCCCATTGTGGCGGTGGAAAGCGGCACGGTGGAAGCTATGGGCTGGAACCAGTACGGCGGCTGGCGGGTGGGAATCCGTTCGCAGGACAAAAAGCGGTACTATTACTATGCCCACTTGCAAAAGGACAGACCTTTCGCGCCGGGACTGCAAGAGGGCGATCAGGTGCAGGCGGGGCAGGTGATTGGCTTCATGGGCAGAACTGGCTACTCCACGCGCGAAAATGTAAATAACATTGAGACAGTGCACCTGCATTTTGGACTGGAATTGATTTTCGATGAAAGCCAAAAAGAGTGCAACAGCGAAATCTGGATTGACGTCTATCAGATTGTCCGGCTTCTCAGCCGGCATCGCAGCAGCGTTTTTAAAGACGGAGAGGGAAATTGGAAGCGGGTATACGCTTATAAGGATTTAGACGCGGCCGAGGGATAAAAAACGCCCCGGCGGAGTATTACTCCGCCGGGGCGCAGCCTGTTAAAAAAGTTCGCCTGTCATTGCCGCGTCGGCATCGCCTTCTCGCAATGACAAGTTTGGCAATTCTCTGACGTCATTGTTTTCTTAATTAAATGTAAATCACAGTCAAATTAGCGAAGCTAACGTCAACATTCAGGTGAATCATGCCTTCCGGTGTTTCCGTAGGCGCGCCCTGTACATTCACAGAAGAAAAAGCCTTATCCGTTGCAAGTTCCACCGCATACCGCCTGGGGACAAGAAGCCGCATAGAGCCAAAGGACAAATCCACAGCCAATTGACAGTTTTCTCCGATTGCCGTACAGTCTGCGAGGTTTAGCTCATAGCTGCCAAAGGATACGTCCACTCTACCGCCGTGAAAAGGAGAGGCGCTCCATTGCGTGCGCTGGGAATCGAAGCTCAAGTCCACATTTGCCATTCCGTTCTGGTAGGAAACGCGGCTGTCAACAGAGCCGTTCCAGTGCAGATTGCGCTTTTTTTGTTTCCGGCGCTTGTTCCAAAGACTGTCAAAAAACAAACTGACGCCCCAGATAAGAATCAGCAACGGCCAGATGAGATTGCCGCCCAACTCCTCCGGCAAAACGCCGATGTTGCTTAAAAGAAAATAGCCGCCGCCCAAGGTAAGGCTGATACCAAACAATCCAACGCGCTTTACAAGGCAGCCAACGCCGAAAAACAGCATAGCTGTGGGCCAGGCAAGCGCCCAAAATCCCAAATGCCATTTCGCTAAAGTATTTGCGAGGAGCAGTCCGCCGAGGGCGATGATAAATGCGGCGAATACCAGGTTGTGCCGGTGGCCGTCCATTTCAAGGACAAAATCGCCGGATTTAAACTGGAAATTTCTTTCCTTTTCCGTCTGGGGTTCATCCTCCACGACCTCCCCCTGATAAACAGGATCCGCCGCTGGTTTCGCGCCGCAGCCCAGCAGTTCATCGGTGCTGGTTCCAAAAATTTCCGCCAGTTTTGGCAAAATACTGATGTCCGGGCAAGACAAATCATTTTCCCATTTGCTCACTGCCTGAGCGCTGACGCCCACTCGCTCCGCCAGTTGATCCTGGGTCATGCCGAGCCGTTTCCGGTGGCTGATGATCCGCTGGCCGAGGGAATTTTCTGTTTGTTTCATTTTCATGCGTACCTCCTCGCTTCGACTACAGTCATTATGCCACATTTGGTGGAAAAAAGCTATCACCCAAACGTTAAAAAGCGCGATTTTTTTCGTTCAACTGCCAGTTGAGAGCGAACAACCACCGGTTGCGACAGGGCTTTTTGTTTGGGGATTTCTATCATAATTCCTTTTTGTTGCAAAGTTTGAGGAAATATCCATCAATCTTTTCCAAAAATGTAAAATTACTACAAAAAAGTTTTTTGGAACTATTGAAATTTACCACCTTTCGTGCTAAAATGATATTGCATTCAAAAATGCAGCAAAAAAATACAAAATAATATCAGGAGGTAACAAAAATGAAACTGCATTGTAAGAAAATCGTAGCCTTGCTGCTGGCAATGGTTATGATTCTCACCGTTCTGCCTACCATGGCTTTCGCTACGGACGGCAAGAACGACATTGTGGTGTTGTACACCAACGACGTGCACTGCGGCGTTGATGCGGGCACACCGGAAGGCACCATGGGTTATGCAAATCTGGCCGCCTATAAAAAATCTCTGCAAGCAACCTACGGCGAAGATAACGTGATTCTGGTTGACGCAGGCGACGCCATTCAGGGCGAGGCCATCGGCACGCTGTCCAAGGGCAGCTATTTGGTGGACATCATGAACAAGGTTGGCTATGACTACGCCACCTTCGGCAACCATGAGTTCGACTACGGCATGGACGTTGCCCTTTCCCTGTTGGAAAAGTCCAACGCCACTTACCTGTCTTGCAACTTCATGGATCTGCGCACCAACAAGGCCGTCGCCAAGGCTTATGAGGTCCGGGACGTCGGCGGCGTGAAGATTGGCTTTGTGGGCATCAGCACCCCCGAAACCTTCAGCAAGTCCACCCCCACCTACTTCCAGGATGAAACTGGCAAGTATATCTACGGCTTCTGCGAAGGCAACAACGGCGCCGACCTTTATAAGGCTGTGCAGGCCGCCATTGACGGTGCGAAGGCGGATGGCGCGCAGTATATCGTTGCGATCGCTCATTTGGGCATTGACGAGCAGTCCCAGCCCTGGACCTCCAGAGAAGTGATTGCCAACACCACGGGTCTTGATGTGGTTCTGGACGGCCATTCCCACTCCACCATTGCTGGCGAAAAGGTCGCCGGCAAGGACGGCAAGGAAGTCCTGCTCACTTCCACCGGCACCAAGCTCAACAATATCGGCAAGCTGACCATTGCCGCCGACGGCAAAATGATGACAGAGCTGGTCAAGGGCGTTACCGATGTGGACGCTGAAACTGATACCTTCATTAAAGATATTCAGAAGCAGTACGAAGCGCTGCTGAACGAAGTCATCGGCCACACTGACGTTGATCTCACCACCAAGGACGAAGATGGCAACCGCGCAATCCGTAATCAGGAAACCAATTTGGGCGACCTGTGCGCCGACGCTTACCGCGTGGTGCTGGGCGCTGACATCGCCTTTGTAAACGGCGGCGGCGTTCGCGCCGATATCCCCGCTGGCGATATTACCTACGCTCAGGTTATTGCCGTACATCCCTTCGGCAATATGGCTTGCGTGGTGGAAGCCACTGGCCAGGAAATCATTGACGCGCTGGAAATGGCCTCCCGCAGCTTCCCTGGTGAAAACGGCGGCTTCCTGCAGGTCTCCGGTTTGAAGTATACCATCAATCCCTATGTGGAAAGCACAGTCAAGCTGGACGACAAGGGGATGTTCGTTGAAGTAACCGGCGAACGCCGCGTAGGTAACGTGAAGGTTCTCCAGGCGGACGGCACCTATGCGCCCATCGACCTGAAGGCAACCTACAAGCTGGCTTCTCACAACTATATGCTCAAGTCCGGCGGCGACGGCATCAATATGTTCATGGACAACAAGGTGCTCCAGGACGAAGTGATGATTGACAATCAGGTTCTTATTTCCTACATTCAGGACGTTCTGAAGGGCAATGTAGGCAAAGAATACAGCGATATTTACGGCGAAGGTCGTATCATCGTTATGCCCTTCCCCTTTACCGACGTTGCTCCCGACGCATGGTATTTTGACGGCGTAGCCGTAGCTTATCTCGTCGGTTTGGTTGCCGGTACTTCCGACACCACCTTCTCCCCCAACAAGAACCTCACCCGCGCCGAGGCTGCCGCTTTGCTGTACCGCCTCATTGGCCAGCCCAGCATTGGCCAGCTCGAAGGCGATCTGCTGAACGTAGAGCTTTCCGATGTGGAAGCCGATCAGTATTACGCCCCCGCTGTGGAGTTCTTCACTGCCTGCGGCGTTATCAGCGGCTATCCCGACGGCACCTTCCGTCCCAACGGATTCGTTACTCGTCAGGATCTGGCTTCCATGATTTTCCGTCTGAATCTGGTTCTGGGGCTGCCTTATGACGGCGCAACGGAAACCTTGTCCGCAAAGGACTGGAATCAGGTACACAATTACGCAAAGCCCGCTATGGCATGGGCCGTGCGCAATCAGATCATGTCCGGTATGTCCACCGAAGAACTGATTTTGAACCCCACAGGCAATACCCAGCGCTGCCAAGCGGTTTATATGCTGATTAACTTTGCGCTGTATATCGCTGAAAATGCACCCGAAGTGCCTGAAACTGTAGCGTCCATCGCCAGCGTTCAGTAATTTTTCCTGCAAGCAGGCTTTTGCGGTTCGCCGCAAAGGCCTGCTTTTTACTTCTTAAATAGAAGAACTGCCGACTTTCTCGAGAAAGTCGGCAGTTCTTCTTGCATTTTATTCGTCTTTTTGAAATTCCAGAATATCTCCTGCGTCGCAGTCCAATACCTCGCAGATCATAGCGAGCGTGGAAAAGCGAATTGCCGTTACCTTGTTATTTTTTATCTTGGACAAATTGACATTGGATATGCCTACCCGCTGGGCAAGTTCATTTAGAGACATTTTTCGCTCCACCATCATTCTGTCTAAATGCAGTACAATTTTTCCCATCCCGCAGCCTCCTTACAGAAGCCCGTCCACGTCTTTTTCCAGCTCTGCCCCATAGCGAAAAAACTGCGTCAGGCAGAGAACGACAATCCCCATTACAACGCCGCTTTGATCCACGCTGATTTCAACCGCATCCACACCAAGGACGAGACGGATAATCGTACTCATAACCAATCCAACGATGGGAATGGAAATGGAAAAAATACCGATTTCTTTCAGCATACGGATATTGTCTTTTTGGAAAGGCGAGTCGTTTTCGGACTTTTTGAAAATCAGATGTAAATTGCGAAATACCATTGCCATCAGCGTCAGGATGATAAAAGCCCCAATTCCAAAAAGAAGGAAGGTTTTCGTGTCTACGTTACCGTTCGTAACCGCAGCGTTAACGTCAAAGCCGTACACGGAAAGCTCCGCGCCGCAGCATTCTTTCGCGTCGATTCCAACAAAATAGCGCAACCAGTTTGGCGCAGCCATGGAGCAAACCGTGGCCGCCAGCATCAACGCGGCGCCGACCCAATGGAACACTTCCAAAATCTTTGTGATGATTTTTGCGAGTTTGTTTAATTTTTTCATTTTCCAATACCTCCTAGGGTTTTGTATAATAAGAGTATAACATGTGAAAGAATGTTTGTCAATATATTTTTAATGATATTCGTTAAAAAATATTCGTTGTATATTAATCTTGTTGTCTGTCGGCATTGGGCGTCCCTAACATAGCTGCCCTCCCGCTGATAAGCTCGGTGGGGGCGGCTATGTCGCATAAAGAAAATCGCCGTGAACGTTTCTCGTTCACGGCGATGTGGCAGTATCGAACTATTGTACATTTCCACGTAAGATTTTAAGAGACCAAAGGGCACAAATACTTCGCGTTGTAACAGTTATTGGGTTTCCAATGAAGCGAAAGCCGGGACGATGGCCGCAGTGAAATGATGGAGCATCTGGAAATGGCGCTGGATGCTGCAAGCGATCAGAATCGAGAAACCATCAAGCGCTTTATTCGTCAAATAGAGAACGCCTGATAGGAGGAACCGCCCATGTCTGCACCAAATTTAAAGGAAATAGAGTGGGCGATCTCCGAATTGGAGAATCAGGAAAGTTCGATGCGAAAACTAAAAAGAGTATAACAAGTGTAATAAAGACAGGTTCATTAATGAATGGTTGACGAACCTATTTTTCTCATTTGCAGATGCTCACCGAAGATTAAGTTAGCATTCTTTATTAGCAATTATGCGTGAAAAATATTCTAATCCGTATTAAAAATGATACATTTGAAGTTAATTTTTTAGTTTCCATACCAACAATGCGCTGAATTCGAAACTTTTTACAATATAATTCAACAGGGAAATTGTAAATAATAAGAAAACTGTTAGAAAATGTTTTCATTTTCTAACAGTTGTGAGAGGCACATAAAAAAGATATGATCGGCAATTAGGCGTATGGATCTGAACCCTCGTAATTCGCAAAAAGTTGGTAGCGACAGCGAACCGTTGTGAGGGCGTTTACAAGCGAACAGCCGCAGCAAGCGTGACTTTTTGCGAAAGAGGAGACGTAGCATAATGCGTGCGCCGGTGACTTTTGTAAAAAAAGTCGCCGCAAGCAATATGTAGCTTGCGGCGACGTGGCAGAGGATGAGGGATTCGAACCCCCGCAAACGGAGTCAGAGTCCGGTGTGCTACCGTTACACAAATCCTCTAAATTGTGCAATGCTGTACAGCGCTTATTATTATACACAAATTCTTGGAAAAGTCAAGTGCTTTTTCCTCTTTTTTTCATTTTTCTTTGCGCTATGGGCTGAACAGGAGCCTTAGGTAGTATGCCCCCAAGTTCTTTTGCTTATACCGGGAAAGGAAAAAGAATTGCATTTTCCTTTCCCGGCGCGCAAACGAGGACGGGGGTTATTCCTCGTTTTCCCCACAAAAGAGTTGCCAGGCCAGTTCGCCGTTTTGCCCGGCGAGGCGGCAGAGCCGCTCCATAATTTCACTTTCTGCAGCTTGACAGGAAAGCGCGCTGTCAATGAGGTCGCACAAAACGCCTTCCGTGACTTCATTGGCCAAAACATAGTTTTCCTGCCCCAGATAGTCCAAAAATCCGCTGACTTTTGGATCATAGGACACGCCCACCACAGGAACGCCCTGCCCGGAGGCGAAAACCAGCGCATGCAGTCGCATGGAAACCACCAGCTTCATTTGCCCGATGATGCCGCATACCATATCGCCTTCCTGCACTACAGGCAAAATCACGTGGGGGCAGCGCAGGGTATGCGCGATTTGCTCTGTCATTTCCCGATCCTTTCCGGGATCCAGCATAAAAAAGACGGGGATCATGCCGTAGACTTTGTAAACATATTCCGCAGCGGCTGTAAAAGCGGCGACACGCCGCCGGACGGTATGCCATGGGCGCAGAGCGAACATACAATAGCTGCCGTCTGGGGCAAGCCCGGCGTTTTCCATGTATTCTTGTATCTTTTGGCTGGGTACTCTTTGCAAAAGCGCCGGATCAGCGGTAATTTGCATATTTGGCCGGGAAACACCCAGCCGCCGCAGCTCTTCCAGAGATTCCGGGTCGCGCAGGGTGATCAGATCCACATTTTTGTCGATCATCTTTCCGGCGATTTTCCGATTATTGCCTTTGGATACCGGGCCGATACCGCAGCCGTACATCATGACCCGGCAGCCTGCCCGGCGTGCGGTGCGCAAGGTCCACAGGTAATACAATAGAGAACGGGTGCTTGTAACATCCTGAATGAGACTGCCGCCGCCGCTGATGAACAGACGGGTTTTGCGCAGTTCTCTACAGACCCTCCAGAAGGAAAAGGCATAGCAGCAGCGAACGCCTGTTTGCAGGGCGGTCTCCTTGGGTTTTTTGCTCAGCACACAGATGGGCAAATCAGGGTCGAAGCTGCGAAGCTGCTGTAAAATAGAAGCGAGAATGGCTTCGTCCCCGGCGTTGCCTCTGCCGTAAGCGCCGCAGATTGCAACGCCGTCCTTGCCGCTCACAGGCCGCTTCTGGCGGCGCAGAATGGTTTTATAAATTTCCTCCTGGGTGCGAAGGGTGGCTTCCACAGAAAAATCGTTCTTTGTCTTTTCGTAAATCGCCTGGCCGAGCTGCTCTCGCAAGTCCTGATCTCTGGCCAGCGTCAGCATGTGTTTGGTTAAGGCTTCCGTGTCTCCTGGATGAAACAAAAGACCGGTTTTCTGATGCAGCACAATTCTGGGAATCCCACCGACCTCAGAGGCGATGGTGGCGCAGCGCATCCGCGCACCTTCCGTAATGGCGTAGGGGAAGGTTTCCGACAAAGAGGTTAAAAGGTTTACGTCCAAAGCGTTGTAAAAGCTGTCCATGTCGGAGACCCAGCCGATGAATTGGACGCTTCCCGCGGGGCAAAGCTCCGCAGCCAGCGCCTCCAGCTTGGCGCGATCCTCTCCGTCTCCGGCGATCACCAGACGGGCGGAGGGAACTTCTTTGACCGCCTGTGCAAAGGCGCGCACCAAGGTGGGCAGATCCTTCACAGGGGAAATACGGGCGGCAATGCCAAATACCACGCTTTCTTTTTCCCGCTGCAAGCCAATGCTGTCAAAATAAGCTTCCCGTTCCAGGGCGATTTTTCTGGGAGAAAAATCCACGCCGTTATAAATGGGAAAAATTCGCTGAGGATCAAACCCCCGCCGGATGAGAAGCTGGCAGGTGACGTGGGAGACCCCTACCATATAGTCCATTTTGCGCAAGGCTTTTCGATTTGCCACGCCGATGGTCCAATTGCTGATTGGCCGTCCCATGTAATCCAGCCAAGGGTCGGAGTGCACCGTGGTGATCAAAGGAAGCTTTATCAGCCGCTTGACCAGAACGCCAATGACGTTGGCTCTGGCGCCGTGACAGTGCATGAGGGAAAAATGCCGGACGCGAACGATGTCCGCGACCTTGCGCTGCGCCACCGCCAAATTGTTGGTGGCGATGATTTCCACCGGAATATCCATGGCTCTGGCTTCCTGGGCGAAGGGACCTTCCATGAAACAAATTAAAAGGATTTCGTGCCGGGCGCACAAACCGCGAAGCAACGACAAAACATGGGTTTTCGCGCCGCCCACGTCGCCGCCGGATATCATGTGTAGAATTTTCATGAAACTTTCTCGCTTTCTTTCGAAAAGGCGCCGTGCCCTAAGGAAAATCAGCACGCTCTGTCGAATCAATATTTTTATTATAGCACGGGGTTGTCCCCGCTGCAACCACAAAAACCCACTGCTTGCAAAATTACTACATTTCTGTTACACTATTGTAAAAAAACAGGCGAGGTTTGTTATGATCGATTTATGCAATGCCCAGCAACTGAAAGAACTGCTTGCCCGGCATGGATTTCATTTTTCCAAAGCCAAGGGGCAGAATTTTCTCATCCAGTCCTGGGTGCCCCGGCAGATTGTGGAATACGCGGAAATTGACAAAGGCTGCGGCGTTTTGGAAATCGGCCCCGGCGTGGGACCGCTGACCCAGCAGCTTTGCCTTGGGGCGGGCAAGGTGGCGGCGTTGGAAGTGGACAAAACCCTGCGCCCCATTTTGGCGGAAACCTTGGGGGAATTTGAAAATCTGGAAATTATTTGGCAGGACGCTTTAAAGACGGATATCGCCGCTCTGGTGAAGGAAAGGTTTCAGGGGTTAAGACCCATGGCCTGCGCCAATTTGCCTTATTACATCACGTCTCCGGTGCTGTCCGTCCTTTTGGAGGCAAAATGCTTTGATTCGGTGACAGTCATGGTGCAAAAAGAGGTTGCCCAGCGCATTGCTTCAAAAGCGGGGACGGGGGACTACAGCGCATTTTCGGTTTTTTGCCAGTATTATGCCCAACCGGAGCTGCTTTTTGATGTACCGCCGTCCTGTTTTATGCCCCAGCCCAAGGTTACGTCCTCAGTGATCCGACTCAAAACTTACGAGAAACTGCCTTGGGAGATTGCGGATGAAGGCTTATTTTTCCGCACTGTCCGGGCGAGCTTTGCCCAGCGGCGTAAAACTTTGCAAAATGGGCTGTCTTCCGGCTTTCCGGAGCTTGGCAAGGCTGTGATTGCGGAGATTCTCACGCAGTGCGGCTTTTCCCTCAATGTTCGTGGGGAAACCCTGGATATACCTGCCTTTGGGCGTATTTCCAACGCCATTGCCGCGCGGCTGAACACATAAGGAGAATAGAATGTATCAGTATATATTTTTGGACTTGGACGATACGATTCTGGATTTTCACAAGGCTGAAGCCATTGCAGTGACGAAAGCCTTTGTCTCTCTTGGCATTGCGCCTACGGAAGCGCTGGTCTGCCGGTATAGTGAAATCAATCAGATGCACTGGCAAATGCTGGAGCGGGGAGAATGCACCAGAGAGCAGGTTTTGGTGGATCGTTTTGCGCATTTGTTTCAGGAACGGGGAATTCAGGCGAATGCGCTGGAATGCAAGGAGTCCTATGAGAATTTTTTGTGCATGGGGCATTATTTTATCCCCGGCGCGGAGGAAATTCTTCCGTACTTGGCGGAAAAATACCAGCTTTATCTGGCCAGCAACGGCACTGCCCGCGTCCAGGACAGCAGGCTGAAAAGCGCCGGGATTCGGCCTTATTTTCAAGACGTTTTCGTTTCGGAGCGGATGGGCAGTCATAAGCCCAGCTTAACGTTTTTTGAAGCCTGCTTTGCCCAAATTCCCGGCTTTGACCGAGCTAAGGCGCTGATGATTGGGGATAGTCTGACTTCCGATATGCAAGGCGGCGGCAACGCGGGAATCGATACCTGTTGGTACAATCCAAAGGGCGCGGCGCGTATGGACGGGATGAAAATCAACTATGAAATACAAAATTTGCTGGAACTCAAGACCTTTTTGTAGGGGGATATGGATATGGGCATGACGTTTCTGGATTTGGAAAACTACCCCCGGCGGGATCATTTCGCCTATTTTAGCAACATGGCGTATCCTTACGTGGGGCTGACGGCGGAAATGGATGTTACGGGGCTGAAGGATGCGGCGAAAAAAGCCGGGGGCACGTTTTTCCTGGCCTGCCTTTATGCGGCGGCGCAAGCGGCCAACGGCGTGCCGGAGCTGCGCCAGCGGATCATAAACGGCAAAATCGCCCAGTTCGATCACTGCGATACCTCTCACACGGTTTTGCTGCGGGACGGTACATACTGCTATTGCCAAATGGATTGCCGGATGCCGCTTTCGGACTTTTTCCAGGAAGCTGCGGCGCGGCAGGCAAATGCCGGTCAAGGCATTGATTTGGAAGCGGATGAAACGGAGCTTTTCTTTGTGAGCTGCATTCCATGGGTGCGCTATACCGCGCTGGTGCAGCCAACGCCCAGTCCCACCGACTCCAACCCAAGAATTACCTTCGGCAAGTATGTGGAGGAAAACGGGAAAACGATAATGCCGTTGACGCTACTTGCCCACCATGGGCTTGTGGACGGCATACATCTGGGGCAGTTTTTTCATAAGTTTCAAGAGGAAGTACATAAAATAACCGCTTTTTGATTTGCCGGCAGCGTGGGTTATAAATCTTGACAAATGAGAAAAAACTGCTATAATGAAAGCGAAATATGCAAATGCGTTGAGGAAGAAAAGCCGATTGACGCGCCACTAGCGAGAGGGGGAGGGTGAAAGCCCCTTGGCGGCGGATTGGCGGGCCGCTTCTGAGCTGCCTGAGAAATCAGGACGGGCGCTCCCGTTACAGAGCGGCTAAGAGGCCGGTTTTTGCCGGTAATTAGGGTGGTACCGCGAGTTTATACCTCGCCCCTAAGCTGGGGGCGGGGTATTTTGCTTTTTTGGAGGCGTTTATGGATCGAACAGAGCGGGTTGAACTCACCATGCTGGTGATGGTGACGGACAAACAGGGGCGTATGCTGGTGCAGGATCGTCTTGACCCCGACTGGGGCGGCGTGTGCTTTCCCGGCGGGCATATCGAGCCGGGAGAATCCATTGTCCGGGCGGCTGTCCGGGAGGTTTGGGAGGAAACGGGACTTACCATTGAAAACCCCAGACTGTGCGGTGTAAAGCAGTTTCCCATTGAAAACGGACGGTATCTGGTGTTCCTTCTGAAAACCGACCGCTTTTCGGGAACTCTGCAAGACTCCAAAGAAGGTCATGTTTTCTGGGTGACGGAAGCGGAGCTGCCAAGCTATCGTCTGTCCGGCCATATGGAAGAACTGCTCCGGGTGTTTCAATCGGACGACCTGAGCGAAATGTTCCTGCAAAAAGAGCAGGAGCAGTGGAAAGTTAAATTATTTTAAGTGGAAATATAGTTGGAGGTAAATTTTATGAGTCAAAAAGCCTATGGCGTAAACGAACTGCGGGAAATGTTTTTGTCTTTCTTTGAAAGCAAGGGGCATCTGCGTCTGCCCAGCTTTTCTTTGATTCCCCAAAACGACCAGTCCTTGCTGCTGATCAACTCCGGCATGGCGCCCATGAAGCCCTACTTCAAGGGCGAGGTGGAGCCGCCCCGCCACCGGGTTTGCACCTGCCAGAAGTGCATTCGTACCGGCGACATTGAAAACATCGGCAAGACCGCCCGTCACGGCACTTATTTTGAAATGCTGGGCAACTTCTCCTTTGGCGATTACTTTAAGCATGAGGCAATTAGCTGGTGCTGGGAGTTTTTGACAAAAGTGGTAGGCTTGGACGAAAACCGCCTGTATCCTTCTATTTATGAGAACGACGACGAGGCCTTTGAAATCTGGAACAAGGAAATCGGCGTACCCGCCCACCGGATTTTCCGCTTCGGCAAGGCGGATAACTTCTGGGAACACGGTTCCGGTCCCTGCGGCCCCTGCTCCGAGGTGTACTACGACCGGGGGGAAAAGTACGGCTGCGGCAAGCCGGACTGCACCGTGGGCTGCGAATGCGACCGCTATATGGAGGTCTGGAACAACGTATTTTCCCAGTTTGATAACGACGGCCACGGCAACTACTCCGATTTGAAGCAGAAAAACATCGATACCGGCATGGGTCTGGAGCGCCTGGCGGTGGTTTGCCAGGATGTGGACAGCCTGTTCGATGTGGATACTGTGATGAATATTACCAACAAGGTCACAGATCTCACCGGCGCGTCCTATGGCCAGAGCCACCAAACCGACGTGTCCTTGCGGGTCATTACCGACCATATTCGCGCCTCCACCTTTATGATTGCCGACGGCGTGCTGCCCTCCAACGAAGGCCGGGGCTACGTTTTGCGCCGGCTGCTGCGCCGGGCTGCCCGTCATGGAAAGCTTCTGGGCGTAAACAAGCCTTTCCTTTTTGAAGTAGTGGAGACGGTCATTCAGGAAAACGAAGGCCACTACGGGTATCTCCGGGAGCGGGCGGACTATATCACCAAGGTGGTCAAGGTGGAGGAAGAAAACTTTGCCCGCACCATTGACGGCGGCATGAAGATTTTCGCGGAGCTGCTGGCGGAGCACAAGTCCAAAAAGGAAACGGTGTTCTCCGGGGCGGACGCGTTTAAATTGTACGATACCTACGGTTTCCCCATTGACCTGACGGTGGAAATGGTGGAAGACGAGGGCATGACGGTGGATCAGGAAGCCTTCGCCAAGCTGATGCAGGAGCAGAAGGTGCGCGCCAGAGAAGCCCGGAAAGCCCTGGGGGATCTGGCCTGGGCGGGCATTGATCTGGGGCTGGACAACACCCCCACCGAATTTACAGGCTATGAAAAGGATACGGATACCGCGAAAATTCTGGCGGTTTGCGTAGGCGAGGAGGTTTCCGGTACCATCGCCGGAGGCGAAAACGGCATTTTGGTGCTGGACAAAACGCCCTTCTACGCGGAAATGGGCGGCCAGGTTGCGGACTGGGGCATCATTTCCACAGAAAATGCCAAGTTCCAGGTGACAAACGTTCAGAAGGATAAGGGCGGCAAGTATTTGCACCACGGCAAAATGCTGGAAGGCTCCTTGCGGGTGGACGATACCGTGGTAGCCGCCATTGACGTGAGCCGCCGGGACGCTATCCGCCGGGCGCACTCCGCCACCCACCTGCTGCAAACGGCGCTTTCTAAGGTGCTGGGCGACCATGTGCATCAGGCCGGTTCTCTGGTAGAGCCGGATCGGCTGCGCTTTGACTTTACGCACTACTCCGCCATTTCTCAGGAAGACCTGAAGAAAATTGAAGCATTGGTCATTGAGGAAATCCTCTCCGGCACGGAAGTGGAAACCCTGGTTTTGCCCATCGAGGAAGCCAAGAAGCTGGGCGCGACCGCTTTATTTGGAGAAAAATATGGAGACGTGGTGCGCGTTGTGAAAATGGGCGGCATTTCCACGGAGTTCTGCGGCGGCACCCATCTGAGCAACACCGCGAAGGCCGGTTTGTTCCACATTTTGTCCGAAGCTTCCGTGGCTTCCGGCGTGCGCCGCATTGAAGCGGTCACAGGCCCCGGCGTTGCCGCGCTGCTGGATGGAGCCAACGCAACAATCGCCAAGGCTGCGGAAGTTTTGAAGGCCAATCCCAGCGAGCTGCTGCGCAAGGCTGAGCAGCTTACTGCCGAACTGAAGGAAGCAAAGCGCGTCATTGAGCAGTATAAGGCCAAGGAATCCGCCGGCGGCGCGGACGCGATTTTGAAAAACGCACAGGAAATTGGCGGCTTGCATGTGGCGACCGCGAAGCGCACCGAGGGCGACGCCAACGCTTTGCGCCAGCTTGGAGACGTGCTGCGGGACAAAGATGCGGCGGCGGTTGTGGTTCTGGCGCTGGTAGGAGAAAAAGTAACCTTCCAGGCGGTCTGCGGCAAGGAAGCCGTGGGTAAGGGCGTCAAGGCCGGCGATATCATTAAGACCATTGCGCCCATTTGCGGCGGCAAGGGCGGCGGCAAGCCGGATTCCGCCATGGGCGGCGGCGCTGACATTTCCAAGGTGGAGGAAGCCTTGGCGGCGGTTGCTGGATTTGTCCAGAGCAAGCTGAATTGATTGCGTGCAAAGGGCTGCCTGCGGGCGGCCCTTTGCTGTATGAAAAAACGCCTTGTCATTGCGGAATGCAGCCGACGTGGCAAGCTATTTGGAAAATTGAGATAGCGGAAAATTTCTGAATTGCCATGCCAGTTCGCAATGACATAATTGGTAGTTCTTGAATTGTCGCCAGCGACGAATGAGACTGGTGTGGCGTCAGAAAATGTAAATTTTGATTGTTAAAGTAGTTGCAGAAGAAAGGAGAGACAAATGCGGAAGCTGATGTGGTTCACCCTGGGATTTGGCGGGGCGTGCGCCCTGACAGAATACCTGATGCCCACTGAAATTGGGCTGAGACTGGCGCTGTGCTTTTTGTTGCTGGGCGCAATCGGTCTATGGCGGCGCCCTCAGAAACTGCCATGGCGGGCTGCGGTTTGCCTCTGCCTTGGATTGGGGGTTGGGCTTGCGTGGAGCAGCCTGTTTCAGACAGCGACCCTTGCGCCTACCAAAGCGGTAGACGGCGAGACAAGGGAAATTACCGTTACCCTGACGGATTACCCGGAAGCAACCGACTACGGCGCGTCGGTTACGGGAAATATGCGGCTCTCCGGGAGAAACTATCAAATTTTGCTGTATCTATATGAAAAGGATGGAAGCTTGCAGCCGGGAGACCAGCTTACCTTACAGGCGAAGCTGCGCCTGACTGCGGAGGGCGGCGGCAGCGAACCGACCTATCACCGGACAAAGGGTATTTTTCTTTTGGGCTATGCAAGAGGGCAAGTGAAAGTGCAGCCTGCTGGAAAGACCCCTTTCCGGTATTACCCGGCGGTATTGCGCAAAGCGGTCAATACCCTTTTGCAGACGCTGTTTTCTGCGGATACGGCGCCCTTTGCAAAGGCGCTGCTTTTGGGGGACAAAAGCGGACTGGGCTATGCTATGCGCAATGAAATGTCCATTGCGGGACTTTCTCATATAGTGGCGGTATCTGGGATGCACGTTACCATTTTGTTTGGAATGCTCCAGCTTCTCACGGGGCGCAGACGGCGAAGCGCGTTGCTAGGCGTGCCGCTGCTTTTCCTGTTCGCGGCGGTGGCTGGCTTTACCCCTTCTGTGACAAGAGCGGTGATTATGCTGTGTCTGATGCTCCTTGCCCAGACGCTGCGGCGGGATTATGACCCGGCGACTGCGCTCTCCGCCGCCGCATTCTTGCTTTTGGCGGTAAATCCTATGGTGATTGCCAGTATCAGCTTTCAGCTTTCCGTTGGCGCACTGACGGGTATTTTCCTTGTTAGCGGCAGGATACACCGATTTTTGGCGGGAGAAAGCGAAAATTTTCTGCGCCGGGCGCTTTCTTCCAGCGTCGCGGCAAGCTGCGGAGCGATGCTTTTCACGGCGCCGTTGGTTGCGGCGTATTTTGGCACAGTGAGCCTGGTGGGGATTTTCACCAATGTTTTGTGCTTTTGGGCAATTAGCGCCTGTTTTTGCGGCATTGCGGTATCCTGCGTCTTAGGAGCGGTTTGGCTGCCAGCGGGAAAGCTTGCGGCATGGTGCGTCGGATGGCTCTGCCGGTATATTCTCATGGTTGCCCGGGCTGCGGCGGGATTTCCCTTTGCCGCCATGTATACCCAAAGCATTTATACGACCTTGTTTTTAATCGCGTTTTATATGCTCCTTGGAGTTTTTGCCCTGCAAAAGTGCCGGAAAAAGAAGATTTTTGCAAGCTGCGCCGCTTTGCTGCTGCTTCTATGTACCGGGCTTTCCTGGCTGGAACCGACGCTGGATCGTATGCGGGTGACGGCGATTGACGTAGGACAGGGGCAATGTATTTTGCTTCAAACGAGAGACTGCAATTTTCTGGTGGACTGCGGCGGTTCCTATGGGGAGGAAGCCGGAGAAATGGCGGCGCGGCTGTTGCTGTCTCAGGGAATCTTTCGGTTGGACGGGCTGATTCTCACCCACTATGACGCGGATCACGCAGGGGGGATTCCTCAGCTCCTCAGCCGTATTTCCTGCGACGCGGTGTATCTACCGGATACGGAGGATGCGATGCGAGAGCGGGTGGTATCCGCTGCCGAAAAGAGCAAGCTTGTTTTTGTGACGCAGGATTTGATAATAGACAGCAAAACCGCAAAACTGCAAATTTTTGCCCCGGTTTCGGAAAAATCTGGGAACGAAAGCTGTATTACGGTGTTGTTTACGGCGGCGAAATGTGATACACTGATAACAGGCGACTTGGGCACAGAGGAGGAAAACCGCCTGCTTGCCCAGAAAAATCTGCCGGATCTGGAAATTTTAATTGTAGGGCATCACGGCTCCGCCACTTCCACCGGCTACCGGCTGTTAAAAAGGCTTCAACCGGAAATCGCTGTGATTTCCGTGGGGGCGAACAATCGCTACGGGCACCCAGCCGGGGAGGTTTTGCAGCGGCTATACAAAGCGGGCTGTGAAATTCTCCGCACGGATCAGGACGGCACCATTTTAATCAGGAGGTAACTCCATGGCAAAACCAATAGCCGCAAGCGGCTTGCAGCAACTCAAGCAGGATATCAAAGCGAAAACGCCAAAGCCCTGCTATATTTTCTGGGGGGAAGAAACTTACCTCATGCACTATTACTGCGAGCAGCTTCAAAAAAAGCTCATTGACCCCATGACGGAGGCTTTCAACTACCATAAATTGAATCAGGAGAACTTTTCTATGGAGGCGCTGGTAAGCAGTGTGGAAAATCTGCCCATGATGGCCGAGCGCACCATGGTGCAGGTGGAAGAACTGGACTTTTTTAAGCTGCCGGAAGGCGACAAGGAAAAGCTGGCGGGGCTTTTGTCTGATTTGCCGGACTATTGCTGCTTGGTTTTCACCTTTGAAACCGTGGCCTACAAGCCGGATAAGCGGCAAAAAAAGCTGTGGGAAGCCATTGAAAAAAACGTGCAGACAGTGGAGTTTGCCAGGCAGAGTCAGAAAGATCTCATCGCCTGGGTTTCCCGGCACTTTTTGAGCAACAAAAAGTCCATTTCCAGCGACCTGTGCGCCTATCTCATCGAGATCACCGGGGGAACCATGACGGCGCTTTCCGGGGAGATCGACAAAATTTCCGCGTTTTGTCCAGGGGATGAAATTACCAAATCCTGCATTGACGCGGTGACGGAGCCGGTTCTGGACGCGGTGGTATTTCAGATGACGGACGCCATGGGCGCGGGAAACTTCGCTCTGGCGTTGGAAAAGTTGCAGACGCTTTTGAAGATGCAGCAAGAGCCTATTGTGATTTTGGGCGCGGTGAGCAGCCAGCTTCGCCGGATTTCCGCCGCCAGAGTCCTCATTGACAGCGGCAAGGGTGCGGAAGAACTCATGAAGCTCACGGGACTGAAGGACTATCCCGCCCGGAAAACCATGTCCATGGCGGGGCGTTTTTCGGCAAATTTCTGCGCCAAAGCAGCGGCTTTGTGCGTGGAGACGGACTATAAGCTGAAAACCTCCTTTGACGACGGCGAGCGGCTGCTGGAACTGCTGATTTTGCAGCTTGCCCAGGAGGTAAGGCATGGTTAAGGTGCGAGAGGTAATTCTGGTTGAGGGCAGGTATGACAAAAATACCCTGCGCCAACTGGTAGACGCGCCGATTTTGGAAACAAAAGGCTTCGGCATTTTTAAGAACCGGCAAATGCAGGCGTATTTGCGGGAGGTTGCCCAAAAGCGGGGCGTGATTATTCTAACGGACGCAGATGGCGCGGGCTTTGTAATACGCAATTTTTTAAAGGGAATCTTGCCGAAAGAGCAGGTAAAGCACGCCTACATCCCCGATGTTTATGGCAAAGAGCGGCGCAAGGCCGCGCCGGGCAAGGAGGGCAAACTGGGGGTGGAGGGCATGAAGCCGGAAACGCTTCTGGAAGCTCTGCGCCGGGCTGGGGCAACCTTGGAAGGGGAAGCGTCCGCGCCCAGAAACGAAATTACAAAGCTTGATTTATATGAGGCGGGTCTGACCGGCGGGGCAAACAGCGCCGCAAAGCGCAAGGCGCTTTTGGATAAGCTGCGATTGCCGGAGCGCCTCAGCGCCAACGGCCTTTTGGAAGCGCTGAATTTGATTTATACAAAGGAGAGCTTTTTGGCGATTATAGAGGAATTATCATGAAAAGCTGCCTGGTGACGGAAGAAAATTTTGAAGATGCGGCGGCTGTTTACGCGGCAAGCTGGAAAGAATCTCACAAGGCGGTTTGCAGTCCGGCTTTTCTGGAAAGCAGGGATTGCCGGGGCTTTTTGCGCCGGGAACGGGAAGCAGGGAAAGCGATTTATCTGCTGACGGACAAAGAACTCTGTGGGATTGTTTCGGTAGCAGGGGACTGTATTGAAAATTTATATGTTTTGCCGCGTTTACAAAATCGCGGCTACGGAACAAGGCTGTTGCGCTTTGCCGCTGGCCTTTGCCAGCGGCCTTATTTGACGGCGCTTTCGTCCAATGACCGGGCGATTGCCCTGTACCGGCGACTGGGCTTTCGGGAAACCGGCGAAAAAAGCGGCTGCGGGCGGATCTTTGGGAACTGATTTTGGAGAAGAACAATGATTGATATTTCTGTAAAGGATCTGGTAAAATCCTTTGAAATTGGAGATAATTTATTAGACGGCCTAAATTTCGAGGTCAACGAAGGGGAATGCGTGGCGATTTTGGGGCGCAACGGCTGCGGCAAGACCACGCTGTTTCGCATTCTCACCGGGGAAATCGGCTATGACGAGGGAGAAGTGTTTGTAAATCCCAACAAAAAGCTGGGTCTCATCTCCCAGATTCCCCGCTACCCTGTAGGATATACCGTTGAGGACGTACTGCGTTCGGCCTTTGCGGGGCTTTTGCGGGTGAAAAGCCGCATGGAAGAACTGGAAGGGCAAATGACCGCCAGCGCCCCCAAGGAAATTTTAAACGAATACGACCGCCTGTCCAACCGTTTTGCCGCCGGGGGCGGCTATGACATGGATGTGGACACGGATAAGGTGTGCAACGGACTGGGCATTCCCGCTTCCATGCGGGAGCAGGAATTCGCCATGCTGTCCGGCGGGGAAAAAACCAGGGTGAATCTGGCAAGGCTCCTGCTGGAAAAGACGGAAATCCTGCTGCTGGACGAACCCACCAACCATTTGGACTTAAAAAGCGTGGAGTGGCTGGAAGAATATATCAACCGCTTCAAGGGGACGGTTTTGACCATTTCCCACGACCGGTATTTTCTCGATCAGGTGGTAGATCGCATTGTGGAAATCCACGATGGACACGGCGAGGAGTACAGCGGCAACTATTCTTTCTATATAGAAGAAAAGCAGGCGCGGTTTGACTTGCAGCTCAAGCAATACGAGCAGGAGCAGGCAAAGCTAAAGCAGCTTGGCTTTACCCTGGAGCGCATGAAGGGCTGGGGCATCAACAACCGTACGCTGTACCGCCGGGCAATGTCCATCCAGCACCGTATGGAGCGCATTGAAAAAACGAAAAAGCCCCAAAAAGAGCGCACCATGTCCGCCTCCTTCGGGCAGCGGGATTTTCACGGGGATATGGTGCTTTCTGTGAAGGGCATGGAAAAATCCTTTGGGGAGCGAACCTTATTTTCCGACGTGGAGCTTTTTGTGGAGGGCGGCGAGCGAATCGCATTGCTTGGAGACAACGGCGCGGGAAAAACCACCTTTATCCGCTGTCTTTTGGGGGAGGAGTCCTGTCTGGGGCGCATCCGCCTTGGCCCTTCCGTGAAATGGGGGTATCTGCCCCAAATTATGCACTTTTCCCATCCGGAGCGGAGCTTATACGACACTATGCTTTATGAAAAAAATCTCTCTCCCCAGGCGGCGCGGGATCGCCTTGGCGCTTTCATGTTCCAGGGTGAGGATGTTTTCAAGCCTGTGGGGGCGCTGTCCGGCGGGGAGCAGTCCCGGCTGCGGCTGTGTATGCTCATGGATGAGAAAATCAATCTTCTGATTTTGGACGAACCCACCAACCATCTGGACATTGCTTCCAGAGAGTGGGTGGAATGCGCCATTGAGGAATTTGAGGGGGTGCTGCTGTTTGTGTCCCACGACCGCTATTTTGTGGAAAAATTCGCGGATCGCATTTGGGATCTGGAAGATGGGAAAATCAAGGATTACAAATGCGGCTACGCCAAATACCGCTCCATTTTAGCTCACGAAGCCGCCGCAAAAATGGCGGCGCCCAAAGCGGACGCGCCCCAGCGGGAGAAAAAGCCCCGGGCAAAGGGCTCGGACAAGCAGGCGGAAAAGCTGGTGCGCCGGTTGGAGCGGGAAATTGAAAAGCAGGAGCAGCTTTTGGCGGAACTGGAAGAAAAAATCGCGGCGGCGTCCGCCGATTATCAGGAGCTGACCCGCTTGCTGGCGGAAAAAGAGCAAGAGGACGAAAAGCTGCAAGAACTGATGGAGCAGTGGGAGCAGGCGGCGGAAGCGATTGAATAGGGGGTGTATTTATGGGGATGTTTATGCAAAGCCTGTCCTTCCGCAGACCGAAGGACAAGGCATGGGAGCCTTTGCGGGAAGAACTGACGAGGCTGCTTTCCATGTATAAAATGGACGCGGCGCAGTTGGAGCGGGAGCAGGAAGCCTACGGTTTGTGCGATCCTTACGGGGATACCTTTGGACCGGAAACGGAGCTGCTTGCCGCCGCCATTAGCAAGGCTACCGGGGACTACGCGGTAACGGCGCAGTGCGTGGACAGTGATTTTGCAGTGGTGGAACTGTATCACGCAGGTAAAAAAATCGATGTTGGCTCTATATGCGAGCCATATGAGGAACTGGGCTTTTTGGGAAAGCCGCATCCAGATTTTTGGAAGCCGCTGCTACAAGATTCCGCCGAGGAACAGGCGCTGGAAAGCGCGCTTTTGGAGGACGCGGTTTTCGCGGAGGATCAGCTAAGAGAGCTGACCCGCCTCACGGGGCTTCCGATTTTTGACTTGGACGCCATGCTGGAAATGGAAGAAGATTTCTAAGCGGTTGACAGGCCGCGTGATCCTGTCTATAATTTACCTGAAAGAAAACAAAGGAGCGTTGAATTCATATGAGCGAATCCTGCAATGGAAATTGTGCCGCCTGCGGTTCCGACTGCAACGACCGCAAGGCGGAAAGCCTGCTGGCGAAGCTGAATCCCAAAGCCTCTGTGAAAAAAGTAATTGCGGTGGTTTCCGGCAAGGGCGGTGTGGGCAAAAGCACGGTGACGAGCCTGCTGTCTGTGGCCATGGCAAAAAAAGGCTGCCGGGTGGGTATTTTGGACGCGGATATTACCGGCCCTTCCATTCCCCGAGCTTTCGGAGTGACAGAGTGCGCCCGCGCCGATGAAAGCGGACTTTATCCCGCTATGGCGGCGAACGGAACCCAGATTATGTCCGTCAACCTGCTGCTGCCGGAGGAAACGGATCCGGTTTTGTGGCGTGGCCCTGTGATTGCCGGAGCAGTGAAGCAGTTCTGGACGGATGTGATCTGGGAAAATGTGGACTACCTGTTTGTGGATATGCCTCCCGGAACCGGCGACGTGCCCCTGACGGTCTTTCAGTCGCTCCCGGTGGACGGCGTGATTGTAGTGACAAGCCCGCAGGATCTGGTTTCCATGATTGTGACAAAAGCGGTGAAGATGGCGAATCTCATGCACGTGCCCGTTTTGGGCATTGTGGAAAATTACAGCTATCTGGCGTGCCCAGACTGCGGCAAGCGGCTGGAGGTGTTCGGCAAAAGCCGCATTGAAGAAGTGGCGGCTTCGCTGGCGCTGCCGGTTTTGGCAAAGCTGCCCATTGACCCGGCTGTTGCGGAAGCATTTGACCATGGCCAGATGGATACCGTGGATACTGCCGCCCTTTCCGGCGCAGTGGCGGCGATTGAGAATATGGCGTAAAAAATAAGGCTTCCGACCAGCTAAGTCGGGAGCCTTTTTGCAAAGGAGGCACCTATGGCGATTTCCAACTATGAAATTACCAAACAGAAAATGCAAAAGCACTTTCTGGATTACGATCAGGAAAAAATGATTGCAAAATTTGGGCTTGCCCATGATAATGCATATTTATACATCCGGTTTGCCGGAAGGGACTACCGGATTTCCCGGCAAACGGGGCTTGTGGAGTGGTCGGAGGACGGTTTTTTGCAGGTGGCCGAGGGAAATTACAACGAGGCTATGTCCATTTACGACCTTTTGTGCTGCTCCAGGCCGGACTGCCGCCTGTCCGGCAACTATGTTACCTGTAAGAGCCTGCCCGGCGTAGCCATTGCGGGGTCGCCGGGCAACGAGCTGTTTTCCGGCAACGCGGCTTATTTTGCCGGAAAAGGCGCGCAGTTGGCGAAAGCCTGCGAAAAACTGGGCGGCAAGCCGGCGGGGAAAGGCGACGTGGCCTATGAGCTGCCCGCTTTCGACTGCCTGCCGGTGCGCCTTGTTTTTTGGGACGCGGACGAGGAGTTTCCCGCGTCGCTGTATTTTTTGTGGGACAGGAACACCACAAGGTTTATTCATTTTGAAACTACCTTTTATGTTGCTGCCGAGCTTACCCGCCGATTGGAGGAGGAAATGGGGAAATAGCGCTTTTTTTCGGAAGAATTATTTACTTTCAGAAATTTTTATGCTATACTATACCTCGTGACAAAATCCGATTACGGAGGTAAAGAAAAATGGTTCGTGCGATCGTAGGCGCCAACTGGGGCGATGAGGGAAAGGGCAAAATTACGGACGTTCTGGCGGAAACCGCCGACGTGGTGATCCGCTTTCAAGGCGGCAGCAATGCCGGACATACCATCATTAACGAGTATGGTCGCTTTGCCCTGCATCAGCTTCCTTCCGGCGTATTTCATAAAAATATCACCAATATTATCGGCAACGGCGTTGCCTTGGATATGGCGAAATTTCTGAGCGAGGTAGACTCCCTCAAGGCTTCCGGCGTGGAGCCGCAGCTCATGGTGTCCGACCGCACCCAGGTGGTGATGCCTTACCACGTTCTGTTTGACGCATACGAGGAAGAGCGGCTGGGCGGTCATTCCTTTGGGTCTACCAAGTCTGGCATCGCGCCTTTTTATGCGGATAAATTTTCCAAAATTGGCTTCCAGATACAGGAGTTGTTTGATGAAAGTTACGCCTTGGACAAGCTGAAGCGGGTATTGGAAGTCAAAAATGTAACCTTGAAGCATTTGTATCACAAGCCGGAGCTGGACGCGGTGCAGATTTTTGACGAACTGCGCGTACTCCGGGACGGCATTGCGCCTTATGTGGGCGATACCTTCCGGTTCTTGCGGCAGGCGCAGGCGGAAGGCAAGCATATTTTGCTGGAAGGCCAGCTTGGTTCCATGAAGGATCCCGATTTCGGTATCTATCCCATGGTAACGTCCTCTCATACCCTGGCGGGCTACGGCGCAATCGGCGCGGGGCTGGCTCCTTACGCCATTCAAAATATCGTTTGCGTGGTGAAAGCCTATTCCAGCGCGGTAGGCGCGGGGGCTTTTGTCAGCGAGATTTTTGGGGATGAAGCCCAGGAACTGCGGCTGCGGGGCGGCGATAAGGGCGAATTTGGCGCGACTACCGGCCGTCCCCGCCGGGTGGGCTGGTTCGACTGTGTGGCTACGCGGTACGGCGTGCAGGTGCAAAGCGCTACGGAAGTTGCCCTAACCGTTGTGGACGCATTGGGCTATTTGAAGGAAATTCCTGTGTGCGTGGGCTATGAGGTAGACGGCGAGGTTGTGACGGACTTCCCGGCCAGCCGCGTTTTGGAGCGGTGCAAGCCTGTGTGGAAGGTGCTGCCTGGCTGGAACTGCGATATTCGCGGTATTACCCGGTATGAGGATCTGCCGGAGGCATGCCGCAACTATGTGGAGTTCATCGAAGCGCAGATTGGCGTGCGGATTTCCATGGTGTCCAACGGCCCCGGCCGGCAGGAAATTATTCATCGATAAAAATTTTACCGCCCGGCGCAAACGCGCCGGGCGGTAATTGTGACGGTCGAAAGGTCCGTCTGGCATTGAAAAAGGTGCAGCCGATGTGGCAATCTATTTACAGCGGTGCTTGCTACGCCTTGTGCCACCAAATAGCGACGCAGGGGCGAACCTGCGTGTTCGTCCGCCGGTAAGCACCTTCTGCATCGGAAATTTGACAGGCTGTAACGGGCGGACGCATAGATCCGCCCCTACGGCATACCATGGGATTTTGCAAGCTCAATCGCCTGCTTCCCGGTTAGGTGTTCGATCTGCATTTCCAGCATACAAAGGGCGTTCCACCCCTTCTCAATTTCCGCCTGTTTTCCCGCGCCGCCGGGGGCGTATTTTTCCGCCAGAAGCGAGATGGCCTCCCGCTTTTCCTCTCCGTTTTCTAAAATGCGCACCTTGCCGAAGGCAATCACGCTTTGAAAATAGGTGGTGAATTTCTCCGGGACAATTTCATCTTGCGCCACAACGCAAAAAGACGCTTTGGGATTGCTTTGAATGGCGTCCAGCTTGTGCCCGGCCTTGGCGCAGTGAAAATACAGCTTGCCGGCATGGTAGACATAACTCAGGGGAACGGCATAGGGGTACGCATCGTCGCCCAAAACCGCAAGCACGCCGGAAGTTCCTTTTTTTAAAATGGCAAGGCAGGCATCCTCTGGCAAAAGCTGCTTTTTTCGCCGCATTTCTCGAAACACTTTTCAATCCTCCTGAAAAAGTTTTTTCCAGCATAGCAAAAAACTCGCCAAAAGTCAAATAAAAAGCGGCATTGCAGAAGTTTTTCACTGCAATGCCATTTATTTTGTATCGGGAATATATTCCATAATTTCTTCAATCGGGCAGTCCAGAATCTGGCACAGTCGGTCTAAAATTATCGTTTTTACCACCATATTCTTCCGTAAACGGTGAAGCCGTGCTTTATCAATGCCATAGTCCTTGATAAGTCTATATTGACTGATATTTTTCTTTTTCAACGTTATCCAAAGTCGATCATAGGTTATCATACAGCTCCCCCCATTCCTCTTGTATTTTATGCGCTTATGCTCTATAATAATATGGTGCGTGTACGCACCATATAAGAAATAGCAATGGAAGGGAGGACTGCGCAGTGACGTTAAATTACTTCAAAGACAAGCTGTTTGATTTACTGAATGAAAGCGAGGAACTGGAGATCGCGGATATTACAACGGAGGATTGCAACAGCGTTTTTACAGTTGTAATGGCTGATGGGAGCGCATTTGTAATAAAGGTATCCGCAAAGGAAAGTTGATATAGTGAATAATAAAATCGGCTCAAAGCTTTGCTTTGAGCCGAACAGCCTGTCAAAAAACCTAAATATGTACTTTGAAAATGAAGGATTGAAAACAAAATCCTTCATTTTGCATTTTGATTACGGCTTGTTCCTTATTTTCGTGCCGTACCCTCCGGGGGGTGACTTTTCTCCGGCGAAAAGTCACCAAAAGCCGCCGGGCTGCGGCCCGGAACCCATTGGAGCCGGGCGGCGGTGCATTTCCGTCGCTTTGCAAAACTGAAACTCGTTGCGCGCCGTCTAGCGCAAAGCATTTCGTTACTCACGGCGCGCCAGCGCGCCCACCGAGCGATCGCTCCCTTGCAAAATCTGGTAATAGTTGCGTTTTCATATCATGTACAAATGCCGCCTCGGACTACCTCGAATACCAAAAGGAAGATCGGCAAAATTGGCATTCTTTTCGTGCAGGCACGAAAAGATGCAGATTGGAGTCTGATCTGACGCCATACTGCCAATGATTTCCACGGAAAGTTTACACCGTACTTTTTGCAAGTTGCTACTATAGATTATGTATTTTTATTTCTGGAAGTGTACTTTTTTTGACAGGCTGATCGGCTCAAAGCTTTGCTTTGAGCCGAAAAATGATTTAAATCAGCACCGGCTGAATCTGTCTGCCCTCCAGCGCGGCGGCGACGGTTTCCGCCACCTTTGTGAAGTCCGCTACCAGACTGGCAGGTTTTTCCACAGGGTCATCCTGTCCGAAAGGCACAAAGTAAATATGCCGCCTGGCCAGAAGCCTGCCGATGTTTTCCGCCGCCGCGCCCAATCCATCATTGGTGGATACGGCTAAAATCACCGGCCTGCCGTTGCGCAAATGGCTTTTCACCGCCATGGTCACGGAAGTATCCGCGATGCCGTGGGCTAATTTTGCCAGGGTGTTCCCGGTGCAAGGGGCTACCACCAGGGCGTCCAAAAGCCCTTTCGGGCCGATTGGCTCTACCTCCTGCAAGGTGGTAAAGGGCGGTCTGCCGCAGATTTCCTCCGCCCGGCGCAGATGATCGGCGGCTTTGCCAAAGCGGGTGTCAATGCTTGCCGCCGCCGGTGAAAAAATAGGCAAAACTGTACCGAACTGCTTTTTTACCTGCTCCATGGCAGGAAATGCTTTCGAAAAGGTGCAAAATGACCCGCAAAGGGCGAATCCTACATTTTTTTCCATAGCTTCCTCCTAATCTTTTTGCAGCAAACGCAAAATGGTTTTTCCGATTAAAATGCCCGCTGTTTCCGGGGCGGTTTTTCCAGGCAGTCCACCGGCCGGAAGCATCTGCCGCCCAACGGCGTTTTCCATTTTGCCCCCGGAGGACAATTCCACCAGCAAGCAGTCCGGCCAGGTTTCCGCAACCTGTTTCGCGTCCATCACAGGGGCGGGAACCGTGTTGAAAATCACCCGGTAGCGGCTCAGTCCTTTGCGGTATACGCCGGTTTCCTCGGCGGTATAGCCCAGGGCTTCGATCATAGCAAGATCCCGCTTTTTTCGAGCGGCTGCCGTGACCTCGCAGCCGAGGCCGCTTAAATATTTGCAAAGAAGCTGCCCAATGCGACCCCAACCAATCACCAACGCCTGACTGCCCCGCAGCGTTACGGGCAGGGCGGACATGGCAAGCTGAACAGCCCCTTCCGCCGTGATGGCCGCGTTTTCGGCGGTAAGCTTTTCATCCAGAAAATAATCCGTCACTTCGCAGCCTTTTTTCGCAAAAAGCTTCCCCTGTTCGCCTAATTTTCCACCAAGAATATGCGTTCCTGGAGAAATCTGCGATAGAAGGTTGGAAAAAGGCAGACCGCCTGTTACATTTCCTTCCTTGTCAAAAGCCGGCAGGGGCAAAATCAGGTGGGTCGCGGTTTCTGATGGAAAATCGGCGGTTTCATAGCCCGCTTGTTCTATGTACCGCCTTGCCCACTGCATTCGGCTGTCGCCTCCGGCGAACCCCAATATTTCGTTCATACCATCACCTCTGCAAACAGTGTATGCGCCGCAGAAGCATTGTGTGAAAAAAGAGCAAAAGCTTGTCTTTCTCCGCAAACTGTTATATAATCGGAGAAAATCGTGGAAGGCGGTTTAAAAATGGGACGTGACCTGACGGTTTTTACAAAGGACGGCGTTTTAAACCTGCGTGTCGGCGCGATTATTTTAAAAGAGCGCCGTGTTTTAATGGTCGGAAATGAACGGGCAGATTATCTGTATTCTGTAGGTGGGCGAATCCGCTTTGGGGAAACTGCGGAAGAGGCGGTTCGCCGGGAGGTCTATGAAGAAACCGGTGTGAGGATGGAAATCGATCGGCTTGGTTTCGTGCATGAAAATTTTTTTGTGGGGGACGCTGGAAAGGTAGCCGGAAGAAAGGTGCATGAAATTTCTTTCTTCTATTATATGAAGACGCCGGAGGATTTTTCGCCGGTTTGCGGCAGCTTTACAGACGACCATAGCAAAGAGCGCCTTGTTTGGGTAGACTTGGAGGAGAACTGGAAGTATTACCCCGCTTTTTTCAAGGAAGAATTGCGCCGCCCTGTCAAAGAGGTGAAACAGATTGTCACCATAGAAATTTGAAACCGCTTGTATTTTCCTTTGTACTACGGTATAATAAGTACAAAAGAAGCAACAGGAGGTGTCCTTGTGCAGCGATTGGGTTTTATTCACGATATGATGGATGTAAAGGTTTTGATTTTGTTTGTCACCGCCCGGCTGAATTATCCGGCAACCATGCAGGAATTATACGAGCTTTGCTATCAGGACGAGTGTCTGAGTTATTTTGACGTTTGCACCGCCGTACCTGAAATGGTTGCGTCCGGGCATTTGCGTCAGATGGAAGGGGAAAAATACGAAATTACGGAAAAAGGCCGACAAGACGGCGGGGTGACAGAAGACTCCATCGCCTATACGGTAAAGGTGAAGGCGGAATCCGCCGTGGCGCGATTTAACCGGAAGATACACCGGAACAGCTTCGTAAAAACCCAGATTATTCCCAGGGAATCCGGAGAGCAGTCTGTCTTACTGGCGCTGGACGATGAAAAGGGAAATCTCATGACCTTGGAACTCACCGCGCCGGATCAGCGGCAGGCGCGCTATCTTGCCGAGTCGTTTCAGCAAAAAGCGGAAATTTTGTATAACATGGTAATGACGGAACTACTGGACGAAACATAATTACACAAAATTTACAAAATACCCCTTGTCAATTCATAAATTGGTGCTATAGTTTAGATGAACCGGATAAAAGGTTCAACGAAAGGAGCGACAATATTATGAAAATGCAGATGAAAGAAAAGAAAGTCAACCTGCCCGGCACGGTTCACGCCTATGCGGAGAAAAAAGTAGCCAAGCTGGATCGCTATTTTGACGGTGAAGCGGAGGCGCTTGTCGCTTTTTCTGTAGAAAAGAACCGTAACACAGTGGAACTTACGGTTCATGCAGCCAATACCTATTTCCGTGCCAGAGAGAGCACCCATGATATGTTTGTTTCCATTGATGCCGCCGTTGCGACCATTGAGGGGCAGATTCGCAAGAATAAGACCCGGCTGGCGCGCCGTTTGCGGCAGGATGCATTTGTGCGCGGCATTGAGCCTTCCTCTTTCGCCCCAGAAGAACCGGAAGATCGGTTTGAAATTGTGCGCACCAAGCGGTTTTCCATGAAGTCTATGACTCAGGAGGAGGCAATTCTGCAGATGAATTTGCTGGGACACAGCTTCTTTGCTTTCCATAATGCAGATGAAAACGGTGCGTTTTGTGTGGTTTATAAGCGAAATAACGGCGGATACGGCCTGATCGTTGATGAAAAGTAAGAATAATTTTGCATGACAGGCGGCAGCGCAAAAGCGCTGCCGCCAAATTTTGAAAAAATTTGAGAATTTTTGAAAAAAGTGCTTGACATTTGCGGACTTATCCTATATAATTCAGAAGTCACTTGCGAGACATCAAAGAATTTAAAAAGAATTTAAAAAAGTTCTTGACAAATTTAAAAAGATGTGCTAAAATGCGTAAGCACTTTCGAGTGATGCATGTACCTTGTAAATTGAATAACGTGAGAAAGAACAAGCACCTTGGACAATTTA
>CAJURY010000009.1 GCA_910589155.1 uncultured Oscillospiraceae bacterium | reverse complement strand
TTCTGCGCCGCACCGCCTTGCCGGACACAATCTGTTTTACATGTTGCTGCCATCTGCCGGGATACTTTATATTGGAAGTGGAAAAAGTAGTTAGTTCTCGCGTCCATACACGTGCCAGACAGCAAAAGCATTTGCAGTGTTTGACCAGGGCGGGATATTGCGACAAGCCGTGAATCGCGTATTAGGGGAAAGCAGGTTTTGAAAAGAAAAACGAACTTTGCACAATTACCGGAAGAATCTATCTCAAATCGGGACAAAAAACCGACCCCCATGTTTGGAGGCCAGTTGCTGGGTATTAAATTAAAGGCAGGTTTGACTTTCTGTTAGTTACGATTGGGCAACCTTGAATTTTTCGATGCATATTGTGGCTCAATAATCATGATGTCTGATTCTTTCTTCTAGGGGGGTATGAGTTATGCTTACACAACGTTAATAAAGAAAGAAACTTTTATATTTCGACGATACCATTAATAATTGAAATTTTAAGCCAATCTGATGCACTACGAATTCGTTCCCGTGGCGACCTGAAATCAAAAAAGAACTCATCCTGGTATTCAACTGCATCATAAACAGTTCCTAATGAATCTGCATCATATACACGGATTCTAACCGGGTTTTCTACATGCTCATCAACTTGCTCATCATATAGAACCATGATATTTACATGCATATTTGTCCACACAATATAGTAATACGCACCACGCTTTTGCTTCATGTGTATTTTGAATCCATACTTTTCTGACAAAAAACGGAATTCTTTTTTTATCATAGCGTATCTTCCCACGGTTATATTATGCCTCCCCATTACATTAACCAAACATTATACAAATACTGATAGCCTTTTGTAAGTGCAACTTCCTTTGCATAGGCACCGGTTAATGCGCCGCCGCAATCATAGATTGCACCTTTTAGAGCCATGACGCCTTTCACAACGCACTTATTTTGCCACCATCCAACAGCTTCAGCAGTTTTTGGGCCGAATACATTCTTGATAAGGTCAAATTCCTTTAATCCAGAATAGTGTCGTGTCTTCGCCAAGTCAGCTACCTTTTCAAACGTACCGGTTTTCCCAATCGTAATACCTGCTCTTGCATTTTTTATCGTTCTTACAGCTCCTCCAATTACAGAACCGCCAAGTGCGGACAATCCTCCTGTCATGAAGCCATTTGCAGCGACGTCAAGAGCGGCTTTTCCTGCACCTTTCCAACTCCTGGTAGTGACACGATGTTTAATTGCGTTAGTAGCAGCTCCGCCTATTGTACTTGAAGCTACCCCAATCAAAACTGGTGCAGCGGCACCCCCAGTGGCAACAGTAACAGCAACCGCAGCAACAGTTGCAACCGCACCAATGGCAACCTTCGCCCAGTTAGGCAAAGACCACGATCCGTTGGGATCAGAGCGGTTCATGGGGTTATTCAAGCAGTAAGCGAACATATTGAAGCCCAGCAAGCCATCATCGGTGTCGCTGTACTCGCCTGCATTGATGAACCTGCAAATGGCCGGGTCATAATAGCGGCTCTGGAGGTAGTAGAAGCCGGTATCTGCGTCGTAGCGGTAGCCCCGGTAGCGGAAGGGGTTATAGGCTGCCACATTGGAGGCCGTCTGGGAAATAGAACTACCGCTGGCGTTGTAGATGCCCAGAGGCTTGCCCCAGGGGTCATATTTGTAGGTAGCTACCAATACGCCATTATTTAATCCATCCCAGCGGTACAGGGCAATGACGTCGCCTTGCAGATTCTTGGCAAAGTAGAAATTCTTCCAGGTTGTTTCGCCGGGATATTGGATGCCAAAGCCAACCGGACTGTTGCTCTCATCAAAGGAATACCGGAGGGTGTACTTCTCCGCTCCTGCGGAGGTGAACCGCTGTTCGGCTACCGTCAGGCCGTCTATGATGTAGTATTCTGTATATCCGCCGTCGGCATTGGTTTTCCGGGTACGCAGACCGTTTACGTCATACTCGTAGCTGTAGGTTTTACCGCCTACGGTAACAGAGTTCAATTCCCGGCCATTGCGCCAGGTCATGGTATACCGTTTGCCGTTGTAATAGCTCAGGGGATTGCCGCTGCCATCGTAGGTGATGCTTTGCCCGTCAAAGGCTGTCAGCAAGTCCTTCCAGTTGGAATCTCCATAGGTGTAGGTGTGCTCGACTCCTGTAATAGACCCTGTGCCATCCTGGATTTTCCAGGAGGTCAGATTTCCGGCATTGTCATAGTAATACTTATACCGCTGCTGCGCCGTGCCATCCTTTCCATAGTTCGTGACATACTGCATTTGCCCCAGCTTGTCATAGGCGAATTTCTGATAGGAACCATCCACCAGATTGGTAATCTGGGTCACGTTACCGACCTCGTTGTAGGCATACCGGAAGCCGGACAGCTTGGCGCTGCTTCCCTTGGCTGTGGTGTAGAAGGTTTCCGGCAGTGTGGTTGTGGTACAGGTACCGGAATCAGGTAGATAGGTCTGGTGCTCTGTCAGAATATTGCCCACAGTCCGCGAACTGAGCCGGGAGAGACTGTCGTAGGAATAGGTGATCCATTCGTTGGAGAACAAAGCCATCTTTTCCAACGCACCGTCGGAAATGGAGTCGGTGGTACTGGTATTATAATAGAAGGTTTCCGTGGCGTTGTCAACTACGCCGGGGATAGAATAGTTGATACTTTTCAGCCGACTCTCGCTGTCGTAGCCATAGGCTGCCCGGAGATCTGCTGCACCACCGGTCTGGCTCGTTCCAATGAGCCTGCCAATGGCGTCGTAGTTGTAGCGATAGGTCACACCTGCCGCTGCGTCCTCCATTTTGTGTAGCTGCCCGTCTCCCGTGTAGGAATATGTATAGCTGTCTCCGCTGGAGGTTGTGGTTTTGGTGGTACGGTTCAGATGATCATATTGGAAGCTGGTGGAATCCCCATTGCCATAGGTCTGCTGATTCAGTTGCCCGTTTTTGCTGCCATAGGTATACTCCGCCAGGGTACGGCTGCCCACCTGGAGCTATGTCATATTTCCAAAGCTGTCATAGGTGAAGTTGTAGCTTTGAAGGGAACTCCCTGTGGTTCTGCCCAAGGTCCGCAGCATCCCGTTGGTGTACTGATACGAGATAGACCTCAACGTACTGCCAGACTTGGTGACGCTGGAAGAGGTGGGTTTGCCCGCAGCGTCGTAATTTGTGGAAACCGTCAGCCCTTGCGGGTCTACCACGCTGGAGGCCAAGCCGTACATTTTGTTTGCACTGCCGACATAGTTGTAGGTGGTGGTGTATTGCCCCCGCTGCTTAACGGTGCTCAGTTGGTTATTACTGTTGGTGTAGGTATTTGTGGTGACGATTTTATCCGTACCGCTCTTGGGGGAGATGGTGGCAGTGAGCGCATTGCCGCTGGAATCGTAGGTCATGGTCTCCGTCACAATTCCATTGGTGGCGGTTTTGAGGTTGTGGTTATCATCATAAGTGTAAGTAAAGGTGCCGTCTCCGCCGGTTTTCAGGCTTTTCAGATTGCCGCCGGAATAGGCGCTTTTTTCCTCGCTGCTGCCAGAGGATTTCACCGATACCAGATTGCCGTCTTTGTCATATTTCATGGTCTGGGCAGCTTCCTCGGTGAGGGACAGGTTATCAAAGTAAGCAACGTTTCCATTGCGTTCATAGGCGCAGATCACACGGATTGTTTTGACCACAGTCGTATCCTTTTTGGGAACAACGGCGGTGGAAACATACTGCCAGTCCTTCACATCCGGGTTGAAGGGGACGTAATGGTACTCGGTGGTGTTATCCGTGTAAGTAACAACCGCCCGGAGACCGAACTGCTTGTGCTTGTCCTTGGCCTCCGCGTCATCGCCGGTGGCCTTGGTGACGTTATCCGGTATCGCATCAGCCTTGGCCCAGCCGGATAGGACAAAGGTTTTTCCGGCCTTGTTGATGGGCACGTCCTGGTAGGCGCAGCTTTCCGTGTAAGCGTCGCCTGCAACTTTAATGGAATAGGCGTAATGATCGACGGAGAACAGACCGCAGTCTGCTTTATAGGAAGCCAGGGATCCCATGGTCCAGCCGTGCGCCCAATACTGCAAGCTGCCGTTTTCCAGCAGGTTCAGATTGGAGAGGGCATCGGCGCGTTCTAACTGGAAGTCATCCACATAGATGTCGCCGCCTATACAATGGGTATAGACGCTGACCGCATAGGATTTTCCTTCCGGTGGGGTAAACGTCAGACTGAGCTGCACCCATCCGTTATCAATTGCGCTGTTTGTCGCGTAGTTTAAGCATTCTCCCGTTGCGATGACTTTGCTCCCGTCCATCACCTGGAGATAAACGCCCCGCCCCAGGAAGGAGGTGCATTTTGAGGTGTTCACATAGGCGGAAAGGGTGTACGTTACACCGGCAGCCAGCGTATTGGTCATCTGCTTGGCTCCGGTGGTGCCTGTAGTTTTATCCGCAACCTTTGCATGGAAGGCTTTCGTACCCGTGCGGACTGTGGCCGACTGAATTTCTGCGGTAGCGCCGCCGCCTGTAGGCAGCTCCCAGGCAGGGCTGGATAGCTCAAAGCCGTGATTGCGCAAATCGTTCATAGCCGCCACGCCAATGGTGGAGGTGCGAAGCGTGCGGTTGTTGGCTTTATCCGTGGAGCCTACCCCGGAGTGTACGGCGTTAGAAGCGCCCCAGATCCGGTTGGAGGTATCTGTTGTATATGCATTGGCGCTTCGTCCGGCGTAGTCAAAGGTGTAGTACGTTAGAATGTCGTCGCTGTCTTTGACTCTGTTTTTGCCATAGTCCCGGTACAGCGTTTGTCCATTTTCCAGATGCCCCACTTCCACAACTGCTCCAGGCTTGGCGGCAGTGGACGCGCTGGTGATTTCATAATAGGAACTGACCTTTCCGGCGCTGTAGGTAAACGCCACGCCGTATTTGGCTTCTGCGTCATAGACGTAGGACATTCGGGTGCTGGAAGCGCCGTACTGCGCCAGAACTGTGCTGCCCCGGCTGATTTGAGAAAGCTTCCCGCCGGAGTATGTCAGGTTATATACGTTGCCAGCAGCGTCGGTAATGGTTTTCAGCCAGTTATCGCTGCTGTACGAGGACGAATTTGTAAAAATCGTCGTTGACGAACACTATAAACAGATACAGCTTCAACAGCGGCGGAACCAGATGGAGTACCAGTCCGCCCTGGCCAGGGATAAGGAACTGGATCTGCTGTATGAGAAGCTGTACGAGGAAAAAGTTCTGGGGAATCTGACGGATGACCGGTTCAAAAAGCTATCTGAAAAATATGAGGATGAACAGGCGGAACTGGGGCAAAGGCTGAAGCATCTGCGGCAGATTGTAGAGGAGGAACAAACGCACGAACTGAATGCAGACGGCTTTTTACAATTGGTGCGCCGGTTTACGGCCCCAACAGAGTTGACGGCGGAGCTGCTGCACGCCTTTCTTGATAAAATTGTGGTATATCAGAAAGAGCGAATACAAGGCGAGACGGTGCAGCGGGTGGACATCTATTATAAAATGATTGGTCACGTGGAATTACCCCGCATCACCAGAAAAGAGAGCGAAGCTTATCAGGAGGCATTCGGCAGGAAAAGCGGCCAGAGCGCTTGAGGAAGATTCCATAGATTGCGCCGGTTAAGCCGCTGGCCTTATAAAGGCAACCAGCCGTACAGCACAAAAAAGGTACCCCAACAAGGAGTCAGGATTCGTTAGCGCAGACATCCATCAAGGAAGCGCTGGTGTCCTCTCCCACCGAGATCGAGATCGTCTGGACGTTCCGGGATGTGTTTAGAGGCCATTCTAATGCCAAAGAGGAGGAAATACACAATGGATGAACCGAGAAAAGTTGCAATCTATATGCGGTTCGCAAGAGCGCCCAGGGCGTGGATATACTGCCGGACAGCGGAACCGAACGCCTTTGCACCGAGGAGGCAGCAGGAACTTACGGCCTTTGCCAAGGATAACCACTATGAGATCGTGGGCTGCACCTCCAAGCAGGAAACTGGCACAACAATGATCCGCTCTGGGCTGGCTGAGATCACCAATGCCGCTCTCCGGGGTGAGATGGATATTCTGCTTGTCCTGAACGCCTCAAAGCTGGGGCAAGACATCTGGAACACGCTCGAATATGTTGGCTGGCTGGGGAAACACAATGTAGAGGTCGTCTGCCTGAACGGTGAACTTTCCAACTGGGAAGAAGGGCGGTTCCTGCGGACAAAACAAGCTATGCAGGGCGAGGCCATTTGACGAGTGCGTTTCCCCTTTCGCATAAAGCGGATGCCGGAGAAAGATATGACAATCCGGCAGAAAATTGGGAAATTTCACGGGGCGTCCACGAGCCTGTGATTCCACGAGAGCAGTGGGAAGCCGTGCAGAAAACCTTTCAAGGCACAAAAATACGAGCACTGAAACACACGCAGAAAAGTATTTTTGCCGGATTTCTGAAATGCTCCGACTGCGGCGCGAATCTCAACTACAAAAAAGCGAAAAAAAGAACCCCAACAAGGAACTATGCCCCTTATTGGGATTCGTTATGGTGCAAGAGATGGGACTCGAACCCACACGGCGATAACCACACGCACCTCAAACGTGCTTGTCTACCTATTCCAACACTCTTGCAACTGATGCTTTTATATTATAGCGATTCCAACTGCATTTGTCAACAGTTTTTTCCGTTGCGCTTTGCAGACTTTTCAACTTTTTCCAGCAAAAACGACCCGGCGGTTTCATTCCGCCGGGTCGCTTTTCTATCCGCCCTATTCTACCAAGCCATATTTTACCTTTATGCGGTCAAGCTTTTCCAGCATCGGCTCGGCAATGCAAAATAGGAAAAAGGCCGTGGCCGCTCCATGCACGCAGTCCATGAGAAAGCCCGTAATATAATAACCGAGAATCATATTCCAGTTGAGGGACTCGCTGCCCCAAATAAGAGCGGAAGATGGATTCATAATGCCGCCGTAAATGACAACAGCGCTGATGGCGCCAAACGCGCAAAGGGACGCTCTTGTACGGCGCAGCCACCCTTTTCGGTACAACACCCCCGCGAGGAAACCAATGATCCCCGCCGCAAACATCTGCCATGGAGTCCATGGACCTTGGGAAAACAAAATATTAGACACAAGCATCGTCACTGCGCCAACCAAAAATCCCGTCTCCCCGCCGAAAGCGACTCCTGCAATGATCGTCAACGCCAGCACAGGCTTAAACTGCGGCAGCATGAAAAAAGCCGCTCTGCCCGCCACATTCAGCGCGCACAAAACCGCGATAATCACAAGCTCTCTTGCTTTTGGACGGCGACCTTCAAAAATCAGGAAAAAAGGCAGCATACATTCCACCAAAATCGCAAGAGCCGTGAGGTAATACTGTCTGCGTCCAAGGTAAAAAACGCCCACAAACAGCGTCAGCGGCACAATGAGCAAAATCAGCCCTACCGCCAAAAGCGTACGCTTGGAAAGCTTTCGTTTTTCGCTCGGCGTTTGCACCTGCACAGGAGGCGCGGCGCGGCGACCGATGCAAATTGCCGTTGCAAACAGGAGCAAAATCAGAAGGCCGTACACCAAAAGCTGATTTTGACCCACTCCCGTCACGCCGTGAATATCCACCATGACCTTTAAATCTTCCGTCTTTAAGCCATAGAAAAAGACCGCCGCAGCGGAAATTCCCAAAACTGCTCCCAGAATTTTGCGCCAGCGGGGAAGCTTTTTTTGCGGTTCCGGCTTTTTTTCTTCCGACTTGCGCTGGTAGGAGGCCGCCTGCCGAACAGGCACTTTTCCAGCGCGACCGCCGATCACCTTGATCACGTCCTGTGTCGTTACGGCCTCCGGGGCAATCTCCCGCGCCATGCGGTTGGCCGAAGTGGTATAGAAGCTGTTGCCGGCAAAAAACGCTCTGGGCGCGCCTTCCGTGACAATACCGCCGTCAAAAAACAAAGCGCAGCGATCCGCATACCGGGCGCAAAATTCAATGTCGTGGCTCACCATGACGATGCATACCCCAGCGGCAAGCAATTCCTGTAAAATCTCCGCAAGCTCCAGCTTAAAGCCCGCGTCCAGGCCCTTGGTGGGTTCGTCCAGAAGCAAAACATCAGGATGCAGCAACAAAAGCTTCGCCAGCGCCGCCCGCTGCTGCTCGCCGCCGGAAAGGTCGTAAGGGTGCCTGTCCTCCAGCCCGGTCAGGCGGCATAGGCGCAAAATCTCCAGGATTTTTTCCTCTTTTTGGGCTTTCGGCAGCTTTTCTTCCGCCAGTGCTTCCAAAAGATCCGCGAAAACCGTCTTTTTGACAAACAGGGTTTGGGGATTTTGCGGCAAAAAGCAAACGCGCCCCTGGGTATGCACCCGGCCGCGATAGGGCTTATGGTAGCCCGCCAGCAGTTTCAGCGTTGTTGTTTTGCCGGTGCCGTTGCCGCCTAAAATACACAAAAGCTCTCCCGCTTTTGCCGTGAGACTGACACCACGTACAACGTCAGGCAGTTCTTTTTCATAGCGGAACCACGCATCCTCAATAGAAACAGCCATTTCCTCCCGCACGCAGCCCGGTTCCGGCGGAGGCAGGGGCTTCAACGTCTTTCCATTTGTAAAAGCGGACAAAAACGCGCTGCCATCCTTTACCGACACCGGACAGGGAAGCCCGGATTCCACGCTGCCCCACACCCGCATGGCAGCGGGCATAGCCAGAAACATTTCGTGCCGGCTTTCCTTTAAAAACACACCGATTTCTTCCACCGTGCCCTGGCAAAGCAGCCTGCCCTTGTCCATCACCGCGGCTCTTGTCGCCAGAGAAAGGGCTTCTTCCAGACGGTGCTCCGTAAGCAGAATCGTCGTGCCCAGTTCCCGGTTGATTTTTTTCAGCGTCGCCAGAAAATCCGAAGCGGCGATGGGGTCAAGCTGGCTGGTGGGTTCGTCCAGAATTAAAATTTTCGGCTGCATCACCATGACGGAAGCCAGATTTAAAAGCTGCTTCTGTCCGCCGGAAAGCTCGGTAACGTCCTTATAAAACCAGTTTTGGATGCCGAAAAAGGACGCCATTTCCGCAACCCGGCGGCGGATGGTAGGGGTATCATAGCCAAGGCTTTCCAGCCCGAAGGCCAGTTCGTGCCAGACTTTGTCCGTTACAATCTGATTTTCCGGGCTTTGCAGCACAAAGCCGATTTTTGCGGCACTGTCTCTTTCGCCGAGCTGTTCTACAGGCGTTCCGGCAAAAAGGATTTTGCCGCTTTTGACTCCGTGAGGGGCAAGCTGGGGTTTCAGTTGCCGCAAAAGGGTAGATTTTCCGCAGCCGGACTGCCCGCAAAGCACGAAAAAGTCTCCTGCGTTTACGGTAAGAGAGAAGTCGGAAATCGCCGGCGTTTTGGTTTCCGGGTAAAAAAACGTTAAATTTTCGATTGCAAAGATTTCCATTTCCGCTCCTCTCTGCCGTCCAGCACAATCGGCGTCATACACATACAAAAATAAACAAGCTGCAATCCCAATGCAGTAGGCTCCAAAAGTACGCCCCGGACGCTGGGAAAGTACCGCCAGAAAAGACCGCCCGTCATACTTCCGCACAAAAGGGTGAAGCCGCAAAGTCCCAGCCACAAAAGCAGGTACCGATCCCGCTCCGTAAAGGTGTAAATGGAAAAGGCCGTGCGGCCTTTTTGCCCGTAGCCCCGGCTTTTCATGCTGTCGGCGGTTTCAATGGCGTTTTCCAGCGACCAAGTTACCATAATCGAAAAGCAGGTCACAGCATAGCGAAGTCTTTTCAGAAGGCTACCGCTCTCCATATCCCGCCCTATGCCGGACTGCGCCTGCTTCACATTTTCAAACTGCGCCTTGAATTTGGGCACAAACCGCAGCGTCATGCTGAGCACCAGCGACAGCGCTGGGATAATCCTGCCAAACAAATACACAAACTTATCCGAGGTCATCACCGCGGTGTAGCAGCGAAACCAGAACAGAACCGCCGCCAGCATGACGGCCGCCGCCACGCCGTATAAAATGCTTTCCAGGGTCAGGGGATTGCCTGTGGGCAGATAACACAAAATAACCGTCCCCTGATGGTTAAACACGGGGTTGATAATCGCCGTGGCCAACAGCATAGGAAGGGCGAAGCGAAGGAGAAAGCCCATGGATTTTCCGCCGTTTAGCTGAATGTGATACCATAAGCCGCAAAACAGGGAGATAAACAGGCATACCGGATGCATGAAAAACATGGAAAAGCCGATTACCAGCCCAAAATACAGAAAATTTACCAGCGGGTGACAGCCGCTGAAGGCGTCCTTGTTTTTCATATGCGTTTCCTCCTTCTTTTTTACTTAACCCATGGCGTAGCCGCCGCCAATGTCGCTGCCCAGATCGCAGGTATAGCGCCAGCGCACAATTTCCCCCTGGGCAAGCTGGTAGCGGCTGCATCCATAGTTTGGATACCAGCCGTTCACACTATACATCCAGCCGGAACCGCTGCCGCAGTCAAATTCATAAAGATTGTGAATCCCTTCCACATAAGCGCTGTTGTACATGGGCGTCCAGGACGCCTCCATATGAATCCCGTTTTCCTTGCAGACACGCTGCAAAACATCAAAAACCGACTCGCCTTCATAAAAAGTCACCGCCTGCGCCGGAAAGATAATACCGTCGGATGGCACCTCGTCCAGCTTATCCGGTTCCAGATCCCCAAGATTATTTAAAATTGTGGTGCACTCAATAGAAAAGGTGCATGTATAGGTTTTCTGGCTGTTGACCACCTGATCGTCCGGTTCCACCGGCAAGGGCTTACCTGCAGGCACAGGATCTGTTTTATACTGATCTTGACCACTTGCTTTGCCGTCTGACAAAATTCTGCCGTTTTCCGAAGTGACGTCGGATAAATAAGGATCGGTTTCCATGGGAACCGTCGCTGCCGGTTGGGTAGGCGGCTCAGTCTGCGCAAGCAGGGTGTTGACCGTTTCATCCGCCCTGATTTCAAAGCTTCCTGTCTGACTGGCCGGGGAAAAATTCAAAATGCTTTCTTCCTTGCTGCCTGTAACGCTGGCGCTGCACTGCGGCTGCGCCGCGCCGTTAGACAGATTGTATACCGTGGCGCTATTACTGCTCCAGGCTTCCTTCAGGCAGAGGGAAAGCACGGGAGAAAAGCCGAAATCTTCCAAGGAGAAATATCGAAAAGCAACTTTTTCCTTGGTGGCCTGCAAAATCTCAACAGCGAAATTCAAATCTCTAATTTCTTCTATATCGCTGCCGAATACCGTCCATTCATAGGAAACGCCATTGGATTCTCCATAAAAAGTCACGACTTTATTTTGTTTCTGCAACGATTCCAGCACAGAAGCAGCAATTACGCCGTCTTCCGGTATGGGCATTTTACTCTGTAAAGTGGCCGGTTTTTTGCCGAGATCCTGACATGCAGACAGCCCCAAAAGCAATAGCGCCAGCAAAAAGCAAATAATTCTTTTTTTCATCACTTAATCCCCTATCACAATACGGCCATTGTTGGTGCATAACGTGCCATTTGCCATAGCAAGGCTCTCGGTTTCATCCGACGCGGCAAATACAGCGTCCTCGAAGGACAATTCATAAATTTCACCGCTTTTTGCGCTGCCTCGAAGCCGGAACTGCAAGCGCAAAAGAACGCCCCCTTCTTCCGCCACCGATGCTTCTGTAAAAGCATTCTTCCCGCCGGTGAGATCCAAATACATCAAGTTAATCTGGCCAATTTCGTTGCTGCGCTCCACATTGACGCTCCACCGCGGCGCTTTCCAACCGGAAGAACTTTCCGTATCCGTAATCAGCACGTCGCCTTCTTCTATTCCCAGGAACTCCAACTTTGCCGGATCAAATTGAATGGAAAAGCTTGCCGCTGGATACACCGCCTCCCCAAGCCCTGATAGCTGCACCTCCAGGCTGAACGACTCTTTATTTGACGCGCTCCTTTTTTCCGGCGTTTCAATCGTAACGCTGGGGGCGGCAGTAAGAATACTGCCGCCCTTTTTCAGGGTAAAAATCAAAATTGCGATCACCGCCGCCAATAGCACCATGGCAATCAGGATTATTTTTTTCTGCTTGGGCGTAAGGGTCTTTTTCTTCATCAGTCAACTATGTTTTTCAGCGTCGCAGCCTTGGTAACAACCGCAAATTCATCCCCGTCAACAAAATGCTCCACAATACCCAGTGCGTCAAAGGTATTGATTCTCGCATCCGCATTGACGTTCATAGCCAAAATGCCATTGTCATCGGGAGCGTCTGTCTTTCTCAGCCACAAATCCACAGCAGCCAACGCATCTTGCGCATTTACAAGACCGTCGCCATTGGAATCACCAAATGTGATAGTCTGCGCAGCGCCGCCTTCCACCGTGTAGTTAGCAGCATTGCTGAAAGCTGCCAGCTCTGCGGCATCTGTCATACATACATAAGTAGACACGCCGGTTTTCTGGGAAATAGAGGGACTATAGCGCAGGGCAATGCTGGTATTGCCACTCTGGAAGGTGATTTTTGCACCTTCGGCCACACCAGTAACGGCAATGGCAACGGCCGTCCGACCATCGGGAATGAGGTCAACGCCGTCGCCGGTGTACAGCGTCATAGCAGTGAAGCTGACACCCTTGACTACCTGCACCGCACCGCTTGCCTTGGCGATGTCCACAATCGTCATAGCTGCTTCGTCCTCAGACTGAGAATTCTTCTTCAAAGACATACCAGTAACGCCAATAGACAGCTGACTCGTAGCAGAAGGATTGATAGTTTCCTTCAGCGCAAAACCGATGGTAAACAGTTCTGCCGGGAAATCCGTACCGCTGACGGTAACTGCATTACCTGCCTGTGCGTCAAAGTACACAATGCGCAGCTTGCCGGTTTCCTCCTCCAAATGATAGCTCACCTGGCCGCCGCCAATGCGACTGCCTGCTGTCACGCCGGTCACAGTCAGTCCAGCGGGTACGGAAACAATGCAGTCCACCAGTTTGTAACCGGCTTCTGCGTCCCAATTGGTCAGAGAAACCACCGCGTTAAAGACAGTGCCGGCAGTATTTTCAATCTTTTCGGGCAAAGACAAGGTTGCAGCAATCTCTTTGGTTGCCGGAACTTCCGGCTGCTGTACCTTCACGTCCGTCATGTCGTACAGGGCATTTTGCTGATTAATCAAGCGGTCATAAGCGACCATTGCATAGCAGGCCTGATCGGTTGCCATGGCATTGGCTGTGCCATCCATCACATGACGGAACTTCGCTTCACTTTCAATGTAGAAAGAAAGCAGTGCGTCCAGTGCGGAATTTCCATTTTTCACAAAGCGGGAATCGGTATCGGGGTTGATGCCCCATGCAGTGCAGGCAACAATAACCTGGGCAATACTTTCAACGTTCACACTGCCCCAGGAAGCATAGCCGCCGTTATCCTTTTGCATAGCAGAAAGCCGGTCAAAGGCTTTTTCAGCCGCCGCTGCGACAGCCGCCTGATCCCGGTACTTCACCAGCGCCTGCAGCGTCATCGCCGTCATGTCCGGGTCGGCCGAAGAGCCACTGATGGCCCAACCGCCGTCAGCGAGCTGCTTACCCAAAATATTATCAATATACTGCTGGCGGATCGTTGTATCTTCTACCTGATAATTGCGAGAATCCAGAGCAATGAGCGCGAAAACCGGACCGTTGATCCCCTGCCAGACGGTCTTTGCGTAGTCATTCAAAGGCTTCACAATATCGACGCCGCCCACATTTGTCGGATCCTTGCCAATGGCGGAAAGCGCCATAATGAGCCGAGAATTTTCTGTGTACTTGCGGGAATGCAGCGCGCCGTCCTGATTCACTTCCGCCGCCAATTTTTGCACCTCTGTAACGATGCGATCATAGTACGAAGCAAAGTAGTCGGAATCTGTCTCAAAATAACCGCCTCTGGCCAGGGCAAGTACCGTCCATTCGCCGGCGGTGGTACCGAAGCTAGGTTCCGGAATGGAAGCGGCGAGCTGCGCCATGGTTGCATTCAAGGTTGCCTTAATGTCCTTGGGCTGAGCAGGCGTCTGCGCTGTTTCTGTCAATGCCTTTTCCGCGGCGTCAACCTCCGCCTGGGTCGCGGTAAGGTTTTCCAGTACAGGAAGAACAGCCGCTTTCGCCGTTGCGTCAGTGCTGTCGGCGTAAGCTGTGTACAGCTTATCCTTGTTGGCGCGGGTAAAGAAAGCGGGAGAACCCCAGCTGGAATTTACACCCAGATCCGCGCCATACCCCCAAAGGGTGAAATGCCAGCGAACAACGTAAGTATTGCCATAGCTTTGATAACCGTCTGTGCCGTCAAAATCCTTCAGGCCAAACTGTGCGCAGCCCACAGGAATCAGCAAGTCGTTCACGGTAATCATCCAGCCGGACATGGCGGAGTAATCCATTTCGCCCAGGGCGTCATCGTTGTTGCCGTCGTTTTCCGCGTCGCTGGGTCCGCCGTTTTCGGTAATAATCGCAGGAATTTTGGTGTAGCCCTTATCAATGCCGGTAATACTGGAAAGATAAGCGTTGCTTTCCCAACTACCAGTAATGTAGTATTCCAAATTGTGGTCAATCAGCATAGCCAGCGTCGCCATACCAGCCGTGAGCTCATCCTCCGTATAAGGACCGTAACCCTCAGTAGACAGCAGCGCATTTATCTCATTTAATGTATAGGACTTTGGCTCTACATACATCCCCTGCCCCAGCGTCTGCCCTTCCACGGAAACAACAACACGGAATTCGTCTGTGTCTGCCGCAAAAATAGACATTGGCATGCAGGTAAACACCATAACCAGCGCCAAAAAAAGCGCTGCAAAACGGGTTGCTTTAAATTTCATTCTGACCGCTCCTTTTTCGAGATTTTCTCTTGTGAGATGTTTTGGATTTTTCAGCTTCCTTTTTCTCTTTCAATTCCGCCTTTTCCAAAGCACGCGGCCAGGGTCCCAAAAACGCTTTGATTCTGGACAAGGTGACGACATCAAAATCACTTTTGAGCGGAAGCCGCCCCATTTCCGCCTGCTTCTCCTGCAACTGCCTTACCGCCCAAGACTGCTGTTCCTCATTTGTCATTTTAATGTCCCCCCTTTCACAAATAAAAAGGCTCCTTTCCGCATCAAACGCAGAAAAGAGCGCAACAGATTCAACACGCGGCAACGGCGCTGGAAATACAAAATAGTGCGATCCAGATTCCCGCCAAGCGGCGCTTACGAATCGGTTGCACTCATCTCGCCCAATCATGTTGAACCAAACGAAAATACGGCAGGTTCCTGACTTATGCCGCTTAAAACCCATAGCGCGGCAAATACAGTAATGGCGGTTGTCCCGGATTTGAACCGGATTCCCTTTTTCATCTACTCAGCAAGAAAGCTTTTCAAACCGTACCTTCCTATTTGATTGTTCCGGGATAGTATAGCACATCAATTTTCTGATTGCAACCAGTTTTTGCTGGTATTTAAAAAATTTTCTATGCATTTTTTCCGGTTTTCCACATAGAATGATGTGTTGACAAATTTGAAGGAGGCGGCGCTTTTGTTAAAACCATGTATCGAAAACGAGGACATTGACGACTTCATTTTCGCAGATGAAACTTACACAGTCAGTCAAAGATAAAGGAAGCGGGCGCCTGCCCAGCTTCCTTTGTTTTTATTTTCCCCTCTTTACAGATAAGAAAAATTTGGTTATAATACAAACAAATACTTGCAGAAAGTGGAATGAAAGATGATACAATTTGAAGAATACCGCCTCAAACTAACGGATCTCAAGCCCAAGCTGGACGAGTTGGCGATCTCTTTGAATCTGGAAGGCGCAAAAAATGAACTGGAGCGTTTTCAGGCCATGCAGGAAGCCCCCGGTTTTTGGGATGATCCCGAAAAGTCCCAAAAAATTGTGGTAAAAGCAAAAACCCTGGAAGCTAAGTGCGAAAAATACAGCAAAATGCTTTCCACCTGGGAGGATTTGCTCACAATCTGCGAAATGGCCATCGAAGAAGACGATGATTCTATGCTGTCGGAGCTGGAAAGCGGCTTCACCGCGCTCACAGAGACAATGGAAGAATCCCGGCTGGAAACCCTGCTTACCGGCGAATACGATGGAAACAACGCGCTGATGTCCTTTCATGCCGGCGCAGGCGGCACGGAAGCCCAGGACTGGTGCCAGATGCTGTACCGGATGTATACCCGTTGGGCGGAACGGCACGGCTATATCTATAAAATTCTCGACTATCTGGAAGGCGACGAAGCCGGCCTGAAATCCGCCGATATTATGATTGAAGGAGAAAACGCCTACGGCTTTTTGAAGGGCGAAAACGGCGTGCATCGCCTGGTGCGGGTATCCCCCTTTGACGCCAACGCAAGGCGCCAGACCTCCTTTGCCGCTGTGGAAGTGATTCCGGAGATCACCGACGATTCCAATGACGTGGAAATTCGTCCGGAAGACTTGGAAATGCAGGTCTACCGCTCCTCCGGCGCGGGCGGCCAGCACATCAACAAGACCTCCTCCGCCGTTCGTCTCATTCACAAGCCCACGGGCATTGTAGTAGCCTGCCAGACAGAGCGCTCCCAGTTTCAAAACAAGGAAACCTGTATGCGGATGCTGCGCTCCAAGCTGGTGGAAATCAAAGAGCGGGAGCATTTGGAGAAAATTTCAGACATCAAGGGCGTGCAGCAGAAAATTGAATGGGGCAGCCAGATCCGAAATTATGTGTTTATGCCCTATACCTTGGTGAAAGACACACGCACTGGCTGCGAAACCTCCAATGTAAACGGCGTCATGGACGGCAACTTGGATCCCTTCATCAACAGCTATCTCAACTGCGCCGCCACCGGCTCCTGGGTTACCAAATAGGCCGTCTGTGGAAAAAAATTGCCGGTTTTTTTAAATTGTCCTTGCCTTTTGGCAAATTCTATGCTACAATAAATCAGCTATTAAAGGAACGTCCCTTTGGGTGATATTTCGGCGCGCCGTTGCCGCGAAACGGTTGCCGCCTGTGGCGGAAGGAGGTAAATATGGAAGTATTAAAGTGGGTTATCATTGCTTTGCAGATGATTTGCAGCATTGTTTTGGTTGCGGTTATCACCATGCAGTCCGGCAAGGAAGCCGGCTTGTCCGGCGCGCTGTCTGGCAACAGCAATTCTTATCTGGCAAATTCCAAGAAGAACAACTTAGACGCTGTTCTGGCCTCTTCCACCAAGTGGGTTGGTCTCGTCTTTGTTGTGCTGACTCTGGCATTGTCCGTGCTGTAAGCAGATACGTTTTATCCCGGTTACCAACGGTAACCGGGATTTTTGTTTTAGGACGCGATGTGCAACCCTTACAATTAAGAAAGCATCCCGCATATAGCAGTGCGTTTTCCTGAGACTGTAAAAAAACACCAATTATGTCATTGCGGACCAGTCCGCAGACTGGTGTGGCAATCAAAAATTTAATCGCTTTCTCCATTTTCAATTCATTACCCACATCGGCGGCGTCTCGTTATGATAAATAAACTTTTTAAACAAACCAAGGAAAACGCCCCGCTATATGCGGGGCGCTTTCCTGAGACTGTCGAAAAACCCCTGCGGGGTTTTCCGACAATAGGTTTGCAGTCTGCTGCGCGCATAATTTGTCCGCCAAAAGCGGACAAATTCCACACTTGCAGCCTGAGAAGTATTTTCCGCCACGTACACGCCGCGGCGGAAAATAATTTTGACTTTATTCGCGCCTGCGGGCGCGAACTCTGCGAGGCTTTTTTGACACACTGAGGAAAACGCCCCGCTATATGCGGGGCGTTTTCCTTTTGAGCGTAAATGAATAAAAGAGAGAGGTAGGAAGTAGTCCAAATGAAGGACAAACGAGAAATGCGGCCTGTAAGGAAGATCCGGTTCACGGCTTCCGTATCAACCTTACATCCATACTATAAATTTTACTTTTGAACGGGGTATGAATAAAAAGCAAACATTAGGTAACATGAAAATGAACATCCAATCTTTACCGAAAGGCTTCCCCTTGCCCGTCCAGAACCTCCAGCCGACTGATCTTTACAAAATCCGGGATAAACTCCGGCAAATAGACGGCAATCGCCTCCGCCAGCAAGCTGGGATTTAAAGCAGGATTCTGCGCGCATATCACAGCGTTCAAAACGAGACCGTCCGGCTGACTGCTTACCTCCAGCTTTTGCACCATAGGCAAAATATCTACAGAAGTAACACCCTTTTTGCTTTTCTTTTCTACCATCAGGCTTTCCCGCTGGAACAACGCCGCAATGGCCGTCTGCGCGCCTTCGGGCACACCCTTGTCGTACTCCAGGGCAAGGCGCGCCTGCAAATGAGTCAATTCCTTTTGTTTGCGTGAAGAATCATAAACTTCTTCCACCCGCACGCCCAGAGGGAGCGCCTGATTTAGCCGGATTTTAATTTCCTCATCAGAAACCGCTTCCCCCACCAGTTCAAAATCCAAAATTTCGCACCGGCTGTCTACCCCCACGGAAAGCGGGAGGGCAATGGACACAATGGCTCTGGGAGAAAAGCCCTGCGAGTGCTTCAGCATCAGTCCTGCCCGGCGGAAGCTTCTTTGAAACACCCGCATGAGATCCAAATGAGAAATCCAAATGGCGTCGCCGGTTTTGGAAAACAATACTCTACGCATCGCAATTCCCCTCCTTGAGCAGACAATTCGCGCCGCAGCCGACGCAGGCATGGCGGCAGTCCGGGGTAACCAGCCCAACATAGGCGCGCTCCCGCTCCTTTTGCAAAAACCGCTTACTCACGCCAACGTCGATGTGCTCCCAGGGAAGCAGTTCGTCCATTGCAAAGCCACGGGTGGTATAAAAATCAGGATCAACGCCGCACGCTTTAAAAGCGTCCAGCCATGTCTGGTAGGAAAAATACTCGTCCCAGCCGTCCAGTTTTGCACCGCGATTTACCGCTTCCTCAATGACCTTTCCCAAACGACGGTCGCCTCTGGCTAAAACCGCTTCCAGATAGCTGAGGTCAGGGGCATGCCAGTTGTATTCCACGGCTTTTGACAAAATGCATTCTTTCAAAAGCCGCTGGCGGCGGGTATATTCCTCCGGGGTAATCTGTTTTTCCCACTGGAAAGGCGTGTGGGGCTTGGGTACAAAAAACGCCGTGGCCACATGAATGCGCAGGCCTCGTTTTTTGTCGCCTGCGGTTTCCCGCCAGGTTTGCAGCACCTTGTACACAAGTTCCGCAATGCCTTTTACGTCCTCGTCGGTTTCCGTGGGTAGTCCCAGCATGAAATACAGCTTGACGTTGTTCCAGCCCCCGGAAAAAGCGTTGGCGCAGGTGGTGAGGATTTCTTCTTCCGTGAGATTTTTGTTAATCACGTCCCGCAGTCGCTGGGTACCCGCCTCCGGGGCGAAGGTCAGGCCGCTTTTGCGCACGGTTTGCAGCTTCCGCATCAGTTCTCTGGAAAAATTATCCGCCCGCAGAGAAGGTACGGAAAGATTGATTTTCTTTTCCTCGCAGTAGGGAATCAGATCATCGGTAAGCTCTGGAAGCTGGCGGTAATCCGACGTGGAAAGACTGGCCAAGGTCAATTCATGACAGCCGGAAAGCGCCAAGGCTTCCTTTGCCTGATGTTGCAGCGCCTCGTGGCTTTTTTTTCGCACCGGGCGGCAGGAAAAGCCCGCCTGACAGAAGCGGCACCCCCGGATACAGCCTCGGAACAGCTCCAAATTGCACCGGTCATGTACAATTTCCGTAGAAGGCACAATGGTATCCACCGGAAAATAGGCGCTGTCCAGATTTTCCACAATGCGCTTGGTAATCTTCACAGGGACGCCGGAAAGGGGCGTGAGGGCGTGAAGCGTTCTGTCCGGGTTGTAGGTATCTTCGTAAAAAGACGGCACATAAATGCCGGGAATTTTGGAAACCTCCTGCAAAAACGCCTGCTTGCTCCAGCTTTCCGCCTTTGCCTTGCGGTACAGCTCCAGAATTTCCACTGTAATTTCTTCCCCCTCGCCCAGAGAGAAAAAGTCCACGAAATCCGCCAGCGGCTCCGGGTTATAGGCGCATACGCCCCCGGCAAATACCAAACCATGCAGCCCATGCCGGTCTTTGGCATGGAGGGGGATTTTACCCAGGCGCAGCATATTGAGGAGGTTGGAATAGCTCATTTCATAGCCGATGGTAAAGGCGATGAGGTCAAACTCCGCCAATGGGTCGTGGCTTTCCAGCGCCCACAAAGGCAGGCCATGCTTACGCATCGCGTCCTCCATATCTCCCCAGGGGGCAAAGACCCGTTCGCACCAAACCTTGTCCATCTGGTTCATCACGCCGTACAAAATCCGCATTCCCAAATTGGACATGCCGATTTCGTAAGTATCGGGAAAGCAGAACGCCACGCGAACCTCTATATCCTGTTTGTTTTTTACAATTTGGTTGTATTCGCCGCCTACATAGCGGGCAGGCTTTTGCACCGTCGGCAAAATTCGTTCCAAAATGCTGGTCATCTTCCGTACCTCACAGTTGAAGTTTTCTCTATTGTAACGAAAATCGTCGGCATTTGCAACTGATTTTTTCCTGAAACAAAGCCGCCCCCGTACGTCTACAAGAGCGGCTTTGTTTCATATTCTATTTCTCGGCATAATGTTCGCTCCATCTGCAAAAACAAAATCATGGAGCTTTCCAGTTCCTGCTGCAAGGCGGGATTTTCCGCGGCGCGTTCTTTGGCTGCAAATACGGTATACAGCGTCTCAGCGGCGGCCAACCGCTCTTTGCACGCGCCGCACTGTCGCGCGTGGGCGTTTACTCTGGCAATGCGCCGACGATTTTCCTCGCTGAGATCCCGGCAGGCCACAGCCAGCAAAATATCTTCTTCACACAGGCAATTCATAGTCAACATCCTTTCCTAAGATTGGCGTTTCGTTTGCTGATTGCTTTGGAGAGAAAGGTTCTTACATTCTCACTGGTAAAATCAGAAAAGCGGCAGTCTCCCAATAGCTTCCCTCCCGGCCCTGTTTCCTCCAAACGCTGGGCAAGAGGATAAAAAGCCGCAGGCTCCAGCCGGAGCCAGTCAATTTGCTGAGTCTGGAGCAAAATGCACTGCATCCACTGCGTTAAAGTGCAGTCGCTGCCCGCTACCTGCTCCACCGCTTCATGCCGGGGCACCTCCTGTATGTAAATCAAAAGATTTACCGCAAGCCACGCCAGTACCACGTGCAGTTCCGCCCTGGTTTTTAAAATTGTCTCGAAGGCGGCGGCGACGCGGTCTTTCACTGCGTCTTGTCCATCCTCCAGACCGGTAGCGGCGGCATAAAGGCCGTGCTCTCTTGGCGCGCCTTCCGTCACACGCCAACCCGCCAATCGCAGGCCGTCCTCGTCTAAATCCGCTGGAATGCCGTTTTGCTGCAAGATAGCGGACAGCAGCGCCAGACGCCCTTCGCTTTGCCGCTTGGCGCTGGCCCAGTAATCTTTCAGGCAGTTGGCCGTAACCCGGTAAATCCAGCGAGTCAGCGCCACCGCGCCTTTTTCCTCCTGCAAATTGCCGTAGAAAAAGCTGTTCTCACACCCTCGGAAAATCCGAAACAATGCCTCTTGCCGGATCTCTTCCCAAGCGTCGGTGGTAGCCCCGCAGCGGCTTTTGCAGTACGGCTCAATGAGTCGCTGAGCGGCGGCCAGCAGCGTATCATAGCGGGCAAATTCGCCGCCGGTCATTTCCTGCAAAATCACTTGATATTCTTCATCGGAAATAGCAAACCGATTGTCCATACGTTCTTCCTCGCTTCCAAAACCGCGCAGGATAGAGCATTCATAAAGAACAACCTCTTCCGGCGGCATTTTTCGCAGTCTCTCAAAAAAACTTTTAAAAACTTCCCGTCTTTATTCTACAATTTTTGACGCCATTCGTCAACGAGCAAAAATGCATCCGACAATCCCTTGCCGACGAACAAGGTCATACCGGATGCATCCTATCATAAAGCTGGTAAAAAATTCAGTTCTTTTTGATTTTGATGGTCGTTCCACGCGGCAAGATAGGAAAAACACGGCCAAAAGCCGTCCCGCTTTAAAATCTGTTGCAGCAAGCTTTCCTCCTGCCCACCCAAATAGCGGTACACGCCGTACATGGCAATCACCGCTTCCAGATCTTCCGGTTCTTTGTCGCATTGGGCAAGCAGGGACTCAGCCGTACTTTCCCCAGCAAATACCCGCGCCGCTTTCTCATAGGCAGTGTGATGTCCTACGTTCATACCGGGTCGATACCCTTTTAAAAGCGTGGGTTCCTTGCCGGACCGGTAAGCGCTGAGGGCGTGCCAGTAAATAATCGCAACGCCCATTTCATCGTCGCAAAGGGGCATACAACTTTCAAACCATTCCATGGCCGCATGAAACTGTCCGGCGTAATAAGAAGCCAACCCTATGCGATACTGGCAGTCCAATGGGTCGCCCCCAAGCGTGATACAGCGTTCAAAATCCTCCATGGCTAAGTCCCACTGCAAGGTAGTGAGGTATCGTCCGGCCCGCAGCCGCAACGCCGGCAAATCTTTAGGTCGAAGCGCCAGGGCGGCGGTGTAGGCCGCAATGGCTTCTCGGTACCGAAGCTGTCGGGAAAGCGCCTTGCCAAGGGTTAAAAATCCTTCATAATCTTTCCTGCTGCGCGCGCTCGCCACCGCCGGAGCATCCTCCACCTCCACTGGGTAACCGCAAAGTTGGCTTTTCAGGCTGGCATGGATCTCATCAAAAGGTTTTTCCATTACAATCCCCTTGTATATGCCGAAAAGCACGCGCCGCAGACAATTTCGCCGTTTTGCAAACGAGCATGACTTTCCGCCACCCGCTCTTTACACAGCGCGCAGGTATAGGTTTTGAAAATCCGCGCTTTCTCCGGTACGGGCAAAGCCGCTTCTTTCACATCAAACATTTCATGATAGTCGCCGTGCATCAGCCATGCGAGACGTTCTTCTCTGGTTTTTTCCGGGGTTCCGCGAAGCACGAGCCGGATGGACTTTCCCGTATCCCGGCGGTAAAAGCAAAAAGCGTTTTTCCCCTGCATTTGGAAAATCAGGTTTCCCTTTCCCACGGTGCAGCCTAAAACTACCTGAATGGCGTCCACCCCGCAGGCGTCGTTTTCTGAAACGCAGACGATTTCCTCATCCGCCGCCCGGGCGCAGTCCAAAAGCTCCTGCGCGTACAAGCTTGCCTGAAACCCCACGGCCAGCCCGCCGCAGGCGTGTCCGTGAAAGGCAACGCATTTTTCCCAAAGGTCTCCCATATAAAAATTCCTCCTAAGGCTCTTGAATCGTGGTTCGCCTACGCTCAAAGTACAGGCTCATAAAGAAAAACGCCATGGAAAGGAGCATGATACATACTCCTGGCGAAAGCAGATAGTGGTACGCCTGCCGTAAAAACGCCCCGCGCTTATAGGCAAAGTTCATCATCGTCCCCCAGGTGGGGTGATACAGGTCTCCAAAGCCCAAAAAGCTCAACGTGGATTCCATCATGATGCAGCTATTGACCCCCAGCAAAAACCGGGATAGCAGCACGTCGGAAAGATTGGGGACAATGTGCCGCACCGCAATGTGCCAGGGACTGTAGCCCTGAATGACGCAGTTTTCCACAAAGGGCTGGACTTTGAGATGCACCACCCGCGCCCGCACCGCTCTGGCCGTTCCCACCCAGCCAAAGGCGGCAATGAGGAGAATCAGGTTCCAACTGGAGCTGCCAACAAAAGCCGCCAACACAATCAGGGTAACGAGCTTTGGAAGCAGCGCAAAAATGTGGATAAGTCCATTGAAAACGCCGCCCACAAATCCTTTGGCTCCAGATAGCGTACCAATCGCCGCGCCCAGAAACAAGGTAAGCACACTGCTGCAAACGCCGACGAAAAGGGTTTCCTTCGCGCCGTAAACCAACTCCGTGAAAATATCGTAGCCCAAAGCGTTGGTTCCCAAAAGATGCTCCGCCTCCGGCGTAAGCCAAGGCGCAAACATTTCCTTTTGTCCGTAGGCTGTAAACAAGCCCGGAAAAATTGCCGCTGTCAAAAACAAAAGCAGTAGAAACAGCCCAAAAAACAGGGAAAACAATCGTTTGATCACAGCGCTTCCCCCAATCTCACTTTCGGATCAATCAAAATGCACAAAAGATCCGTGCCAATCATGGAAATTGCCATAATGCCGGCAGTCACAAATAAAATTCCCTGCATTAAGGGATAATCCAGCGTATACACCGCGTCGGTCAAAAGCTTTCCCATGCCGTTTACAGAAAAAAGGTTTTCAATAATCAAAGACCCGCCCACGCAGGTACTGACGCTCATGCCCACCATGGCTAAAAAGGGCTGCGCAATGTTTTTCAGCACATAGCCAAATTTGATCTTATGGTTGGACAAGCCTCGCTGCCTTGCGTACAGCACGTATTTTTCAGCGGATATTTTTGCCGCTGTGTTCCGCATGAGCAAAAAACGGGAGGGCGCGGTGGCAAGCGTCAACGTTAGAATTGGCAAAATCAGGTGACGCAGTCTATCCCAGTAAAACGCAGGGGTATTGGGAAGAACGCCGGCAGTATTCAGACCGGCGTAAGGAAGCAGCCGGTTTTGAAAGCAGAAAACAAGCATCAGCGCCAGCCCAATTAAAAAAATGGGGACAGTATTCAAAAGAATTAAAAATGAAGTGGACAGCCTGTCCGTCAAGGTGTTTTTGCAAAATCCGCAGTGAAGCCCCCAGATTAGACCCAAAAGGGTACTTAGCGCCACCGCCGGTAAGGTAATTTGCAGGGTATACCCCAGCCGCTGGCCGATGAGGCTGGAAACCGCAGCGTTTTTCTGGAAAGAAAAGCCTAAGGTGCCGTCCGCCAGCGAGCGAAGGTAGTATCCAAACTGCACAACCACAGGCTTGTCCAGATGCAAGGCTTGCCGGTAGCTTTCCATCTGCGCCGCGCTCATGTTCTCCTCGTCAAAGCCCGTGAGATAGGCGACGGGATCCCCTGGCAAAAGCCGGGGGAGGAAAAAGTTCAACGCTACAATAAAAAGGAAGCACACCAGTGCAAGCAAAATATTTTTTCCGTATTTTTTCACTGCTGCGCCTCCTTTTTCTTATTTTTCTGTAATCGTAAACCAGTTATTTACATTGTTTAAGCCAAATACCGCATCCACAGTGAGATTGTTCAGCTTTGCAGCGTAAGCAAACATCATATTGTCCCAGTACAGCGCAAGAAACGGCAGGTGCTCGGCGTAGTAATTTTGCAGCTTTCCCGCGCTTTCGTAGTACGCATCCAGCGTTGTCGCGCCGCCAAGCTCCACAAGAATTTCCCCAAATTGTTTGTCATAGACCTGACAGCCTCCTTGCACCGGATGGGTTCCATCCACATAGATGGAGGCGAGGCCGCCGCCCATGCCCATACCTGCGGCGGTATAGCCGTAAATAGCGGCTTCCATGGTGATATTGTTCTCAGAGAACTTATTGCTGGTCTTGGCGTTATAGGAATCGCCGTCCAAGGTATCCAAAACAACCTGGATTCCGAAGTTTTCCAACTGGGTTTTGATCAGCTCTCCATAGCCCACCTGGGTTTCCTTCCCAGCGTTTACCGTCAGCGTGAAACTTGCAATGTCTCCATCGGCATTCACATAGAAGCCATCTTCATTTTTGCCTGTGTAACCGGCGGCTTCCATGAAGCTTGCCGCAGTTTCCAGATTGGTTTCCAGCTTTTCCGTTTCTTGATAGCCCACTATCGTGGCGGGGACGAAGCCCCGGTTGGGAATTTCCGCATAGGCGCTGCCAAAATAGGTCTGGAACGCGCTGTAGTCCAAAGCGTAAGAAACCGCCTTGCGCAAATTTTCATCGGCAAACAATCCCTTTGCGTTGTTGAAGGCCAGCACAGCGGGAGCGTTGGCCGCCGCCACATTGACAAGGGCAATCTGATCGTCGTTCGCCAGAATTTCCTGATAGGTTCCGGCCACGCCGGCGGAATAATTCCATACCATATCTAAATCGCCGCTTTGCAGCGCCAGATACATGGTATCCCCGTTGCCAAAAAGCTGATAGACAATTTTCTCCACATTGGGCTTTTGCGGATAATATGGATTCACAGTAAAAGTCAAAGTACCCGCTTCCTTTTGAAAGCTTTCCAGCACATAAGGTCCGCAGCTGATTCTGGCTTCCGCCGCCGTCACAGTCTCCTTCCCCTCATAAATATGCTTGGGCATCACCCGGAAGGTGGTCATATTGCTCAATTCTCGGACATTGGGAGAAGCCAGCGTCAAAGAGATGCTTCTTTTATCGTCAGACAGGGTATAGCCTGTATATTTTGCCTCGGTGGTCTTACCTTCGCTGTCCGTTTGGGCTTCAAAAACCGCGCCGCCGTTGGCCTGTTCGCGCTCCAGCGTAAACAAAATGTCCTCCGCTGTTACAGGTGCTCCGTCCGACCAGGTCATGCCCTCTGTAACGGTATAGACCCAAGTCGTAGCGTCGGCTGTTTCAAAGGAAGCCAGCAAGGGGTGATATTCGCCGCTTAAATCCTGATACACCAAAGGCGGCTGGGAAACGCCGCTGGACAGCATATCGAAAGCGTACTCCTCACGGGTTGCGGTCTCAATCGCAGAGGTCGTGCCGATGGTAATTTGAGAAATAGAATAGCCCGACTCCGTTGGCGCTTCGGTAGAAGGCGTCGTCGGATTCGTGGCGCCGCCGCAGGCGGAAAAAGAAAGGGTTAGTATCGCCGCCAGCAGCAGCGCAAGTACTTTTTTCATGGATTTTCGTGCTCCTTCAATTGAAAATTCTCGAAATGATAAACGCTATTACAAAAATAGGGAACTAACCCTTCGTCATGACTGATGAGCATCACAGAGCCGCCCCTTTTTTTCATCACCCGGCGTACCAACGCCAAAACGTTGGCCTGGGTCATGACGTCCAGCATGGAAGTCGCTTCGTCCAAAATAAGCAGCTTTGGCTGGAACAGCAAGCACCTTGCGATGGCGATTCTCTGGGCTTCTCCCCCGGAAATCTGATGGGGCAGGTGAAACAAAATATCCCGCTCCAGTCCCACTTCTTCTAAAAGATCGTGGGTCAGCCTCAAAGCCTCCGCCTTACTTTTCGCAAAATGGTGGTAGTGAATAAGCTCCAAAAAGCCGTCGTACAGCTTTTGCCGGGGGTCGAGGGTGGCATAGGGCTGCTGGTAGACCATTTGAATCTGCACCCCAAGCTTTCGGTCATAGGGCGTTTTTGCCGAACACAGCAGCTTGTCCTCCAGATAAACTGCGCCGCCGTCGGGCTTCTGCACGCCACAGAGTACCTTTGCCAGCGTAGATTTACCAACGCCGCTTTTTCCGTAAATTCCCACAATTTCCCCTTGAGGAATCGTCATGGTCAAATTCTCAAAAATCCGCTTTTCTCCAAAGGACTTTTTCAAATTTTCAAGATAAATCATAATTGCACCACCATTCCACCTGGCCATCGCATTGCCGCCGCATCTGTCTTCGGCATTGCTCGTCCGCCTTGGGGCACCGTTTGTAAAACGGACAAAAGCCTGTTTCCTGCCGCAAAAGCTTCGTCTCCTGCATTCCATTTTCCACCAGCGCGTCCAAAAGCGCTCTGGTATACGGATGCCGGGGGGTTTTTAACAGCGCCGCCGCACGCCCAGTTTCCAGCATTTTACCCCCGCAAAGCACAAGCGCCTGATCGCACAGCGCCGCGACAGAAATATCGTGGGTAATCACCAGCTTAGCCGCCTGGGGAAAAAGTCCGTTTAGCTGCGCCATAAAAGCCGCTTTTGCCTCCATGTCCAGTCCGTTGGTGGGTTCGTCCGCAAGGATAAGCTTTGCCCTGGAGCAGGCGGCCAGGGCGATGGTCACTCGCTGCGCCATCCCCCCGGAAAGCTGAAATGGATACAGCTCCATGATTTCCTCCGTCTCCATAAAACCAGCGGCGGACAGCTTTTCGCAAGCTGTCCGGTGTAGCGCCGCGCCGGGTACCCGCATTTTTTTCAAGCTGTCGTAAAGATGGTGCTTCACTTTTTTGGAGGGATTCAGGGCTTCCCCGCCGTTTTGGGGAATATACACAATTTCAACCCCAAGGAGCCTGCGAAGCGTCCGGCCAGGGCGCAATTCTCTGCCGCAAAAAGCAACGCGCCCACCCCTTTGCCCTACGTTTTCCGGCAGCACGCCAAGTATGGACAGCGCTATCATAGTTTTGCCGGAGCCGGTTTCCCCAATGAGCGCCAGACTTTCCCCGGCGCAAATGGTAAAGGAAACGTTTTGCACCAGCGTTTTATGGGATTTTTCAAGACGCGCCCGGATTTCACCGCCGGCATAATCCAAAATTGCTTCAGCCATTCCATTTCTCCATTTTTCGTGCATTTTCACATTGGTTCCTATTATAACGAAAGTTTTATGAAGGAGGAAGCCCCCCAGGGGGTTGATTTTGTAGTTTATATCCGCTTATGCAAAAGAAAAAGCCTTTACTTTTCTAACAGAATAGAATATACTCTATTAGAGAATATTAAAAAAGAAAATCTGCGGCGCAGCGTCCGCAGATTTTACGTATTATAGTCTGAAATCATGGTTTCAACCACGTGAAGAATGCGACGCTGTTCAGAGGCAGGCAATGCAGATAATTGCGTCGATAAGTTGGAAGCGGTGAGTTGATGACTGACTGCCAGCACATCAGACAGCAGCGCGTCGGCGGAAACTTGCAAGATATTGGCGATGCGGATAAAGGTTTCTAATTTTGGCAGCTTTTCGCCTCGCTCAATGGCGCCCATATAACTGACGCTTAAGCCTACCGCCTCAGCAAGTTTTTCTTGGGTAATGTGCAGCATGGATCTGCATTTCCGAATGTTCTTACCGATGGATTTACTGTTTGTCATACTGTCACAACCGCTTCACATAGAGTAGTATTCATACAAATAGTATAAACTTTTGAGCAGTCTGAATACAGAATCCAACAGATAATATTGTTGTCTATAAGAGTAGGATTAAGAATAATTGTTAAAATGGATATGCCAGAAAAAAGGAAAATCGGTCGTCAATATCGCACAACTATTTCCATAACCTCGCCCCATTCCGCATTTTGCGGAATGGGGCGGTGTTTTTAGCTTTCTTCTTTTCCGGCGGCAAGCTTCCCGCCTGCAATACCCGCGATCAGCGCCTGCAAATCGATGCCGGTGGATTCCTTCATACCGTCTACAATCTGATTGGCGCTGGACATGACGTCCTTCACAAGCTTCGTGGAGTTGCCATCGCCGTACATGACAATGCGTTCCGTCTGCGCCAGAGGCAAGGCTGCGTTTTTCACCACTTCGGGCAGCGCGTTCAGATACATTTCCACAACGGAGGCTTCGCCCATTTTCCGCTGGGCTTCCGCTTTTTTCTCAATGGCCTCCGCTTCCGCTTCGCCCTTGGCGCGGATACCTTCGGCCTCCTGCTCCATGGCGTACCGCAGAGCCTCCGCCTCGGCCTTTCTTGCTTCCGCCTGCTGCAAGGCTTCAAACTTCCGAGCCTCCGCTTCCTTCTGCCGGCGAATCAGGTCGGCTTCCGCCTCTTTTTCCGCCTTGTACTTCATGGCGTCCGCCTGCTTGCGGATTTCCGCATCCAACTGACGCTCTTTCAGGGCAATTTCCTTTTCCGCCAGTTCCGCTTCCTTTTCCCGGCGGGCGATGTCCGCGTCGGCTTTGGTGATTTCAATGGTTTTCCGCTGATTTTCCTGCTGGATGGAGTAGGCCGCGTCCGCTTCCGCTCGCTTGGTATCGGAACGAACCTTCATTTCCGCCTGCTGCACCGCCAGCTCCGCATTCTGCGCGGCAATCATTTTGTTGGCCTGCACCTTCACGGCGTTGGACTCCTGATCGGCGTTAGCGGCAGCGATGGCAATATCGCGCTGGGCGTTGGCCTTGGCAATCTGGGCGTTTTTGCGGATCTGCTCCACGTTGTCGATACCCATGTTTTCAATGGTGCCTGCGCTGTCTTTGAAGTTCTGAATGTTGAAATTCACCACTTCAATGCCCAGTTTTTGCATATCCGGCACCACGTTTTCCGTGATCTTTTTGGCGACGCCCTGGCGATCCTGCACCATTTCCTTCAGCCCCACGGAGCCGACGATTTCACGCATATTGCCTTCCAGAACCTGGGTGACAAGGCTGATCATCTCCGGCTGGCGCATCCCCAGAAGGGCTTCAGAAGCTCTGGTGAGCAGCTCCGGGTCGGAGGAAATTTTAATGTTGGCTACGCCGTCTACCGTAACGTTGATAAATTCGTTGGTGGGAACGGCTTCCGAGGTTTTGACGTCCACCTGCATAACCCGCAGAGAAAGCTTATCCACCCGCTCAAAAAAAGGAACCCGCCAACCGGCGCGGCCGATGAGAATACGCTTCTTGCCAAGACCGGAGATGATGTAGGCGGTGTCGGGAGGCGCTTTTAAGTACCCCATGAGCAGTATGGCCGCAAGCAAAATGGCCGCTGCCGCGCCTAGGATAATCGCAATGTTTTCCGCGAGAAAATCAAACATAATGATACCTACCTTTCTTTTTCTTTGGGCAGACCAAAAAGCGGCCTGCCGCCGTGTATTTTTGCTTCGCGCGGTTCATTAAGTATAACGAATTCTGCCTGAAAATTTCGCAGCCTTCTTAAAAGATTTTTCATTTCAGGGGAAATATGGGAGTGAAAATGCCGCCCCAAGGGAAAAATCGGTATTGTATGGACTGCGCAGCAGAAAAATTCCTCTTCCCACAAAAAATACTTGCAACTTTCAGATGATCGTGTTATGATAACTGCAATATTCAAAATGGCTGAGAATGGGCTGTCTTGCAATGGCTTGCGCTTACAGAGAGAGCGGGAAGGTGGAAACCGCTTGCGTGCATTGCCGGGCTTTCTCCCAGGAGCCGCCGCCTGAAAAAGCAGTAGGGCGCGCCGGGTGACTTCGTTATCAGTTGCGAAAAATGGAAGTTTTTCATAAGCGCGCCTTTTGGCGAATTGCGGGTGGTACCGCGGAAGGTTGGCCTTTCGTCCCCAATTTTGGGGAGGAAAGGCTTTTTGTCGTTTGCTCCCCCATTACCAGAAAAAGGAGAACACAGCATGAAACAGCAATTGGAAGAAATCAAGAAGCGCGCCCTGCAAGCGCTGGACGACGCTTCCTCCCCCAATGCCCTGGAGGAGCTACGAGTGAAGCTCCTGGGCAAAAAAGGCGAACTCACCGCCGTTTTAAAGCAGATGGGCAAGCTCTCCGCCGAGGAGCGCCCTGTGATGGGCCAGCTTGCAAACTCTGTCCGCGCCGCCATTGAAGCCCGGCTGGAGGAGCGCAAGTCCGCCATTCACGCCGCCGCCCTGGAAGCAAAGCTGGCGGCGGAAGCCATCGACGTGACCATTCCCGGCGAGCCGGTTTCCCTTGGCAAGCAGCATCCCATGAATCAGGTCTTGCAGGAAGCCAAGGAAATTTTCATCGGCATGGGCTACACCGTGGTAGACGGCCCGGAAATCGAACTGGCCGACTACAACTTCACCCGGCTGAACATTGAAGAAGGCCATCCTTCCAGAGATCGCAGCGATACCTTCTATTTTGACGATGACGACAAAGTGCTGCTGCGCACCCAGACAAGCCCCATGCAGATTCGCGTCATGGAAAAAATGCAGCCCCCTATCCGCATTGTCGCCCCCGGCCGGGTATACCGCAAGGACGAGGCCGACGCGACCCATTCTCCCATGTTCCACCAGATTGAAGGTCTTGTGGTAGACGAGGGCATCACCATGGGCGATCTGAAAGGCGCGCTGGAAACCCTTGTGAAGCGGCTGTACGGCGAGGACGCGGTGGTGCGCTTCCGTCCCCACCACTTCCCCTTCACCGAGCCTAGCTGCGAGGTGGATATGCAGTGCTTCAAGTGCCGCGGTACCGGCGACGTCGGCGGTCAGGTGTGCTCCACCTGCCACGGCGAAGGCTGGATCGAACTGCTGGGCGCGGGCATGGTGCATCCCGACGTGCTGGAAGGCTGCGGCATTGACTCCGCCAAATACTCCGGCTTTGCCTTTGGCATCGGCGTGGAGCGTATGGCCATGGGTCGGCTGCGCATCAACGATCTGCGGCTGATTTTCGACAATGACGTTCGCTTTTTGCAGCAGTTCTAAGGAGGCGGCATAGAAATGAAACTGAACAGAAAATGGATCAACGAGGAATTTGTGGATCTTTCCCAAATTTCCGATAAAGAATTTGTAGATACCCTCACCGTGGCCGGTCAAAAGGTGGAAACCTGGGAGCGCATGGACGCGGAAATGAAAAATGTCGTGGTTGGCAAGGTTGTTTCCATGAAGCGTCATGAAAATTCCGACCATATGTGGATTTGTCAGGTGGACGTGGGCAAGGAAGAACCGGTGCAGATTGTCACCGGCGCGCAGAACGTCCACGAAGGCGACCTGGTGCCCGCCGCCTTGCACAATTCCTGGCTGCCCGGCGGCGTTCACATCACCAAGGGCAAGCTCCGGGGGGAAAAGTCCAACGGTATGCTCTGCTCTTTGAAGGAACTAGGGCTGACTCTGGGTGACTTTCCCTACGCCATTGAAGATGGCATCTGGATTTTGCAGGAGGACTGCAAGCCCGGCGACGACATCAACACCGTAATCGGCAACGACGATACCGTTGTGGATTTTGAAATCACCAACAACCGCCCCGACTGCTACTCCATTATCGGTCTGGCACGGGAAGCCGCCGCCGCATTCAATAAGCCTATGCGCCACCACGAGCCTGCGGTGCAGGGCAGCGACGCCGGTTCCATTTTTGAAAAACTGGATGTGGAAGTACCCGCCGAAAACCTCTGCAACCGGTACACCGCCCGGATGGTAGCCAATGTAAAAATTGCCCCCTCCCCCAAGTGGCTGCGCCAGCGTCTCCGCGCCAACGGCGTGCGTCCCATCAATAATATTGTAGACATCACCAACTATGTCATGCTGGAATACGGCCAGCCCATGCACGCTTTCGACTACCGCTATGTGACCTCCGGCAAAATTGTGGTGCGGGAAAGCGCGGAGGGAGAAACCATCACCACCCTGGACGGTACCGTTCGGAATCTGACTCCCGGTATGCTGGTGATTGCGGATAACGAACGTCCCATCGGCCTTGCGGGTATCATGGGCGGCGAAAACTCCGAAATTGTTGACGACACCACCTGCGTTGTCTTTGAGTCCGCCAACTTCAACGGCACCTCCATTCGCCAGACCGCCCTGGCGCTGGGGATGCGGACAGAGGCTTCCGGCAAGTTTGAAAAAAACCTCGACCCCATGCTTACAGTTCCCGCTGTGCAGCGCGCCTGCGAACTGGTAGAGCTGCTGAATGCCGGCGACGTACTGGACGGAACCATTGATATTATCAATTACGTCCCCGAACCCAAGACTCTGGAACTGGAGCCGGAGCGGATCAACGCCCTTTTGGGCACGGATATTTCCGAGGCGGACATGGTAGATTATCTGCGTCGGCTGGAAATCCCCGTGGAAGGACGTACCATTCAGGCGCCCTCCTGGCGACCCGACCTGAATCTCATGGCGGACATTGCCGAGGAAGTAGGCCGCCTGTACGGCTACAACGAAATTCCCACCACCGCTTTCCGGGGCGCCGCCACCCAGGGCGGCTACTCTCCCATGATGACCCTGGAAAATCAGGCGGGTTCTCTCTGCCGGGCTTTGGGATACAGCGAAATCATCACCTATTCCTTTGTGTCCCCCGCGATTTTCGATCAGATTCGTCTGCCTGCCGAAAGCCCCCTGCGCAATACCTTGAAAATTCAAAATCCCTTGGGCGAGGATACCTCCGTGATGCGCACCATCGCCCTGCCCTCCATGCTGGATATTCTCAGCCGGAACTACGCTTATCACAATAAGTCCGCAAAGCTCTATGAACTGGCAAAAATTTATCTGCCCGTGGAAGGCCAGACCCTGCCGGAAGAACCCAAAATGCTGGTTCTGGGGGCTTACGGCGCGGGAGAAACCTTCTTTACCCTGAAAGGCGAGCTGGAAGCGATTTTTCAGGGACTGCGGGTCAAGCCCGCCGCCTATACTGCGGATAAAACCAATCCCACCTTCCATCCCGGCCGCTGCGCAAAAATTACCGTTGGCAAAGAAGAACTTGGCTATATCGGCCAGCTTCACCCCCTGGTTGCCCAAAACTACGGCATTGACGCGGAGGTTTACTGCGCCGAGGTAAACTTTACCAAGCTGTTTGACCTGCGCCAGCCGGAACCCACCTACACCCCGCTGCCCAAATTCCCCTCTGTTTTCCGGGATCTTGCCATTGTGTGCGAGGAAAACGTCACCGTGGCTGAGGCGGAAAGCTGCATGACTGCCGCTGCCGGCAAGCTGCTGCAAAACATCCGTCTGTTCGACGTCTATCGCGGTAAGGGCGTGCCGGAAGGCAAAAAGAGTTTGGCGTTTTCCCTGGAATTGCGGGCGGAGGATCGCACCCTCACGGACGCCGATTCTGAGAAAGTGGTATCCAGCGTACTGGCCGCTTTGGAGCGCCAATTGCAGGCAGTTTTGCGCTGAAATACCTTGGAACCATTAAATTTCCGTGAAGATTCCCTTTCCCCCCTTTACTTTAGCGCGGTTTTGTTATATTATGGTCTAAACAGATAAGAAAAGGAGGCCGCGCCTGTGAATGACAATACCCTGAAATTCACGATCCCCAGCGACGACAGCGAGAATATGCGTCGGGTTCTCCGAACAGTTTACGACGCGCTTTCGGAAAAAGGCTACAATCCCATTAATCAATTGGTCGGTTATTTACTCACGGAAGACCCCACCTATATTACCAATTACAACAATGCCCGCGCTATGATCTGCAAGCTGGACAGAGACGAGCTGTTGCAGGAATTGGTGCAGTGCTACCTGTTCGATCAGAAATAAATCTGACGCTCTCACAAAAAGGGGCTTTTGCCTGGCAAAAGCCCCTTTTCAGGTTGTAATTTTGCTTTATCCGATCATACTCTTCCCCCCGTCTTACAGTCGCTCCAACATCCACTTTCCCAGCGTTTGAGCCAAATCGTTACAAATTATTACAAAATTCTTGCGCCACTTTCCAATTAGGGCTTGACATTCTCGTAACGATGTGTTACAATTTGGTTACATTTTGATCAGGAGGTTACAAATGTCTGATAAAAATGCAGTCCTCACCTATAAGGGCAGACCCCTCATGCGGAAGGACAATCTGGTTTACTATGGTTCCATGGCGGATTCGCACATCGTCATGCTGCAAATCCTGGAGACCAAAAAGGTCGGTGATCAGGAGATCGCCAGCAAGGTTTCCGTGCAATTGCAGCTTACAGATCCCGCCGCAAGAGCCAAGGATCGTATCGTAAAGAAAAGTGAAAAAGACGGCTTCTACACAGCTTTGGATGTTGGCTGCGTGTGGCTGGAACGTGCCTTAGGCAAATAATTTTCTCGTAAGACGGAGGGTAACGTATGAAACGCTCAACTCGAATTTTATCCATTCTTTTAATCGTCGCCGCTTTGGTTGGCGTTCTGGCTGTTTGCTCCAGCGCCGCTTCCGACGACGTCAAAACCGGCATCGGTATTGTAAAAGCTTCCGCATTGCGGCTGCGCGCCGAACCCAACACTTCTTCCACCATTAAAGCGACCGCCTATCGCAATGACTATGTAGTCATCGTTAGCAAGACGGGCGAATGGTATGAAGTTGTTTACAATCTGCGCACCGGCTATATGCACGGCAGCTACCTCACCGTAAAAGAACGGGAAAATGTTGAGCTGGGCAATGTAAAGGTAAACTGCTACCTGGCAAACGTTCGCTCCAAGCCCAATACCAACAGCAGTATTGTCGCCCAGGCCAGTTCCGGCGCATCCCTTTACACCATCGGCTTTAACTGCGGCTGGTACAAAGTCATTTACGACGGCAAGACCGGTTACATCCGTAGCGACTTGGCGGAGCTTTCTGAAATTCCCTATGACAACACCGGTTCTTCCACCTCCCCCAAGTATTTCCATGAGGGCGACCCCATTCGCGGTTCTTCTTCCAGCGGCTCCGGTTCTTCCGGCAGTTCCAGCGGCTCTTCTAACAGCGGTTCTTCCAGCACTTCCGCTGGTCAGGCCATTGCCAACAAGGCAAAGCAGTACATCGGCGTGCCCTATGTGTGGGGCGGTTCTTCCCCCAGCGGCTTTGACTGCTCCGGTTTCACCCAGTACGTTATGCGCGCTTGCGGCTACTCCATTAACCGTACCGCAACCGCCCAGCTCAGCAACGGTTACACCGTTGGCCGCAGCGAATTGAAGCCCGGCGATCTGGTGTTCTTCGAGCGTACATACAATGTAGACGCGCCTGTTTCCCATGTTGGCATTTACGTTGGCAATGATCAGTTTATTCATTCCGGCAACAGCGGCGTGGCAATCGCCAGCTTGAACAGCGAATATTACGCAAGCCGTTATGTGACGGCGCGTCGTATCGCCGGATAAATGCTTTATATTTTCTCCGCCTCAGTTTCCGCAAACGGAAATTGAGGCGGTTTTTTTATTTGCAAAAGAAAATGCTAAATTCTCCTTGTTCGCGCATACTAATACCGGTAAACTGAAGAAAAGGGTGATTTTTCTGAATACACATCATAAAGGACGGCGCAGCTTCCTGCTGCCGGAGCCTCCAACCATTGCTGCCTGGAGCAGCGTCGCCGGTAAAAAAGAGGCGGAAGGTCCATTGGGACACTGCTTTGACCACACGGATACCGATTCCTATTTTGGGCAGAAAACCTGGGAGAAGGCAGAATCCCAGCTTCAAAAGCTGGCGCTGGAGCTACTGCTGCAAAAGGCCGCCTTGCAGCCAAGAAGCATCGATTTGGTATGCTCCGGCGATTTATTGAACCAGTGCATTTCCTCCAGCTTTTCCCTGCGCAATACCGGCCTTCCCGCTTTGGGGCTGTACGGCGCGTGCTCTACCATGGCGGAAAGCCTTCTGGTATCCTCTATGGCCGTAGGCGGCGGCTTTGCCCAAAGAGCTGTAGCCATGACCTCCTCCCACTTTGCCTCCTCGGAACGGCAGTACCGCTTCCCTCTGGGCTACGGCGGCCAGCGTACCCCAACTGCGCAATGGACCGTAACCGGCTCCGGCGCCGCCCTGGTCACAGCCAACGGTTCCGGCCCCAAAATTGAAGCCGCTACTGTGGGCATTGTTGTGGATAAGGGAATCAAGGACGCCAATAACATGGGCGCGGCCATGGCTCCCGCCGCTTTCGAGACGATCCGCACCCACTTTGACGATTTGGGGCGAAGCCCGGAGGATTACGATCTCATTGTGACCGGGGATCTGGGAAGCCTTGGGAAGGAGCTGGCGGAAACCATGTTTCAGGACGCGGGCATCCATATGGGCAACCGATATCAAGACTGCGGCTGCATGATTTTTGACCCCACTACCCAAGACGTACACGCAGGTGGCTCCGGCTGTGGGTGCAGCGCCGTCGTTTTGTGCGGTTATTTGCTGGATCAGATTGCCACAGGAAAATTGAAGCGGCTGTTGTTTTGCGGCACCGGCGCGCTGCTCTCTCCTGTTTCTTCTCAGCAGGGCGAGTCTGTGCCGGGCGTTTGCCACGCGGTAGCCATCACCGGAGGGAATTAAAATGGACTATTTGAAAGCGTTTTTGATCGGCGGTCTCATCTGCCTCATCGGTCAAATATTAATCGACAAAACCAAACTGACCCCCGCCAGAATTTTAGTAACCTATCTGGTCGTCGGCATTATTTTGGGAGCAATCGGCGTCTATCAGCCCCTTGTGGATTTCGCCGGAGCTGGCGCGACGGTTCCTTTGACCGGTTTTGGCAACAATCTGGCCAAAGGCGTAAAGGAAGCCGTGCAGCAGGACGGGTTTCTGGGGATTTTCACCGGCGGACTGAAAGCCGCTGCCGGCGGTATCACCGCCGCTGTGGTGGCAGGCTTCCTGTGCAGCCTTATTTTTAAACCGAAAGACAAAAATTAAACGTATGAAATCGGGTTTTCCGGGCAAACTACCTCTGCGGCAAAAAACCGTAAAATTTTTCAAATTTTGGAGGTATTCTCATGGAATACAGCAACCAGAACCAGAATCAGCAGAATCAGAACAAGAACCAGAACAATCAGAACAAGACCAACCAGCAGAGCCAGCAGAATCAGAACCAGAGCCAGAACCAGAACAACCAGAACTCCAGAAACTGCAAGTAAGCTTTGCCGTCTTAAGGCAAACGCAAAAAGGACGCTTCCAAAATGGAAGCGTCCTTTTTGCACGTCATTTTTCTTGCCTTTCCGCTCAATTCATGCTATATTGAAAATAGTGAACTGAAAGGAGCATTTTAATGGAACAGCTTGCTTTAAACGACTTTTTACAGTACCGTTTCCTATCCCAGCCCAAATTTTCCCCGGATGGGAAGCGCGCCGCTTTTGTGGTATCTTGCTGCAACGAGGAGGAAAACTGCTATGAATCCCGACTGTGGCTATGGGACGGCGCCGCCCTCCGGCAGCTCACCGACCTGGGCGCGGAAGGCCGCTTTTTCTGGGAGGATAATACGCACCTCCTGTTCCCCGCTGTGCGCTCCAAGGCCGAGAAAAAGCGCGCCGAAGCCAAAGACAGTTTCACCAGCTATTACCGGCTGGACGTAACCGGCGGCGAGGCCATGCACGCCTTTACCCTCCCCTTCTCCGCTGGAAGCTGGGAACGCCTGGATGATACCCATTACGCTGTGGTTGGAAGTTTGGACACGGCCTACCCCGACTACTACAAAATGACGGAGGAAGAACGGAAACAAGTGGCGAAAACCTACGCGGATAACGCGGATTACGAGGTTCTCGACGAGATTCCTTTCTGGATAAACGGCGGCGGCTTTATCAACAAACGCCGCACCGCTCTGTTTTTTGTAAATACTGAGACCATGGAAATCAGCCGGATCACCGAACCGCTGTTCGATCTGGGAAGCCTTGCCGTATTGGAAGATACCGTTTATTTTACCGGCGCGACCTACGACACAAAAGTTCCCATGGAAAACGACTTGTACGCCTGGAACTGGAAAACCGGCGAGGTGCGCTGCCTTGCCAAGACGATGGAGGTGCGCGTACACCGGCTGACTGCGGTTGATTCCAATATCTATGTACTCGGCTCCAAATGCGCCAGACACGGGGGCAATGAAAACGCCTACGTATACATTTTGAACCCAGGCTCCGGGGAACTTACCCTGCTACGCGCGGAAGAACAGAATATGTACGGCAGCGTAGGCAGCGATTGCCGCTACGGCGGGGGTTCTTCCATGCTGGCCCGGGGAAAGGAACTGTTTTTCATTGCCACCAGAGAAGGCGACGCACAGCTCCAAAAGCTGACTGCCGCAGGGGCGGCCATTCCGGTACTGGCCGAAACCGGAAGCGTGGACAGCTTTGCCATCAGCGAGCACGCCGACTATGCTCTGCTGGTGGGGCTGTTTGAAAACCGCCTGCAAGAGCTGTACCGCTGCGACCTTGCAACCGGCAAGCTTACCCGCCTCAGCCATTTTAACGACGAAGCCCTGACGGGAAAATATGTGGCGGAGCATCAGCCCGTCTGCGTGAGAAGTTGCGGCCTGGATATTGGCGGCTGGGTATTGCTGCCCAAGGACTTTGACCCGGAAAAGACCTATCCCGCCGTTTTGGACATCCACGGCGGTCCCAAGACCGCCTACGGCGCGGTGTTTTACCACGAAATGCAAGTCTGGGCAAACCGGGGCTATTTTGTTTTCTTCTGCAATCCCAAAGGCAGCGACGGCAGAGACAACACTTTTGCGGATATCCGGGGAGAATACGGCCAGATTGATTATCAAAATCTCATGGACTTCACCGACGCTGTATTGGAACGCTATCCGCAGATTGATAAAAAGCGCGTGGCTGTCACAGGCGGCTCCTACGGCGGCTTTATGACCAACTGGATCATCGGACACACCGACCGCTTTGCCTGCGCCGCCTCCCAACGTTCCATTGCCAACTGGCTCTCTTTCTATGGCGTGTCGGACATCGGCTATTTCTTTGCTACGGATCAGTGCGACGGCAATCCTTTTGACGACGCGGAAAAGCTCTGGGCGCTTTCTCCTCTGCGCTACGCGAAAAACGTAGTCACCCCCACCTTGTTTATCCACTCCGATGAGGTCTACCGCTGCCCCATGGCGGAGGGTATGCAAATGTTCACCGCCCTGAAAGATCACGGCGTTCCCGCTAGGCTTTGCTATTTCAAAGGGGAAAATCACGAGCTTTCCCGCTCCGGCAAGCCCAAGCACCGCCTGCGCCGTCTGGAGGAAATCACCAACTGGATTGAAAAATATACCAAGTAAACAAAACCGCCGGCTTTGGTTCAGCCAAAGCCGGCAGTCTTTACTGGGTAATGGAAATTTCCGCGTTCTTCCCCGGACGGGTATGCTTTTTCTCGTTTCCGATGAGCTTGTGCAAATAGCCAAGGGCGTCGCTGAGTCCGCCCAATTTGTCAATCAGGCCGCATTCCACCGCTTCCTTGCCATACAGGATTGTGCCGACGTCCGTGGCCATTTTTCCCGTAGCCATCATATAGTCTTCAAAATCCTTTGCGCTGATTTTGGAGTTTGCCGTGACGAAATCCACAATCTGCTCCTGAATGCGGCTGAAATACCGGAACGTCTGGGGCGCGCCAATCACCATACCCGTCATACGCACCGGATGAATGGTCATACTGGCTGTGGGGGCGATGAAAGACCGCCGGGCGCAAACTGCCAGCGGCACGCCGATGGAATGGCCGCCGCCCAATACCAGAGAAACCGTGGGTTTTTTCATTCCCGCCACCATTTCCGCAATGGCAAGCCCCGCTTCGATATCGCCGCCTACGGTGTTTAGTAGCAGCAAAACGCCGTCAATCTCATCCGATTCCTCAATCCCCGCCAAAAGTGGCAACACATGCTCATATTTTGTCGTTTTTGTGTTTTCAGACAACACCTGATGGCCTTCTATCTGGCCGACGATGGTTAAAATATAGACAGTTCCCTTATTGCTTTTGGCAAGAGAGGAACCAAGCTCCACCAGCTTATCCTGACTGTTTTTTTCGTTTTCTGTTTCCCGCTCCATCATACGTCCCCTTTCCATTTATGTACCCTAGTATTCCATAATTTTTTCATTTTTATACTTGAAACCCTTTGCTTTTTGCTTTATAATAGGCGAAGGTTCTTTCAATTGCGCGGAGGTGGTTGCTTTTGGAAAAGACCAACGCCATGCGTCTGTTAGAACAGGCGAAACTGTCTTATCGGCCAGCGTCTTACGATTTCGATGAAAACGACTTAAACGGTCTGCACGCCGCCAGTGGTATAGGGATGCCCCCGGAACAGGTTTTCAAAACACTGGTCGCCCAGGGCGCCAGCGGCGCAGTGTATGTATTTTGCATTCCTGTTTGCTGTGCGTTGGATTTGAAAAAAGCCGCTAAAGCCGCAAAGGAAAAAAGCGTAGCGCTTGTGCCTGTCAAGGAGCTTTTGGGGCTTACCGGCTATATTCGAGGCGGGTGCAGTCCCATTGGTATGAAAAAGAAATACCCCACCTATCTGGACGAGACCGCTGTGCTTTATGAGGAAATCGCGGTTTCCGCCGGTGCAAGAGGCGCGCAGCTTCTTTTAAACGGCGAAATTCTGGCGTCCTTTCTTAGCGCGGCGTTTTTTGACCTGACGGATTAAAAAAACTGAAAAAAGGAGATACTAAACCATGTACGAGTTTAAAACAAAAGGTACCTGTTCCAGCCGGATCCTTTTCGATGTGGAAGACGGCAAGGTAAAAAATTTGCAGTTTGTGGGCGGCTGCAACGGCAATCTCAAAGGTATCAGCGCGTTGGTAGAAGGTATGCCCGTAGAAGAGGTCATCGCCAAAATTGATGGCATTCGCTGCGGCATGAAGTCTACCTCCTGCCCGGATCAACTGGCGCAGGCGCTGAAAAGTATTACATCTAATTAAGAACCTGTATTCACAACCGTCTACGCCGTCAGAGCGGATCTTTTTCCACCCTGATGTGTTAAAAAATCTTGAAATACACAAAGTATTCCTGCGATTTTTTGCCTTTCAGGGCAGGAAAATCTCTCACCCTGTCGCCAGTATCCGATTATGAATACAGGTTCTAAGTTACAACGGAGGTTTCTTATGAAAAAGTTAATTGCACTGGTACTTTCCCTGATTTTGGTTCTCAGTCTGGCCGCCTGCGGCGGCAATCGCGCCACTCCCACCGACGCTCCAACACAAGCGCCCACGGAAGCACCCACAGAGGCTCCTACAGAAGCGTCCGCCGCTTATACCGGCACGCTCACTGAACTCGTGACCGCCATTTATGAAAAGCAGCCCTTGGAATTTGGCGTTGCAGACCCCATAGCGATTGATCTGGCGGACAGCTACCAGCTCAGCTACTTTATGGGTCTTACCGACGGCAGCAAGGTTTCCGAGGCCGTATATTCTGAACCTTTCATCGGTTCTCAGCCCTATTCCATGGTGGCTGTCCGTGTGAAAGACGCGGCGGACGCGTCTGCTGTGGCGGAAGAAATGCGCGGCGGTATCGACACCCGCAAGTGGATCTGCGTAGAAGCAGACGATCTGCATGTAGGCGCTTACGGCGACGTTGTACTGCTGGTGATGGTCGGCTCCGAGCTTGCCCCCGGTCTTTCCGAAAAGCTGATGGACGCTTTTGCTGCGGTTGTGGGCAGCGATTTGGACTATAAGAACTGATATGCTCTTTTCCAGCCTGATCTTTTTATACGCTTTTTTGCCTCTGGCGTTGCTATGTTATCTGGCAACGCCCAGAGGCATTAAAAATGCTGTTTTACTGCTGTTTAGTTTGTTGTTTTACGCTTGGGGGGAGCCGAAATACCTGATTTTAATGATTGCGTCCATTTTGGTGGGCTATCTCGGCGGACTTTCTGTGTCCCACGCAAAAAAGCCCTGGGTTCGCAAGCTGAGTCTCGGCGTTTCTCTGGGGCTTTGTATTGCTGCGCTGGCATTTTTCAAGTACGCAGACTTTTTCCTGCTTTCCTGGAACGAACTTTGGCATACGGATCTGCCGCTGCTCAAGCTGGCGCTGCCCATCGGCATCAGCTTTTATACCTTCCAGATTCTCAGTTATTTAATTGACGTATACCGAGGCGCGGCGCCTCAGAAAAACCCCATCGATTTCGCTGCCTATGTTTCCATGTTCCCACAGCTCATTGCCGGCCCCATCGTCCGGTACAGCGACATCGCACCGGAACTGAAAAAACGCCGTCACACGTTGGACGCTTCCTATCAGGGCGCTTGCCGTTTCCTGATTGGTCTTGGAAAGAAAATTCTCCTAGCCAATCAGCTTGGCGCGCTTTGCCAAAGCTACCGCGCCAGCCCAGAAAGCTCCGTGTTGTACGCTTGGCTGTACGCTGTGAGTTATACGCTGCAAATCTACTTTGATTTTTCCGGCTACAGCGATATGGCCATTGGCCTTGGTAGCATTTTGGGCTTCCACTTCCCGGAAAACTTCAATTATCCCTATCTTTCCCGCTCGATTACGGAATTTTGGCGGCGCTGGCATATGACCCTCGGTTCCTGGTTCCGGGACTACGTGTATATCCCCCTGGGCGGCAACCGGGTGTCCCAGCTCAAGTGGCTGCGCAATCTACTTCTCGTCTGGGGTCTCACCGGACTCTGGCATGGCGCAGGCTGGAATTTCGTTTTCTGGGGATTGTATTTTGCCCTGCTTCTCATGGGTGAAAAGCTGTTTTGGGGAAAGTTTTTGCAGAAAAGCAAACTTTTCAGTCATATTTACGTGATTTTCACCATCCTAATCAGCTTTGTCCTGTTTAATGCGGAGTCCCTTGGCGTTTTTGCGTCGGATGTTGGCCGAATGTTCGGCGCAGGCAGCTTGCCGTTTTTCAACACGGAAAGCCTGTACGCCCTGCGCAATCACATTTTCCTGCTGCTGTTCGCCATTTTGGGCGCGACGAGCCTTCCCAAGCATCTGCTGGAAAAGTGCCGGTTCACGCCCCTGGGTAAGGTCATTCCCTATTTGGAGTCCGTCTTTTTGGCGGTCATGCTATTACTGTGCACGGCGTATCTGGTGGACGGCTCTTTCAATCCTTTCTTGTATTTCCGCTTTTAGGAGGTCTGCCTCATGAGAAGAAAACAAATCACGCTTTTCCTGCTGGCCACACTTTTGCTGACCCTGGGCGTCTGGATGCTTTTGGGGCGGACAAAGGTTTCCTCTGCGGAGCGGCGGAATCTCACCCAATGGCCAAAGCTTACCTGGAAATCCTTATCCTCCGGCAGCTTTACCCGGCAGGCCGAGGAAGCTGCCACCGATCAATTCCCCCTGCGGGACAATTTTCGCACCTTGAAGGCGCTATCCGCCTATAATCTTTTCGGTCGGCTGGACAACAACGGGTACTATTTTTCCGGCAATTCCATTGGCAAGCTGGACGATCCGTTCAGCGAGGACGCAGTAAACGCAGTCTGTGAAAAAATCAGAAAAATCCAGAAGGCATATTTGGAGCATACCGATTGCCGGGTTTTTTACAGTATAATTCCAGATAAAAATCAGTATCTCGCCGGCTCCTTCCCTGTTTTGGACTATGGGAAAATGGAATCGATGCTTGCAAGCAAGCTTCCTGACCTGACCTATATTCCCCTCTTGGACTGCCTGAACGCAAACAGTTACTACGTCACGGATCCCCACTGGCGGCAGGAATCGCTGGAAAACGCCGTTGCACGTCTGGGCGCGTATCTGGACTTTACACCCGCCGACGCCTTTGAAAAGCAACAATTCTCCTTTTATGGCGCTTATTATGGACAGGCTGCTTTGCCCCTGCCTGCTGAAACCCTGACGATTCTGGAAAGCGACGCTACCCGCGCCGCCAGCGTGTACAATCTGGAAACGAATCAAACGGGAAGCATTTATGACATGGAAAAACTCACCAGTCAAGACCCCTACTCTGTTTATCTTTCCGGCCCCGCCGCGTTGGAAATCATAACCAACCCCAAAGCAGAAACCGAGCGCAGGCTTGTATTTTTCCGTGATTCCTTTGGTAGCAGCCTTGCGCCGCTGCTTTTGGATCATTACAGTGAAATCATTTTGGTAGACCTGCGTTATATCCCGGACAGTGTGCTGAAAGATTATATTGATTTTCAAAATCAGGACGTTTTATTCGCTTACAGTACCCTGATTTTGAATACCAATCAAATTTTCAGATAAAGCGCCATCATAATACCCAGCAAACTCCAAAAGCCCAGCGATCCCCCAGAGAGGGTCGCTGGGCTTAGATTACAAAAAACATTGCAAGCCTGTCCGCAGTTCGGTGCGGCAATGTAAAAAAATTCTTTCCTACTATTTTGAGAAAAGATAATAGCTATCCAAGTAAATTGCCACGTCGGTTTCGCCGACTCGCAAGGAGTAAGGACTTACTTGAAATGCTGAAAGCGCCGCCTTATAAAGGGCGGCGCTTACTTTACATATAAGTGATACCACTTAGTCCGCTACATAAGGCAGCAGAGCAATCTGACGGGCGCGCTTGATGGCGACAGTCAACTGGCGCTGATGGGCAGCGCAGGTGCCGGTTGTACGGCGGGGCAGAATCTTGCCGCGCTCGGACAGATAACGGCGCAGCTTGGCGGTATCTTCGTAGTCGATGGCGGTCATCTTGTCCACGCAGAAGTTACATACCTTCTTACGCTTCCGGGGCCGCATGCGATCGTTAGCCATGATAATCCTCCTTCGTAAGTCTCGTTTGGAAAAATTCAGTTAGAACGGAAGCTGGGCGTCATCGTCTTCCAGCATAGCAAAATCGGAAGCAGGAGCGCTGGGCGCGCTGTAGCCGCCAAAATTGCTGGGCGCGGGAGCAGCAGGCTGCATGCTGCCATAGCCGCCGGTATAACCGCCGGAGGCATAGCTGTTGCCGCCGTAGTTGCCAGCGGAATCGGCATCCCGCTTACTATCGCCAAAGTATACGTTATCCGCTACAACTTCGGCTGAACGCCGCTTGTTTCCATCCTTATCGTTCCAGTTGCGAATCTGGAGACGACCGGAAACCACCGCCATGCGACCCTTGGCAAAATACTTGGAGACAAACTCCGCTGTGTTTCGCCAAGCAACGATGTCGATGAAATCCGTTTCCTTTTCGCCGCCGTCGCGGGAACCAAAATCCCGATCAACCGCCAGCGTAAAGGACGCAACGGCAATTCCTGTGCCGGTGCGGCGAAGTTCCGGGTCGCGGGTAAGACGACCCATGAGAACAATGTGGTTCAGCATCCGAGAGCCTCCTTACTCGTTCTCAACCGTGATGAGAGAACGGAGCACGCCTTCTGTAATCTTCAGAACGCGATCCAGCTCAGCAGGGAGCTCAGGCTTGCATTCGCAGGTCATACGAATATAATAGCCTTCGGGCAGATCGTTGATGGGATAAGCAAGACGACGCTTGCCCAGCTCATCCAGGCTCGTAAGAGTACCCTCCGCTTCCACCATTGCCTTGAATTTCTCCACGAGAGCAGCGATGCCTTCTTCACCAACTGCGGGGTCGATGATGTACATCACCTTGTACTTTGCGGAAATCTTAGCCATGTTTTGCACCTCCTTTTGGACTTCAGGCTGCCGGTCGCGCCAGCAGCAAGGATATATCTGCATTCGCAGACTTGCTTATTATACAGAATAATCTATGTTTTGTCAATTGTTTTTAGGAAAAAATCAGAAAATTAGGGTGCTTATTTTGAGAAACCCAGCGTTTTCCATTTTCTTCCCAAATTTCATATTAGAAAACCGCGCAACATCCCGCAGGCGCGCCTGTCGGACGTTTTATGTACAACCGTCCCCTCTCTCCCGCCGCTCAGCATTTCCTTCGCTACAGGCGAACTGGAGGGGTAGAGCGGCATTCCCAGAATGCTTTCCCCTCCAAATTGTCAAAAGAACGCAAGCAATAGCTTCATAAGGTAAAGATAAAATAAAACTCGACAGGCTTCATTTGAGAGCCGGAACAAATCGTCAAGGGATCCACAAAAAAGCGCCTGATTATTATTTTCTCGTTTATGTTATGGAAAGAATGCGAAGAAAAATATTGGCGCTTTGTTTTTCAAAAAAAATCAGAGCGCTAAAAAAATATTTTACTTTTTGAATGCCGATCGAGTCTTGTCCTCACATTCGCGTCCCAACGCATCCAAGTATTGATCAACACGGATTCTCCGCAATTTATTTTTGTGTGCAATCATAAAAATATAAAAATCGACAAGTCTCTAATAAGACCTGTCGATTTTTGGAGGTACCGCCCAGATTTGAACTGGGGAATAAAGGTTTTGCAGACCTTTGCCTTACCACTTGGCCACGGTACCATATGAAATCAGGAACGACTTGCGCGTTCCTGATCTATTTGGAGCGGGTGACGAGGCTCGAACTCGCTACCTCCACCTTGGCAAGGTGGCGCTCTACCGGATGAGCTACACCCGCATATTTGGTGCCTCCGGTCGGAATCGAACCAACGACACGAGGATTTTCAGTCCTCTGCTCTACCAACTGAGCTACAGAGGCAAACTTATTTTTTCTCCGCTCCTTCGCAGGAGCGAAGAAAAAATGGCGACGCGGAAGGGACTTGAACCCTCGACCTCCGGCGTGACAGGCCGGCGTTCTAACCAACTGAACTACCGCGCCAGGCAGTTCGGGGGGATTCAGGGTCAAATGGTGGGAACAACAGGGCTCGAACCTGTGACCCCATGCTTGTAAGGCATGTGCTCTCCCAGCTGAGCTATGCTCCCTTACCATTCGCTTCGTTTGTGCTGTTCACATCTCAGCGACGGATATTATTATACACACGAACCCCCGTTTTGTCAAGCCCTTTTTTGGATTTTTTTAGAAATTTTTTGCATCTATTTTTCAGAACTTTTTATATCTGCCTTTAGAGAAATATTCCAAAAATTCCAAATTTCCAAAACAATTACAGACTTTTCAAAATTTCCGCAATTTCATCCGCTGTAAAAGAATAATCTTCGTCGCAAAATTGGCACTCAATGTGGATGGTCTCCTTTTCCGACACAATCTGCTCCAACTCCTGCCGCCCAAGACTAATCAGCGTAGATGTCACGCGGTCACGGCTGCAATAGCATTTGTACGCCACTTCCGTCTTTTCCAGCAATTCCAATTCCAGCGCACCTGCCGCAACCTCCAGCATCTGCTCCGGGGTCATACCCGCGTCCAGCATAACCGTCACCGCGCCGGCCTTTTGGATTCCCTGCTCCAATTGATCAATAACAGAATCCGGCGCGCCGGGCAGCAATTGAAATAAATACCCGCCCGCAACCTTTACGCTTTGATCCCGATCTACCAGCACGCCCAAGGCGCAGGCAGTAGGGGTCTGCTCGCTCTGTGCAAAGTAAGCGGTCACGTCATCGGCAATCTCACCGGAAACCAGTTCCACGCTTCCCACGTACGGCTCTTTCATTTGCAGGTCGCGAATGACGGTGAGCATACCGTTTGTGCCCACAGCCGCGCCGACGTCCAGTTTACCCTGATACTTTTCCAATAAGGATATTGCGGGATTCTGCACATACCCACGAACGTTGCCCATCGCGTCGGAAACGCACAAAATCGTTCCCAGAGGACCGCCGCCCTTAAACTGCAAGGTCACGGAGCCATTTTCAATTTTCTGCATATTGCCCATCATGGAAGCTGCCGTCAAAGCCCGTCCAAGGGCCGCTGTGGCTGTCGGCGTAGTCTTTTGAATCTGCGCCCCCCGGCGAACAAGCTCCGTAGAGCGAATGGCTACAGCCTTCACATAGCCGTCTTTCGACATGGCTCGAACCATATAATCCTTCATATCTTACCTCTTACGCGCTTTGATAAAAATTCGCTGTTCTCCTGCTTGGGGCGGCTCCAAACGGCAATCCCCGAAAATGGCAATCTCGCAAAAACCCGCTTCCTGAAGAAACAAGGTAAGCTGCTCGGCGGAATAAGCGTACTCGGCGTGTTCTTCAAAACTGCGCTTCCATAGCCTTCCCTGTTTCTGAAACAGATCCATCCCATAATAGCAGATATTTTTTGCTTCATCGAAGCTGCCCCGCCAGACACAGTACACGTCCTCATCCTCGTCCAAAAACACCTGTCCGTCCATAGCGCGGAGCTTTTCCGGGGTGTTGACGTCAAAAAGGAAAATCCCGCCTGGCGCAAGCGCCTGATAGACCCTGCGGAAGGTTTGCTGGCAATCCCTGGGATCCAGCAGATAGTCGATGGAATCCAGACAGCACAAAACCCAGTCCACCGGCTGCGGCAGACGCAACCGCTGCATTTTCTGGCAGATAAACTGTGGGCAGTTGGAAAGCGCAGCGCACTTATCATAAGCGACCGTCAGCATGTCCTCCGACAGATCTGCACCGATGACCTGATAGCCCAACTTCGCTAAACGATAGGACATAGAACCAGTACCACAGGCAAGATCCAGCACAGAAACAGGCGCGCTATCCTCCGCAGCCAAAACGGACAACGCGAAGGATAGCATTTCGTCATATTTTACATCATTGGTCAGGCGGTCATAGGAGACTGCCAAGGAACCATAGGCGCTCATTTGCCCTCTTCCATACGCCCGATCACCATACGATACCCATCGTTGCCATAATTCAAGGAACGGTTCACACGGCTGATGGTTGCGCTGCTGGCGCCGGTTTCTTCCAAAATCTTATTGTAGATCAAACCCTGATCCAAAAGCTGCGCGACCTCAAAACGCTGCTCCATGGCATTCATTTCCGGCACGGTGCACAAATCTGAAAAGAACTGGTAACATTCTTCCGGGGTGCGAAGGGTCAGAATGGCGCGGTACAAGCTGCTGTTAGGATCTGTTTTTCTGTTTCTGTTATTCATTATAGAACCTCCAAATTTTTATGTGTAACTGATCATGAAAGTTTTAAAACAATATAACAAAGATGCAAAAAAGCTGTTTTTGATCAATACACTACAAATTAAGTATTTTTCGCAAGAAAACCCTCGAAAACGTTTTTAAGAATTTTGGGCAGTCGAATAGCCCCCAGGAATTCCTGCGAAAAATTTCCTGGGGGCGATACAAAAACGAATTAGCGATTAAAGATTTTAAAGATCTCGTCGATATCGTCGATGTCGCTGACTGTACTGGTCTTCGCCCGTTCACCAGCAGCAGAATAAGGCGCGGCCTTGGAAGCAGGCGCCTGCGGCTTAGATTCTTCCTTGCGATCTTCAAAGCCAGTGGCGATGACAGTTACCTGCATCTCGTCCTCAAATTCCTTGGAGTAAGTTGCGCCGAAAATGATATTGGCTTCCGCGTTGGCTGCTTCCATGACGATATTCGCCGCAGTTTCCACATCCTCCAGCGTCAGTTCGGGCGAACCTGTTACGTTGATGAGAACGCCGGTAGCGCCGTTGATGGAAGTCTCCAGCAAAGGACTGGAAACCGCCGTCATCGCAGCCTGCTCCGCCTTTTCCCGACCAGTTGCGGTACCAACACCCATATGGGCATGACCTGCGTTTTTCATAACAGCGGAAACGTCGGCAAAGTCCAAATTGATGATCACCCGGTCAGAGTAGCCTACCAACTCGGAAATGGAAGTAACGGCCTGCTTCAGCACATCGTCCGCAATACCGAAAGCATTGGCAAAGGTGATCTTCTGGTCGGTAACGTATTTCAGCCGATCGTTGGGAATGATAATAAGCGCGTCAACCTTTTCCTCCAAATTGGCGATACCAGATTCCGCCTGGCGCATCCGATTGGCGCCTTCAAACTTAAAGGGCTTGGTCACAACACCCACTGTGAGGATGCCGGCCTCATGCGCCAAATCCGCCACAATAGGCGCAGCGCCCGTACCGGTACCGCCGCCCATACCGGCGGTGATAAACACCATGTCGGTGCCTTCCAAAACTTTCGCGATAGCCGCCCGGCTTTCCTCGGCAGATTTCTTACCAATTTCAGGCTTGGAGCCAGCGCCCATGCCGCCGGTGAGCTTTTCACCAATTTGAATTTTATTGGAACACTTGGACTTATTGAGATCCTGGCGATCCGTATTGACAACAACAAACTCCACGCCAGTGACATCGCTTTCAATCATACGGTTTACAACATTATTTCCAGCGCCGCCAACACCGACGACCTTAATATTAACAACCTTCTCGGAAAAATTCTCAGACATCATTGCTCTCCTCCTATGTATATTTCTCCCCTGCCTGAATCGGCAGGCGCTGATAGCACACTTACTTACTTTATTGTACTGGAAAAACCCCTTGCGGTCAATAGAAATTCTTCCAAAATGTCAAACTTTTTGTAAATTTTCCTCAGTTCGATACAAACCTGGCGGTTCGACCTTCCGCAAGCGTCAGATCAATGGTGCCTGCCTGATACTCCTCCAACTGCGACAGAACCTGGGAAAGATAGGATAGCTTGTACGCAAGCTCAGATGAGCCGCCCAAACGCACCTCATACTGCTCGCCGCAGCGCAGCCGCAGGTCGTAAAGCGCGGAAACGTCAACTTCCGTAACGTCGCTCATGAGATTATTCTTCTCCAACCCCGCCAAAATTTCCAAAGCCGCTCCCGCGCGTTCTTCCGGGGTACTGGACTGCACCGCGCTGTCCGGCTGCTCGTCCGATTCCGCCTTCGCCGCTGGGTGCAACGGGCCGTTCACCGTTGGATTCCCCGCCAATACGCCGGTTATTTTTGCATAGCCCACGGGCACGGTTCCCTCCAGCTTTTCCAGCAGCTTGCCGGCAGCATCCATAAGCCACCAGCTCCCGTCGGATCCTTCAATGGCATAGGAGGCCGCCGTTTCCACAATGACAATATTGACCGTATCCGGCAGTTTTATACCAACTTGCACTTCTTTTACATAAGGAAGCTCCGCAATAATTTTACCAGCCGCTCTGGTTTTGCCAAAAGACAGCAAATTATCGCCGATTTCGATGCCAGACGCCTTGGCGACAAGCTCCGGCGTATACTTTTCACAGCCGGAAATATTGACCGTCCCCACCTTGAAAAAGATGGTAAAGCTCAGCAAAAATGCCACTGCAATAGCCGCGCCGGCGCCAAGCCGCAAAAATAGCTTTCGGCGGTCATAAGGTTTCGGCTGCGACCAAGCGACCTTCTGCTCTTGCCGGCGGACCGGCGCGCGCTTTCTTGCTGTTGCAGCCTTGACCGGCCGGTTATTTGCCGGCCGGCCGGCGGCAGGCGCTACTGGCCGTTTTTTGCTGCGATCAACGGGACGGCCGCTTCTTCGGCCAGCCGGCTGCCGCCTTCTTTCTTCCTGCGCCATAGTTTATCCTCCGTGATATGCTGTATCCTTGCGCCAAGACCCGCAAGCTTTTGCGCAAAGTCCTCATAGCCTCTTTGTATATGTTGTATTTCTGTAATAACACTGCACCCTTGAGCGCCCAGCGCCGCCACAGCCATAGCCGCGCCGCCTCGAAGATCTGTCGCCGCCATCGCTGTGCCTGAGAGGGTTTTTACACCGCTGACCACCGCGATGGCGCCGCTGGTTTCAATCTGCGCCCCCAGCGCCCTGAGTGCCGGAACGTGGCGGAAGCGGCTGGCAAAAACGGTTTCCTCAAAAACTGTGAGTCCTTCCGCCCGCAAAAGCGCCGCCATTATAACCGCCTGGGCGTCCGTAGGAAACCCCGGATAGGGGGCGGTTCGCACCAGTTTGCAGCCGCGTAGGGGTTTTGCAGTAAATTCTATTATATCACAATCCGATTGGATTTGACAACCGGCACTTTCCAGCACATCGCATACCGGAAGCATATCTTTTTTATGCGCATCGCGCAAAACGATGCGCCCCCCCGCTGCCGCTGCCGCCGCAAGATACGTTGCCGCCTCCATGCGATCCGGCATAATGCGGTATTCTGCGCCATTCGGCAATCCCGGTTCAATTTGCAGAAGCTTCGTCCCAGCGCCATGAATTTTTGCCCCGCCAGATTGCAAAAAGTCCGCCAAATCTACAATTTCCGGCTCCTTTGCCGCGTTGTATATGGTTGTAGGAGAATCCGCGCCTAAGGCCGCCATCATCAGATTTTCCGTTGCGCCGACACTGGGAAACGGCAATACAATGGCCGCGCCATGGAGCTTTGCCCCCCGGCAGGAAAGTCGATCCTCCTCCTGCCGAATCTCCGCGCCCATTTGCGCAAGACCCCCAAGGTGCAGATCAATGGGTCTTGCCCCAAGGCAGCACCCCCCTGGCTCGCATAAATCGCAAGCGCCGGTTTTTGCCAGCAGAGGTCCCAAAAAGAATACGCTGGAGCGCATTTTCTTCATAAGTGTTTCGGGCAGATCGCAGCGGCAAAGCCCCTTGGAATCCACCCAAATATCATGCCCTTCCCGGCATACCCGGCAGCCAAGGTGCTGCAAAAGCGCAATCGCCCAGTTGATATCCGTCAAACGGGGACAGTTATGCAGCAGACACTCCCCTTTGCAAAGCAATGTTGCCGCCAGAATGGGCAACGCGCTGTTTTTCGCCCCGGATATGGCAACTTCCCCTGCCAGCGCCTGCCCGCCCCAAAGCCTTATGTACTCCACAAGCTTCTCTCCTCCCGCCCGGCAATGCCGGGGATGGTTTTGCCCATCCTATGCGGAAGGAAAAATTAGTGTGCCGCCAGCTCCAGAATCACACGGTAAATGCGCTCGGCTGAGTCTACCACCGCCATATCCAGCAGCGTCCGACGCATTGCCCGGCAGCGAGCCGGATTGTCCAGCAGCGCGTTGACCTCCTGAAAAAGCCTTTCAGCGCTACAGTCCCGCTCTAAAATCATCTGCGCCGCCCCGCGATCCGCCAGCACTCTGGCGTTCTTCTCCTGATGATTGTCCGTCACATTGGGCGACGGCACAATAATGCAGGGCGTACCGGAAACGGCAATTTCATTGAGCGTAGAAGCCCCCGCCCGTCCGATGATAAGATCCGCCGCCGCCATCAGCGTGGGCATATTATAAATATACTCCCGCATATCCACATTGGGATGCTTGCTTAAATCAACGCCCTGTTCTTTTACATAGTCCGGCATCCACTTCCAGCCGAAAGATCCGGTGGCGTGGACGTGCTGAAACCTGTCGTCTTTTGTTTCCAGCTTCATAAAGCCGGCGATCATTTTATTCATTTCCCGCGCCCCAAGGCTTCCCCAAGCGGAAACAACCAGAGGACGGTCGTCCAGATGCAGCGCACGCCTTGCGTCCTCCTTGGAGGTATAGAGGAACTCCTGACTGACTGGCATTCCTACGACCTCCACCCGCTCCGGGCGTTTATACTGCGCCTTGCTTTCCGAGAAAGAAACCAGTATTTTATCCACCTTGTCCGCAACCATCCGGGTTGTGAGTCCCGGAACGGCGTTGCTTTCATGGACGCAGGTGGGAATTTTCATTTTAGTACCCTGCCGCAGCATAGGAAAGCTGGCAAAGCCGCCAGTTCCCACAATTACGTCAGGCTGAAAGTCCAAAATAATCCGCTTCGCTTCCTGCAAAGCATGGACATTCTTATAAACTCCTACCACATTGTGCCAAATACCCTTGGGGGTCAGGCTTCGCTGCAAGCTGGAAGGCTCCAGGGTTCTGATCTGAAACCCCGCTTTGGGGACAAGCTGGCATTCCATACCATTTTTTCCCCCTACAAAAAGAATTTCGCATTCCGGCTTACGTTCTCGCAGCAGCCTGGCAACCGCCAACGCCGGATTAATATGGCCGCCGGTGCCGCCGCAGGTAAAAATTACTTTCAATGCCTTTGCCTCCTTACTGGGTCTTTGCACTGGAACTCCATCTGGAAATACTCAAAATAATACCCATTTCGCCCAAATTCATCAAAAGCGTTGTGCCACCGTAAGAGAAAAAGGGCAGCGCCACGCCGGTTGACGGCAGCAAATTGCTGACGACGCCGATGTTTAAAATCACCTGCACCGCCAAAAGGGTCGTTAAACCCATGGCAAGCATGGTGGAAAAGCGGTCGGGCGCGTGGAGGGCAATCCAGTAGCCCCGGATAATGAGCAGCGCGAACAAAATGATGATGCCCAGCGCCCCTACAAAGCCCAACTCTTCGCAGACAATGGCGAAAATATAGTCGTTGTGCTCTTCCGGCAAATACAAATACTTCTGCCGTCCTTTACCAAACCCCAATCCAAACAGTCCGCCGGAGCCTATGGCGTACTGGGACTGCACGATCTGGTAGCCGGTATCTCCCGCGTCCTTTTCCGGATCCAGCCAGGCCGTCACACGGTCGCCGGCGTAGCCCATGACGGTAATATAAATCACCAGGAACACCAGCGCCGCGCCGATTCCCAGCAGCAGCCAACGCTTTTTCGTACCGCCGGTGAACATCATGATAACGGACACCAGACCCAGAATCATAATGGCGGACAGATGCTTTTCCAAAGCAACCAGCAACAAAATGGGCAGTAGAATCCCCACAAAAGCCAGCACGCCGTAGCGGAACTCTGCCATTTTCTCTTTGTACTGGGCAACCATGGCGGAAAACATACAGACAATGGAAAATTTCGCAATTTCAGAAGGCTGGAACTGCTGTCCCGCAATCTTGATCCAGCGCTTTGCGCCGTGGCTGGATTCGCCCATCACAAGAACGCCGATCAAAAGCAGAATGGTAACGGCGTATACAAGCTTCGCCATTCTTTGCCAGATATGGCAGTCAATCCGGCTGGCAAAGTACATCGCCACCAATCCGAAGGCTGCAAAGCCCGCCTGCCGGACAAAGAAATAAACGGAGTCGCCGGTTTTATAATAGGCTCTGGCATAGCTGGCGGAAAACATCATCAGTAGGCCAATGCTCACCAGCAAAAGAATCAGCACCAGAAAAGGCACGTCCAGCATTCCTTTGTCATCTACCCGCACCGGCATATTCGGTTTTCCTTCCGTTTTGCGCTGCAAAGGTATTTTTGACACAACGCGCCCTCCTTTTGGTTCTTATTGATAACGCGGCGCGACGCCAAACCACGCCAGCGCGCACATCACAACGGTGATGCCAACAAAAATAATAAAAATTTTCTCCTCGCTCCAGCCGCACTTTTCAAAATGGTGGTGAATCGGCGCCATTTTGAAAACGCGCTTTCCGTGGGTCAGCTTAAAATAAGTGACCTGAATAATGTCGGACAGCGCTTCAATCACATAAATCAGTCCGGCAAAAATCAAAATCAGGGGGACATCCAGGGCGAAGGCCATACCGCATACCGCGCCGCCTAAAAACAGCGAACCGGTATCGCCCATGAAGGTCTTGGCCGGATGGAAATTGTAGGTTAAAAATGCGCAAAGACCCCCAAGCAAAGAGGCGGGAAACAGCGCCAGATTCATCTGCTTTGTGGCAATGGAAATCACAAGGAACAATACCATGACGGGAATGGTCACGCCGGTGGCCAGACCGTCCAGACCGTCTGTGAGGTTCACCGCGTTGACGCAGCCCACCACCACGAACATAGCGAACAGAATATACACAAGTGGGTGAATATGCAACGTCGCCCCCACAAAGGGAATGTACAAATCGCAGCTCATCAGTCCGCTACGGTAAAGCACATACAAATAGATCGCCGCGACGGCCATTTGCAGCAGACTTTTTTGAATGGCGGTAAGGCCAAGATTGCGCTTCAGTTTCACTTTAAAGAAGTCATCCAGAAAACCGATTGCGCCAAAGCACAAAGAAAGCGCCAGAACATACAACGCGGAAAAATCTCCCGCAGCCATATTGCGGATCCCAAACAGCAGACAAAGGAACGTACAGCCGATGAAAATCAGGCCGCCCATGGTGGGGGTTCCTGCCTTGCTGTTGTGCCACTTAGGACCTTCTTCCCGGATGGACTGCTCGGCATGGAGCTTGCGCAGCATGGGAATCACAATTTTGCCCAAAAGCAGCCCCAGCGCAAAAGAGGTCAGCACCGTAATGATAATTTTTAAAACTGGTTCTTTCAGCATGGGATTTCATCCTCCATTTTATTTCTCTTTCAGGAATCGCTCCAATACCGACTCCATTTTCATGCCCCGGCTTCCCTTAAAGAGCAATACGTCTCCCGGCTTTGCCCGGCGGATCAGGTCGTCGGTCAGCTTCTCCATATCGCTGTAGGCGTTCACCGCTCTGGGCGGCATTCCTCCCGTCAGCGCGCCGCTGACGACCCGCTCGGCGTTGGGGCCCAAAGCAAAAATCAAATCTGCGTTCATAGCCGCTATGCGCCCGATGCGGTAGTGCTCCGCCGGCGCGCCCACACCCAGCTCCAGCATATCGCCTAATACGGCGATCCGCCGTCCGGCGCGCTTTCCCAGCACGCTCAAAGACGCGGCCATGGATTCTGGTCCCGCGTTGTAGCAGTCCTTGATGATAGAAAAGCCCTTTTCCTCCAACAGTTCCATTCTGCCTTCCAGATTCTGAAATTCAGCCAGTGCTTCCGCGATTTCCCGCATTGGCACCTCCAGCAGCCGGCCAACCGCAACAGCCGCCAGCGCGTCGCTGACAAAATGCCGTCCTTCCACCGGTAGCATGATTTGGCAGCTTTCCCCAAAGGCGCTGGCCTGGAACAGGATTTTGTCTCCGTAGTCTTGTACGTCCGTGCCCAGCACATCGCAAAACATATTTTCCGTACCAAAGTAAACGGGCGTTTTCGGCTGGCTCTGCCGCAGGTTCCACAAAAGGGACTCATCCCCGGAAAATACCATTTTTCCCTCCGGCCGCAGCCCCTCCAAAATTTCCATTTTGGCATGGAGAATGCCTTCTCTGGAACCGAGGTGCTCAATATGCATGGTGCCAATGTTGATAATTACCGCAAGATCCGGCTGGGCGATGGAGGTCAAATAGGACATTTCCTTAAAATGGTTCATGCCCATTTCCAAAACGCCCACTTCCGTGTCCTCCGGCATGGAAAGAATCGCCATGGGCATTCCAATATCGTTGTTGTGATTCACCGGGGTTTTGGCCGTTTTATACTTTTTAGACAGCACCAGAGAAATCATTTCCTTGGTGGTGCTTTTGCCCACGCTGCCGGTAATGCCCACCACCTTCATCTGCAAACGCTCCCGCTCTGCTCTGGCAATATCCCCCAAGGCTACGCGAACATCCGGCACAACGATAGCCGGGTAATCGCCGTCGCACCGGCTGCAAAGGGCGGCCGCTGCCCCCGCTTCCATGGCGGCGGGTACAAAATCATTGCCGTCTCTGGTTTCGGTGGTCAGCGCCACAAAAAGCTCGCCGGACTGTACCTTTCGGGAATCGTTGCACGCGCCTAAAAACGTCACATCCGCGTATCTGGAATCAATTTTACCGTTGCACCACTTTGCGGCCTGCTCCAATGTAATCGCGCTCATTCTACGTCCGCTCCTTTCCCATGTTTTCGCAGCCAGAAGGCTACTTCTTCTCTCTCGTCAAAATGGCGTTTTTCGCCAGAAATCTCTTGATAAGTCTCGTGGCCCTTTCCCGCCAGCACCAGCACATCGTCCTTTTTGCAGTGCGCCAGTCCCCAGAAAATCGCTTCCCGCCGGTCGCAGATCACCGTATAAGGGGTCTCGATTCCCGCAAGCCCAGGCAAAATGTCCCGGATAATCGCCATTGGTTCCTCGGAGCGGGGATTGTCGGAGGTGACAATCACAAAATCCGCCTGCTCCGCCGCGATTTTGCCCATCATGGGGCGCTTGATAGGGTCGCGGTCTCCCCCGCAGCCAAACAGCGCAACCACTCTGCCTTTGCAAAAGCCCTGCACCGTTTGCAGGACGTTTTCCAAAGCGTCCGGGGTGTGGGCATAGTCGGTCAGCACCGTAAAGTCCAGCCCCGGCGTAGGGATCACCTCCACCCTGCCTTTAACCCCGTGGGCAAGGGCGAGAGCCGCCGCCGCTTCTTCCAAGGGCAGACCCAGAGCCGCCGCCGCGCCCAGTACGGACAGTGCATTATACGCGGTAAAGCCGCCTGGAATACCAACTTGCACTGGGAGCATTTTTTCCCCGCATACCGCTGTAAACGACACGCTGTCCGACCCAAAAACCACGTTCTTCCCGAAAATATCCGCTTTTTCATCCTTTAAAGATGTAGTCAGCCGCTTGCCAGAGGCGTTTTGCAGCATTTTTTCGCAATAGGGATCGTCCAGATTATAAACGCCTGTCTCGCACCTGGAAAACAGCATGGCCTTTGCCGCGCAGTAATCCTCCATGGTCTTATGGAAATCCAGGTGATCTTCCGTGAGGTTGGTAAACACCGCCGCGTCAAAATGCACACCGCCAACCCGATCCAGCGCCAGAGCGTGAGAGGATACCTCCATGACGCAGTAGGCGCAGCCCGCTTCCACCATCTGGGCAAATAGTCCCTGCAAGGCGAAGCTTTCCGGGGTGGTGCGCTCTGTGGGGATAATTTCGTCGCCAATCATATTTTGAATGGTGCCGATGAGTCCCACTTTTTTCTCTGTCACCCGCTCCAACACGGATTTTAAGAGCATGGTCACAGAGGTCTTGCCGTTGGTGCCGGTCACGCCCACCATTTTCATTTTTGTCGCCGGATGGTCGTACCAGTTGCCGCCCATGATTGCAAGGGCTTCTCTGGCGGAAGCCACCAGCACATAGGGAATCGCCGTATCCGGCTTTTTTTCCGTAATCACCACCGCCGCGCCTTTTTGCGCCGCCATGGGGATGTATTTGTTGCCGTCTGTGGCAAAACCCGCAATGGCGACAAAGGCAAAGCCCCTCTCCACCTGCCGGGAGTCATAGGCCACGCCGGAAACCTCCATGTCCAAGCTGGCATTGGTTTCCAGAATTTCCAGTTTTTCTAATAGTTTGGCTAATTTCACAAAACGCCGCTCCTTTATTCATCTGCCGTATGGTCTGTAAATTCGACCTTTACCATGGTGCCTCTCGCAACCTCCACCCCGGCTTCAATACTCTGGGTGGTCGCTTTTACCTCAATGCCGGTTTTGTCCGTGCCCATGGGCAATAGATAAAGCCCGGCGTTGGTTGCAGCTTCATTTGCCTGGCTCACGCTCATGCCTCTGAAGTCCGGCACAATCGACACCTCCGCAGGCGCCGACTCGCCCATATACAAAATGACCTCCGAATTGCCGGGAACGCCCACGCCCCCTGCGGGAATCTGATCCGTGACGGTATCCCCGGAACCCACCACACGGTAGGTCAGGCTGCATTCTTCCAGCGCCTTTTTCGCTTCCGCTTCGGTAAAGTCCGTCAAGGTGGGCATGGTGACTTCAATACGCCCAACGTCCACGTCGGTATAGTCTCTGGATACGCCGAGGTACGGCAAAATATCCTCCAAAACGCCTCTGGCGGTCAGTGCGCCCATAACGCCGCCGGATACGTTAATGCCCAAGGTGCTCGACGGCGTATCCAGCGCCACCAGCACGATATACTGGGGATCGTCCATAGGCGCGATGCCCACGAAGGAGACGATTTTATCGTCTACCTGATGGCCTTCTTCATCGAACTGGTCGGTTTTTTCCGCCGTCGCCGTTTTGCCGCCAATACGGTAGCCCGCCACCTGAGCGTTGCTGCCGGTGCCTTCCGTCACAACAGACTCAATCATTTGGCACATAATATCGCTGGTTTCCTTGCTGATGGCCTGCCGCAGCACTGTAGGCTCCGTCTTTTCCACCACATTGCCGTCTCCGTCCAGCACCTCGCTGACAATATACGGCTCCAGCACATACCCGCCGTTTACCACAGCGGCAATCCCCCGCATGAGCTGCAAGGGCGTGACCTTAAAGGTCTGGCCAAAGGAGGTAGAAGTCAAATAGGAGGTGCCGTACTGGTTGGTATCGGTGAGATATTTTTTGGCGTAGAAATAACCGCTGCTTTCGCCGGCCATGTCAATGCCCGTTTTTTCCATGAGGCCAAAGGCTTCAATATAATCGTACAGCGCTTCGCCTCCCAGATCCAAGGCGATATGGGCAAAGGAAATGTTACAGGAGTCCTGCAAAGCTTCAAAGGCGGTTTCCGAACCGTGCCCCGCGTGCTTCCAGCAGTGCAGGGTCTGGGAACGGCCGGGAATATTTTCCGCGCCGCCGCAGAAGTAGGTGCTGTTTGTGGTGGTGGTTCCTTCCTCCATCGCCGCCGCCATGGTGATGATTTTAAAGGAGGAACCCGGCTCGTAGCCGTCGGAGATGCAGCGGTTTCGCCACTGCTTCAGCCGCGCTTCCACGGTAGCGTTGTTGTAACGGCTGATGGCGTCGTCGTAAGCCTGGGTGCCTTCCGTTTCCAGCATATACGCTTTTTTCAGCTCGTCGAGCTGCCCCAGGGCAATGGGGTCTGTGATTTCCAGATAATTGTTGGGGTCATAGTTGCCAAGGGTCGCCATACCCAGAATTTCCCCGGTATTCACGTCCATGACAATCCCAAACGCCCCGCCGGTCACGTCGTATCGCTCAATGGCGGCCTCCAGATTCTTTTCCAGATAATACTGCACCGTGGTGTCCAAGGTCAAAACCACGCTGTTGCCCTCTGTGGCTTCGTAGTATTTTTCATAGGAATAGGGCATCTGGGTCTCATAGTTGCCCTTGGTGGTAATGACCTTGCCCGCCGTGCCTTCCAGATAGCGGTTATAGAATGCTTCAATGCCCTCCGCGCCGGTGTTGCTGGCGTTGGTAAAGCCAATGACCTGACTGGCCAGGGTGCTGTAGGGATAGTACCGCTTGGAGTTTGGCTCCAGATGAATGCCTTCAATGTCATACTCTTTAATAAACGCCCGCACCTGATCGGTTTCCTCCGGGCCACGCTTGGTGGCAATGAGCTTATAGCGCATTTTAATGTCCGCCGCCTGCTCTTTGATGTAGTCCGCATCCACATCCAGAATGTCGGACAAGGTTGCGGCAATCAGATTAATGTCCGCGCCGCTGCGCTTTAATTCGTAGGGATCCAAAAACACGTTTTCCACGCTGGCGGAAGCCGCCAGCACGTTCATATTCCGGTCGTAAATACTGCCCCGGGAAGCTGTGATGTTGGTCACGCGGGTCTGATTGTTCAGCGCCTTCTGGGCGTACTCCTCGTGGCGGAACACCATTAAATTCAGCAGCATTCCCACAACCGGAATAAACGCAACAACGCCGCACAGGATCAGGGTAATCGCCGTGCGGCCTAAGATTCCCCGGTCTGTACGCAGCCGCTCCTGTCTTACCTGGGAATCTTGCTTTTTCCGATTTCTTTTGTTGTGATTATTAGAAGAGCCTTGCATAGTCTCACCTGATATTTTCCGGGATTTAGGCTGCTTTTTGAAAGCGGGCAGCAAGCTAATTCTCACTGCCCACAACCAACCTATATCAAAACTGTATTCTACCGAAGCCGCAGATATTCCAGCAAGTCCTGGGCTGTCTCATAAATGGCGCGCACCGCCGTCTCAATGGGATTGGAGCCGGTTCCCGCCGAAATCACCGTCACGTCCTCCACCGGAACGCTCACAGTAATTTTCTGCTTGGAAGAAGGCTGCTGCATGCCCAACTCTCTGGCGCTTTGCTCAATCTGCTGTAAATCCACCGCGTTTTCAAACTGCGTCTGGAGCTTTTTATTCTCCTCTTGCAATGTTGCAATACGATCCTCTAAATCCGCAACTTCGCTGCCTGCTTCATAAATCTGCACATAGCCGAACAGCACCAGCACCAGCATAAAAAGCGCCAGCGCCACGCCCAGCACCGCAAAAGGCGCAATAGCAATTTTCTCATGGACAACCGGCCTCTTGCGGGGTTTTGTCCGGGGTTTCGGCTGCTGCTTGGGCAGAGGACGGGCGGTAGTTTCCCCACTGCCCGGTACATAATCTACCTGATACGCAACGGAACCATCGGTATGGTATGTGTAATTGTTGCGACGACGTTCCGCCATACTAACATCCTCTCAAATTTATACTTTTTCGCACACGCGAAGCTTGGCGCTTCTGGCGCGGGGGTTATTGCGTAATTCCCCATTCTGGGAAACAATGGGCTTTCTGGTAACAAGCTTTACCATTGGTTTTTTTCCGCACACGCACACCGGGAAACCAGGCGGACAGGTACAGCCTCTCGCCGCTTCCTGCATAGCGTTTTTCACGATTCGATCTTCTAAAGAATGGAAGGTAATCACTGCCAGCCGACCGCCGGGCGCAAGATGGGGAATCGCGTCTTGCATCACCTGATCCACAGCCGCCAGCTCGTCGTTTACCGCAATGCGGATGGCCTGAAAGCTGCGCTTGGCCGGATGCTGCTTTTCCCGCAACGCCTGGGGTGGCATGGCTCCGCGAATCACGTCAACCAGTTCCAGCGTGGTTTCGATCGGCTTGTCCTGCCGCCGACGTTCGATAGCCGCCGCAATCTGCGGCGCGTATCGCTCCTCGCCGTAAGCAAACAAAATCCGACGAAGTTCTTCTCTCGGCCAGGTATTCACCACATCATAGGCGCTGAGGGTATCTTCCTTGTTCATGCGCATATCCAGCGGCGCGTCCGCCATATAAGAAAAGCCTCTGCTGCCGTCGTCCAATTGCGGGGAGGAAACGCCCAAATCCAGCAAAATTCCATCTACCTGCGCAATTTGGAGACTTGACAGAATGCTATTTATCTCTCTAAAATTAGAATGTACCAGCCGCACCCGCTGGCTATAAGGCGCAAGCCGCTCCTTTGCCGCTTCCAGGGCAACCGGGTCGCGGTCCACGCCTATGAGCAGCCCCGTTGTCAGCCGCTTGGCAATTTGGGAAGAATGCCCCGCTCCGCCCAGGGTACCGTCCAGATAAATCCCCTCTGGCCGGATTGCCAAAGCGTTAATGGATTCTTCCAGCAAAACGGAAGTATGCCTAAATTCCATCACAGCCCAATCGCCTCCAGAGAAGCCATCAGATTTTCAGGGGTCAGCATGGTGCGTTCAAATTCAGCATAGGAAGCGGCGTCCCAAATTTCCGCCTGTCCCGCCCGACCCACAATGACAACCTCTTTGGTAATGCCGGCATAGGTAAAAAGGTTCGCAGACAGGGTAAACCGGTTTTGCTTATCAGGCGCACACTCCACCGCGTAGGAAAACAGGAAGCTGGTGGTACCGGATTTTTGCGCAAGGGGCAAAGCGTCGTACCGTCTGCACAAATCGTCCCAGCTTTGCTTGGTGTAAGCAGTAAGGCAGCGCCGGCCGCCATTGGTGCCAATGGTGACGTAAAACATGTCGCCCAGTTCCGGGCGCAGCTTCGCCGGTACGATCAAGCGGCCTTTCTCATCGATTTTTGCCAGGCTTGTCCCGATCATGCGCTTACCTCCTTCCACTTTGCTCCACTTTTACTCCATTTTTCTCCACGCATTAGTAGTATAACCTCCCAACGTGAAAAAATCAATCCTTATTTGGCTAAAATCTCATAAAAAAATCCGCTATTTCTGTCGAAATATCGGAAAACCCCTTATTTAAAACATATGTTCTATATATTTCTCCTGCGGCGGCGCGAAAAAAGCGCCGCCGCAGTTTCTTTTACGTTACTGGCTGATGCACAATTCCCACAAACAAAGGCAGGCTGTCCTTCGATGTAATCACAAAAAGGAAGGGGCGATCCACGATAAAATCTATTTCATCTTTTGGGGGCAGCGGCGCGCCGAGCCACACCTGCATTTCTGTATAGGCCGCCGCAATCACACCGGCCTCGTCAATTTTAACCCGCGCGCCATGCTTCGCCTCTCCCACAAAGAGGTGCTTTACATCTTCGGTCATGGGGGTAAAATCAGACATTTTAGGATGAAACACATCCGTAATCCCCAGCTTCTTCAGTCCGCTGCACAGGTCTATCTGGCTGCTTACATCAAATTTGGGATACGCGCCATGGATCACGAGATATTTTTGATCCTTCCAATCCTCTGGATGGCAAACCAACGCCATCACCGCATTATCAGAAAGCAGTTCCTCCGGAGAAATCCCCTCATCTGGCAAAATAAACCACATATTTCCGCCGCCGCGCAGGTTCCGCGCCACCGCGCCAAACCGCTCCGACCAATAGTAGGTATCCGTATCGCCTTGATGCATGAAGTCAACTGTCATATCCCCGGAAAGCCCGTGGAACGTATCCGCTTCTGTAGCGGTCTCTGAAAACGCGTCGCTCCACTGCGCCTTGAAGTAAATCGTGGTAGCCAGCGCCAAAACCGCGTCAGGCGAAAGTTCAAGCTGATCAATCTGCGCTTTCAGGAGATCTTTTGTCTGGTCGTTCAGCCAATCCTGGAACGCTTGATTCATGGATTGGCTTCCCATTTGCCCCTGATAAGCGGAAGCATAGTAAGTATCGGCCAGTCTATCCATGGTTGCCTGATGAAAGGACACATTCTCGTCCAGCCACAAAGAGCTTGCCAAAATGCAATCTTGTATATCATTTTCATAAGTAGCATTCCAGACAACGGACGCCTGGGCGCGCAGTGTCTCAATACTTTCGCTTCCCAGCGCGTCGAGAATCTGCTGGCGGCTGTTGCCGCCGGTGAGTTCCGCCAGCATTCCAAGCGCCATATACACATTGACCGGGGAATAGGTCAGATTGCCGCCCTTTGTATCCGTCAGAAATTCGCGAGCGCTGTTGGAAAAGAAATCCTGCAACTCGTCCGCAAAGCAGACCCCGCCCTCTTTTGCCGCCTTGGGATACTGCGCCACCGCCATTGCGCGAACCGGCGTACCTACAGGCTTTTCCACCGGCTTCTTCACGGGTTTTTTCAGCCCCGCCCATAGAGCAATCCCTACAGCTACCGCTGCCAAAATCGTTACACACGCGCCAATCCACCATTTTTTGCGGTCAAACTTGTTTTTTCCCATAAATACGCTCCTTTCCAGCCATAAGGCAACCCTTTTTGAAATGCAATTTGACATCTTTTTGCATTTATTTTTATGATAGCACAAAAAGCAAAAAGTTTCCAGGCAACTTACATCCGGCTGAGACGATACGAGAAAAGGAACGGCGCGGAAAACTTCCGCGCCGTTCCTATTTGCTAAAAATTTAAAATTACGCGGCCGCCGTCCCAGTCCGCCTGTATACGTTTAACCTCCGGACGCTCCAAAAGGGCGTTTGCCAGCAGGTTTTCCACCTGCTCCTGGATTTCCCGGCGAATATTTCGCACGCCGCCGGATTTCTCCCCAAAAGCCGCCAGCGCTTCTTCCAGCTCCGGCGTAAACGCAACCGCCAGTCCCCTTCCACCAGCGCGCTTTGCAAGCCTTGCCAGAAGCTGCCCGGTAATGGTTCGCAGGCTTTCCCGCTCCAAAGGCTGAAACACCGCTACGCGATCCAGCCGCCCCAAAAACTCCGGGGTGAAAAATTCCTTCAGGCTTTCCATGACCTTACTTTCCTGCTTGGCCGGTACAAAGCCCAGCCCCTCCCGCTTGTCGCCGCCCAAATTGGAAGTCAGAATCAAAATGGTATTTTTAAAGCTCACCGTCCTGCCCAAGCTATCTGTTAATTGCCCGTCCTCCATAATTTGCAGCAAAATTCCCGCAATATCCCGATGGGCTTTTTCCATTTCATCCAGCAAAACCAGAGAATATGGCCGGCGGCGCACCTTTTCCGTGAGCGTCCCGCCTTCTTCATAGCCCACATAACCCGGCGGCGCGCCGATGAGTCTGGATACCGACTGCTTTTCCATATACTCCGACATGTCCAGCCGGATCATGGCGTCCTCGCTGCCGTAAAGCTCTCTGGCCAGCGCCCGGCACAATTCTGTCTTGCCAACGCCTGTGGGTCCTGTAAACAAAAGCGTCGCCACCGGTCGGTTTTGATCCGCCAGGCCGGAACGCCCCCGGCGCACCGCGCTGGCCGCCGCCGCCACCGCCTGGGGCTGTCCAATAACCTGCCGGTTCAGCCTGCCTTCCAGCTCCAGCAAACGCCGCCGTTCTTCCTTGCCCAATTCTCCCACGGGAATCCCCGTCCGGGCGGATACCGCCCCTGCAACGTCCTGGGCTGTAACTGTTCTGGTCTGCCTGCTGGGGGTTCGACTGAGCAGCCGCTGCATTTTGTCCCGCAGCTCCGCCGCCTTTTCAAAGCGGCTTTCCCGCACAGCGCAGTTTAATTCCTGTTCCAGCGCGCCTCTTTCCTGGGCGACGCTTCCCTTTTCCCCGGAAAGCTCCTCCATGCGAGCACGGGAAGCCCCTTCATCCAGCAAATCGATGGCCTTATCCGGCAAAAACTGCTCCGGTAAATATCTTTTGGACAGTGCCACTGCCGCGCGAATGGCGCTGTCTTCAATCTTCATATGGTGGTGGGCTTCCAGACCGCTTTTAAGCCCGAACAAAATGGCCTCCGCCGCCTGTGCCGAGGGTTCTTCCACCCGTACAGGACGGAATCGCCGCTCCAAAGCAGGGTCTTTTTCAATATACTTGCGGTACTCCGTCAAGGTCGTCGCCCCTAGTACCTGCAATTCCCCTCTGCCCAGAGGGGGCTTTAAAATATTCGCCGCGTCGATGGCTCCCTCCGCCGCGCCAGCGCCTACAATGGTGTGCATTTCATCGATGAACAAAATTACGTTTCCAGCCCGCTGAATTTCTCCCAGCACATCCCGAAGCCGTTCCTCAAATTCCCCCCGGTATTTGGTGCCCGCTACCAGATTCGCCATGTTGAGGCTGAGCAGCCGCTTTTCCCGAAGCTGCACCGGCACCTTGCCCGCCGCCATACGCTGGGCGAGTCCTTCCGCAATGGCAGTCTTTCCAACGCCGGGTTCCCCCAAAAGGGCAGGGTTGTTTTTATTTTTTCGGCTTAAAATCCCGATGACTTCCTCAATTTCCCGCTCGCGCCCAATCACCGGCTCCATGGACGCGGCTTTTTCCGTTAAATCCTCGCTGAACTGATCCAACAGTTTCGTTGCAACCACCTTCTTCTTTTCCTGCATTGCTGTGCGGCTGAGTAAATACGTGCGGTGTACCGCCGCGGTAAACAGGCAATTTTGATCCACCCCGGCAGCTAGTAACATCTGGCACGCGCCGCCGCACTCCTGCCTTGCCAGCGCCAAAAGGATATGCTCCGGCCAAATGGTTCTGCTGCGCAAGTTCCGCGCCTCCTGCTCTGCCTGCTGCAAAAGCGCGCAGGCCGCCGCCGTGAGTCCTTGGGGGAGCCGGGCGCCAGGCGCGCCTTTTCCATGCATTGCCGTCAAATAATCCACTGCTTCCTGATAGCCAATGCCCATGTTGCAAAGCATACGGCCAAGCTCTGTTTCCCGCCGCTCCAGAAGCCCCAGAAGCAAATGCTCGCTGCCCACATAGCTGTGTCCAAGCTGCCTGGCCTGTCTTGCCGCCGCCCGCAAAAGCTTCCGGCTACCTGCGTTATAGGCAATTGCTTTCATGGCCTGCGCCCCCTTTCCCGGTAGATTCTCCCCAAACGTCCCATGAAACATACAAATCGGCAAATATTTTTTCTATTCTTCAAAATTACCATTTGCATTTTACAAAATACATGATAGAATATCCTTGCGTCCTTGGATGCAATACATAAAAACAATGGAGGGACTACATTATGGCATATGTGATTAACGATGCATGCGTGAAGTGCGGCGCGTGCGCGGACAACTGCCCCGTTGAGGCCATCACCGAAGGCGAAGACAAGTATGTAATCGATGCTGACGTTTGCGTTAGCTGCGGTTCCTGCGCAGACAACTGCCCTGTCGAAGCCATCGAGGAAGGCTAATCTTCCAAAAAGAGCCGAAATTTTCGGCGTGGGCTTTTCAACAAGCTGTGAAAGGGAACCTACCGGGTTCCCTTTCTTTCGATATAAAGCCATTGGGGGAATAACGCTCTTGGAAAAACTGGAAACACTTTGGAATGGGATTACCATGGCGACGGGAAGCGCGTTTCCCCTCAGCACCGATTCCATTTTGCTGGCGGACTTTACGCCGCTGGGCAAAAACTGCAAGGTTGCCGATCTCGGTTCCGGCTGCGGCGCCCTGGGACTTTTGCTGTGCGGCAAAGACGAGAGCTGCCGCGTCACCGGCATTGAGCTGCAAGAAGCTTCCCATAATGCCGCGCTGGAAAACATCCGGCGTAATCAGCTGTCTCACCGTCTTTCCTCCATCCTAGGCGACATACGCAGTATTCGCAGCTTGCTCCCCGCCAATGAATTTGACTGCGTCATATCCAATCCTCCCTACTTCCCACAAAACGCCGGCGCACCGGCGAAAGGCGGCGCGCGGGTCGCCAGAGGAGAAGAAAATTGCGATTTGCCGTCGCTTTTTGCAGCGGGCGCGTGGCTTTTGCGCTACGGCGGCATTTTCTGTCTGGTGCATAGGCCGGAGCGCCTTACAGATCTCTTGTTTTACGCCAGACAGTGTAAGTTGGAGCCAAAACGCATTCGTTTCGTGCACCACCACGCCACAAGTCCCATCAGCCTTGTCTTGCTGCAATGCAAGCTGGGCGGTAAGCCGGGTCTTACCTTTGAACCGGATCTCATTTTATGGGAAAAAGACGGTTCCCCCACCAAAGAACAGCTTCAAATATACCGCAGATAGGAGGTCATGCTATGGCCGGTATGCTTTATCTGGTTCCCACACCCATTGGCAATCTGGGCGATATTTCCCAGCGTTGTCGGGAAGTTTTGTCTCAGGCGGATTTCATTGCGGCGGAGGATACCCGCGTAACCATCAAGCTGCTGAATTACCTGGGCATTAAAAAGAGCCTTGTCAGTTACTACGAGCACAACAAAGCCCAGCGGGGCGGCAAAATTTTAGAGCGCATTTTGGCAGGCGAAACCTGCGCGCTGGTCTCGGACGCCGGCTCTCCGGCTATTTCCGATCCCGGCGAGGATTTGGTACGCCAGTGCGCCGATGCGGGGGTTTTGGTCTCCGCGATCCCCGGCCCTTGCGCTGTGATTACCGCGCTCAGCATTTCCGGGCTACCCACCGGGCGTTTTACCTTCGAGGGCTTTTTATCCACGGCAAAAAAAAGCCGCCAGAGCCATTTGCAGGATTTAATCTCCGAAACCAGAACCATGATTTTCTATGAAGCGCCCCATAAGCTGCTTAGCACCCTGAAAGACATGGCGGAGGCGTTCGGCGGGGCGCGGCGCATTTCCCTTTGTCGGGAGCTGACCAAGCTCCACGAGGAGGTTGTGCGCACGACCCTGGAAGAAGCCGTGGAAAGATATACGGAAAATCCCCCCAAGGGAGAATTTGTACTGGTGATTGCAGGAGCCGCGCCTGCTGAAAAAACGGAAGTAACCTTGGAAGAAGCCGCGCAACGGGTGCAGTCTCTTATGGAGGAAGGGCTTTCCCGAAAAGACGCCGTTCGCCAGACCGCCCAGGAAACGGGCCTTCCTAAAAACGCCGTTTACGATGCGGCGCTGGACTGAATGAATCCATACTTTTTAAAAAATCCCCGGCAACTGCCGTAACGCAGTCGTCGGGGGCAGTATATCAAAAAGCCTCGCAGAGTTCGCGCCCGCAGGCGCGAATAAAGTCAAAATCATTTTCCGGCGCGGCACGTACGTGACGGAAAATACAGCTCAGACTGCAAGTGTGGAATTTGTCCGCTTTCAGCAGACAAATTATGCGCGCAGCAGACTGCAAGCCTTTTGGTGGAAAAGCCTTTCAGGCTTTTCCACCAGTCTCTCCCCGGCAACTGCCTATAGCAGTTGCCGGGGACTTTCAAATTTTACATCCTTTCCGGGGCGGAGAAGCCCAGAAGTTCGATACATTTTTCCAAAATATCCTTGGCAAGGGCAATCAGCGCAATGTAACCTTGCTGCTTTTCCAAATCCTCCTCGCCCAGAATCCGGGTTTCATGGTAGAACTTATTCACCGCCCCCGCCAGCTCATAGATATAGCTGCACAAAATATTGGGCGCGGCATCCCGATATGCCAGCTCCAGCGCAGGTGCAAGCCGGGTCATTGCCAGCATCAGATCCTTGGCATAGGGATTCGCCGGGGTTTGAACAGCGCAATGGGCGAAATCCCCAAATTTAGCCAAAATGCTCTTGATCCGCACAATGGTATAGAGAATATAGGGACCAGTATTCCCTTCAAAAGCGGCAAAGCGATCCATATCAAAAATATAATCCTTGGTGGGCTGATTGGAAAGGTCGCCATATTTCAGGGCGGCCATAGCGATCCGCCGGGTAGTTTCTTCCACCTGATCCGCTTCCACCACCTGATTTTCCCGCACCTTTTTGCCCACAAACTCCATGATGTCAGAAATCAAGGTTTCCAGACGCATCACGCCGCCGTCTCTGGTTTTGAAAGGCTTGCCATCCTTGCCGTTCATGGTGCCAAAGCCCAAAAACTGCATTTGGGTCTCCGGGCGAATGATGTGCGCCATTCTGGCGGCTCGGAACACCTGCTCAAAGTGCAGAGATTGCCGCTTGTCCGCCAGATACAAAATCTGATCCGGGTGGAAATCCCGCTCACGCTGCACCATGGTGGCAAGCTCCGTGGTATCGTACAGCACCGCGCCGTCGCTCTTAATGAGGATGCAAGGGGGCATTTCCTTCTTGTCCCCTTCCTGCGCCACCGGGAAAATCAGCGCGCCGTTGCTTTCCACCGCGAAGCCCTGGGCTTTGAGATTTTCCACCATATCCGGGATATAGGGATCGGCGTCGCTTTCGCCCAGCCAGGACTCAAAATGCACGTCCAAATCCTCATAAATCCGGCGCACATCGGGAATGGACACGTTCATAATGTGCCGCCACAACGCCCGATAACCAGGTCTGCCGCTTTGCAGTTCAAAGGTTACCTGATGGGCTTTTTCGGCGAAAGCAGCATCCACCTTGCTCCGAGCAGAAGCAGCAGGATAAATTTTCTCCAACTCCCCAAGGGTAAAGGGCGGCTGCTCTGGGTAAGAACCTGTATAACCTTCGTCAAAATACGGGAGTTCCGGCTGCTGCTCCTGCAAGCCCGCAATGATCAAACCCATTTGCAATCCCCAGTCTCCCAGATGCACGTCGCCAATCACGCGGTTACCAAAGAACTTATAAATGCGCTTCACGCTTTCACCAATGATAGCGGAGCGCAAATGGCCAATATGCAAAGGCTTCGCCACATTCGGTCCGCCATAGTCGATGACAATGGTTTTTGCCTGCGGCTCTTTGTTGACGCCAAAATCCGGAGCGTTTCGCATTTCCTCCACATAGGACTGCAAAAAAGCGTCGGATAGCTTCAGGTTAATAAAGCCGGGCTTTACTACCTCAGCCATGGAAAAATCCCCTTTGTCCAGCCGTTCCACCACAGCTTCCGCAATGACAAAGGGAGGCTTATGGTAAGCCTTCGCCGCAGCCAGCGCGCCGTTGCACTGGAACTCGCACAAATCCGGGCGGTTGGAAACCGTAACGGCGCCATAGCTTTTCTCCAAGCCGGCGGCTTCAAAAGCGGCGGAAACCCGCTGGGATATTAAATTCAGTAGCTTTTCCATAGAAATTCCCTTTCATTTCTATATTTTCGTATTTTATATCATAGCAGAAAAAAAGAAACTTGTATAGGGGGTATTTCTAAAAAAACAGCTTTGCCGTGAGGGAAGCCATAAAAAAGCCCATGAAATCTGCAAAAAGCGCGGCGGGAACCGCATATTTGGTACGTCGGATCTTTGCCGCGCCGAAATAAACGCTGATGGTATAAAAGGTTGTTTCCGTACTACCCAGCATAATGGCGGCGGTTCTGCCGATTGTGGAATCCACACCATGGGTTTTCATCAGTTCCGCGCCTACAGCCAGCGCCGCGCTGCCGCTGATGGGGCGGACAAAAATCAAAGGCGCAGTCTCCGGCGGAATTCCAATTTTATCAAAGAGCGGAGCGCAAAGCTTTGCCAGGGCGCTCATAGCGCCGGACGCTTGCAGCATATGCACTGCGGTAAGAAGCAAAATAAGCGCCGGTACAATGGAAAGCAAAACTTTTAGTCCGTCCGCCGCACCGGAGAGCATCACATCGTAAAAATTCACCTTTTTGCTTAGCGCAAAAAGGGAAACGCCCAGCAAAAGCAGGGGAATGATATAATCAGTCATGACGGCGCGCCCTCCCCAAAAGCCAGGCTACTGCAAGTCCCGCCGCCACAGAGCACACAGAGGTGAACCAAACCGCGGGTAAAATATCAAAGGGCGCGGCGCAGCCCAGAGAGGCGCGAACGGCCGCTACATTGGCGGGAATGAGCTGTATGGAAGCGGTATTCATCACAATCAAGCGGCACATTTCATCAGAAGCTTCCCCCTCCGGCGCGTAGCGGCTCATACGCTGGGTGGCTTGAATTCCCAAGGGCGTCGCGGCGTTGCCAAGCCCCAAAAGATTCGCGCAGACGTTTCCGGTGATGGACTGCGCAACCCCGTCATCTTTTCTCGCGCTGGGAAAAAGCCTGCAAATGACAGGGCGAAAAACTTTTGCAAGCGTCCCTGTGAGTCCCGCCTTTTCCATGACCGCAGACACTCCCGACCACAGGCAGATGGCTCCCGCCATGGCGATGGACAGCTCAATACCGGACTGCGCGCCCTGCAAAGCGGCGGCGGACAGCAGATTTCCCGTACCATTTACAGCAGAAAAAACCACTGCAAGCAGCAGCATCCCTGCCCAGATATAAGACATAATCACAAGCAACGCCCCTTTCCATACAAGCCTATGGGCGTCATTGCGCAGATATACAAAAAAAGAGAGACGCCTCCAAAGGAAGCGTCTCTCAAAAAATTTGAAATTAGGCTTCTACGTCAACAACAACGCCGGAGCCAACGGTACGGCCGCCTTCACGGATAGCGAAGCGCAGACCCTTTTCGATAGCGATGGGGGTGATCAGCTCAACGCTCATGACAACGTTATCGCCGGGCATGCACATTTCAACGCCATCAGGCAAGTTGATGATGCCGGTAACGTCGGTGGTACGGAAGTAGAACTGGGGACGGTAGTTGTTAAAGAAGGGGGTATGACGACCGCCTTCTTCCTTGGACAGGACGTAAACCTGACCCTTGAACTTGGTCAGAGGATGGATGGAGTTGGGCTTTGCAAGAACCTGGCCTCTTTCGATGCTCTTCTTGTCAACGCCACGGAGCAGAGCGCCGATGTTGTCGCCGGCTTCTGCGTAATCCAGCAGCTTGTGGAACATTTCGATGTCGGTAACAACGGTGTTCAGCTTGTCCTCACGCAGACCAACGATTTCAACAGGCTCGTTCTTCTTCACAACGCCGCGCTCCACACGACCGGTAGCAACAGTGCCACGGCCGGAAATGGTGAAGACGTCTTCCACGGGCATCAGGAAGGGCTGGTCGGCCTTACGGTCAGGAGTGGGGATGTAGCTGTCAACAGCGTCCATCAGTTCCTTGATGCAAGCATACTCAGCAGCAGAAGGATCGTTGGATTCGCAGATCAGAGCATTCAGAGCGGAACCCTTGATGATGGGGGTATCGTCGCCGGGGAACTCATACTCGGACAGGGTCTCGCGGACTTCCATCTCAACCAGTTCCAGCAGTTCCTCGTCGTCAACCTGATCGCACTTGTTCAGGAAAACAACAATGTAGGGAACGCCAACCTGACGAGCCAGCAGCAGGTGCTCACGAGTCTGCGCCATGGGGCCGTCGGTAGCGGCGATAACCAGAATAGCGCCGTCCATCTGCGCAGCGCCGGTGATCATGTTCTTGATATAGTCGGCGTGACCCGGGCAGTCAACGTGAGCATAGTGACGGTTCTCGGTCTCATACTCAACGTGAGCGGTGTTAATTGTGATACCACGTGCCTTTTCTTCGGGAGCCTTATCGATAGAAGCGTAGTCCTCGAACTGAGCCTTGCCGGAGAAAGCCAGGTACTTGGTGATAGCAGCGGTCAAAGTGGTCTTGCCGTGGTCAACATGGCCGATGGTGCCGATGTTAACATGGGGTTTGGTTCTTTCAAACTTTTGCTTTGCCATTGAAAAAATCCTCCTGTTAATTATGGTTTTAAAAACAAATTAAAAAATACATGATTGCTGTACTGCTTATATGTTACAACATATTTTGCAGAAAGGCAAGTAAAATTTTATCCGCGGGCGCGTTTTGCGATAATTTCTTCGCTCTTGGACTTGGGCAGTTCCGTATAGTGGCTGGGTTCCATGGAATACTGGCCGCGACCCTGGGTTTTGCTGCGCAGGTCGGTGGCGTAACCAAACATTTCAGACAGAGGCACGTTGGCGTCAATCTGGGTGGAACCGCTTCTGGGAATCTGACCCAAAATATTACCGCGGCGAGCAGTAACGTCGCCGATGACAGCGCCCATATACTCGTCGGGCACAACAATGGAAACCTTCATGATAGGCTCCAAAATAGCAGGCATTGCCTTCCGGCAAGCTTCCTTGAACGCCATGGAACCGGCAATCTTAAAGGCCATTTCAGAAGAGTCAACTTCGTGGTAAGAGCCGTCGTACAGCGTAACCTTTACGTCCACAACAGGGAAGCCCGCCATAACGCCGGCCTGCATCGCGCCCTGAATACCAGCGTCCACAGCAGGAATATATTCCTTGGGAATTGCGCCGCCCACGACGTTATTGATAAACTCGTAGCCCTTACCGGACTCGTTGGGTTCCACATGGATCTTAACGTGACCATACTGACCCTTACCGCCGGACTGACGTGCATACTTGGTATCCTGATCCACAGCCTTGCGGATGGTTTCCTTATAAGCAACCTGGGGCGCGCCAACATTGGCTTCCACCTTGTACTCCCGGAGCAGGCGGTCAACGATAATTTCCAGATGCAGTTCGCCCATGCCGGCAATAATGGTCTGGCCGGTCTCATCATCCGTATAGGTACGGAAAGTGGGATCCTCTTCCGCCAGCTTTGCCAGCGCGATGCCCATCTTTTCCTGACCAGCCTTGGTCTTCGGCTCGATGGCAACGCGGATAACAGGCTCGGGGAATACCATGGATTCCAGAATGATGGGATGATTCTCATCGCAGAAGGTGTCGCCGGTGGTGGTGTTTTTCACGCCAACAGCCGCCGCAATATCGCCGGAATAAACCACGTCGATATCTTCCCGGTGGTTCGCGTGCATCTGCAAAATACGACCGAGGCGCTCTTTCGCCTTCTTGGTGGAGTTCAGAATCGTAGTACCCTTGGCGAGCTTACCGGAGTAAACGCGGAAGTAGCACAGCTTGCCAACAAAGGGGTCGGCGGCAATCTTGAATGCCAGCGCGGAGAAGGGAGCATCGTCGGAAGCGGGACGGAAGTCCTCTTCGTCGGTGTCGGGGTTGATACCGTTTACGCCCTTCTTGTCCAGAGGAGAAGGCATATAGTCCACAACCGCATCCAGCATTTCCTGTACGCCCTTATTCTTATAGGAAGAACCGCAGGTCACAGGAACCATAGTATTGTCAATAGTGGCCTGGCGAATGGCAGCCTTGATACGATCAAGAGGAACCTCTTCGCCGCCCAGATACATTTCCATGATCTCGTCGTCCACTTCGGATACGGCGTCCATGATCTTCTCGCGGTATTCTTCCGCCAGATCCACCATATCTTCAGGAATTTCTTCCTCGCGCATATCCTTGCCCAGTTCATCATAGAAAATGAACGCCTTCATCTTCAAAAGGTCGATAACGCCCTTGAAGGTGGACTCAGAGCCGATGGGAAGCTGAATGGGAACCGCATTGCACTTCAGGCGGTCATGGATCATATCCAGTACGCGGAAGAAGTCCGCGCCCATGATGTCCATTTTGTTCACATAGATCATACGGGGAACCTTGTACTCGTCGGCCTGACGCCAAACGGTCTCGGTCTGAGGCTCCACACCGCCCTTGGCGCAAAGAACAGTGACAGAACCGTCCAGCACACGCAAGGAGCGTTCCACTTCAACCGTAAAGTCTACGTGACCCGGTGTGTCGATAATATTGATCCGGCAGCCCTTCCAGAAACAGGTAGTCGCTGCGGAAGTGATGGTAATACCCCGCTCTTGCTCCTGCGCCATCCAGTCCATAGTGGCGGAGCCGTCGTGGGTCTCACCGATTTTGTAGTTACGACCGGTATAAAACAAAATACGCTCGGTCGTGGTGGTCTTACCGGCATCGATGTGCGCCATGATACCGATATTTCTTGTGTTTTCCAGTGAATACTGTCTAGGCATTGGAGAACTCCTTTGTTACCAGCGGAAATGAGAGAATGCCTTGTTCGCCTCAGCCATCTTATGGGTATCCTCACGCTTCTTTACAGAAGAGCCGGTATTATTGTAAGCATCAACGATTTCGGCAGCTAAGCGCTCTTTCATGGTGTTTTCAGAGCGGTTGCGGCTGTAATTGGTAATCCAGCGCAGACCCATGGTCTGGCGGCGGGTGGGACGAACCTCAATGGGCACCTGATAAGTGGCGCCGCCCACACGGCGGGATTTGACCTCAACTGCAGGCATGACGTTTTCCATAGCCTGCTGGAAGACCTCCAGACCGTTTTTGCCGGTCTTGGCTTCCACAATTTCAAACGCACCATAGACAACCTTCTGGGCTACGCCCTTCTTGCCGTCCAGCATGATGCTGTTTACGAGCTTTGTAACCAGAACAGAATTATAAATAGGATCCGGCAGGATCTCTCTTTTAGGGACATTACCTCTTCTGGGCACTTCGCTTCCCTCCTTCATAATAAGATGATTTCATAGGTACTCGAAAGTGTACTTTCGTTGGTGCCTGCCAAGAGGTTTTTTACAATCTATAAAAAACGTCTTTGGCAAGGCCGCGCCTTGCATTCGGCGTGGAAAAAAGTCAAAATTGGGTTAGGCAGAAAAATTACTTCTTCTTTGCCTTGGGTCTCTTGGCGCCGTACTTGGAACGGGACTGCATACGGTTCTGTACGCCCTGGGTATCCAGCGTACCACGGATAATGTGGTAACGAACACCGGGAAGGTCCTTTACACGGCCACCGCGGATCAGAACAACAGAGTGCTCCTGCAGGTTGTGGCCAACGCCGGGGATATAGGCGGAAACCTCGTAACCGTTGGTCAGGCGCACACGGGCGATCTTACGAAGCGCGGAGTTGGGCTTCTTGGGGGTGGTGGTTCTGACAGCGGTGCACACACCTCTCTTCTGGGGGGAAGCAAGGTCAGTGGCCTTATTTTGCAGGGTGTTCAGACCCTTTTGCAGAGCGGGAGCGGTAGACTTGTAAGTGACCTGCTCTCTGCCCTTTCTAACGAGCTGATTAAAAGTAGGCATGATTTTCTCCTTTCTTACATTCTCGCCAATGGCGGTATTATATCCTCGAAGCAAAGCTTCGCAAGGATCAAAAATTCAGGCAAGAATCGCAGCGGCGGCAGCGCCGACGGCAATTTTGCAGGCATGGCCAAGCTCCTCCATGGAGCCGACCCAGCGGCACTCAATCTGAGACGCCTCGCATAATTTTGAAATTGGATCAACAAGGGAAGAATCCGCGTCCTTCGCAAGGAAAACGCACTTGGCAGCGCCGCTTTCAATGGCGCGGCGGATTTGCTTTGCCCCTACAACTTTATTTGCGGCTTGTAAGTCATCCAACATGGCAGCAGTCTGTTTCAAATCCTTTCAGAGTGTCCACACAAGAGCTTATTATAACTGTTTTTATGAAAAAGTCAACAAAAACATCACCAAAAATTCTCTGTTTTGTCAAAATATTTTTCCCATATTCAGTAAAAATATACATATAAGAAAATTTTCTCACGGCTTTTCTCTTGTGCCAAAACGCTAAATTCTTAATTATTTTAGCACATTTCAGTTGAACTGTCAATATTTTTTCCTCAGTTTTCAGACTTTTTCTTGAAACTGTACCGCAAAAAAACTCTGTGGCAAACTTTCTTGTCATAGTTTGTCGTCATGTGATCCTATATAATAAAATACCCTCCAGGTCTGCACAAAGCAAACCTGGAGGGTATCGTGGGCACATACGTGCCCACGATACAACAACAAATACAAAGGTTCCGCTTAG
>CAJURY010000008.1 GCA_910589155.1 uncultured Oscillospiraceae bacterium | reverse complement strand
GAAAAATAGGTTATGCCAACATAATAAGCGAGGCAGTGAAATCACTGCCTCGCTTTTTTATTTTACAATGCGTTCTATTTGGTGCGGAGGTTAATGCGTGTTTTGCGCTACAAGCGCGTAATTTGAATCATATCCAGCCTGTTTTCTTGTTTTTTGCAAATTGTTTGTCTTTTCTGTGCTATTTTATAAGTGCTCATCCCTCCAAACTTTAAAGCAGGTCTGGAGAGTTTTTATTAAGTCATTTGAGCATGGCAAAACGCCCTGCCCAAATTACTGTTTTTTTTATTTAGTGGGTTTATCTTCCCTTTTTATTTAAAAATAAGTAGGATACTATTTTTTAATTTGCATTTTTGCAAGTCTTGAATAGGAATACTTTTTATTTTTCCATTGATAACCCATGGTGAGTATTCTTTTGCTCTAAAGTTCAGCGAAATGGACGAATACAGATTGCCTACAAGTTTGCGATGCGTTACCATGCGGCGCAAGAGCATGTTTGCAGGCGTCAGCGGGTATCTGCTGCCTTATATGCAGGGAACAGATATTCAATGTGTTAGCTAGTTGAATGCCATTTGAGAACTTTGCTGGCATCCCGCACTGCGAGTGATTGGAGCGCTCCTATAGAATGTTCAAGCTTTGCGTGTTGAGAAAAATAAGTGGTGGACAAGTAGCTTTTCTTATTCTGATTTGCTTTGCACAGAGTATCAATACGCGCTTGCGAGCGGCGGCGTTTTTAATGCGAAAGAAAGCGTATCTCTGCGTCTTGCAGCTACCGCATATGTATTATCAGAGCATAAGCCATGCTTCCCGATTGAGTTGGAAGCCATGACCTATGCTATTTTTGTTGTTATATGTCAGTGTGGTAAAGAGAATCCATATAATTGCTGCGGTTTCAAGCAATTTAACTGAAATATAATAGCAACCAGGAGCGCATAGCTGCAAGGGAGTGTGATCGACTTGGAAGTTTCCGCACTGCTGCTTTTTGCGCCTTGCATTTTTTAGAAAAAATAGCATAATATCGCAGGTTGTAAATTGACCTGAACTGTGATACAATATAACCAATTATGCGGCTGGCAGGTGAGTCAATTTTGGAGTTCGGCAATTTTTATGGAAACGACCAGTTAAAAAAGACCCTATCTGAAGATTGCGCCCAAAGTCGATTCGCTCACTTATATCTGCTGGCAGGGCCGCAGGGTTCTGGCAAGCATACCCTTGCATTGCGTTTGGCGGCCGCTATGCTATGCGAGGCTGCCGGTGAGCGGCCATGCGGTCGGTGTGTAGCTTGCCGCAAGGTTTTTTCAGGCAGCCATCCCGATGTCATTACAGTTGACGACACAGAGAAAAAAACGGTGCCTGTGGATTTGATCCGAAAAATGCGGGAGGACTTATTTGTGCGTCCCAATGAGGGGCGGCGGAAGATTTATATTTTGCCAAGAGCGCAGGATTTGGGGCTTTCCGCACAAAATGCACTTTTAAAAGTGCTGGAGGAGCCGCCGGCTTATGGTGCGTTTCTGCTTTTAGCAGATAATGCGGAGAAATTGCTGCCTACAGTCCGTTCCCGTTGTACGGAGCTGCGTTTGATGCCTTTGGAAAAGAAGCTTTTTTTGAAAAAGCTGCGAGAGCAATTCCCAGAGGCTTCTGAGGAACAATGCCAGTCTGCTTACCTGCGCAGCGGCGGCTTTTTGGGGCAGGGAGCGGCGCTTTTGCGTTCTGGCGGCCAGTTGGAGCCACAGACTGACGCATTTGCACAGTCCTATGCAGGCAGAAATTCACTGGAGTTGCTGCGTGTGCTGACTTCCATGGAAAAGCTGAAGCGGGAGCAATTATGCACACTGCTCAGCCAGTGGCGAGAGGTATTGCTTTCTGCGCTTTCCTACCGCGCTGGCGCACCGGCGGAAAATCAATTCAGCGAAACGCTTTGCAGAGGAAGGACAGCGGCGGAGTTGTCGACTGCTTGCGGGACACTGGAGCTTGCAATGCAGTATACCCAGGGAAATGTTTCTGTCGGCGCGATCTGCGGCGATTTGTTTTGGAAATTACGTTAATTTGCTTGATACAAGAAAGGATCAGCTATGGACGAGGAAAAGGTTTTAGAAGAACAGGACGATTCCGCTGCGCTGGGCGCGGCGTCTGATACAGATGAGCAAGAAGATGCAATTGCGAAGGTAACAGAATTGGTGGATCAGGCGCTTTTGCCGGTTGCGGTGGTGGATGTGCAGTTTCGACCGGGTGCAAAGGTGTATTTTTTTGATCCCGGCGCATTGGAAGTGCAAACTGGCGACCATGTGATTATTGATACGGCCAGAGGGCCGGAGTATGGCGTGTGTACAGCGGGAAACCACACGGTTTTACAAAAGGATGTGGTGCAGCCTCTGCGCAGTGTGATTCGCTTGGCGACTCCAGCGGACGAGCAGCTGGTGACCGAAAATCGCGCAAAGGAAAAGCGGGCTTTTAGCATTTGCCTGCAAAAAATTGCGGAGCACAAGCTGGAAATGCAGCTTGTTTCAGCGGAGTACGCCTTTGACGGCAGCAAAATTTTGTTTTTCTTTACGGCGGACGAGCGTGTGGATTTCCGGGAACTGGTAAAAAACCTGGCCGGTATTTTCCGCACCCGGATTGAGCTGCGGCAAATTGGCGTGCGGGATAAGGCAAAAATGGTCGGCGGTCTTGGCATTTGCGGCAGACCCTTTTGCTGCGCGCAGTTTTTGGACGATTTTCAGCCGGTTTCTATTAAGATGGCGAAAACCCAAAATCTCAGCTTGAATCCAACAAAAATTTCCGGCACTTGCGGACGGCTGATGTGCTGCCTGAAATATGAGCAGGATGCTTATGAGGATTTGATTCGTACCAGTCCGAAAATGGACTCCTTTGTGGATACGCCGGATGGCCGCGGTACTGTGGTGGATGTGAATTTGCTGCGGCAAAGCGTCCGTGTGCGTATGGAAGAAGAACCGGATACCGTAGAGACCTATAAAAACTGTGATGTTTGCGTGCTGCGCAGCGGAAAAGCAAAGAAAAATGACCCGCCGATTCCTGCGGATCAGGCGCCGCTGTCCGGCAATGGCAAGCGGAAAAAGCCGGTGGAGCCGGAAGTGGAAAATCATATGCACCTGGACCCCATTCGTTTCCGTTATCGCCCGGAGGATATTGTGGAAGAGACGCCGGAGGATTTGGAACAGGAAGCGGAAGCGACTGCTTCCAATCGCCGCAGAAAAAAGCGCAGCCAGCCGGAGCGCCGGGAGCAGACAGAAGAAGTGCCGGTAGAAAGGGATAAGCACGAAGGCGATCCGAAGGAGGGGGTAGGCTATCGTAAAAACCGGGGCCGCCGTCCCAACAAACCGGAGCAGGCAGCGGTAGAGCAGGGGAGGCGTCCGGCAAAGTCCCAGGGGCAGCAAAATCAGCGTCCTCATGGAAACAAGCAGCGACAAAATCGCCCCGGGCAATCCGGGGAGGGGAAGCCGCCGAAGGAAATGACACCAAAGGAAACTGCGTCAAAGGAAGGCGCAGCAAAGCCGAGAAACAACTATCGCAGGTACCATAAGCCAAAGCCCGGCGGCCCCAAAACCCCGCCTGCGGCGCAGTAGGCAAGGAGGCGGAGAAATGTCGCTGGAAGCAGTTCAGCCGCAAGATGCGCTTTCTCTGGGAGAGGTATACTGTAAGGCGTGGAGGGCGGCGTATGCAGGGCTTGTTCCCCAGGACTTTCTGGACGCGCTGACTCCCAAGCATTGCGCGCCTTTGCCCACCCAGATTGTGGCCGCGAACAGTTTTGTTTTTAAGCAGGATGGAAGAATTGTGGGTCTTGTGAATTTTGGCGCCTGCCGGGATGAGTTGGATGGACGTACAGGTGAAATTCGCTCAATTTACGTTTTGCCTGATTGCTGGAATTTGGGGATTGGACGGCAGTTGTTTTTGGCGGCAAAAGACGCGCTGCAAAAGCAGGGGTATGTTCGATGGATTGTTTGGACGCTGGCGGATAATCTGAGAGCCAGACGTTTTTATGAAAAGCTTGGTATGACAAATACCGCGCGCACAAGACGCATGGAGCTTGGCGGGAGAGATTTGCTTGAAGTGCAGTACGCCGGTGATTAGAAAGTGAACAACGCCCTGAAAAGTTATGCTTTTCAGGGCGTTGCTTTTTTGAAACCTACGTACAGTCTTGCAATTTGCAAAGGAATCTGGTAAAATAATGCCATAACATTTCTTCCATGGAAAATGGAAAATCATGCGGACGCGAAAGGCTGCGCCTGATTGCGCCTTGCAGCTTCAGGAGGAAAACATGGATACTGCGAAAAAGGTAGAGCTTGAAAAATTTGCCCTTCAAATTCGGATTGCTGCGCTGGAGGCGCTTAAGGCTCGTGGATTTGGCCATATCGGCGGCGCAATGAGCATTGTAGACGCCTTGGCTGTTTTGTACGGGGACGTTATGCGGGTAGACCCTGCCAATCCCACAAAGCCGGATCGGGATAAGCTGGTTTGCTCCAAGGGACACGCCGGCCCGGCTGTGTACGGTACATTGGCTCTTAAGGGCTATTTCCCCTATGAGGAGCTGAAAACCTTGAATCAGCCCGGCACGCGCTTTCCCAGTCATTGCGATAAAAATAAAACCCCCGGCGTAGATATGACCACAGGCTCTTTGGGGCAGGGCGCTTCTCTGGCCGTAGGCATGGCGTTGGGCGACAAGCTACGGGGTTACGACAGCAAAACTTATCTGTTTATCGGTGACGGCGAGGCCAACGAAGGACAGGTTTGGGAAGCGGCTATGTTTACCGCCGCGAAAAAACTGACCAATCTTGTGTGGCTGCTGGACTGGAACAAAAAGCAGCTCGACGGCTATACAAAGGATGTTCTGGACGCCGGGAACTTTTCTGCGAAATTTGCAGCTTTTGGCTTTGAAGTGCTGACCATTGATGGAAACAATATTGCAGAGCTTTATGACGCGCTGCACCATGTTCCCACAGACCGTCCCATTGCCATTGTCATGAACACTGTGAAGGGCGCGGGGATTGCGGAGGTGGAGCAGACCTTCTCCAACCACTCCATGAACTTCAAGCCCGGCGACTGCGACCGCTGGATTGGGGAACTGACAGAAAAGCTGCACGCGCTGGCATAAGGAGGAAGAAGTCATGCAAATTGTATATAAAGGTGAAAACGACCCCAAGGTGGGCAAAGACGTTTTGAGCGCCATGATTCCCGCCCTGGCGGCTCAGGATCCCAACTTTATTTATCTGGACGCCGATCTTATGAGCTGCATCGGCACGACCAAGTGGGCGCAGGCCAATCCTGACCGTGCCATTAACTGTGGCATTGCCGAGGCCAACATGGTTGGCATTGCGGCGGGGCTTTCTTCTGTGGGTTTTAAGCCCCTGGTGCATACCTTTGGCCCCTTTGCCTCCCGCCGGTGCTACGACCAGGCGTTTTTGTCCGGCGGCTACGCCAAAAATCCCATTACCATTGTGGGTACGGACTCCGGCGTAACGGCGGCCTTTAACGGCGGTACCCATATGCCCTTTGAGGATATGGCGCTGTACACGGCGATGCCGGAAGCCACAGTGCTGGACGTATCCGACGCGGCGCAGTTTGAATCCGTCTTGCAGCAGGTTAGTGATCTTCCCGGCGTAAAGTATATCCGTGTGCCCCGGAAGGGCTTCAAAAAGATTTATGCCGATGGGGAACAGTTTGAAATCGGCAAGGGCGCTGTGCTGAAGGACGGCATGGACGCGGTTATCTTTGCCTGCGGTATTATGGTTGCAAAGGCATTGGACGCTGCGGCGACGCTGGAAGAGGAAGGGATTTCCGCTGCGGTTGTGGATCTGTTTACTGTAAAGCCCCTGGACGCGGAGCTTGTGCTGTCCTACGCGAAAAAGACCGGGGCGGTGGTCACGGCGGAAAATCACAATCATATCGGCGGTTTGACTTCCGCTGTAACGGCGCTGCTTGCGGCGAAGCTGCCCACGCCTGTGGAGTATGTGGCTGTGGAGGATGTGTTTGGCGAGGTTGGTCCGCAGGACTATCTGGAAAAGCAGTTTGGCTTGACGGCGGAACACATTGTGTCTCAGGTGAAAGCCGTAATCGCTCGGAAATAACCATAGGAAAGCCGCGCTGGCCCATTGGCTGGCGCGGCGTTTTATTAGGAGAATATCTATGATTCGTTTTGCGTTTGAAAAGGATTTGGAGTTTCTGCACCGGCACGACCGCCACATTTCCTTAGAAGAATTGCGACATGCCGTTGCGCGGCGGTGCGTGCTCGTGGCGGAGGAAAGGGGCGCGCTTGCCGGCTGGCTGCGGTACAATCTGTTTTGGGATAACACGCCGTTTATGAACCTTTTATATGTGCTGGAAGAATACCGGGGAAAAGGCGTGGGGAAGGAACTCGCTGCATTTTGGGAAGGGGAAATGGCGCGGCGGGGCTTTGGGGTTTTCATGACCTCCACGCAGTCCGACGAGTATGCGCAGCATTTTTATAGAAAGCTGGGCTATAGGGATGTCGGTGGTTTTCAGTTTCCCGGCGAAAGCTTTGAATTGATTTTTGTAAAGGAGAAAAAAGATGATTCATTATAAAATTTTAAAGGAAGGGGAAATAGACCAGGCGCTTTTTCGGTGGTTTTTTCGGCGGCAGGTAGTCAATGCATGCTGGCGGCGGGAAAATGGGCAATGGCTGATCAAAGACGATCCTTTTATTGACGACTGGTCGGAGGCGGATTATCAGTTTTTGGTGCAGTGCCTGAAACATACGGCGTCTGCCGGCGGCTTCGTTTGCGGCGGGTTCTGCGACGGCAGATTGAAAGGGTTCGTCTCTGTGGAGCCGGGCATTTTTGGCGGCGAGCACCGGTATCTGGATCTTTCCAGCATTCATGTGTCTGCGGATATGCGGGGAAATGGAATCGGCAAGGCGCTTTTTTCTGCGGCGAAGGCATGGGCGAGGGAGCAGGGAGCAAAAAAGCTGTATATTTCCGCGCATTCCGCTGTAGAAAGTCAGGCGTTTTATAAGGCCATGGGCTGTGTGGAAGCAAAGCTTTACCAGATGGCTCATGTGGAGAAAGAACCCTTTGATTGCCAGTTAGAGTGCGAACTGCCCGAAATTGTTTTGCGGAACATTAAAAAGGAGGAATTTGATCGGCTTTTGCCCCTGTTTCCGGGAGACGAGGCATGTTGGCAAAAATTTCGGCAGGTACGTTTGGCGCAGTTTGACGCAAAAGAAGTGGACATTTATGTGTTAGAGACGGCGGAAGGCTTTGTGGGAGAAATATCTGTCAATTATGTCTCTCACGAGTTGTCGTCGGAGACCATTCCAAACCGGCGGGTATACCTGGAGACCTTCCGCCTTGCGGAAAACTATCAGGGGGTAGGATTTGGACAAAAACTTTTACACTTTGCACTGGCAGAGCTGGAAGGCAGGGGGTTCACAGAATTTACCATTGGGGTAGAGGAAGATAACGACGTTGCCAAGCATATTTATGGCAAGCTGGGCTTTACCGAACCCATTGACCAGGGGCACGGCAGCGAATTTGACCCTTGCGAATACACGCTGTATCTGCGTAAAATCTAACAAAACAGCGGACGCTTTATTACAAAGCATCCGCTGAAAATGATTATACAACATTAAATTACAGTAAAAAGGCAGGATGGGGAAGTCAATTCTACAGAAGCGCTACGCACTACTCAATAACCAAACCGAAGCCCAGCGCAGTGGGTTCGGTTTGGAGAGGAGAAGCAGCGAAATTCTGTCCGTTTTCATACCAGTATGGAAACGGACGCATTGGAGCGTGCTTCGACGAAGCATCCGCTGAAAATTTTTAAAAGGTTGCCACATCGGGTTCTGCCGGCGCGGCAGGTTCCACAGAAATTGCAGTTAAAATAGGCCCTAAACCGCCTTTATAAAGGGCGTGCTTTTCCGCCGCGATTTTTGCAGTGACCATAATCCACTGCCTTGCCTGCAATTTTGCCGCGTCCGGGTATTTGCATGGCACGCCGCAAAACTGAATATCCTCTACACAGCAGGTCATGACAAAGCGACCCGGCGCGAATACGCCGTTTCGCTCCCGGCGCAGCCTGGCAACCTGCGCCTTAAACCGCACGGTTTTCCCATGATATTTTTCAGGTTCTTCTGTAACGTCCCGGAACCACAAAGCGAAGGCGTCGTCCCCAACTTCAATTACCGGTGCGTCCAAATCGAAGGGCAAAGGGTCTTCTATTTCGTCAAAAACCGTGGTGCCATCGGGGTAATCGTATAAAATATCCACTCGGCGGTTGATTGCCCGCGCCAGAGCGTGAAGCGGCATGGTGTCTTGCCCCTTTTCCACCCGGTTGAATACGACCATTTCACAGCCGGACAGCTTGTCTACCACCAGATTGCGCAGATTGGCGTTGTACTGTAGAATCGTCGTGCTGTCGGCAAACATGACTTCCTGGGCAATCGCCCAGTCTTTGGGAAAGCGGGCGTACAAATCGCCCACCAACTGCATACCGTTCAGCTCCGCCACAATGCGCTGGGCTTTATATTTTTTTTGCAGGCTTGCAAGCTGCGCCTGGGTAACGGTCTGCTGATCCAATACTTCCAGGTACACGTTTTGATGGGGATAGGCGGAAAAATCGTATTCTTCCTCCCCCTCTTCAAAAACCAGTAGCAAGGTACGTTCCCCGCTGTTAAAACGGGGGTCTTCCAAGGTTTCCTGAATAAATTTTGTTTTGCCGGAATCCAGAAAACCGGTAAAAGCGTAGACGGGAATTGGCATAGGCGTTCCTCCTGCTTATACGCCGAACAGCTTCGCCACATCCGCTTCCTTAAGCTGCGCGCCAATGACGCAAAGCCGTCCGGTTACAGCGGCGGCGCCAGTGCGGATGTTGGTTTCACCGGGCACATAGTCAAAATGCAGCCAGTTGCCGTCCGTTCCGCCCACAATGCCCTTCGCCCGGAGGATCGTACCGTATTCACCGCCGTCCAGTTCTTCCAAGATGCGCTCCAGGTCATTTTTACTGAACTTTTTAGCGGTTTCCACACCCCAGCTTGCAAATACCTCGTCAGCATGGTGATGGTGGTGATGCTCGTGGTCGTGACCGCAGCAGCATTCGCCCTCCTCATGATGGTGTTCCTCGTCATGGTGGTGGCAGCAGTGATGCTCGCCCTCCTCATGATGGTGTTCCTGTTCTTCTGCTTCCAGACGCTCCAGCTCCAGTTTAGCCAGCTCGTCCGCTAAAGTCTGTTTATGCTCCATGGCCTCCATAAGCTGCGCGCCGGTCAGTTGATCCCAAGGCGTTGTCACCATGGTAGCGATGTTATTATGCTCCCGCAGAAGCGCCACAGTGGCGTCCAGCTTGTCCTGTGCAATGGAATCTGTCCGGCTCAGAACGATGGTAGAGGCGGTTTCCACCTGATTATTGAAAAATTCGCCGAAGTTTTTCATAAATACCTTACACTTTGCGGCGTTCACTACGGCGACGGTATAACCAAGCTCCACATCCTCCAATTCCACTCGCTTCACTGCGGCAATCACATCAGACAGCTTGCCCACGCCGGAAGGCTCGATGAGCACCCGGTCGGGGTGATACTGCTGGATAACCTGCGCCAGCGCCTTGCCAAAATCGCCGACCAGAGAGCAGCAGATGCAGCCGGAGTTCATTTCCGTGATCTGAATCCCGGCTTCCTGCAAAAAGCCGCCGTCAATGCCGATCTCACCAAATTCATTTTCGATGAGCACCAGCTTCTGCCCCTGATAGCCCTCGGCAATGAGCTTTTTAATCAGCGTTGTTTTGCCTGCGCCGAGAAAACCAGAGTAAATATCAATTTTTGTCATAAAAAATGCACCTTCTATTTTGAAAATTACCCTTATTATACCACGCAATTGCAAAAAAGCAAGAGGACGTAAAAAAACGCCCTCTTGCACCAATTTTATTTTGTACCGAAAATACGGTCGCCCGCGTCGCCAAGACCGGGTACGATATAAGCGTGCTCATTGAGCTTTTCGTCCACTGCCGCAACGAAAATATCTACATCGGGGTGGGCTTCATGCACCGCCTGCACGCCCTCCGGACAACCGATAACATTCATAAGCGTAATGCCCCGGCAGCCGTAGCGTTTGATAAAATCAATAGCCGCGACCGCGCTGCCGCCGGTGGCCAGCATAGGATCTACAATAAAAACCTGGCGCTCCGCAATATCTGGGGGCATCTTACAGTAGTATTCCACAGGCAGGTGGGTTTCCGGGTCGCGGTACAAGCCGATATGCCCTACCTTCGCGGAAGGGATCAGGTCAATCATTGCGTCTACCATGCCGAGACCTGCGCGCAAAATCGGAACAATGGCCAGCTTTTTGCCGGAAAGTACCCGCACCTTCGCTTTTGCTACGGGGGTTTCTACTTCCACTTCCTCCGTAGGCAGATTTCTGGTGGCCTCATAGCACATCAGCGCGGAAATTTCGCCAACCAATTCACGAAATTCCTTTACGCCGGTGTCCTTACATCTTAAAATCGACAGCTTATGCTGAATCAGGGGATGATCCAATACGTGTACGCTACCCATGATCTTTTTCTTCCTTTCCAATTCATTGTCCGAGCCGTTCCAGCCGCTCCCGCTCCGCCTGTGACAGACGCAAATAATTGGGAACCATTTCGGCGCCGCTGGGGGATTCTCCAGCCAAAAGACGCTTTTTTGCAGCCAGCGCTACGCCAACTGCCCGCTGCTGCCTGCAATGCTCCGGCAGCAATCGAAGCTTTCCACCAAAATCGCCCAAGGTATTATAGCACAAATTTGCGCCGTCTCCAACCAGAAAAATATTTTTTTCCTGATTTTGCAGGTCTTTCTCCAAATCTGACAAAGAAATAGCCCGGTCTTTGGTGATTCTTACACGCTCCTCGCCCTTTGCCAGAAACAGCGCATTATAAACCTGACTGCGCCGGGCATCCATCACCGGGCACAAAATCCCATCCTCCAGAAAAACGCCCATTGCCATAGCTTCCAAAGTTGAAACGCTCACACAGGGAATGTCCCGTCCCCAGGCAAGGCCCTTGGCGGCGGATACGCCAATGCGAATCCCAGTGAAACTTCCGGGGCCGGCAGCGGCGGCCACGGCGGTTACGTCTTCCACCTTTTTATCGCAGTTTGCCAGCAAATCCTCAGCCATTTTCAGCAAAGTTACGCTGTGGGTCAGGCCGCTGTTCTGGTAGCTTTCGCCCAAAAGCTTTTCGTCTTCCAAAAGCGCTGTGGACGCGGCTTTTGCAGAGGTCTCAAAGGCTAAGATCAGCAAGTTCTACGCCTCCTTCTATGGTAATGCGGCGGACATCTTCCTTGCCGCAGACTGTTTGAATGCGCACTTTGATTGCGCCTTCCATGGCCTGCACCACGTTTTCGCTCCATTCCACGGCGCAAACGCCGCCCCGTTCCAAATAGTCCTCCCAGCCAATGTCGAAAAGATCGTCGGCGCTGTGCAGGCGGTACATATCAAAGTGAAAAAGGGGCATTTTCCCTGAGATATACTCATTAACAATGGTGTAGGTGGGACTGGTTACGGGTTCCTTCACGCCAAGCCCTCTGGCAAGCCCTCTGGTAAAAGCGGTTTTTCCCGCGCCTAAATCCCCTTCATAGGCGATAATCGCGCCGGGACGCAGCTTTTGGGCGAGTTTTTCTCCCAGCGCTTCCGTTTCAGTGGGACTTCCGGTCATAAATTCCATAAAGATCACCTCTTTGCTTCTATTTTAGCATAACTCTTACAATTTTGCAAAACCCAGTTTTGCGTATTTACTTCCCCGCTGAAAAATGGTACAATAAATAAAATGACTGAAGAATGGAGGCTGTATTTTGCGACGGATCACGGACTCGCTGAGAGACGCTTTCAAAAAAGGCGATATGCTTTTGTTATTTTTGTGCCTGATCGCAACAGGCTTCGGCTGCGTGTGTATTGCCAGCGCGACGAATTATATGGGCAGTCCCCGCTTTCTCATTGTGCAGCTTGCGGCGACGGCGATTGGCATAGTCTGCTATTTTCTGCTGACCTGCGTGGATGTGGAGACAATTGCGGAGCGGAAAGAGCTTCTGTTTGTGTTTAACGTTTTTTTAATTTTGCTGCTGATTCCTTTTGGTACGGACGGCGGCACCGGCAACAAAAGCTGGCTGGATTTGCCGGGCTTTCCGGTTATGATTCAGCCTGCGGAAATCTGTAAAATCAGTTTTACCATTTTGCTGGCAAAAATTATGAGCAATCATAAGAACCATCTTTCTCGTCCGAAATCTGTGCTGCATATGGCGGCGCATATGATTTTTCTCGTAGGGCTGATTGTTGTAATTTCCCACGATGACGGCGTGGCGCTGATTTTTGTGTTCATCTTTATCATTATGGCTTTTGTGGGGGGCGTGAGTCTTTGGTGGTTTGCAGGCGGCGTAGGTGCGCTGGCAGCCGCTATGCCCCTCATCTGGACAAAGGTCATGGACGGTTATCAGCGGCAGCGTATTTTAATGATTTTCGACCCCACGGTTGACCCGGACGGACAGGGGATTCGTTGGCAGACAGTGCGCAGTTTGCGTTCCCTTACAGGCGGCGGCCTTTCCGGGCAAGGGCTGTTTCACGGCAGCCGCACCCAGTCTGGGGTACTCTTTGCTCAGCATACGGACTTTGTCTTTTCTTCCATCGGAGAAGAACTGGGGTTAATCGGTTGCCTGTTTACCCTGTTTTTGCTGTGCGCCATCATTGGCCGCTGCATTTATGTGGGGCTGAAAACGCCTTCTTACTTAGGGCGTATGGTCTGTATTGGCACGGCGGCGGCAATGATTTTTCAGGTGCTTGTCAATATCGGTATGTGTATCGGCGTAATGCCGGTCATTGGCCTGACGCTTCCCTTTATCAGCTACGGCGGTAGTTCCATTGTGTCCATGTATCTGGCTATGGGTGTGGTTTCCAGTATTCGCGCCCATCCAGGGGGCGGCATGAAAAGCGCGTACATCCAACCAAGATATTAGAAACAGCCCCCAGTGCAACGCACTGGGGGCTTGCAGACTGTCAAAAAACCTAAATATACATGACAAAAATAAAAGATTGAAAGTGAAATCCTTCATTTTGCTTTTTAACTGTAGCTTGTTCTTCACTTTTGTGCTGTACCCTCCGGGGGGTGACTTTTCAGCGGCGAAAAGTCACCAAAAGCCGCCGGGCCGCGGCCCGGAACCCATAGGGGCCGGGCGGCGGTGTGTTTGAATCGCTTTGCAAGGCTGAAACCCGTTACGCGCCGTCTTACCCACAGCGTGTCGTTCCTAACGGCGCGCCCGCGCGCCCTCCGAGCGACCGTTACCTTGCAAAATCTGACAGCAGTTGCGTTTAAATGACTGCCAGCAAATGCCGCCACGAACTACCATGCAAAGCTTGCAAATTGTACTTATTGCAAGTTGCTACTTTTAGTTAATGCATTTTCGTTTTTAAAAATGTACTTTTTTGACACGCTGATAGCCCCCAGTGCGAAGCACTGAGGGCTATATTTTGTCTGTTTTTAGTAGGCGACGCCCCAATAAATCATTTTTTCCGCTTTTTTGCCGCAAATGGGGCAAACATCGTCTAAATGCTCCTGCACCAGAGGCATACACCGGGAAGTCATACCGGCCTGCTCCTTCATTTTCAACTCGCATTCCAGCTCGCCGCACCACATGGTCTTGATAAAGCCGCCGTGCTCTTGCTGCAAGGCCTTGGCTTCTTCCAGAGAATGGGCTTCGTAGGTGTGCTCTTCCAGGTTCTGCTTTGCCTTTTCATACATCCCGTCGTGCACCAGCTTGAGCTGCTCGGCAGCGGCGGCTTCCAGATCTTCCAGCTTTACAATGGTCTTTTCCCCATCGTTCCGGCGCACCAGCACGCACTGTCCGTTTTCCAGATCACGGGGGCCGCACTCTACACGCAGGGGAACGCCCTTCATTTCGTACTCTGCGCACTTCCAACCCATGGAATTGTCGGAATCATCCATTTTCACCCGGAAACCGGCGGTTTCCAGGCGCTCCTTCAAAGCGGTGGCGCCTTCCAGAACGCCGGGCTTGTGCTGGGCGATGGGCAGCACGATAATCTGAATGGGGGCGATCTGGGGGGGCAGCACCAGACCGTTGTTGTCGCCATGGGTCATGATAACCGCGCCGATTAAGCGGGTGGTAGAACCCCAGGAGGTTTGGAAGGGATACTGCTGCTTATTATCCCGTCCGGTAAAGGTCACGTCGTAAGCACGGCTGAATTTGTCGCCAAAGTAGTGAGAGGTGGCGGATTGCAGCGCTTTGCGGTCTTTCATCATGCACTCAATGGTGTAGGTGGCTTCCGCGCCAGCGAATTTTTCTTTGTCGGTTTTGCGGCCTTTGACCACGGGCATGGCCAGCACATTTTCACAGAAATCCGCGTAGCAGTTGAGCTGCTGTTCCGTTTCTGCAATTGCCTCTTCAGCGGTCTCGTGCAGGGTGTGTCCTTCCTGCCACCAGAACTCTCTGGAACGGAGGAAAGGCCGGGTGGTTTTTTCCCAGCGAATGACGGAGCACCACTGGTTATACAGCATGGGAAGCTCCCGATAGGAATGCAGAATGTTGGACCAGTGGTCGCAGAACATGGTCTCAGAGGTAGGCCGGAAGGCCAAACGTTCTTCCAGTTCTTCGGAACCGCCGTGGGTGACCCAGGCGCATTCCGGGGCGAAACCCTCTACCAGCTCGCCTTCCTTTTTTAAAAGGCTTTCCGGGATAAGCACAGGCATCGCCACGTTCACATGGCCGGTCTTTTTGAATTCGCCGTCCATAATGCGCTGGATGTTTTCCCAGATGGCGTAGCCGTAAGGCCGCAAAATGGTAAAGCCCTTCACACTGGCATATTCAATCAGCTCCGCCTTGCGGCAGATGTCGGTATACCACTGGGCAAAATCCACTTCCATATCTGTGATTTGTTCCACTTTTTTTTCTTTTGCCATAGTTTTTCCCTCTCGAACTGTCTTATAAAATTTACCATACTATTGTAACATATTTGTCAAGACCTTCATAGGATGCAAGGGAAACTTATCCAAATTTTTTGAATCAGGAGGGCGCCTATGACACAGGTAACCATCCTTTTAGAGCCGGCAACCGCCGCCTTTTACCGGCAGATTGCTTTGCGGGCGGAAAAGCCGCTGGAAACGGTACTGGCGGACGCTTTATTCCGGCTGGCGGGAGAGCTGTCTTTAGAGGCTTTGCGGCATAGCGCAGAGGATTAAAGGGCTGCTTGCTCCATATAATAAGCTTCTGTCTGTAACTGCGCATTGAGCAAAGCGCACTTAGCAACCGTTTTATTATCCTGCTCCAGTGCTTCAAGTGTATCTGTGATTGCCTGAAACAAAATTAAATACATTTTCTGATATTCCATAAAATCACCTTCTTTTCTATACTAGTGATTATAATCACTATAATAAGAAAATGCAAGTGAAATATAATAGCCATGAGGTGAAAAACATGGCTATTTCCTATGCGCCGCTGCGGTCAATGATGCGGCTGAAAAAGATTTCATGGTATCAGCTTGCAAATCATGGGATTGATCCGCAAACTTTGCAGCGACTGCGGCATGACCGCCCTGTTTCTACTATAACATTGGATAGGTTGTGCCAGATTTTGGATTGCCAGCCCGGTATGCTTTTGGAATACAGCCCAGATATACAAGAATAAATCCGGCAAGGTGCGTGTGCTTTGCCGGGTATTTTATTTGCATGCAAATTTTATGGGACATCGTAGTAGCATGTTATAACAAAAACCTTATTTTTTGATGTGAATAAGACGATCGAAGGTGTGTCATTGCAAGTCAGTCCACAGACTGGCGTGTCAATCTTAATGTATTATTTACGTAGATTTTAGATTGCCACACCAGTGACATCGGTCACTGATTCGCAATGACAAAACTTGAAGCTGCTTTCCAGTGGGCGCACACATAGGTGCGCCCCTACGATCGTTTATTGGCGTTGTGTTGGTAAATCGACAAAAAGGTGCACACGGTAGTAGTGCCTCTACAACGCAGAATCGGGTTTTGCGAATCAATTAACCAACTACCTTTCGCACATAGGAAGGTGCCCGGCTGGCTCGTGAGCCTGCCTTACAGGCTGTAGCAGCGATGGTATACGTAGGGGGCTGCCTCTTAATGAGACAGCCCCTTATTCTTATTTTTCCTGCATTTGCGTCACGGCGATTTCGCTTAGCTCCAGTCCGGGATTGCGCCGGACGGTAAAATCGATGGCCCAGAAGCTGGTAAAGACCAGAAGACTTCGGCCTTTGTAATCTTCCAGAAGCTCTGCGTCGGAACCAAGATTCATATCCTGCAAGTCGCCGGGATAGTGGTCGATGAAGCGCAATTCTTCATAGGGAAGTCCCTCCATGCGCAGATCCACGCCGTACTCGTTTTTCATGCGGTACTGGAATACGTCAAATTGCAGCGTACCCACAACGCCAACAATGACTTCTTCCATACCGGAACCGGGAACTTTGAAAATCTGGATTGCGCCTTCTTGCGCAATCTGCTCCGTGCCCTTTACAAACTGCTTGCGCTTCATGGAATCCTTAGCGGAAACCCGGCAGAAATGCTCCGGGGCGAAAGTGGGAATGCCGGAAAACTGAAATTTTTTGCCGGGCATGGTAATGGTGTCGCCAATGGAGAAGATACCGGGGTCGAACACGCCGATAATATCCCCGGCATAGGCTTCGTCCACAATTTCCCGTTCCGCCGCCATAAGCTGCTGGGGCTGGCTGAGGCGCATTTTTCTGCCGCCCTGCACATGGTAGACTTCCGCTTCCCGCTGGTATTTACCAGAGCAAATGCGCATGAAAGCCAGCCGATCCCGGTGGGCTTTGTTCATGTTTGCCTGAATTTTAAACACAAAGGCGGAAAAGCTGGGGTCGAAGGTGTCGATAACCCCACAATCCGCTGTCCGGGGAGCGGGGGGCGGCGTCATTTTCAAAAACTCCTCCAAAAACGGCTCTACGCCGAAATTGGTAAGGGCGGAACCGAAAAACACAGGACTGAGCTGACCGGCCTGAACCTCTTCCAGATTAAATTCCCGCCCGGCGGAAAGTAGTTCCACATCGTCTATGAGCTGCTGATGCTTTTTTTCGCCAATCATATCGCTGACCTTGCTGTCATACAGGTCAATAACCTCTTTTCCGGCGCGGCTTTTGCCGTTCAGCCCAGAGAAAAACAGCAATGCGCTGCTCTGGCGGTCATATACGCCCTGAAATTCCTTGCCGCAGCCAATGGGCCAGTTCATGGCGTAGGTCTCAATACCCAGTTCCCGTTCCAGTTCGTCCAGAAGGTCAAAGGGATCCTTGGCTTCCCGATCCATTTTATTGATAAAGGTAAAAATAGGGATGTGCCGCATGGCGCAGACCTTAAAAAGCTTCCGCGTCTGGGCTTCCACGCCCTTGCTGCCGTCGATCACCATCACGGCGGAGTCCGCCGCCATCAAGGTGCGGTAGGTGTCCTCGGAAAAGTCCTGGTGGCCGGGAGTGTCCAGAATGTTGATACAAAAGCCGTTCCACTGGAACTGCATCACGGAGGAAGTAACGGAAATGCCGCGCTGCTTTTCAATTTCCATCCAGTCGGACACGGCAGCCCGGCTGTTTTTCTTGCCTTTGACCGCGCCTGCTTGAGCGATAGCGCCGCCGTACAGCAAGAATTTTTCGGTTAAGGTGGTTTTACCAGCGTCCGGGTGGGAAATAATGGCGAAAGTACGTCGGCGGCTGATTTCTTCTTGTAAGGTTAGCATATCAATCTCCAATCTGCCGCCTGTGGCAAGGCGGCGGGTATTCTTCTATTGCGATAGGGAGCGTAATTCAACTGGCTCTTACGTTTGCGTATGCTTCCTCTTACATGGGACTCCCTCCGAAATTTGAATTAAAGCTTTCCTATTTTACCACGTTTTGCAGCGGTTTACAAGGGCTTGTTTCGGCAATTACGGGAAAACAGGAGCGGCGCTGCATTGCAGCGCCGCTGGATTTTAAGAATATGGTCTGGCTAGTCCTCCTGTGCGGAAGCGTCCTCGGCAGCTTTCAGATAAGACATCAGCTCGTCGCCGGTGATGGTCTCCTTGTTTAAAAGATGCAGGGAAATTTCGTCCAATAGCCCACGATGCTCTGCCAGCATACGTTTTGCGTCGGCATAGCAGCTTTGCAGCATTTGCTGCACCTCCTGATCCGCCTGAGCGGCGGTTCGATCGGAGCAGTTCATATAGGCGCGGCCTTCCAGATATTGGTTTTCCACAGTTGCAAGAGCCATCAGACCGAATTTTTCGCTCATGCCATACTGGGTAATCATGCGGCGAGCAAGCTCTGTGGCGCGGGCAATATCATTGGACGCGCCGGTGGTTTGGGACTGGAACACCAACTGCTCCGCCGCCCGGCCGCCCAGCAGAGAGCGTAGCTCAGCAAGTAACTCGTCTTTGGTGGAAAGATATTTTTCCTCGTCAGGCAGGTACATGGTATAGCCCAAAGCGCCGGAGGTGTGAGGAACAATTGTAATTTTGGAGACTGGCGCGGTTTTCTTTTCCAGGGCGGAAATTAAGGCGTGCCCTACCTCGTGATAAGCGACCATACGCTTTTCCGTGTCGGTAAGGACGGTGTTCTTCTTTTCCGTGCCGGCAATGACGACTTCAAAGGAAGCCATCAGGTCTTCCTGATTGACTGCCTGCCGCCCTTGCCGTACCGCCCGGAGGGCGGCTTCATTTACAAGATTGGCAAGATCTGCGCCCACAGCGCCGGCGGTGGCTTGGGCGAGCTTGTGGAGGTCTACGTCCTCGGAAAGCTTAATCTTTTTGGTATGCACCAGAAGGGTTTTGTAGCGGCCGTCCAGATTGGGACGATCCACAATGATCCGCCGGTCGAACCGACCGGCGCGCAGCAGCGCGGGATCCAGAATCTCAGGTCGGTTGGTGGCGGCCAGGATCACAACGCCCTTGGAAGAGTCAAAGCCGTCGATTTCAGAAAGGAGCTGGTTGAGGGTCTGATCCTCCCGCGAGGAGCGAATGTCTCTGGAATGACCAACAGAGTCGATTTCATCAATAAAGATGATACAAGGCGCGACCTTGGAGGCCTGCTGGAACATATCCTTCACGCGGTTTGCGCCAAGGCCGACAATGAGGCCGTCAATATCAGAGCCGGAGATGAAGAAGAAGGGGACGTTGGCTTCTCCCGCCACGGCTTTTGCCAGCAGCGTTTTGCCGGTGCCCGGAGGGCCGACCAGAAGCGCGCCCTTGGGGAGCTTGGCGCCGATTGCGGCGTATTTTTGGGGATTGTGCAAAAAGTCGATGATTTCCTGTAAGGATTCCTTCGCTTCATCCTGCCCGGCAACGTCCTCAAAGGTAACGCCGGTGGCTTTTTCCATATAAACCTTTGCAGTGTTTTGCATCAGCCCACCGAAGGGACTTGCCATGCCCTTGCTTGCCTTGCGCATAAGCCAGCTTAAAAACAGAATCATCCCAACGAAAAGCAAAATATTGGAAAGAATCATCAAAATGGCGGAAGAATTGTCCTCTGGTTTTTGAAAAACAATTACGTCCTTTTCATGAAGCTGATGAACAAGGTCTGTCAATTCAGTTCTGGCGATCAGACCTGTATAATGGGTAGTGCGCTGGGAGGCGGGCTTTTCGGCTTCTTCTCTGGTGGTAAAAAGCACGCGGTCAGCGCGGAATTCCACTTCTGCGATCTCGTCTTTTTCCACCATGGTGAGGAAATCGGTGTATTTCACCCGCTGATATTGCGCGGAGGAAACTGTGCTGTAAATCAGATTCACCACCAGCACGATTACGAGGGTGAGCAAAATAATGGGAATATAGGAGCGCTTGTTCTCCTTATTGTTGTTATTTGGCTTTGGATTACCCGTTTGATTTGTTGCCATGATTGGCCTCCTTTAAAAAGGTGTCCTAAATGATTGCTTTCATAATAGCATATTCTTTCCCAAAGCGCAATTCTTTCCGCGGGAAATAGCCTTGAACTTTCTGTAAATTTCTGAAAAGCTTGAAATAGTAGTTGTGCGCCGGGAAGTTTTTTGTTATAATAACAAAATATAAGTGGAACTGAATTTTCGCGTTTTGGAGAATTGTAATATGATGAACCGAAGAAAAAATGAGGAGCGTAACAACGCGCCGCAGCAGGAATTTCAGGAAGGAATTTTGGAAGGACGCAACGCCGTTACGGAAGCGCTGAAAAACGGCCGTACCATTGATAAGCTGTATGTGGCTTCTGGGGATACGGACGCGGATCTCGCGCGGCTTTGCGCCAGAGCGAAGGCGGCGGGAATCGTAATTGTCACTGTGGATCGCCGCAAGCTGGATCAAATGAGCGTAACCCGCGCTCACCAGGGAGTCATTGCCCAGGCTGCCGCCCACGATTATGTGACAGTGGACGAAATTTTGGAGTATGCCCGGCAAAAAGGAGAGCAGCCTTTGCTTGTAATTTGCGACGAGCTGTCTGACCCGCACAATTTGGGCGCGATTTTGCGTACTGCCGAATGCGCCGGCGCCCATGGAGTCATTATTCCCAAAAGGCGCAGCGTGGGGCTTACCGCAGTGGTGGCGAAGGCTTCCGCCGGCGCTGTGGAGTACATGAAAGTGGCGCGGGTGACCAATATTACCGCAACTATCCGAAGTTTAAAGGAAAAAGGCGTGTGGGTTTATGGAACGGCGGCAAACGGCGCGGTTCCTTTGCAAAAAGCGGATTTGCGCGGTCCCAGCGCTGTTGTCATTGGAAACGAAGGAGACGGAATGAGCCGTTTGGTGGCTGAAAGCTGCGATCTGAAAATTAGTATTCCCATGAAGGGCAGAATTTCTTCCTTAAATGCATCCGCTGCGGCTGCAATTATGCTGTATGAGGCGGTGCGGCAACGAGAGATAGACCAATAGAGAACAGGAGGATCAAGGATATGAAGAAAGAGAGGCCTGCAAACGCCAATTTGAGGCAGGAGACGGAAGAATCGTTTTCTTTAGAGGCGATTCTCAAGGAATTTGGCGCAGGGGATTCTGCGGAAACAGAGTCTGCGTCAAAGCCGGCGGCGCAGGGTTCGGAAGAAAAAAGCGCGTCGGACAGCGATTTTTTAAATTTGCTGAAAGCAAGAGCGGAGCGGGAACGGGCGGCCATGGAGAAGGGGAAAAGTACGGGGGAGGAAAAGCGTATTTCCGGCTTTGAAGACGATCCTGCGATGCAGTATTGGCTGAATCTGAACGAGCAGGAGGAAGCGCCGCCGCAGTCTGCCGAGAGCCGGTTGCCCATGCAGGAGCCAACCGGGGAGCCGGAGGAAACGGCCGGGCAGGAAGCAGGTGTGGCGGTTGCGGAAAAAGAACCGGAAGACCTGCAACTGGAGGAAACCGCGCCAAAACCCAAACGAAATAAAAAACGAAAAAAGAAAAAAGCGGCGTCCTGGCAGGAAGCGCCTGAGGAAGAAATGCATGACGGCGTTGAGGAGAGTCTGCCGCCTGCGCCAAAGGAGGACAGCGCCGCGTTTTTAGAACAGGAAGAAGAATCGGAGCCGGAGCCGGAGCCGGAGCCGCAGAAAGCGCCTGTGGTGGAAGCGGATATTCCTATTTTGCTGCGCTTTCCAACAGAGGAAACGAAAACCGAGCCGCCGGCGGACGAGCCAACGGTTCGGTTCCAGGCCGTGCGGACGGAAGAAGCTCCGCTGCCGGATGAAGAGCTGGAGGAGCTGACGCTGAAATACGATGGATTCCGCCGCCATACTGCGCCGCGCTCCCGACCGGCGAAAAAGACGCCGTCCCCGGAAAAGCAATATAGGGCGGCAGCCAATGGGCTGCGGGGCAGCATGATTCGGCTTACCTTTTGCTTCCTCACGGCGCTGATTGCAGTGGGGCTGGCGGTCTGCCAGACAGCCGGCTGGCTGTCTGCGGAAGTAAGCGGCGGGTCATTGGGCTATGCGGGGCTTGCACTGCTGCTGCTCTGCGCGCTTTTCTCCTATGACGTGCTGTCCGACGGCATTAGTAAGCTGCTTTCCGGTCGGTTTACCTTGAATTTTCTGGTTTTGCTGGCGGTGGTGCTTTGCTTAATTGACGGTGTCATGTCGCTTCTGGCAGACAGCGGTACATACTGCGCCGTGGCCTGTGTACTGCTGGCAAGCGCACAGTGGGGATTTTTCCTGAACCGGCGGGTGCGGTGCAATACCATGGACGTCGCCCGGAAAATGCCGGAAGCGAACGCCTTGGTGCGGGAAAAGGATCTCTGGAATCGCAGCGACGGCGTTTTGTGCGGCAAAGCGGATGTGGAAGAATTTATGGAGCATGCCGCAGCGCCTGTGCTGCCGGAGCGGATGCTGAATTGGTACGGCGCTTTTTTACTGGTGTTTTCCGGGGTATTCGCCGGGATGTACTGCAAAAGCAGCGCGGGAACCTTTGTGCATAATTTTACGGCGATTTTGCTGGCCGGTATTCCTGCGCTGACCTTTGTAATGGTTTGGCGACCCTGGGCAATTTTGTCAAAGCGCCTGCATGGCTGCGGCGCGGCCATTGCCGGTTGGCATGGCGTGCAGCTTTTGCGGGGTAAGCTGGCGGTTCCTGTTTCGGATCAGGATCTTTTCCCGGCGGAAAAGCTGAAAATGAACGGAACAAAGTTCTTTGGCAACTGTCCGCCGGAGCTGGTGCTTGCTTATGGCGCTTCTGTTATGGAAGCCTCCGGCAGCGGATTGTCCGCGATGTTCAACCGGCAGCTTGCAGCCAGAAACGGCAAAAAATACCCGGTATCCAACTTAAAGCGCTATGAAACCGGCGGCGTTGGAGCGGAAATTGGTATGGATTCCGTTTTGGTGGGAACGCTGCGCTTCATGCAGTCCATGGGTGTGGATATGCCCCGAAGCACCAGAGTGGCGCAGGCGGTGTATGTTGCCATCAACGCGGAAGTCTGCGGCGTGTTCGCTGTGAACTATGGCGTGACCCGCAGTACGGCGGCCGCGTTGTCCGCGCTGACTCGCAGCACGGCGGTTGCACCGGTACTGACAGCCAGAGATTTTATTTTGACGGAGGCGTTTTTGCGGGCGAAGTTCCATGTGGATACCAAGCACATCGTGTTTCCTCCTTTTGCTGCCCGCGGGCAGTTGGATGGCAGAACGCCTCATGAGGACGCGCCGCAGTGTGCATTGCTAACCAAACCTGATTTTGTGTCTACGGCGCTGGTAATTACCGGCGGCAGAAGCCTGTACACCGGGGCTTTGTGGGGTGCGATGTGGGCAATCGTCAGCGGACTGTTTGGCGCGGGAATTATGGCGGTGCTCGCAAGCCTTGGCGCGTCGGAACTGATGGATGTTGGCAGACTTTTGCTGTATATGGCAGTCTGGGCGGTTCCGACCTTCCTCTGGTCCATGTGGCCACAAATTTCATAGTCAAAATTTGTGCAAATTGTAGAAAAATAACTTTTTGCCCATGGGCAGTCTGTTAAAATCAAACAGACTGCCCTTTTTGCGGATTTTTTAACTTAAAAAAGTTGGATAAATATGAAACAGAATGTGAACAGGCAGGGAATTTGTTATAAATATAAAAAATAGCCATTGAAATTCCATAAACTTTCAGTTATAATGATTATTGGTTATGGTGCCTTTTTTCAATTTGCATAGAAATTTAAATTTTGGATTTTTAGCGCCTTGATAAGGCATATCAGCATATATGGGAACTGCCCCATGAAAGGAGTAACAAATTTTATGTACACTGCAAAGGACATTCGCAACATCTGTTTGCTCGGCCACGGTGGCGACGGAAAGTCCGCACTGGGCGAAAGCATGCTTTACCTGACCAAGGGTACGGATCGCCTTGGCAAGCGCACAGACGGCAATACCGTCAGTGATTTTGACACAGAGGAAATTAAGCGCGGTTACTCTATTTCCACCTCCTTGCTGCCGGTGGAGTATAATAAATGTAAAATAAACGTGCTGGATAACCCCGGTTATTTCGCTTTTGCCGGTGAAATTACGCAGTCTTTGCGTATTGTGGAAGCGGGTCTGATCTGCCTGACGGCCAAAGGCGGCGTCGCTGTTGGCACGGAAAAGGGCTGGGATGCGCTGGCCGACGCAAACTTACCCGCTATGTTTTATGTTTCCAAACTGGACGAGGATCATGCGGACTTCTTTAAGGTTTATGAGACGCTTCATGACACCTATGGTCAAGGCGTCGTGCCCTTTACCTTCCCCATTATGTCCGGTGAAAAGATCCTCGGTCTGGTGGACGTAGTAAATGAAACTGCAATGAAGCCCGACGGCAGTAAAATGGATGTGCCCGCAAATCTGGCGGACGAACTGGAGCTGTATCGTCATACCCTCAGCGAAGCGGTGGCGGAAACCAACGAAGAATTGATGGAAAAATTCTTTATGGAAGAGCCGTTTACTCCTGAGGAACTGGAAAACGGCATTCGTGACGCCATTGCCAGCCGTTCCTTGTTCCCTGTGTTCTGCGGCTGCGCCATGACGGGACTCGGCACGCTGAATCTGCTGGACAATCTGGTGAAATTTGCTCCCAGTCCTCTGGACGGCAAGCCCATGCCCACGGCTGAGGGCGGCGAAGTAAAGTTGAATCCCACTGGCGCTCCCGCCCTGTTTGTATATAAGACATTAACGGATCAGTATGGCAAGAACTCCTTCTTCAAGGTTATTTCCGGCGACGTTACCTCTGATTTGACTTTAAATAACCTGCGTGCCGGTACCAATGAAAAGCTTGGCCGTCTGTTCTTCCCCAAGGGCAAGAAATACGGCGATACCACAAAGGTCTGCTGCGGCGATATTGGCACGGTTTCCAAGCTGGCCTCTGTCCGCACCGGCGACACCTTGGGTACTGCCGGCAAGACAGTTGCCCTTGCTCCCATTACTTACGCCGAACCTTGCTACACCATGGCGGTTTACGCCAAGGCAAAAGGACAGGAAGATAAAGTGGCCAACGGCCTTACCAAGCTGAATGAGGAAGACTGCTCCTTCACCTTTGGCAACAGCGGCGAAACCAAGGAAATGGTGGTTTCCGGCGTAGGAGACATCCATCTGGATGTACTGTGTGCCAAGCTGAAATCGAAGTACAACGTGGAAGCGGAACTGCGTCCTGCCAAGATCGCTTACCGCGAGACCATTAAGAAAAAGGTCGAAGTCCATGGCCGTCATAAGAAGCAGTCCGGCGGTCACGGTCAGTTCGGCGACGTTTACATCCGTTTTGAGCCGCAGCAAGAATCTGAAGAAATGATTTTTGCCGATGAGACTGTAGGCGGCTGCGTACCGAAGAACTTCATTCCCTCTGTAGAAAAGGGGTTGCGGAACTGCGTGGGCAAGGGCGTACTTGCCGGTTATCCTATGGTGTTCCTGAAGGCGACGCTGTATTTTGGCTCCTATCACCCGGTTGACTCCTCCGATATGGCGTTCCAGACTGCTGCGGGTATCGCCTATAAGGAAGGTCTGCCCGGCGCAGGTCCCACCTTGCTGGAGCCAATTTCCGAATTGAAGGTCTATATCCCCGACAGCAACATGGGCGACATCATCGGCGACCTCAACAAGCGCCGGGGTCGTATCATGGGCATGAATCCCGACAGCAAGCGTCGCGGCTGGCAGGTTGTGGAGGCGGAAGTGCCTACCGCTGAAATGAGCTCTTATACCATTGACCTGCGCGCTATGACCCAGGGTCGCGGTTCCTTCTCCATGAGCTTTATCCGCTATGAGGAAGTGCCCCAGGCAAATCAGGCCAAGATCATCGCCGACGCCAAGAAGGACGAGGAAGGCTGATTCTTTTATAGTTGATCTGAACCCCGGAGGCGGCTTTGCCGTTTCCGGGGACTTTTCGCGGAAATTTTCATTTGAATTGTGCCTGTTTACGGCAAAATCCGCTTTTTCATTGACTTTCCTTTCTATTGGGGATATAATATACAATATAATGGATATTTGTGGGTAGAAATCACAAGGTATAGCGAGGAGAACCATGGCGAAAAAACAGGTATATGATAATTCCAGCATTTCTATGCTGAAAGGGGAAGAACGGGTTCGTAAGCGTCCGGCGGTTATTTTTGGAACCGACGATCTGGAAGGCTGTAAGCACGCGGTCTTTGAAATATTGTCCAACGCCATTGACGAAGCCCGGGCGGGTTTCGGCAATCTGATTATCGTAACCCGGTATGAGGATTTGTCCGTGGATGTGGAGGACTTTGGCCGGGGATGCCCGGTGGACTGGAACGAAAAAGAGCAGCGGTACAACTGGGAGCTGGTGTTCTGCGAGATGTACGCCGGGGGCAAATACAGCGCCGACGGCGGCAATTATGAGTATTCTCTGGGTCTCAATGGACTTGGTTCCTGCGCCACCCAGTACGCTTCCGCCTATTTTGACGCAATCGTTCGCCGGGACGGGTTTAAATACACCCTGCATTTTGAAAAAGGCAGGCCCGTGGGCAAAATGCAAAAAGAGCCAACTGACCGGAAGAAAACCGGCTCCTATTTCCGCTGGAAGCCCGACCCGGAGGTTTTTACGGATATTGACATCCCGGTGGAATACTATCAGGATGTGATTCGCAGGCAGGCGGTTGTGAACAAAGGCGTGACCTTCCGTTTTCGTAATCAGGTGGGTGGCAAATTTGAAACCACCGAATATTGCTATGAAAACGGTATTGTGCAGTACTTGGAAGAACTCACCGGCGACGACGCTTTCACGATGCCGGTTTACTGGGAGGCGGAGCGTAAGGGCAGAGATGCGGAAAACCGCCCGGAAATCCGGCTGAAAATCACCTCTGTCTTCTGTTTTTCCAAGAAAGTCAGCCATATTGAATACTATCACAATTCCTCCTGGCTGGAATACGGCGGCTCCCCGGATAAGGCGGTGCGCTCCGGTTTTGTGGCGGCTTTCGACAAATATTTAAAGGAAACCGGCAAATATACAAAAAATGAGTCGAAAATTATTTTCCAGGACATTCAGGACTGCCTGGTGTTGGTGACAAACTGCTTTTCCAGTACGGTGAGCTTTGAAAACCAGACGAAAAAATCCATCAATTCCAAATTTGTGCAGGACGCTATGGCCACCTACTTCCGGGAAAACCTGAAAATCTGGTTTTTGGAAAATAAAGCGGAAGCGGAGCGGGCGGCGGAGCAGATTTTGGTGAACAAACGCAGCCGGGAGACGGCGGAGCGGGCGAAAATCAGTGTGAAGAAGAAGCTGTCCGGCGCTGTGGACATTGCCAACCGGGTGCAGAAATTTGTGGACTGCCGCAGCCGGGACGTGGAAAAGCGGGAACTCTACATTGTGGAGGGCGATTCTGCACTCGGCTCTGTGAAGCTGTCCAGAGATGCGGAATTTCAGGCGATTATGCCTGTGCGTGGCAAAATTTTAAACTGCCTGAAGGCGGATTACGACAGAATTTTTAAAAGCGAAATTATTACTGATCTGATGAAGGTTTTGGGGTGCGGCGTAGAGCTGCAAACCAAAAAAATCAAGGATTTGTCCTCTTTTGACCTGAGCAACCTCCGCTGGAGCAAGGTGGTGATCTGCACCGACGCAGACGAGGACGGGTATCAGATCAGAACGCTGATTCTCACTATGCTGTACCGCCTTTGCCCTACGCTGATTACGGAAGGATACGTTTTTATTGCGGAGTCCCCCCTGTTTGAAATCGGTTACAAGGATAAAACCTGGTTTGCTTACAACGAGCAGGAAAAGGTGAAGATTCTGCGGGAATTGGATGGAAAAAAGGTTTCCATTTCCCGCTCTAAGGGTCTTGGCGAAAACGATCCGGAAATGATGTGGATGACTACCATGAACCCGGAAACCCGGCGGCTCATCAAAGTCATGCCGGAGGAAGCCAGCCGGACGGCCTGGTATTTTGATATGCTGCTGGGCAACAGCCTGGCGGAGCGGAAGGATTTTATTGCGGAAAATGGACCGAAATATCTGGATTTGGCAGATTTGTCCTAAAGGAATGTGACAATGGCAAAAAAGAAAACAGATACAACTGAAAAAAAGCGAGTAAATACGGCGGGGGTCGTGGGGCTGCGGGGTTCCACCACGGAGCAGCCCATTTCCGAGACCCTGGAAATTAACTACATGCCCTACGCCATGAGCGTCATTGTGTCCCGCGCGATTCCCGAAATCGACGGCTTTAAGCCCAGTCACCGGAAGCTTTTGTACACCATGTACAAAATGGGGCTTTTAACCGGGGGCAGAACCAAGTCCGCCAACATTGTGGGGCAGACCATGCGATTGAATCCCCATGGCGACGCGGCGATTTATGATACCATGGTGCGCCTGTCCAGAGGTTATGGCGCCCTTTTGCACCCCCTGGTGGATTCCAAGGGCAACTTCGGCAAGGTGTATTCCAGAGATATGGCTTGGGCGGCTTCCCGGTATACGGAGGCAAAGCTGGATCCCATTTGCGCGGAGCTTTTCCGGGACATAGATTTTGAAACCGTGGAAATGGTGGACAATTACGACGGCACCATGAAAGAGCCTGCGCTGCTGCCCACTACGTTTCCCAATATTCTGGTAGCGGCCAATCAGGGCATTGCCGTGAGTATGGCCAGCAATATCTGCGGCTTTCATTTGCAGGAGGTGTGCCAGACCGCCATCGCCTTGATTCGCAACCCCCAGCATTCTATATTAGAGACTATGCCCGCGCCGGATTTTCCCACCGGCGGCGAGCTGCTGTACAATCCGACGGAAATGGCGGAAATTTACAAAACCGGCCGTGGAAGCTTCAAGCTCCGGGCAAAGTGGCGGCATATGAAGGAGGGCAACCTCATTGAAATTTATGAAATTCCCTACACCACCACCTCGGAAGCTATTATCGATAAGGTTGCGGATCTCATTAAGGCTGGAAAAATTCGGGAAATTTCCGATATGCGGGATGAAACCGACCTTTCCGGCTTAAAATTAACCATAGACTTAAAGCGCGGCGCGGAACCGGAAAAGCTCATGCAGAAGCTGTTCCGCATGACGACCTTGCAGGATTCCTTCTCTTGCAATTTTAATATCCTCATTGCCGGGATGCCCCGGGTGATGGGCGTAGGAGAAATTCTGGAGGAATGGATTGCCTGGCGAACGGAATGCGTCAAGCGCCGGGTGTTTTACCAGAAGAAGAAAAAAGAAGAAAAGCTGCATCTGTTAAAAGGCCTGGAGAAAATTCTTCTGGACATTGACAAGGCCATTGCCATTATCCGCCAGACAGAGCTGGAAAGCGAAGTTGTGCCCAACTTGATGATTGGATTTGGCATCGACCAGATTCAGGCGGAGTATGTGGCGGAAATCAAGCTGCGCAACATCAACCGGGAGTATATCCTAAAGCGTACGGCGGAAACCGCCGACTTGGAGCGGGAAATCGCGGAGTTGGAAAAAACCTTGGGCAGTCGCAGCCGTGTGCAGCAGATTATCATTCGAGAACTGGAGCAGGTCAGTAAAAAATACGCCCAGCCCCGCAAAACGACGCTGGTTGCGGAAGAAGCCTTGCCGCTGGAGGAAGCGGAGGAGGAACTGCCGGACTATCCGGTGACGGTTTTTGTGTCCAAAGAGGGGTATTTCAAGAAAATTACCCCCCAGTCCTTGCGGATGTCCGGAGAGCAGAAGTTCAAGGAAGGCGACAGCCTGAAATTCTCCCAGGAAGCTTCCAACCGGTCGGAGCTTCTGGTTTTTACAGACCGCTATCAGGTGTACAAAGCGAGGTGCTCCGACTTTGACGACGGAAAATCCTCTCTGTTGGGGGACTATCTGCCCACGAAGCTGGGCTTTGAGCCCGGGGAAACGGTTGTGGATGTGTGTTTGCCCGGGGATTATCGCGGCTTTATGCTGTTTTTCTTCGAAAACGGCAAGGTCGCGCGAATTGCCATGTCCGCCTACGACACCAAGTCCAACCGGAAAAAGCTTACCGGCGCATATTCGGACAAAAGTCCGCTGCGCTCCGTGCTGGCTCTGGAGGAGGAGAAGGAAATCGCAGTGTATTCCTCCGACGGCAGAGCGCTGGTTTTCTCCACGGCGCAGCTTGCGCCAAAAACTACCAGAAGCGCCCAGGGCGTGGGAGTTTTGACCTTGCGGAAAAACGCCCAGCTTTCCTATGGCGCGCCGCTGGAAAGTACGGCGATTGCAAACCGCGTTCGCTATCGGGCCAAATCCCTTCCTGCCGCCGGCGCAATTTTAAAACCGGAGGATATGGAAGAAAAACAGGTAGCGCTGGATATTTAAAAACTTGCCGAAAGGGGATCTTCGCATTGAAAAAATACAAAAACTGGGTCATTTGGGTTCTGGAAATCCTGGGGGGCTGCGCGCTGTTTGGACTGGGGTTTGACCTGTTTCTGGAGCCGCATAACATCAATGCAGGCGGTCTGTCTGGTCTTGCGCAGATTTTGGTGCATCTGACCAAATGGGGCACAGTGAGTACTGTGACGCTGATTGCGAATATTCCGTTGTTTATTGTAGGATGGAGAAGCATCGGAAAAAAATTCTTCTTCGGCTCCTTGATTGGCTCTGCCGGACTATCCTTTTTCCTGAGTGTGTTCACCCACGTGCCGCCCATTGAAACAGAGCCGTTTTTGGGGGCGCTGTATGGCGGTATCCTCTGCGGCGCCGGCGCAGGGCTGGTGTTTCTGGCAGGTGCGTCCACTGGCGGTTCAGATATTATTGTGCGGCTTTTGAAAAAGCGTTATCGCAATATCCCCATTGGAAAAATTGTTTTAAGCTTTGACGTGGTTGTGGCGCTTTTGACAGGCATTACCTTCCGGGATTTTTCCAATATTTTGTACTGCGGCATTACGCTGGTGGCCTGTTCCCAAGTAGTAGACGCTGTGGTTTACAGCTTCGACTATTCCAGAGTGGCGCTGATTATCTCCGAAAAAACGGAAGAGATCGCGGTGCTGGTGGGGCAAAAGCTGGATCGCGGTTCTACCTTCCTTTACGGCCAGGGAACCTACAGCCACAAAGATACCAAGGTTTTGTTGACTGCGGTGAAAAAGCAGCAGCTTGCGGAGTTGAAGGAACTGGTGGTGGGGATCGACCCCAACGCTTTTATTATTTTGCAGGAGAGCCATCAGGTTTTGGGCGACGGCTTCTCCAGATACAGTAAGGACGCCCTGTAAGGAAGGAAAACGATGAAACGAATCTTGCTCCTGCTATTTCTGCTGTTTTTGGCCGCGCTTTCGGGTTGCGCGGCGTGGTCTGAGGGTAGCTATGTCTATGTCGCGCCGCACAATGAGCAGTACGCTTCCGAGTCGGAGGCGGAGCCGCAAGTGCAACAGGCGGAAACTTATCTGGATTTACGGACAATCCTGCTGGGCTTTGTGGGCAGCGGCAAGGAGGAAGGCTTCATTGGAATTGGAAGCTATGGCGACAGGCTGGAGCAGGACTTGGAGCAGGCAGTGGATTATGTGGTGTATTCTGATCCCATCGGCGCTTATGCAGTAAAAAATATCGCCTACGAGCGCACCCAATACAATGAAGAACAAGTCATCCAGGTGCGTTTGGATTTTAGACATACGCTGGAGGAGATTCAGCAGATTCGCTCTGTGCGGGGCGTTGCCCAGGCGCAGGAACAAGTCCGCGACGCATTAAATCGATTTTCAAATAACCTTGTTTTGCAGGTCTCCAGCTTTGAAAATACCAATTTTTTGAATTACGTTTCTCAATATTGCACAGAGCATCCAGAAATGATCATGGAAAAGCCGCGGGTTTGGGTAAATGTTTATCCCCAGACGGGCAAGGTGCGGGTGATGGAGTTTCAGTTCCATTATGAAACCACGCCGGAGCGCATGGCCTCTATGCGAGAGCAGGTGCAGACGATTTTAAATTCTGCAAAAGGCTATGCCAGCAGCGATTCCAGCGAAAGCGTGCGCTTCCAGCGGCTGTATGCCTTTCTAAAAGAACGGTTTGCTTATCAGCAGGAGCGCTCTGTTACGCCGTTTTACGACTTGCTTTGCCAAGGGCGGGGAGACAGCGAGGCGTTTGCCAGGGTTTTTGAGACGCTTTGCAAGGATTCCGGGCTGGAATGTCAGGTAGTCAGCGGTACGCGGCAGGAGGAAAGGTGGTTTTGGAATCTGGTGCGCGTGGAGGATGTGTATTATTATGTGGACTTGTGTGGAGATTTGGAACTGGATTTTCTAAATTACCGGGCGGATGCGGATATGCAGGAATATACCTGGCAGCGGGAGAATTATCCAAACTGCGGCCCGGAGGAGCCGGAGGAACCAACCGGCACGGCGATAGAACCAACGCAAGGTACGCAGCCGCCAGACACGGAGCCGACAGAACCAGAATTGCCGACAGAATCCCAACCAACGGAACCCGAGACGCCCAGTGAGGAACCTGTTGAGCCTTGAAAATTTTTCAAGGAAATGTAAATAAAGGCTTGACAAATTTGCAGGATGTGCTATAATAAATCCTGCTGATGCGGGTGTAGCTCATCCGGTAGAGCGCCACCTTGCCAAGGTGGAGGTAGCGAGTTCGAGCCTCGTCACCCGCTCCAAATTCCCAAGTGCTTTTGCGCTTGGGAATTTTTTCATATGTATTGAATGAAATAATTGTATTTTGTGGGATTTGCCCATTTATACAGGGCGGCTAAAGAATCCGACAGGTGTTTTGTAAGAAAAAGTGCAGCCAGAGCATGGGAGTGTTTCCATGCTCTGGCTGTCTGTTCAGCAAATCGATTCCTGCTAGCTGGCAAGCCCCTTATAACGCTTTGCTGTCATAGGTCAGCAAAATCAGAATTCGTAATGGTTTCTTCCGTGTAAGTATCCTTATGTGTTTTACGGTCGGAAACATCCTCCTGTGCGCGAAGGGAATCAATGCGTTGCAAAATTTCTGTAGCTTGCCGGCACAAATCAGCCACAGTTTCTGCTTCCATGTCAATTCCTTTTGTCTGGGATTGATAAAACTGCTTCCCAAGCGCCTGATAAACGCCTTTCAGCCGTTCTTCCTCGGAGTATACGGTAACGTTGGTTTTCACTGCGCCTGCCAACCGTTTCGCGGCGGCGGCAGCGGTATTGGCGGTGGTTGCTGCCTTTTCCTTGAAGGAATCAAAATCAAACATAAGCAATCTCCTTTCTATCTGCTTATCCTATGCTGTATACGGCCAGTTAGCGATTCTCCAAATCGGTGGATTTCTGTGTTGCTGCGCGATTGACAAAAAGCTCCGGCAAGGGCTTTTTTCTGAGAAAGCGCAGCCATACCAGCAGTGCGACTGCCAAGACGCAGGAAACCGCCGCCAGAACCTGACTGACCCGAATGCCTGTGGCGCCAATGTACAGACTGTCTGTGCGCAGCCCTTCAATGAAAGCTCTGCCCAGACCATACCAGGCGGTGTATAGAAGTGCAACCTCGCCGTCAAACTTTCTGCGCTTGTAATATGCGTTCAACATCAAAAAGCCTGCGAAATTCCAGAGGGATTCATAGAGAAAGGTGGGATGATAATAGGTGACAATCCCGGTCTCCGGGTTCAAAAGCCCCATGCGAAGAAAACTTGCAGTTTCCTCGCCAAAGGCTTCCCGGTTCATGAAATTGCCCCATCGCCCCACGAACTGCCCGATGAGAAAGCCCAGGCTTGTGAGATCCAAAATGGAAAATATGTTGATCTTCTTCCATTTGGCAATGATGAGAATACCAATCACCGCGCCAATGATGCTGCCGTAGATAGCGATGCCGCCTTGATGAATATACAAAACGGAAATGGGATTGTCTGCAAATACAGACCAGTTAAAAGCGCAGTAATAAATTCTTGCGCCGATGATTGCAATGGGCAGCGTAACCAAAAGACCGTCGATGAGATCGTCCTGAGTAAAGCCGAACTGCTTGCATCGCCGCATAGCATAAATTACAGCCAAGAGCAATCCGAAGGCAATGATCACGCCGTACCACCGAATTTCTATTCCAAAAACGGAAAAACCGGTGGAAGGATTTAGTGTAATGCCTAAAGCGGGAAATGAAATTTCAGTGTACATAATTATGCCTCCCAATTCCTTGGATAAATCACAGCGGTACTGCTGCGTTCAAAGGTCAGATTCTCCCGCAGGAAGGCTTCCGCCTCCTGCCGGGTGACAGACGCGTAAATTTCTGGAAAGTCCAAATAGGAAATTCCTTCAAAATAACTTTCGCAAAGCCGGAAGCAAACGCCATCGAAATTGTCCAGGCTGCGAATGCGGCGGCCCATGGCGGATTTTTTCAAGGCTTCAAAGGTTTCTTTCTCAATGCCTTCGTTGGCAAGCCGCCGGGCTTCCGCTAAAATTGCGTCCCGTACCGCAAAGGGCTTGGGACTGTCCCCGCCGCAGGTGAACATGGCTGCGCCGGGCAGATCCTCAAAACCTCCGCCAAAGGATCCGTCAATGAGCGCTTCATCGTAAAGCCGGAGATACAGCGCGGAGGATTCGCCTAAAAGCGCTTCCGCCGCCAGATCGCCCACAATGCGCATACGCGCCAGCGCTTCGCCGTTTTCCGGCACGGGACATTTAAAGCCCAAAAGGAAGGTGGGCATGGAAACGTCCATTTCCCGGGTAAATTCCCGCACGCCGCTTGTGAGCTGTTCCGGTTCGCCGTAGTCCCGCAGGGCGACTGGCGCGGAAGTCTGGGGCAGCAGACGTAAGGCGGTTTCAGCAACAGCCGCCGGGTCAACGTCTCCCACTACGCAAAGCGCCATATTGGTGGGCTGGTAGAAAGCGGTAAAACAGTCGTAAAGGGTCTGGGCGGTAATTTCCGCCACGCTTTCCACGGAACCGGCGATGGGCGTTTTTGCGGGATGGTTTTGCAGCATCATGGCGAACAAATCCTCGTAGCCCTTGGAATCCGCGCTGTCTTCATACATCAAAATTTCCTGATTGATGATACCTCGCTCCTTTTCCACGCTTTCCTGGGTAAAATAAGGGGTGGAAACGTAGGTAAGAAGCAGCTCCAGACAAGCTTCAAAATGCTCTGTACAGCTAAAGCAGTAGGCGGTGCGGTGATAGCTGGTAAAGGCGTTGGGATTTGCGCCCAGGGCGGAAAACTCCGCCATTACATCCCGACCGGGAAGATCGAACATTTTATGTTCCAGATAATGGGCGACTCCGGCTGGCGTTTCGATTTTTTTGCCGTCTTGGGTAAATTTGGTGTCGATAGAACCGTAATTGGTGACGAAATAGGCGCATTTTTGGGAAAACCCTTTTTTTGGCAGAACAAAAACGGCCAATCCATTGGGCAGTCTGGTCTCAAAAACCCGTTCGTCCAGCTTTTCATAATAGGTTTGTTTCACTTGGTAGCCCCCTTCAAAAGCAAAATGGTATCCAACCGCACTTTTTGCGCGGCGGCGGCAATTTCGGCAACGGTGACGGCTTCTAAAGCGGCCTTATACGCCGCCGGGGACATGGGGAATTGCGCAAGCACGCGGAAGCTGCAAAAATCCTCCATGCGGCTTAAAGAATCGCCGATGCCGTCCAAACTGGAGCACAGCGCCTTTTTTGCCGAAAGCAGCTCATCTTCTGTGATTTCTCCATTCTGGCATGCGGTGAGCTGGCGCAGAATTTCCGCTTTCGCCGTTTCATAGTTTTCTGTCTGAATTCCGGAGGAAACTACCATCACGCCCTTGGATGAAAGCAGGGAGGAGCTGGCGTAGTAGCAAAGCGACAGCTTTTCCCGGACGTTCATAAATAGCTTACTGGTCACGCCTGCGCCAAATACGGCGTTAAAAAGTACCAGCGCCGGATATTCTGGATCCCGGCAAGTGCACTCGGTGGTAAAGCCCATGGAAAGCTTTCCCTGTGTGACGTCCATGGTTTCTTCCAAATATTGCGGCTTGCCTACAGGCTGGAACCCGCGAATTACCACCTCGTCCGGCGTTTGCCTGGGAATCGCAGCCAGAGCGTTGGCGAAAAGCCCGGCCACAGTCTCCGGCGACTGACTTCCAGCATAAAAAATCTCAATTTTGGAATGGGCGAGAATGTGCTGGAAGTGGGCGAACAGAGCCGCAGGGGTAATGGCCTGCACGTCTTCTATTTCTCCCAGACGGGAGACGTTGCCGGGGTCGTTTGCGAACATGGCTCGCAGCATTTTCTGGTCGGCGTAAGCGCGCTTGTCGTTTACCTCGGAGGCAATCATGTTGATGAGATTTTGCTTTTCCCCCGCGACAATATCCGCGGGGAAAGCGTCGTTTTCAGTCAGTGGCTCCAGAAGCAGTTCCCGGAGAAAATCTACCATGGCGGCGAGGATTTTCTCCTTTTCCAGCGCAAAGCGGTCTTCCACAAAGCTCATGAAAAAGCCGCAGGTCTGCACCTCGCCGTTTTTTCGCACCAGCGGTCCGGCGCTTGCGCCGTACAGATGATCCAGCATGGCGGAAATGCTGCGAAGATTGGGGTGCTTAGCGGTACCGCGCATGAGCACGTTGGCAAGCAGCGCGTTTTTTGCGGCTTCCTCCTTGCGCAGCGGACGCAGTAAATGAAGGCTGAAACAGGCGGTTTTGAAACGTGTGGTTTGGGCTGCCTGGAAAAAAATCCCGGGCAGAAGTTCAATTCTATCCATTATGCGGTTCATCCTTTCATGGTTGATGCTATTATACACCACTTTTCGGAAAAGGGAAAGCGAATTTTCGGCAAAATGAAAAAAATGGGGGAATCTCTTGTCAATTGAGCGCCTATCATGTAAAATAAGAAAAACGGGAAAAGGAGGCGCAGTTATGCAGTGGTTGGAACTGACGATTCAAACTGCCTCGTCCGGCATTGAAGCTTTGGGCGCGCATCTGACTGCCCAGGGATACGACAGCTTTGTGATTGACGACCAAATAGAATACGAGGCGTTTTTGGAAAATAACCGGGCATACTGGGATTATATTGATGAGGAACTGGAAAAAAGGCTTCAAGGCTTGTCCCAGATTAAGCTTTATCTGGAAATGGACGGCAGGGAGCAAGAGAAGGTGGAAACGCTGAAGGCCTCTCTGGAGGCTTTGCGAAACCGCCTGCCCAATGTGCAGTTTGGCTCTCTTGCAGTAACGGCTGCGCCCATGGCGGAGGAAAACTGGGAAGATAGCTGGAAGGAAAATTATCCGCCACAGCCGGTGGGCAACCGTTTGGTGGTGCTGCCTTACTGGCTGGCGGACACGGATGCATCCGGCAGGATTCCAGTTGTTTTAGACCCCGGCCTTACCTTCGGCACTGGCGCGCATCCTTCCACGCAGATGTGCATGGAGGCTCTGGAGGAGCGGCTTTTGCCCGGCAGCCGGGTGATAGATCTGGGATCCGGCAGCGGCATTTTGTCCATTGCCGCTTTGCGCCTGGGCGCAAAGGAAGCGATTTGCGTGGACATCGATCCCAAGGCGGAGGGCATCGCAGAAGAAAACGCCGCCTATAACGGGTTTGGCAGGGATGTTTTTCGGGCATGCACCGGCAACGTCAGCGAGGATACGCCATTGATGCGGGAGCTTTGCGCAAAAAACTATGACGTGGTGCTCATCAATATCGTGGCGGACGTCATTTTATCCTTGCTTCCGGCGCTGCACCGGCTGCTGCAAAGAGAAACCATTGTTATTTGCTCCGGTATTTTGGATACCCGTCTGCCTGAAATTTACGAAGGACTGAAAGAGGCAGGGCTTCAGGTTCTGGAAACCAAGGCAAAAGAGGACTGGCGGTGCGTAGTAGCGAAGGAGGCTTAATATGCTTGTCATATCCTATCGAACAAAATCAAGACTGAAAAAGCTTGGTGTTTTTCTGGGGGTTTCTGTTTTAATTGCGGCGGTTTGCCTGCTGTGCTGGATGGTCTGGCTCCAGCGGTATGTGGTTTATACCCGCGAGGGCGTCCGCTTTGATTTTGGACGCTCGACCCTGGGGCTTTCCGGCGAGCCGGCGCTGCAAAAAGAGAAGGTTCCGGCGGAAACCGTTGCAATCGATTATGTGGACGGGACGGAAGAAAACGGAGAACCTACGGAATCGGAAAAATTTTCTGGATATTACGCTACCACGCAGATGCTTTTGGACGACGTGGCTGGAGTGCGTAGCGCCATTGAGGCGCTGCCCGCCGGTTCTGTGGTCATGCTGGACGTGAAAAGTATTTACGGAAATTTTTATTATTCCACCAGCTTAAACGGCGCGTCCAGAGCAGACGCGCTGGATGTAGCCGCAGTGGACGACTTGATTGCTTATCTGCGGGGCGGGGATTATCATGTGATTGCCCGGCTTCCCGCTTTTTGCGACCTTGCCTTTGCCAAGGCGCATACCGCCAGCGGTCTGGCGCTGGAAAGCGGCGTGCTGTGGGCGGATGGCAACGGCTGCTACTGGCTGGATCCCAACAGCGAGGCAGTGTTGGCAAATTTGGCGCAAATCTGCCGGGAACTGACGGAGTTGGGCTTTGACGAAGTGGTTTTTGACCATTTTTATTTTCCAGACAACGGCGCAATTGTGTATGATTCCACGGTTTCCAAGGCCGATACCATAAAAAACGCGGCGAAGCAGCTTTCTGAGGCTTTTTCCACCGGTGCGTTTCGGGTTTCCTTCTGCGCAGGCAGCGGAGATTTTCCACTGCCTGAAGGCAGTTCTCGGTTGTATCTGGAAGGGATTCATCCAGAGCAGGCGGAAGCGGTTGCCGGACAGGTGGGGATTGACCGCGTGGTATTTGTGACAGATTCCAGAGACACCCGCTTTGATGCGGCCAGCGTGATTCGCTCCCTGGAAAGGGAGGATTAAGGGAAACTTAAACTTTCTCCAAATTGATCCTTAAAAAAGGAATTGCTATAATAAAGCAACAAAGGGAAGGAGAGAGTTTGATGGATACTTTCATGGAGATTTTGAGCCTCGTTTTAAAGGCTTTGATTCTTTACACCACGGTGATTGGCTTTTTTTGCGTGCTGCCCCGGAAAAAGCTACCCCGGCGGGAGGCGGCGACCCGGTTTGCGGTACTGCTTGCCGCCCGCAATGAAGAAGCGGTGATTGGCAGTACGGTGGCGTCTTTGCTGCGGCAAAATTACCCGCCGGAGCTATTTGATGTGTTTGTTATCCCCAATAACTGCACGGATGATACAGCCGGGGCGGCAGAGGCCGCTGGCGCGAAGATTTTTACCTGTCTTGCGCCGGTACATAACAAAGGCAATGTTTTGCAGCAGGCCATGGCCGCCTTACAAGGAAAAGGCTACGACGCTTTTTGTGTGTTTGACGCGGACAACCTCATTGACCCGGATTTTCTCGCCCGTATGAACGATGCGGTGCTGTCCGGGGCGAGAGCCGCCAAGGGCAAGCAGAAATCTCTGAATCCAGGCGATTCCTGGGTGGCGGGCTGCTATGATATTTACCGGGAAAATTTTGACCTGCTCCATAGTCGGGCGCGGGGCAACATTGGTCTTTCCGCCAAGCTCATGGGCACTGGTTTTGTTGTGACCTGCGAATTGATGGAAGAATTGGGCGGTTGGCATACGGAAACCATTACGGAGGACACCGAATTTGCCGCGCAGCTTGCCCAGGCCGGCGTCCAAATCAAATGGGTGCCGGAGGCGATTTCCTACGATGAGGAGCCGGTATCTTTTCGGCAGTCTATGACCCAGCGCAAGCGTTGGTGCAGCGGCGTTTTGGAGGTGGGGCGGAAAATGATTCCGAAACTTTGGTATAACGCTCTGTCCTTCGGCAATTTCCGAGCGGCGGATTTCGCCCTGTTTTTGACGATGCCCTATACGCAGGTTTTAATGCTTCTGCCCGGAGCATGGGGAATTTGGAACACGCTGCAAACCCAGGGCTGGTTTTTCGCCTTGACCCTTTCTTTTATCGGCTTTTACGCAGGACTGGTTCTCACGGCGTTTGCTCTGGCGCTCATTGGCCGCAGGCCGTTGAAGACCCTCTGGAAAAGCATTTTGCTGTACCCGGTCTTTACCGCCTCCTGGCTGCCGCTGCATGTGCTTGGCGTTTTCCACAAAACTACCGTGTGGCGTCCCATTGTTCATAACAAAACAAGAAAGAACGAGGTTCCCAGCACTGCGATCAAGCTGTAAAACAGCGAGGAAATCCCCCAGTTTCGTCGAAAGCGAATACTGGGGGATCTTTTTGCGCGAAAAGTAGGGGTGGAATTTTTCTGCCGCTTGTGCTATGATAAGAAAGCGACAGATTTACCAACGAAGGCAAGTGAAAAGACACCGGAGGTGAAAAGGATGGAACAAAATTGGCTGAAAGCGATCCTTTTGGGAATCATTCGAGGGATTTCGGAGATCCTTCCCATTTCTGGTTCCGGCCATCAGGCGATTTTTCAGCAGATTTTGGGAATGCAGGGCTATCAGGAAAAGGCAATGCTATTTGAAGCCATGCTCCGGCTGGGGCTTTTTTTGGGAACGGTTCACTTTTTTCGCCGGGAGCTGCGCAGCGTTTTTGGAACGCTGCGCCAAAAGCGCCGCGCAACCCAAAGAGGGGAAATCCGTTTGACCGGCAGACTGGTTTTTTTGATCGTGGTATCGGCGCTGCCTATGCTGCTGGCGGTTCCTTTTTATGAGAAGGCGCAGACGTTATACGCAAACCTGCTCTTTACCGCTGTTTCCCTGGCGGTGTCAGGAATTTTGTTGTTTGTCTGCGATCATTTGCCCCACGGCAATAAAGACGGCAAAAATATGACGGTTTCCGACGCGGTTTTCATGGGATTTGGACAGGCGTTTTCTGTACTTCCGGGGGTATCCCGTTCTGGGCTTGCGCTGTCGGCTGGCTGGCTCAAAGGGGTAGACGGGGAGTTTGCCATGGAATTTACTTATCTCATGTGGCTGCCTGTCCTGCTGGTTCAGGTGATTGCGCAGTTGGTGCGGGGCGTCTTGGCAGTGTCTGGCGGGACGGAAACTGTAAGCGGACTGCTTTTTGCCCAGTATTTGGCTGGGACTGCCGCCGCAAGCGTGCTGAGTTACCTATCTTTGCGCTTTATGCGCTTTTTGACCCGGAAAAAGAATCTGGGTAATTTTGCTTGTTATTGCTGGAGCGCCGCGATGGTGGCGTTTATCCTGTTTTTAACCTGCTGAGAGGAGGGAAAGGATGGCTGAAAAAAAAGCGTCCGCAAAAAAAGGAACTGGGAAAAAGAAAACCGGTTCTTCCGGTAAGAAAAAAACCACTGCTGCCGCCCGCGCTGTGGCGCCGAAAGCGAAAGTGCCTTACCGCGGCATTTTTGCGTTGGTGTGCCTTGTTTGCGCAGTGCTGAATGTATTTAGCTGCGCCGGTGTAGACGCGCTGCTTTTGAACCTTTTGCGACAGGGGCTTACCGGGCTTTTGGGCGGGACAGGCTACTATTTTATGTGCGCCGTATGGATTGCGCTGTTTTGGATTCTGGCGTTTCGCAGCGGAAAGCCAGTGGCGGGACGTATTTCCGCCTGCCTTGGCATGGTGCTGTTTACCAGCGCTATATCCCACCTGTCCGCTTCTCAGGCGGTTTTGCCCGAGGGAATCGCGGTTGTGGCGGAGTTGTACGAAGGCGGTCAAATTGGAACGACGGGCGGCGTTTTTGGCGGCCTGCTCGCTTTGTTTTTCCGGTTTATTCTGGGAAAAACTCTGGCGATTGCGACGCTTTGCATTTTGTTGCTCTTATCGCTTTTGTGGATGCTGGGCATTACGGTGCCGGGGCTGGTGCGGGCGGTGCAGAATCGCCCCAGACCGGAGCCGGAACCGGAGGAAGAACGGATCGACCCTGCCAGCGCGGTGGTGAACCACATTGCTACCCGGCATATAGAACGGGTAGAGCAGAAGCGACAGCGTCGGCGGGAAATGGCGTTGTTCGATCCTGATGAAGATCCGCAGGCGCCGCTGTTTTTGCCAAAAGAAAGTAAAAAATCCAAGGCGCAGTCTCCAGATGAATACATCATGGAGGAAAGAAAAAAACGGGAGACAATTTTGGAACCGGAAGAGGAAGAAAACGAAATTTTTGCGCCTGCTCCTGCGGTTTTCCCGGATCCAGTGGAAGCGGAATCGCCTCTGGAGGAGAGGATGGAGCCGGTGGAAGAGGAGATAGAGCCGGTGGAAGAAGAGATAGAGCCGGTGGGGGAAAAAGTCAGCGCCAAGGACGCGCGACAGTCCGCCATTGAGGTTGCGAAGGAAATTTCTCAAAACGAGACGCAGCCTCCGGCGGAGTATCAGTTCCCGCCTCTTACGCTGCTGAAGGCCGCCCCGGAAGGCGGCTTGGATGGGACGGAGGAAATGCGGGAAAATGCCCGTCGCCTCAGCGAGACCCTGCAAAGCTTTAAAATCAGCGCGACCATTTGCAATGTGACGCGAGGTCCCACCGTAACCCGCTACGAGGTGGAGCTGGAAAGAGGCGTTCGTCTATCCAAAATAACCAGTCTTGCAGATGATATCGCTTTGAATCTGGGCGCGATTGGCGTGCGTATTGCGGCTATCCCGGATAAAATTTCTGTGGTGGGTATCGAAGTGCCCAATAAGCTGGTGACGACGGTATCGCTGCGGGACGTCATTGCGTCTTCCCAGTTTGCCCGGGCGCAGTCCAGGGCAAGCTTTGCCGTGGGCAAGGACATCAGCGGTACCTGTGTGGTGGGCGATATTTCCAAGCTGCCCCATATGCTGATTGCGGGCACAACCGGTTCCGGTAAGTCCGTGTGTATCAACAGTCTGCTGATTTCCATTTTGTATAAGGCAAAGCCCCAGGAGGTCAAATTTATCATGGTTGACCCCAAGTTGGTGGAGCTTGGCATTTACAATGGCATTCCCCATTTGCTGATTCCTGTTGTCACCGACCCCAAAAAGGCGGCGGGCGCTTTGCAGTGGGCGGTGACGGAAATGATGCGCCGCTATAAAACTATGGCGGACGCAGGGGTTCGCGACATCGAAGCCTTTAATCAGATTATGGAAAACAGCGAAGAAGGGGAAAAGCTGGCGAAAATCGTTGTCGTTATCGATGAGCTGGCCGATTTGATGCTGGTGGCCGCCAAGGAAGTGGAAGAATCCATCTGCCGTGTGGCGCAGATGGGACGCGCGGCGGGCATTCACTTGGTGATTGCTACCCAGCGTCCTTCCGCCGACGTCATCACCGGCCTTATGAAGGCCAATATTCCCAGCCGCATCGCCTTTGCGGTTTCCTCCGCCATGGAATCCCGGATTATTCTGGATACCATGGGCGCGGAAAAGCTGGTAGGCAGAGGCGATATGCTCTATGCCCCTTTGGGGAAGGGGAAGCCCCGCCGGATTCAGGGCTGCTTTGTCAGCGACGGCGAGGTGGAGGCGGTGACAGAGTTCATCAAGGAAAGCTTCAGCCCTTCCTACAGCGAGGACGTCATGGAGGAAATCGAGCGCAAGGCCACCCAGACTGGCAAGGGCAATGCGGGCGCGGTGACGGAAGAAAACGAGGACGTGGAAGGCGACGAGTTGCTGCCCGATGCTGTGGATGTAATTCTGGAAACCGGGCAGGCTTCCGTTTCCATGCTCCAAAGGCGGCTGAAGCTGGGCTATGCCAGAGCGGCCAGAATTGTGGATGAAATGGAAGAAAAGGGCATTGTGGGTCCCCACGCCGGGGCAAAATCCCGTGCGATTTTGGTCACAAAAGAGCAGTGGCGGCAGATGCAGTCCGGGCAGATGGGCTTGGAGGAAACGCCGGCGTTGGATCCCGTGCCGGAGGAGCTGCCCTGATCTAATCTTCAAAACCGGAAGAAAAATAAATAAGAAGCGGTGAATTTCTCAAATGGCGCTACTGTTTGTTGCAGTAGCGCCATTTTTGCGTTTGAAAATGAAAATTCACCGACATTTTTTTGCGGCATATCCGATGGCCTGGGACATACAATTGTGGTGGGAGTGAACAAGCTATGATGTGTATGTGGAAGGAATTACTTTGGCTGCTGCCGGGAAGGCTGCGGCCGGAAGCGGAAAAAATAGGGCAGGACAAGCTTCTGGAAATCAGGTTGCGGGTGGGAAGCGCGCCGCAGTTTGTGTGCGCGGATGGAATTTGCGTGTCCAAAAGCGGCGCGGTGACGGCGCAGGAGGTGTCCGGCTGTGTGCAGCTTGCCAGCCGATACTCAGCCTATGCCGCGTCCACCATGGGACAGGGATTTCTAACCGCCCCCGGGGGGCATCGAATCGGCATTTGTGGGCAATCGGTGCAAAAAGACGGCGCGTCAACCGGGCTGAAGGAGGCCACAAGCCTGTGTATCCGTGTGGCGCGGGACGTCTTGGGGATCGGAGAAAAGCTTGCCCGGCAGCTAACCGGCTCCGCCTTGATTTTAGGGCCGCCGGGGGTGGGGAAAACCACCTTGCTGCGGGATGTCGTGCGGTGCCTTTCTAAAAAAGAGCAGGTATCCGTGGTGGACGAGCGGGGTGAAATTTTCCCGTCCAGCGAGGGCAAAATCCAATTTGATACGGGAAACGGCGTGGATGTGCTGACAAGCTGTCCCAAGGCGGAAGGTATGGCTATGGTGCTGCGGGCGATGTCGCCTCAGTGGATCGCGGTGGACGAGATTACCACAAAGGCCGATTGCGCGGCCATGGAAATCTGTTCCTACTGCGGCGTAAAGCTTCTAGCCACGGCTCATGTAGCCGAAGTGCGGGATCTGGAAAAGAGGGAAATCTACGCAAAGCTCCTTTCCAGCGGAATATTTGAAACCTATGCCCTTTTGGATAGGGACAGGCGCTATACAGTTGGGAGGCTTGGATGATGATTCGGTTATTGGGTGTATTTTGTATTTTAGGCGCTTGCGGCTACTGCGGCTTTTCCTTTGCGGCCTCCGTCCGGCAGCAGGAGCTTGCCCTCCGGGAGCTGCAAATGGTATTGGAGCTGATGCAGTGCGAGATTCGATACCGCATTACGCCATTGCCGGCGCTTTGCGCAAGTCTTGCCCAAAACGCCCCCGGCGTGGTGGGACAGGCTATGGGGCGGCTGGGAAAGCTTTTGGAGCAGGAAAATCCCGGTGAAATTTCCGACTGTATGAATCGAGCGCTGAACGACAGCGTTCCAAAAGACTGTGCCGAGGTGATGCGCACCCTTTCCTACAGCCTGGGCAAATTTGACCTGGAAGGGCAGCTTCAGGGCTTGGAGGCCGCGAAAGCCGATTGCCAGCGGCGGCTGCAAAATATGGAACAGGGAAAGGAGAGCCGCCTGCGCAGCTATCGGGCTTTGGGACTGTGCGGGGGTGCGGCACTGGCAATTTTGCTGCTGTAACAAAAGATGGATATTGATTTGATTTTCAAAATTGCCGCTGTGGGAATCATCGTTTCCATTTTGAATCAGGTTCTGGTTCGTTCCGGCAGGGAAGAACAGGCGACCATGACCACGCTGGCCGGTCTGGTGGTGGTGTTGATGATTGTTGCCCAGCGGATTGCGGAGCTGTTTGATCTGGTGAAAAACCTGTTTCACTTTTAGTCATGGAAGGATTTTTACAATGTATTGCCCTGGGACTGCTGGGCGCGCTGGTGGCGATTGTCCTGCGGGACCGGGCGAAGGAACAGGCGGTGCTATTGACCATTGCCTGCTGCGGGCTGATGTTTGCCGTGGCCGCCCGGTTTTTGCAGCCGGTGGCGGAGCTGCTAGCAAGGCTCCGCCGGGCGGGGAATCTGGACGGGGATATGGTGGCGATTTTGCTGAAAACGGCGGGCGTCGCCCTCTTGACAGAAGTGGGCGACACCGTTTGCGCCGACGCGGGGGAAGGGTCTCTTGGGAAAATGATTCGTGTCTGCGGCGGTGCGGCGGCACTTTATCTGGCATTGCCGCTGCTTACGGCGGTTCTGGATCTTTTGGAACAAATGATAGGTGGATAATATGCGAAAAGCGGTGATTTTATGCGTTCTCGCTATTTTTTTGGCGCTGCCGGTGTGTGCAACAGAAGAAGTGTCCATTGTGGATACTTCTCCAATTTATGAAGTGCCGGAAAGCGCCAGAGAATACCTGCCGGAGGAGGGGACGAGCTTGCCGGAGGGGTTGGGCGCGCTTTTCTGGCAGGTTTTATCAAAAATCCAGCCGTCTTTGACGGAAGCGGTGGGAACCTGCGCGGCGGTTTTGTGCGCAGTACTGCTTTGTACGGTGTTTCAGACCCCAGAGCTTTCCACAAGGCGCAATACCGCCGATCTTGTGGGAACGCTAGGGATCACAGCGCTGATTCTAGGCAGGACGGCCAGCCAAATTGGCCTTTGCAAGGCGACAATTGTGGAACTCAGCGAATACGGCAAGCTGCTGCTGCCGGTGATGGCTTCGGCTATGGCGGCCTCCGGCGCGCCCACAACCTCCAGCGCGCTGTATTTCGGTACGGCGGTATTTGACGGTATTTTGATGGCCGCCGTCACAGGACTATTGGTGCCCATGGTTTACGCGCATATCATGGCCTCCTTTGCCAACAGCGCGGTAGGGCACGAATTTTTGCAGAAAATCCGGGAACTGATCGCCTGGGCGTGCAATTGGGGACTCAAGCTGCTTTTGTCCATTTTTACAGGATATATGAGTCTTACCGGAGTGCTCAGCGGGACGGCGGACGCCGCTGCGGTGAAGGCGACAAAAACCACCATTTCCACAGCGGTGCCGGTAATCGGCAATATTCTCGCCGGCGCTTCCGACTTGGTGGTACTCAGCGCCAGCGCGGTGAAATCGGCGGCGGGGGTCTATGGACTTTTGGCGGTGCTTGCCATTTGCGCAGGGCCATTTTGCCAGATCGGCGTGCAGTATCTGATGCTGAAGCTGACTTGGGCGCTGTGCGGGATTACGGGAAACAAACGCCTGACGGAGCTGGTAGGCAATTTTGCCCAGGCCATGGGATTGCTGCTTGCCATGGTAGGGGTGTGCTGCCTGATGCTTTTAATTAGTCTGGCGTGTTTTATGAAAGGAGCGGGATATACATGAACGGAGTCAAAACTTATTTGCTGACGGTAACGGCAGGGGCGCTGGTATGCGCCTTGGTGCAGGAGGTTGCGGGAGGAAAAGGAACGGCGGGGAAGGTACTCAGCCTTTGCTGCGGGGTGTTTTTATTGCTGTGCGCTTTTTCCCCTTTGCTGCACTTGGAAGTACCGCAATCCATAGACATTTGGGGAGATTATAAGGCTCAGGCAAACGGTATTGTAGATCGTACAAGTCTTGCGGTGCGAGAGCAAACTTCTATGGTCATAACCCAGCGGACGGAAGCATATATATTGGACAAAGCGCAGGGCATGGGCGCGGACGTCCGGGTGCAGGTGGAACTGGGAGAGGACGGCGTACCTTGTTTTGTTCGCCTGCAAGGGCAGGTTACGCCTTTTATCCGCAAGAAGCTTGCATGGGTCATTGAAAGCGATTTGGGAATTCCGGTAGGGCAGCAAAGGTGGAGCGGTGCATGAAGAAAAAAGTGCAACTTTCCGGCATAGGCGAGAAGCTTCGTAAATATAAATATCCTGTGCTGGTTCTGCTTTTGGGTGTGGCGCTGATGCTGCTTCCCAAAAGCGGGAAAACGGCGGAGCCGGAAATCAAGCCGCAGCCGGAGGTTCCGTCGGAGTCCATGGAGCAGCGGCTGGAAGGAATCCTCAGCCAGATTTCCGGGGCGGGTTCTGTGCGGGTGATGCTCACTACGAAGGAGGGACAGCGTACCGTGTATCAGGAAAACGTGGACGCCGATTCAGATGCGGCGGAGCAAAGCCAAAGCAGCCGCACAAAGACCTCCGCCGTGGTCGTATCTAAGGGCAGCAGCAATCAGGAGCCTGTGGTGCAGCAGGTTTTGCCGCCGGTCTATCAAGGAGCGGTGGTGGTCAGCCAAGGGGCGGAGGATCCAAACGTGCGGCTGGCCATTGTGCAGGCGGTATCCAATTTGACAGGTCTGGGGGCAGATAAAATTACAGTTGTAAAAATGAAATAATTTTAGGGGGTATTTTTTGTGAGAACTTGGAAGAAAAATGCTGTGATGGCGTCGGTGCTGGTGTTTGTCTGCGCGGGAATTTACCTGAACTGGCTTTACACCCAGGACGCGCAGACCGCCGATTTGACGGACACGCTGAACGCCGACAAGATCATGGGGGACGCGACGCTGGTTATGAACCAAAACGTAGACCCGGCCAATCTTGCGGCACAGGAAGGGTTGGAGCAAAAGACTGGTACGACCGATTATTTTGCCGCCGTCCGTCTCAGCCGGCAAGAATCCAGAGACAGCGCCATCGGCCTTTTACAGGAGGCCATGTCCTACGGGGAAGGGGAGCAGGCCAGCACCGCTTCCGGGGAACTGAAGGATATTGTAGACGTATCCTTGCAGGAAGCCCAGATTGAAAGTCTGGTGATTGCCAAGGGCTATGCCGATTGCGTAGCGTACATGAGCGACGATGGGATTTCTGTTGCGGTGGCTTCCCCGGAAAACGGTCTTAAGGCGGAGGATGCCGCGCTGATTTCCGATATTGTCCTCAGCCAGACCAGTTATGAACTGGCGGATATCCATGTGATTGAAGTAAAATAGCACGTTTCCCTGCTCCGCTGCCTTGCCGGCGGAGCAGGATTTTGCCCACATATGAAAAAATCAGTTGTATTTTTTATAAAATGTGGTACAATAGCTATGCTGGTGGAAAAGCGGCCAAAATTTGGATTGGCGGTTTTCCAGCGGCGATTCTAGGAAGGAGGATCTTTAAAATGGCTGAAAACAAACAGTACATTACACAGACCCAGGAAAATGGAACGGTTCATATTTCCGAGGATGTGATTTCTTCTATTGTTAGCGTGGCTGTATGCGAGGTGGAGGGCGTAACGGGTCTCAGTACGAAGCTGGGCGCGGAAATTGCCGACTTTGTGAGCAAGAAAAACTGGGGCAAGGGCGTGAAGCTGGTAATCACAGAGGACAGCCGGCTGAACATCACCTGCAACATCAACGTGGCCTACGGTCAGACTGTGGTGGCGGTTGCCCAGGCGGTTCAGGAAAGCGTTGTATCCGCTGTGGAGTCTATGACAGGGCTTCAGGTTTCCAATGTGGATGTAAACGTCTGCGGCATTGCCCAGAAGGAAGCGGAATAAAGAAAAATTTGCCGAATGTGAGGACAAATTATGACCAGGGCGAACGCAAGAGAATTGGCGGTTCATTTGATTTATAGCCGGGAATTTACCGGTGAGGAACCGGAAAACGTCATTGAAGGGCGACTGGATAAGACGTACTATGAAAATCTGGCGGGGGAAAACGAGCTTTATGCCGAACGTCCCAGCCGAAAGCAGTTGCAGTACATCGACAGCGTGGTAGTAGGTACGGCCAATCGGGAACAGGAACTGAACGATATGATCAGCAAGTATTCCATCGGCTGGGATGTGAAGCGTATTTCCCGGCTGACAAGAGCCATTATGCAGCTTGCGATTTTTGAAATTGTCAGCGTGGAAGATGTGCCGACAAATGTTGCGGTAAGCGAGGCGGTGCGTCTTGCGAAAAAGTATGACGGCGATGACGCCGGCGCTTTTGTCAATGGCATTTTGGGCACGTTTACGCGTAGTCTGCCCAAGGAGCCGGAGGCGGCGCTATGACTGCCATCGGATTCGATACCAGCAACTATACCACCTCCATTGCCGCTTTCTGGGGAAAAGACGGGGTAAATTGTTCCCGGCTTTTGCCTGTGAAACAGGGGGAACTGGGACTGCGGCAAAGCGACGCTCTGTTTTCTCATATCAAAAGCCTGCCGGAACTTGCCGACAGGCTATTTTCCCATGTAAAGAAAAGCGATATTTCTATGGTGGGGGTCAGCACCAGACCCAGAGCTGTGGAAGGCTCCTATATGCCCTGTTTTCTGGCGGGAATCTGTCAGGCAAGGACGCTGGCTGCCGCCTTGCGGGTTCCGCTGGCGGAGGTTTCTCATCAGCAAGGACACATTGCCGCCAGCTTGTGGTCGGCAGGCCGCATGGAGCTTATGGACGAGCCGCATCTTGCCTGGCACCTTTCCGGGGGCACGACGGAACTGCTTCTCGTGGAGCCGGAGGGGAAAAACGTCAAGTGCTCCTGCATCGGCGGAACCTCAGATATTTCCGCCGGGCAGCTCATTGACCGTACCGGGCAGCTTTTGGGACTGCAATTCCCGGCGGGCAAAGGGTTGGACGCACTGAGTCGGGAAGCTATGGGAAAGGATCTTTTTAAGGTAAAGTGCATGGATTTTGCTTTTTCTCTTTCGGGTGTGGAAAACAAAGTGCGGCAGTACTACGAAAAAAATCGAAATCCGGCGGAAACGGCAGGGTATGCTTTGCGGTGCGTCGTTCACGCAGTGAAAACTGCCACATGTCATGCGCAAAAAGCCTATCCGGGGTTGCAGGTTGTCTTTTCCGGGGGGGTCGCCTCCAATGAAATGCTGCGGCAGCAGATGCTGGATTGTATTTTCTGCCCACCGGAGTTTGCTACGGACAACGCCATGGGCGTTGCGGTGCTGGCGCGCCGCATTATGGAGGGCTAAGATGGATCGCGCAATTTATGATGTATCTCAAATCAACGCCTACTTGCAGCAGACGATGGACAATGACCCGCTGCTGGGGAACCTCTGCATCCGGGGCGAACTGAGCAACTATAAGGTGTACCCTTCGGGTCACCACTATTTTACCATGAAAGATGCAGGCGGCGCGCTGCGGTGCGTGATGTTTAAATCCAGCGCAGCACGTTTGCGCTTTCGCCCAGAAAACGGCATGAAAGTGCTGGCGCTGGGGAAAATTTCCGTCTATCCCAGAGATGGGATGTACCAATTGTACTGCACCGGTTTGATGCTGGATGGCGTGGGGGATCTGCACGCCGCCTTTGAGCAAATGAAAGCAAAACTTATGGCGGAAGGACTGTTTGATCCGACGCATAAAAAACCGCTGCCAACATATCCTGGCCGGATTGCGATGATTACCTCCGCCGCCGGCGCGGCGGTGCACGATATGCTGCGGATTCTGCGCAAGCGGTATCCTTTGACCAAGGTTCTTTTGCTTCCAGTGCGGGTGCAGGGGGCGGAAGCCCCGGCAGAGCTTTGCGGGGCGATTCGCTATGCCAACCGGTGGAAGCTGGCCGACCTCGTCATTGTGGGCAGAGGCGGCGGCTCCCTGGAGGATTTGTGGGCGTTTAACGATGAAACGCTGGCTCGTACCATTTATGCCTCTGAAATTCCGGTCATTTCCGCCGTAGGGCATGAGCCGGACGTATCCATTTCCGACTATGTGGCCGACCTCCGGGCGGCGACGCCCTCCAACGCTGCCGAGCTGGCGACCCCGGATCAGGGGGCGCTGCGCCAGCGGCTTTCGGATATGGAGGCGGCTATGGTATCCGCGCTGACCCGGCAGATACATGCTGGCAGGCAGCGGCTTCGCGTATTGGCCGCCGCCCGGTCTTTGCAAAGTCTAACCGGCTATTTCGATGAAAGAAGGCTGCTGCTGGATTCCATGGAGCGGCGAATGCTGTCTGCCGCGTCGCAGAATTTGGGTAAAAACCGCCAGAGATACGCGTGTATGACAGCGGCCTTGGACGCAATGAGTCCTTTAAAAGTGCTTGCCAGAGGCTATGCCATTGGCAAACAGGAGGACGGCAGGCTGCTTCGCTCCGTGGAGCAGGTGCAGCCGGGAGAAAAAATCGTTTTGGCGCTGACTGACGGCGATCTTGCCGCCGAGGTGACAGAAATACACAGGAGGACGGAACATGCATGAAATGAACGAAAAATCCCGCTCCTTTGAGCAGGCCATGGGGCGTTTGGAGCAAATCGTCCGGGCGATGGAGCGGGGCGATGTGCCCTTGGAGCAATCGCTACAGCTTTTTGAGGAGGGAACCGGACTGGTTCGCCAGTGCGGAAAGCTTCTGGAGGAAGCGGAAATGAAAATCAGCAAGGTAGCAAAGGGTGCGGACGGCGAACCGACAGAAACGGAGTTCGTGGAAAATGGCTAAGAATAATTTTGCGGATCAACTGGCGGTTTATCAGGAATACGTGGAGCAATATCTGGAAAATTGCTTCCAGTATGAAAGCGAACCCCAAAAGGAACTTTTTTCCGCCATGCGGTACAGCTTGCTTGCCGGCGGCAAGCGGCTGCGGCCGGTATTGGTATTTGCCTTTTGCGAAAGCTGCGGGGGAGACTGGAAGAAGGCCGCGCCTTTTGCTGCGGCCGTGGAAATGATCCACACCTACAGCCTGATTCACGATGATTTGCCCTGTATGGACAACGACGATTACCGCCGGGGAAAGCCCACCAACCACAAGGTTTATGGAGAGGCTATGGCGGTGCTGGCGGGGGACGCTCTGCTGACTGCCGCTTTTTCTCAGCTTTCCAGCGCGCCCTATCCGGCGGAAAGCCGGATGCAGGCGGTGGAGATTCTTGCGAGCTGCGCCGGAGAGACCGGCATGGTGGGCGGACAGGCCTTGGATATGGAAAGCGAGACGCGGGCGTGCACCCGGCAGGAAATTTTGGACGTGCAGCTTCGCAAAACCGGCGCGCTGATTCGGGCGGCCTGTATGCTGGGCGTTACAGCGGGCGGCGGCAACCAGGAGCAGCTTGCCGCCGCCGGGGAATTTGCTTCCCATCTGGGGTTGGCGTTCCAAATCAGGGACGATATGCTGGACGTCATCGGCGATGCAAAGACCCTGGGTAAGGCCGTGGGAATGGATGAAGGCAAAAATACCTTTGTCCGGCTGTATGGCATGGATGCGTGCGAAAAGCTGGTGCAAGGGCACACGGAGCTTGCAAAAAAAGCCCTTGCCTGTATCGCAGAAACAGATTTTTTGCAAGAACTTGCGGCAAGGCTTACAGAACGCGTGATGTAAAAAGTGCATGTTCACACACAAACCGCTGCATGGAAGCAGCGGTTTGTTTTTTTGCGAGATATTAAAAAAACGTTGTGAAAGTTTATTGTTTTACCATTGCAATTGCGAAAGTTAAATATTTTGAACTGTATTTTACCGGTATTTTTATGGGATTAAAACCTCTTCTGAGAATTTTTGAAAAAATTTTTGAATAAGACTTGTATATTCCAGACGGATATGTTATAATCTCCAACGACGGTGCAGTATCCTAGTCAGAACCGCCGGTTCCCAAGAAGGGCCTAAAAATCCTTTGAAGGGCATATCGATGAAGTCCCTGGTGCCTGCTTTTTACGCCCAGTTTAGGGTGGGTGCTGGGGGTTAAGGATTCCGGGCGCATTTCAATGGCATGGAATATCCGACCCGGTTTCCGTGGAGACCTTTTCTTGTGCGACGGCTGCCGCGAGCGACGCGGTCGCAGACCTCGTACGAATCAGGTATGAACCTGCAATGCGGTACACGTTGGTGCGCTGTGTGCAGTGTAGCCTGCCTTGCGTGGATATGCGGGGATAGAGGAGTCACGCGTAGCGGCCTCACGGCCATGAGGCGCTGCGACATTGCCTCTGGAAACCATAGCTGCAAAAGAGGCTAAGAATCGGATGGTTCTGTCGTGGAAAACACCTAGGCTGTCTTTTTGGGGCAGATGAGGGATTGCAGTACAGTCTAAGTGGCAATCGGGTATTCATTTTGGCAACGAGTGAACTGGAGAAGTAAAAGGAAACTGCCTGTACGGCAACGGCGGGTTTTTCCAGGGGAAAGCCCACCCGACCTAAGCTGTAAGATTTATCTCATCTGTTGCCGTCACCTTATCTCATTTTAAGGAGTTTTTAAAATTGTCAAAGCCTGACGCGGGTTCTGGTAAAAAAGAGAAAAAACCGAAAAAAGCGAAAAACGGCGACGCCAAATGGGTGGCGACGATTTTTATTTGTACCATGGTCATTTCCGGTCTAATTTCCTTCAGCGCAAATCTTCTGATGGAAAACTCTGGTATGGCTGTGGCCTTTCTTATTCTGCTTTTCATTGTGCTGCTGGGTATTTTGTTTGACGTAGTAGGCGTGGCGGTGGCTTCGGCGCAGGAGCGTCCTTTCCATTCTATGGCCGCTAAGAAGGTACCCGGCGCTGCGGAGTCCATTATGCTGCTGCGTAACGCCAACCGGGTGAGTTCTATTTGCAACGACGTAATTGGTGATATTTGCGGCGTTGTATCCGGCGCGGCTTCGGCTCTGATCGCGGCGCAGATTGTTTTAAAACTGGGACTCACCAGCGAGGGGATTGCGTCGTTATTTATGTCCGCGCTGGTTGCGGGACTTACAGTAGGCGGCAAGGCCGTGGGCAAGACCTATGCGATGCGGTGCAGTACATCCATTGTATTCGCTGCGGCGAAGGTGATTTACTGGGTGCGGAATTTTCCGAAAATTCTGCTTTCCCAAAAGAAGAAGCGGTAAAACGCCATACAATTCCGAAAAGGAAAAGGTTTTCTATGCTGTTATGATAGATGAGAATATTCTAAAATCGATCCACGGTCACGAAAATCTGATTGGGCTGGATTTGGAACAGCAGAAAAAGCTGTGTCAGGAAATCCGTGATTTTTTAATTGACCATGTCGCTAAAACGGGGGGGCATCTTGCCTCTAATCTAGGCGTTGTGGAATTGACTGTGGCCATTGAGACAGTGTTTGATACAGCAAAAGACAGACTGGTGTTTGATGTTGGACACCAGTCTTATGTCCATAAGATTTTGACAGACCGGCAGGCGCCTTTTGACACTTTGCGCGCTTTGGGAGGACTTGCTGGCTTTCCAAAGCCTGGCGAAAGCGAAACCGACGCTTTTGTGGCGGGGCACGCCTCCAATTCTGTGTCTGTGGCGCTGGGTATGGCGCGGGCGCGCACATTGCAAAAAAAGCACTATAACGTGCTGGCGCTTTTGGGGGACGGCGCATTGACCGGCGGCTTGGCCTATGAAGGACTAAACGACGCTGGAACCAGCAATTTGCCACTCATTGTCATTTTGAATGACAATGAAATGTCCATTACTCCCAATGTGGGGGGGATTTCCCACTATTTGGGGAAGCTTCGCTTGCGTCCCGGTTATTTTGGGCTGAAGCGAGCCTACCGGACGTTTATAAAAAAGGTACCTGGTGGGCAGTATATCTATAAATGCACCCATGCAGTGAAGCAGTGGATGAAAAATAGCCTCATTGGCTCTACAATGTTTGAAAATATGGGCTTTTTGTACATTGGCCCGGTAGATGGGCACGACCTTTCCCGCTTGATTTATCTTTTGGATGTTGCCAAGCGTTCGGAAAAGCCGGTGCTTTTTCATGTAAAGACAACGAAGGGAAAGGGATATTTGCCTGCGGAGAAGGATCCGACCAAATTCCACGGCATTGGTAAGTTTTGCCCAGAAAATGGAAGCTTGTGTTCCGTTCCTTCCATGACTTTTTCGGATACCTTTGGAAAGACCATGGTAGAGTTGGGGGAAAAGCATAAAAAGCTCTGCGCAATTACCGCCGCCATGCTTTCGGGTACCTGCTTGACGGCGTTCCAGAAAGCATATCCGGAACGAACTTTTGACGTAGGCATTGCGGAGGGTCACGCGGTATCCATGGCCGGCGGTTTGGCTAAAGCCGGAATGACGCCGGTGGTTGCCATTTATTCCACCTTTTTGCAGCGCGCCTATGATATGATTTTGCAGGATGTGACAATGCTGCATCTGCACGTTGTATTTGCAGTAGACCGGGCCGGGCTGGTTGGCGAGGACGGCGAGACCCATCACGGCGTTTTTGACGTCGGCTACCTGCGGCAGGCGCCGGGTATGACGGTGTTGACCCCCGCTAGCTGTCTGGAGCTGCAAAATATGCTGCGATGGGCGGTGGAGCGCTGTACAGGGCCGGTTGCGGTGCGCTATCCCAGAGGGGGCGACGGCGCGTACGCCGGTTCGGCGCTGCCGGAAAATCTTTCGGAAGCGATGCTGCTTACAAATGCTGCGGTGCACAAGATGCGAGAAGGCAAAGACGTCACCCTTGTGACGTATGGAACAATTGCCAACAGCGTACTGGAAGCCGCCGGACTTTTGGCAGAAAAAGGCATTCAGGCGGAGGTTTTGCGGTTGCTTTGTGTGAAGCCGCTGCCTATGGAAGCAATCTTCGCTTCCGGGAAGAAAACGGGGCGCGTTGTTGTGATTGAGGAAGCCTGCTATAATTCCGGTATTGGGCAGGCGATTGGCTATGCTTTTAGCGCCAGGAATTTGAAAATCCCGGTGCGATTGATTGATTTGGGGCGGGAGTTTGTGCCCCACGGCAGCAACGCCGCCTTATATGAAAAATACGGTCTGGATGCTGCTGGGATTGCAAAAGATGTTGAGGTGATATGCCGCCATGAAAAATAAAAAGAGACTGGATGTTCTGCTGACAGAGCAGGGGTTGGCGGACACCAGAAGCAAGGCGCAGGCGATTATTATGAGCGGAGAAGTCTATGTGGACGGACAGAAAGCGGACAAGCCTGGGGTTTCCTATGAGGAGACAGTTTCCATTGCAGTGCGCGGTCACGCTTGCCCGTATGTTAGTCGAGGCGGTTTAAAGCTGGAAAAAGCGCTGCGGGATTTTGGCGTTGACCCATCTGGCTACGTTTGCAGCGATTCCGGCGCGTCTACCGGCGGCTTTACCGACTGTTTGCTGCAAAAAGGGGCGAAAAAAGTCTTTGCCATTGACGTGGGCTACGGTCAGCTCGCGTGGAAAATTCGCAACGATCCCAGAGTGGTCTGCATGGAGCGCACCAATATTCGCTATGTCACCCCGGAGGATATCCAAGAGCCATTGGATCTTTCTGTGGTGGATGTTTCCTTCATTTCTTTGAAAATTGTGCTTCCGGCGATTCAGAAGCTGCTGAAACCCACCGGGCAGGCGCTTTGCCTCATTAAGCCCCAGTTTGAAGCAGGGCGGGAAGCCGTTGGTAAAAAAGGCGTGGTTCGGGATCCGGCGGTGCACCGGCAGGTTTTGGAGGACTTTTTGAAGCTGGCGGCGGAGCTGGAGTTTACGGTTTTGGGATTAACCTTTTCTCCAGTAAAAGGACCAGAGGGCAACATTGAGTTTTTAGGACATCTTTCTAAAGTTCCCGGCAAAGGTATTTCGCCGGATACGGCGGAAATTGTAGAGAAGGCGCATACTGCGCTGCGGGGTTAGAGCTATGAAACGGATTGTGATGTGTTCCAATCCCTATCGGGATAAAAATTTCAGAACCCTACTGGCCGCGAAGGCGAAGCTGGATGCATGCGGGGCGCAAAGCTGGATGTGTCTGCCTTTTGACGTAGACAGAACGTTTCCCATGCCCGGCGGCATTCATTTTACGGATATGAATCGCGCCCTTGCCCAAGGCGATGTACTTATCTGCTTCGGTGGAGACGGTACTTTGCTTCATGCGGCAAAAGCCGCAACCCAGGCGGGGATTCCTATTTTGGGCGTCAATATTGGTACCATGGGATTTATTGCGGAGCTGGAAAGCACAGAACTGGAGCTGCTGCCCAAAATTGCTGCGGGGGAATTTGAAATCGACCGGCGCATGATGCTGGATGTGACGGTGCGACGAGACGGTGAGATTGTCTACAAGGACTTGAGCCTCAACGACGTGGTAATTACAAAAGGCGCGGTTGCTCGGGTGGTGCGGCTCAGCGTGTACTGCGACGGCGTTCCGGCGCTGGAATTTGGCGGCGACGGGGTGATTGTTGCCACGCCCACCGGCTCTACAGCCTACAGCCTATCTGCCGGCGGCCCCATTGTGGAGCCGGATGCGGATGTGATGATTGTAACGCCGATATGCGCCCATGATGTGCAGACGAAGAGTATTGTGGCTTCTGACCGGCGCAAAATTACCGTGCGGCTGGGCAAAGCAGGGAGAAGAAACGCTTTTTTGTCGGCGGACGGCGGCAAAGCGTTTCATTTGAATACAGGCGATGTTGTAACGGTAACCCGTTCTGTTCATCAAACCCAGCTTGTGCGGATGAAGGATAGAAGCTTTTACGATATTGTCCATACCAAGTTTAAAAATTCATAGAGAGGGAAACGAGAATGAAGTCACAAAGACAGGCAAAAATTCTGGAGATCATCTCCATGAAGGACATTGAAACCCAGGAGCAGCTCTTGGAGGCTTTGCAGGAAAACGGTTATTTCAGCACCCAGGCCACCATTTCCAGAGACATTAAGGAACTGCGCATTGTAAAAGAACTGACCTCTTTCGGAACCTACCGGTATACAACCCCCGCAAAGGAGGGCGTGGGAACCTTCTCTACCCGGCTGAATACCATTTTCAGAGAATGTATCTTAAGCTTTGATTACGCAAAAAATTTGATTGTGATTAAGACAATGCCGGGACTTGCTTCCGCCGCCGGCGCCGCCATTGACGCGATGAATATGTCCGTGGTGGTAGGTACCCTGGCGGGCGATGATACGGTGCTGGTGGTGATGCGGGACAACAACGCCGCCGCCACCTTCTGCGGCGAAATCAAAAGTCTTTTGGGCTAAGCGGAAAGGGGAAACGTCTATGCTGTCGTTGCTGCATATTGAAAATATTGCCGTCATTGAGCAGGCGGACGTTTCCTTTGACCGGGGCTTTCATGTGCTCACCGGTGAAACCGGCGCGGGCAAATCCATTATCATCGACGCGATTTCCGCGATTTTGGGAGAACGGGTCTATCGGGATATGATTCGTACTGGGGCGAACCGGGCTTCCGTCCGGGGCGTTTTTACAGATACGCCGAAGCTTCCGTGGTTTGAGACCCACGGCGTTCCCTACGCGCCGGAGACCCTGATCCAGCGGGATATTCATCTGGACGGCAAAAACGTCTGCCGGGTAAACGGGCAGTTGGTGACGGTGAGCATTTTGCGGCAGCTAGGCATTCAGCTCATTAATATCCACGGGCAGCATGATTCCCAGGCGCTGTTTGATGAGAATAACCATTTGCAGTTTTTGGACACTTTCGCCGACCATGCCCCTTTGCAGGAAGCGTATGGGAAGGCTTACGGTGAGGTCGCCGCTTTGCAGCGGGAAATTCAGCGGCTTTCCATGAACGAAGCGGAAAAGCAGCGGAAAATGGAAACGCTGCGCTATCAAATTGAAGAAATCAACCGGGCAAATTTGAAGCCCGGCGAGGACGAAGCGCTGGAAAGCCGGCGAAAGCTCCTGCAAAACGCGGAAAAGCTGGCTTCCGGGCTGGATACGGCGGTGGAATGCCTGTACGGAGACGACAGCACAGACGGTTCTGCGTCCCTTCTGGGGCAGGCGGAACGAGCGCTGGCGCGCATTGCGAAATTTGACGATTCCATTGCCGCCCTCCATGAACGAGTTGCCGACCTCATGTACCAGGTGCAGGATGCGGCGGAGGAGCTGCGGGATGTAAAAGACGGTTTTGCTTACAGCGCGGAGGAATTGGAGCAGATTGAGTCCCGGCTGGACGTGATTCACCGCCTGCGCCGGAAATACGGCGCAACCTGTCAGGATATTTTGGATTATTGTACCCGCGCCCAGCAGGAGCTGGATGAAATTGAATTTGCGGACGACCGGCTGGAGCAGCTCCAAAAAAAGCTGCAAAAGCAGGAAAAAGCCGCATGGGAAGCGGCGAAGCAGCTTCGGGCCTCACGGCAAAAAGCGGCGGTTACGTTGTCCGGCCGGATTTTGGAGGAACTGCGGCAGCTTGATATGCCAAAGGTGCAGTTTCAGTGCCATTTTTCAGAAACGGGTCTTACCCCCGCCGGTGCGGACGCAGTGGTATTTTATATGTCCGCCAATGTGGGCGAATCCCTGAAATCCATGAGTAAAGTGGCTTCCGGGGGCGAGCTGGCGCGGATTATGCTGGCTTTAAAAAATGTGCTGGCGGAAAAGGACGCGGTGCCGACATTGATTTTTGACGAGGTAGATACCGGCGTTTCCGGGCGGGCAGCACAGAAGGTAGCGGAAAAGCTGCACAGCGTAGCAAGAACGAAGCAAGTTTTGTGCGTGACGCATTTGCCGCAGATTGCAGCGCTGGCGGACGTGCATTTCCTCATTGCCAAGGAAGAACGCGGCGGCAGAACTTACACTAACGTGACGCCCTTGGAGCGCGAGGGGCGCAAGGGGGAGCTTGCCCGTATGATCGGCGGTGCCACCATTACGGAAACCACGTTAAAAAGCGCGGAGGAAATGCTGCGATAAGGAATCGCTGACAAGCCCCGGACGCGCGCCGGGTTTCGTCAGCGGTTCTTTGCGAATCAATGGGAGGGAATTTTATGGGAATAGAAAGAATTCGTCCGAATGGGAAATGCTGGCGCAATGTTTTTTTGCTTGTAGGAGGAACGTATTTGTTTTTCCTGCTGCTGGCTTTTTGTTTTCCTGTTGCCGGGGACGATTGGTTTTTTACCACGCGGTATCAAAATGAGAATTTGTTTTTCGCTATCCGAAGAGGAATTGACACGGCAAAGCAGCATTTTATTACCACCAACGGCCGGTATTTGGGCAACGCCTTTTCCGGGATGTTTGGTTGCTCGGCGGTTTTGCGGGCGTTATTTCGCGGCGGCGTGATGCTGGGAATTTTGCTGGCGGTTTGCCGTTTGTGCAAGGTGCAAAAAATCAGCGGCTATTTTTTGGCGGCTGCGCTGGTCGTCGCTCTGCCGCCTATGATGTTTGGGCAGGCGTATGCTTGGGCGGCGGGATTTTTCAATTATGTGCCGCCGCTATTCCTGCTTTTGCTGTATCTCTGCGGAGCTGCACCTCTGTTTTCAGAGGAAAATAAGTCGGATCGCTGGTATCACGGCGTTTCGTTTTTCCTGCTGGGGGGGGTGCACCCAGTTTTTCGTGGAAAACGTGACGGTGGCCATGTGCCTGCTGTCCGGGATTTTGTGGGGCGTTTTTTTTATCACGAGAAAGCGATGCTCCTGGAAGCTCAGCGGGCATTTCCTTGGCACAGTAGTAGGAGCGGCTTTGATGTTTCTGGCCCCTGGCTATCAAAATGTGGGTAGCGAGGGCTACCGGCAGGCGTCTCATACGCTTTTTGGAATGTTGGAAACGGCAAAAACAAATTTCTTTACCATCACAAAATATACCACGGAAGAAAACTGGCTTTTGATTGGAGCGATTACCCTGTTTTGCTTACTGCTTTTGTGCAAGTGGGAGGGCAAAACCAGAAAAGAACACCTTTGGAAAGCAGGCAGTCTCCTTTGCCTTACGGTTCCTCTTGTTTTCTTTTATGCCAACCGCTATATTTTGGAGTCTTTGCGTTTCAGCGGTACGCTCCAAATTATAACCTTTCTGGCGGATATTGCGTTTAATCTTTTATATCTGGCCGGGCTAGTGATCACAATTTGCTTCTGCGTCAAAGACCCGGCATATAAAGCCCGGATGCTTTTATGCCTTTTGGCGGCGGCGCTTTCCATTGCGCCCCTGGCGGTGGTGAATCCCATTGGTCCTCGATGCTTCTACACATCCCATTTGCTGCTGGTTTGTCTCGCGCTGCTTCTTGGCGGCTATGCGCTGCAAGGGAAAAGGCAGGCGTTGACGCTCCGTCTGCCGGCGATTCTGGTTTCTGCGGCAGTTCTTGTCAGCTATTTGTGGATCGCCATGTGGAACGGTCGTGTGGAGACCATACGGATTGCGCGCACCGAACAGCAGATGGCGGAGCACGCCGAGACCATTGTGCTGCCTAGCTATCCCTATCTTGCCTATGTCCACGGAGGCGACGGCCCGGCAATTCAATCTTATTACTACTATGAAACGCCGGGAGATATTGCTTTCCAGTTTGTTCCTTACCGTGAATGGGTGTTGCAGGGTAATTGACAAAAGTGAAAAAGACTGGTAAACTAAAGCTGTCCGCCATCATTTTGGCGGACAGCTAAAATTTTATAAGGAGTGATTTTTTATGATGATGAAAAATGTGCGTGCTTGGAGGGTTCACGCCTGATTTTTTAACCCTCCAAAATCATTTGGAGGAATGTTATGCTAACCTTAAAACCAATTTTAGAGCACAATTTGTTTGATTTTCTTGCCCTTTCCGTGAAGCCGGAGCAAAGAGAATTTGTAGCGTCTCCGATGGGCATATTGGCCAGGAGCTACGCCTACCGCCGGCAACGGGGAACCTGCTTTGGCATTTGCCAAGGGGAAACGCCTGTGGGGATGGCGCTGGTGTACGATCTGGAGGAAGAACCGGCCTGCTATCATCTGTGCGAGTTTTTTATCGACGCTAAGGAGCAAGGCAAGGGCTACGGTTTGCAGGCTTTGCGGCTGATTCTTGCGTTGTGCCGCCGGGAGCGGAAGTTTCCTATGGTGGAGGTCTGCGTGAAAAAAGCGGATACCGCCGCAATTCGCCTCTATGAAAAAGTCGGTTTCCGGGATACAGGATTTGTTGACCCGGACGCGCCGGACAGCTTGTGCCTCGGGTTCAGTCTGCCGGAAAAACGCAATCACCTTTCTATCCGCCTGACAGAAAAGGCGGATTTGGCAAATGTCCAGCGTCTTTGGGCAGACCCGGCGGTGATGCGTTTTGTGGGTTTTCCAGAAGGTCTCCGGCAGACCATGGAGCATCTGGAAAAAAACTGGCTTCCTTGGGTGCAGCAGTCCCCCAAGCGTCAGCACTGGTCTGTGTACCAGGAAGAGCTGGGCTACTGCGGAGAGGCCTACTACGATGTCGATGAAACCGGCCTTGCCTGTATGGACATTAAGCTTTTTCCCAAGGCGCGGGGCAGGGGAATTGCCTATGCTGCTCTTTCTCACGCTTTGGATGCGGCGTTTTCTGTAGGCGGCGCAAAGCGCGCCTATGTAGACCCCCACCCGGAAAATATGAAGGCGTTGTCGCTGTATCGCAGTTTGGGCTTTTTGCCAACCGAAAGAGCCAAGCATTTGCAGCCTTGGGGCAACGCGGTGTATATGGAGCTGCTTCGAGAGAACTGGGAGGCGCGATATGGAGATTAAATACCGTGATATTGTCCTGCGAGACATGACAGAAAGCGACATTGCCGATGAGATTCGGTGGTACACGGAAGAAACCGCGTGGACGCGTTGGGACGCCCCCTGGGAATTGGAGGAAGAAGTCAAAAATTTTGACGCGGAAGCCTGCAAAAAAGAGCGATTGGCTTTTTTGGCTAAGGAGAAGCCGGAAATCCGTACTTCCATGGAACTATGCACGGAAAGCGGCGTACATATTGGCTCTGTTGCCGCGTATTACATTGACGAATCTTGCAATTGGCTACCCAGAAAGGATATTACCCCGGAAAAGAAAAAATTTCGTACCCTGGGCTTAGACATTTGCGAAAGTGGCTTCTGGGGCAAGGGGCTTGGAAAGCAAGCCCTTGCCGCTTGGATTTTGTATTTCCAGAAGTGCGGCGAGCAGGAACTATATGTGCAGACCTGGTCGGGAAATGAGCGAATGCTGAAAGCGGCAAAGCGTCTGGGCTTTACCGTTTGCTGCCGGAAAGCGGGGATTCGCGAGATTCGGAACGCAAGGTATGACGGTTTGACCCTGCGGCTGGATCCGGCGGCTTTTGCGCGGTATCTGCTTACCGAAAATCTGAAGGACTTGCGTTTTTCACCAGAGGATACCGAGGCTGTTTTAAATGCTTACGACCAAAAACCGCAATTTTTCGAGGAAGCCGCGAAAAATGCCTACCACGGAGAAGCGCCGGATTTTCCCATCTGCGAGTTGCCGCCGCTGGAGCGGCTGATTGTTTGGTGCCGCCGTTTGACTGATGTTAGCCGTAGGTATGAGAAACTGGGCGTCAGCCGGGAAATTGTGCTGGACACATTGTTGGATATTTCTCTGCGCAAAGGTCTGTATCGAGAGAAAAACGGCGCGCTGGGGCTTTCCAGAGAAGACGTGATCTGGTTTCGGCATTGGGAAAACGCCTGTATCTTCCGCCTTGGCGCCTTGCAGTTTCAGCTTTTTTCCATGGTTTATCTGGACAAAGAGGGCTGCGGAGAGGACTATATGACCTTTTTGTCCAGTATCAAGAAAAAGCTGCCGCCGGGAACCCCAGTTCTCAACGTGCACATTCCCAAAGGCGCGGATTTGTCCCCGGAAGCGGTGTCCGCATCCTTTGCCGCGGCGAAAACCTTCTTCCCTGCGTATTTCCCGGGGCATAACGCACGGTATTTTCTCTGTTATTCCTGGCTTTTGTATCCGGGGCTGCAAAAGCTGCTGCCGGAAAGCAGCCGGATTTTGCAGTTTGCCAGCCGCTTTCGAATCATTGGCTCGGCAGCGGATTCCAAGCAGGCGGTGGAACGGATTTACGGCGGAGACGGCGTTTATCCCCAGGAAACTTCTTTGCAGCGGGCGGCGATGCACCGTTTTTCTGAACTTGGGTTTGCCTGCGGGATTTTAGAAATTCCTTGACATTTGAAAATATTTTTGCTAAGATAACAAACGTAAACGCAAAGATGGGATGAAGTAAGCGTAGCTTGCCTTTCAGAGAGCCGCCGGTTGGTGCAAGGGGGTAAGGGAGCGCGCCGAAATACCTCCCGGAGCGGCTTGCCTGAAAAACGCAGTAGGGCGAGATGGGATCAGCCCAATATCGCTGAAGGCGTTATCTGACGCCGTGAGGGTCAGGCTGTGAGGCTTGGCCGAGCCAGAGGTGGTACCGCGTTTGTTCGCCCTCTGTCCCTTATGGGACAGAGGGCGTTTTGCATGGAGGTGTAAAATGGAACTTTATAAGAGAACGGATATTTATGATTTGCTGGAGACAGAAGAACGCTATCAGGCTGTCAAAACCCATTGGCAAACGCTGCAAGAGCTGGCAAAATTCGACACCCTGCTGGATTGCAGCATCGGCAGCGGGAATTTAACGCTGCCCCTTTGCGAACTGGGCGTGCAGGTTTTTGGCTCTGATTTAAGCAGCGAAATGCTGGAGGCCTGCGACAAAAAAGCGAAAAACCGGGGCCTTTCGGTGGAGCTGCGGCAAAGCGATTTCCGGCGGCTTTCCGAAGCCTTTGACTGCCAGTTTGACTGCGTGGCAAGCACAGGGAATTCTCTTCCTCATGTGGAAAATAGGGATGTATTGCTGGCTCTGGAGCAGATGGACAAGCTGGTAAAGCCCGGCGGCTATTTGTACTACGATATGCGAAACTGGGACAAAATTTTAAAGGAACGGAACCGATTTTATTTATATAACCCGCAGTTTCTGGAGGACGCGCGGCTGAATCTCATGCAGGTCTGGGATTACAATCCGGACGGCTCCATGACTTTTCACTTGCTGTACACCTTTGAGCGGGACGGCAGAATTTTCCAGAAGGAAAAGTTTGAGGAAACCTATTTTCCCATCCGGCGCAGTCTTTTGTTGGACAAACTGGAAAAAATGGGCTATGTGAATTTGAAAATAATGTGCCACCCGGCGCAGCTTACCGGCGTTGCGGCGGAAAATGCCGACTGGTACTGCGTGCTGGCGCAAAAGAAAGGATAAACAAGATGAAAGTATACGACGAGCTGGTTGCCAGAGGCTTAATCGCCCAGGTAACCAACGAAGAAGAAATTCGGGAAATGATTGACAATGGCAAAGCCACCTTTTACATTGGATTTGACCCCACGGCGGACTCTCTCCATGTGGGTCATTTTATGGCGCTTTGCCTGATGAAGCGGCTGCAAATGGCCGGTAACAGACCCATCGCCCTCATTGGCGGCGGCACCGCCATGATTGGCGACCCTTCCGGCCGAACGGATATGCGCTCCATGATGACGAAAGAGACCATCCAGCACAACTGCGATTGCTTCAAAAAGCAGATGGAGCGGTTTATCGAGTTTGGACCCGACAAGGCGCAGATGGTTAATAACGCGGACTGGCTGCTGGATCTCAACTATGTGGAGGTTTTGCGGGAAGTGGGCGCGTGCTTCTCTGTAAACAATATGCTCCGGGCGGAGTGCTACAAGCAGCGCATGGAAAAGGGACTGAGCTTCTTGGAGTTCAACTACATGATTATGCAGTCCTACGATTTTTACCATCTGTACCAGCACTATGGCTGCAATATGCAGTTCGGCGGCAACGACCAGTGGAGCAATATGCTGGGCGGTACGGAGCTGATTCGCCGGAAGCTTGGCAAAGACGCTCACGCGATGACCATTACCTTGCTCCTCAATTCCGAGGGCAAAAAAATGGGCAAGACGGCCAAGGGCGCCGTGTGGCTGGACCCCAATAAAACAACGCCTTTTGAATTTTATCAGTACTGGCGCAATGTGGCGGATGAGGACGTTTTGAAGTGCATTCGGATGCTGACGTTCCTGCCTCTGGAGCAGATCGATGCTATGGATTCCTGGAAGGACGCTCAGCTCAACGAGGCCAAGGACATCCTTGCCTATGAGCTGACAAAGCTGGTGCACGGCGAGGAGGAAGCGGAAAAGGCGCGGACTGCCGCGAGAGCGCTGTTTGCCGACGGCGCGGACGACGCGAATATGCCCACAACCGCGCTTTCCGAGGCGCAGCTTACAGAGGACAAAATTGCCATTATGGATTTAATGGTTGCCTGCAAGCTCTGCGCCACCAAGAGCGAAGCCCGGCGGCTGGTGCAGCAGGGCGGCGTGTTTGTCAACGGCGAGAAAGTACCGGGCATTGATTTTGCTGTAACGAAGGAAATGCTGCAAGAAGGCGTGAAAGTACGCAAGGGCAAAAAGGTATTCCATAAGGTAATTCTGGAAAGCTGATGAGATTCCCCGGCCTGTTGGCCGGGGAATCAGTACATACCGCCTTGAAAAAAATGGGATTTTTTGAAATTTGCCTATTTACAAATCGTTCATTTTCCTGTATGATATGGCTGGACAGAGTAGGATGCTCTGCGTAAAGTGCTGCCAAAATGGGGAGTTGTCTGGCAGACGAAGGATTTTTCCACGATTGAGCGTCCGCACCCGCTGTTACATATCGGTGGATCAAAAATAAAACCTCCTTTATGTAGCGACGACGTACAAAAAGGAGGTATTTTTATGTCCAAAAACAAATCAACCACATTATATCCGCATCCGTTTTCCAAGGCATATTGGCGCGACGCAGTAGCGGAACTGAAGGATCTTCGGATTCTGATTTTCGCCGCGCTGATGATTGCGCTGCGCGTGCTGATGAAGCAGGTGGCGATTCCCATTGCCATGGATCTGAAAATCAACACTGCGTTTTTTGTCAACGCCTTTGGCGCGATGGTTTTCGGTCCTGTTGTGGCGGCTCTTGCCGCAGGCGTTACGGACGTATTGGGGTATCTGATCCGGCCTGAGGGCGTCTACTTTATCCCACTTATGCTGACAGAAATTGCCGGTTCCGTGATTTTTGCCATGCTATTTTACCGGGCGAAGGTTTCCACTACCCGCGTAATTATTTCCCGATTCGCCATTGACTTTGGCGTAAACATTTTGCTCAGTGGTCCGCTGATGCTGTGGTATTACGCCGTGACTATGGGCAAATCCTATGTCATTTTTGATATGCCCCGTATTATCAAAAATCTTGCCATGTTCCCGGTGGAATCTATTTTGCTGACGCTTTTCCTCAGCGCCATGGTGCCCATTGCCTACCGACTGAAGCTTGTGTATGACAAAGGTGAAAACCTGCGCTTTAAAAAGAAGCAGATTGCGCTGCTTGCGTCTTTGGTTGTAGTGGGTATCGCTACGGTCTGCCTGTACTTTAACACCGCGAATCATGTTTCTTCTTTGTCCAATGAAAAGCGCGCTGCGCTGAATCGAAGCATCACGGCCTATGGGCAGGAGCAGGGCGCGCTGGCAGAGGATGAAGTTGTAATTTTGAACAAGGTGTACAAGAAGCTCTTTGGCGACACCACCATCGAATTTAAGGTGTATCAGGTGACGGAAGAAACAGATTTGGAGGCAGCCGCCAGCTACACCAATTCCAAGGCGCAAAAAGATGAGACCATGACCGAAGGGACAAGCGGCAGCGTTGTGCTTGTCAAAGACGATATGGGCGATATGGCGTCGATCTCACTAAAATCCAAAGGTAATTAATTGAATGATTCGCGGCTTCCCCTCCGCGACACAGCCCCGCCGGCTTAGCCGGCGGGGCGTTTTCCTATGGTATAAATCTATCTAGTGTTAAAATGTTCATAAATGATTGCAAAATTGTAATGGTATTGTTTCTCGCTTTAGCGTATAATATGTGTGCACGAAAAAATCAGCCGTTTGTCTGAACGGCTGATTTTTTGCGCTTATTTTACGATGACTTTCGTAAGTCCGGCGTCGCAGAGCTTTTGCAGCGACAGCAAAATGCCCAATTTTGCGTGGCACCAGGTTAGGCCACCCTGAAAATATACGGCGTAGGGGGGACGAATGGGACCGTCTGCGGACAGTTCAATGGAAGAACCCTGCACAAACGCGCCCGCCGCCATAATAACCTTATTTTCATAGCCCGGCATATCCCAGGGCAGAGGCGTGGCGAAGCTGTCCACCGGCGCGGCGGCTTGAATGCCCTTGCAAAAGGCGATCATGGCTTCCTCGCTGCCCAGCTCCACTGCCTGAATGATGTCGTGGCGGGATTCCGTCGCGTTGGGAATACAGCGGTAGCCTAGAGGCTCGTAGAGGTTTGCTGCAAAAATCGCGCCCTTTTCCGCACCGGCTACCACCGTGGGAGCCAGGAACAGTCCCTGATAAAAGGCGGGCATCAGACCGAGGTTTGCGCCGACCTCCTGCCCAAGACCGGGGGCGGACAACCGGTAGCTGCACCGGGAAATGCAGGCTTTTGTGCCGCAGATGTAGCCGCCGATGGGAGCCAGACCGCCGCCGGGATTTTTAATGAGGGAACCGACCACCATATCTGCGCCAACATCAGACGGCTCCTGCGTTTCTACAAATTCGCCGTAGCAGTTGTCCACCATGCAGATAATATCACTGCGGATGTTTTTGATGAACGCGATCAGTTCGCCAATTTGTGTAACGGAAAAGGTGGGGCGCATGGCGTAGCCTTTGGAGCGCTGAATGGTGACCAGCTTGGTTTTTGGCGTAATCGCTTTTTCAATTCCCTCGTAGTCAAAAGAGCCGTCTGGCAGCAGATCCACCTGCTTGTAGCTGACGCCGTACTCCTTTAAAGAGCAAGGGCTTTCCCGGATGCCAATGACTTCTTCCAGGGTGTCATAGGGGCGGCCCACGGGACTGAGCAGCTCGTCGCCAGGCAAGAGATTCGCCGCAAGGGCAACTGTCAGCGCGTGGGTGCCGCAGGTAATCTGGGGGCGCACCAGCGCGGCTTCCGTGTGGAATACGTCCGCGTAAACCCGCTCCAGATTGTCGCGACCCACATCATCGTAGCCATAGCCGGTGGTTGCGGCAAAACAGGCGGCGGATACGCGGTTCCGCTGCATAGCGGAAAGCACTTTCGCCTGATTGTATTCTGCGATCTGGTCAATTTTGGCAAAACGTTCTTTTAATTTCTCAAGGGCTTGCTCTCCGTAGGCGTAGACCGCTGGAGAAATGCCCATGGTTTCGTAAAGCTCAAATAATTCTTTCATAGTTCTATCCTTCTTTATTTTTCCTGTTCATACAACTTTCAGAATACCAGAGAATCCCCGAATTGTCAACGCTTTCTTTTAAGCATGATTTTTCCAAGCGGTCATATATTGGTACAAAGAAGGTGATTGCTTTGGAGTTTTATCCCAGTCAATACAGCCGCGAAATTGACAAAAATCTTCTGGAAGGAAGTCAGGCAAAACAGGATAATCCTTGGCAAAGCAAAATATTGCGCCGCTGGGCGGTTTCTGTGGTGCTTTTAGCCATGCTTTTGGCGATGCGAGCCTGGAGCCGGCCGGGAACAGCTTTCCTGCGCCGTTTTCTGATTGCGGACAGTGATGGAAAAACCCAGGCGGTTTTTCAGACGTTTACAGAACGTATGCGGCAGGGGGAAGGACTGGGCGCGGCAGTGGAGGCTTTTTGGCAGGATGGGGAAATGGAAAATTAGCTTGCAGCCGGAGCTGCTTTTGGTTTGGGGCGTGTTACTGTTTTTAAATCCGGGGCAGGTGTTTTTGTCATTTTTACTGGCGGCTGCGTTTCACGAGCTGGCTCATGGGGCGGCAATTTATTGGTGCGGCGGCAAGGTGCTGTCTGTTCGCCTTACTGTATCCGGGGCGGTGATGGAAACGTCGCCCCTTTCCTATGGGAAGGAGGCGCTTTGCGCTCTGGCGGGACCCGCCGCCAGCTTTACTTTGCTTTTGGCGGGAAAATACGCGCCGTGGCTGGCTTTTTGGGGAATACTGCAAGGATGCTATAATATGCTGCCCATTTATCCTATGGATGGAGGCCGGGCGCTTCGGGGGATTTTGCTCCAATGGCTGAATATGGAGCAAACAGACCGGATTTTGAACTGCTGTAAGTTTGTTACCTTAGCCGCGCTGCTGATTGTTTGCCTTTATGGCGCGTGGGTTTGGCGAATTGGGTATGCGCCTCTTTTGTTGATTTGTTTGCTGCTGTTTCGTATGTATGAAAAATAAACAAGTTCCCGGACAAAACAAACTGTTTGCTTTGTCCGGGAACAATTTAACTGGAAGACAGGCTGTTTTCTATTTTTGGATAGGCGTAATGAGAATCTTGCCAGGCTGGGAAACGACGTCGATTTCCACCGCTTCGCCGGTGAAGGAATAGGTCGTTTCCGTCTTTGCGTCTGGATAAAGCGTAGAAGTAATTGTCCCGGTGCCTGTAAGTCCTTCCGCAATGGCGCCGGTTTTGGTGCTTGTCAAGGTGACGCAATCTGATCCGCCACCTTGGATGGATAATTCTATGTTTTCTGTGGATAAAACATCGGGGCGCAGATTTAATTGCATATTTGTGCCTGTAACGCAGATTTTGTTGTCTTTGTTTACAGTAATTTCTAGGATGCCTGTTCCGTAGACAGAGGCGTAATAGGATGTTGCAACTGTGAAACTTCTTTCTATATCGTCTGTTTGAGCTGCGGTGTAGGTGAAGAAGTCGCTGTAGGGAACTGTCACAGATAGTGTGGATGGATCTGGGGATTCCTCTGAGACATACCAGTTGGATGCTTCCATGTCTCCTTTCAGCCCACCATCCTCAAAATAAAGGGTCTGTCCTTCGGCATTGCGAACTGTAAAACCAGTACATTTTATAAGCATGGTGACGTCTTTTTTCAAAGGGGCGTTTTGTTCAGTCTGCTGCTTTTGGCAGGCGGACAGGAAAAGAAGCGTACAGCATAATAGTGTGCAAAAAAGGAAACGTTTTTTCATCGTTATCCCTCCATAGGGGTAATGAGAATTTCGCCGGACTGGGAAACAACGTCGATTTCTACCGCTTCGCCGGTGAAAGTGTAGGTTGTTTCGTAGTCGTTATCATCGAGTACGGCAATTTTGCCCTCTCCGGTTAAACCGGATACAACAGCGCCTTTTTCGCAGCATTCCACCACGGCTTCTTCCTGTGCTGTACCTGATATTTTTATCAGGGGACATTTTGACCCTAAGACATCCGCTATAATATTTAGTTCCATATTTTCGCCAGCAACCCTAATTTTGCCTGCCCTTAAGTCAATGGATGTTTCTTTTATACCATATCCGCTTGCGCCTGCCCAGTAATTATCTGCGGATATATAAAATTCGTGTGCATATTCGCGGCTTGCGCCAGGCGCTTCAAGGGTAAAAAAAGCGCTGTAAGGAACTTCTTCCCTCCATATGACAGGGGTATCCTCTGCAACTTGCGTGTTAAAAACTTCCATGTCCGTTTGCTCATCGTCGATTCCAAACACAATTTTTTGCCCCTCGGCATTGGTAATCCTGCAACGTCCGTAACTGAAAAACACCCAGGCTTTTTCCGGCAGCGGCTCTGTTGGTTCAGGTTGGTGAAGCCCGGCACAGCCGGTGAGAGAAAAAAGCAGGCCTAGAAGCAAGAAAATACCAATCAAACGTTTCATCATGTGCGCACCCTCTTTCATCTTCCTGCTCGACCGTACAGGGTACGGTCAAGCAGGAAAGGCTATTTAGGCAAAGAGTCTTTACGTATTCATCACTTTATGGGTGTAATGAGGATTTCCCCAGGCTGGGAAACAACGTCGATTTCCACTGCTTCGCCGGTGAAAATGTGTTCAGCGATTGCGGAGTTTGAGGCGAACGCTACACGTCCCTCGAATCCCTCTATAAGCACACCGGTATCTGTTTTTTGTATAGTTACGGTTTTCTGCGCCAGTGCGTCAATGGAACAAGACCAGTCTTTCGTACCAGCAATCAGCGTTAGCTCCATATCGTTGCCGGTAATGGAAACCTTACCAGTCGCTTCAAAAGTTACATTGGACATACCAAGACCGCTTACACTGATATTACAATAAGATACAATGAGATAATTCATAAGGCCGGGGTAAAAACATTGTTTTGTACCAGTGATGCTTTCAATGTCAAAAGTGAAGCTTTGGCTGTATGGAACTGGAATGTGTGTCCAAGATAGCCAGGATCTGGCGCCTGATTTTCTATTTCTGAGTATTCCATATCTCCCTGAATGATACCATTTTCAGGCAGAACTAACTTTTTACCTTCTGCATTGTAAACGGTGCAGGAAGCTATTTCCAGACCAATATCTAATGTAACTGTGTCTTGGGTTTCTGCGTCTGTTGGAGAGGTTTCCGGCTCAGTAGATTGCGCGGGTATACGTTGACAGCCGCAAAGGAGGAGACAAAGCATCAGAGCAAAAAGCTTCTTTATCATAGCCTTAGTTCTCCTTTATGGGTTCTGCCAGCGCAAGCAATTCGGCAAGCGTTTTTGCCGTTACCAGCGTATCGGGGAAGGAGAAAGCATAGGCGCTATCGTTACCGTAGTAATCTCCCACTACGATTGTGCCGTCCCCGGCGAAGCCTTCGATGGTAATGCCGTCTTGGGTATACTGCAAGCTAGCCCTTTCTCCGGCTGTGCCTTTTACATCAAGGAACTGCCCATTAGACCACGGTGTGTAGCAGGAAAGGCGAATATCCAGATTGCTGCCTTCTGCCAGTACACTGCCGTTGTCATCGATGGTAATGCTGGTTATTCCAGAGCCTGAAGCGCTGCTGGAATACTGGGATGTGACAACGCTGAACGATGGCTTTTCATAGTTGGTGGTGTAGGTAAAGCAACTGCTATTGGGTACTGTTAAGATTAATGTGCAGGGCGCACGGCTATATGTCTGCCGTTCTTCCATAATTTCCATACCACCCAGTAGTTTTTCACCATCAAAAGAAACAGTCTGACCTTCGGCATTGCTTATTGTAAACTTGGTATAGGGAAGCATTAATGTTGTCATGTCTTCTTCGGGTACATCTGTTGGTTCTATTATTGGCAGCGTTTCGGGTTCGGTAGGCTGTGTGGGTAAGGTAATAGTTGGCGTTGTTTCCTGTGCAGCGGGATATTCAGACGCGCTTTGACAGCTGCAAAGAAGGAGGCAAAGGCAAAGTACCAAAGCAGAAAGCTTTTTTATCATAGTCTTAGTCCTCCTTTATGGGTTCTGCCTGCGCAAGCAATTCGGCAAGCGTTTTTGCCGTTACCAGCGTATCGGGGAAGGAGAAAGCATAGGCGCTATCGTTACCGTAGTAATCTCCCACTACGATTGTGCCGTCCCCGGCGAAGCCTTCGATGGTAATGCCGTCTTGGGTATACTGCAAGCTAGCCCTTTCTCCGGCTGTGCCTTTTACATCAAGGAACTGCCCATTAGACCACGGTGTGTAGCAGGAAAGGCGAATATCCAGATTGCTGCCTTCTGCCAGTACACTGCCGTTGTCATCGATGGTAATGCTGGTTATTCCAGAGCCTGAAGCGCTGCTGGAATACTGGGATGTGACAACGCTGAATGCTGGTTTTTCAAAGTCGGTGGTATAAGTAAAAGAACTGCTGTTGGGTACTGTTAAAATTAGTGTACATATCGTGCCATATGTCATGGTTTCTTCTAAAATTTCCATATCACCCAGTAGTTTTTCACCATCAAAAGAAACAGTCTGACCCTCGGCATTGCTTATTGTAAACTTGGTATAGGGAAGCATCAATGTTGTTGTATTATCTTCATTTGTATCTGTTGTTTTAACTGCTGCACGGCTAGAACTGTAGGTCTTGAAATTGTTATATATACCGTCGAAATCAAAATCATTCCAATATTCCAAATTTGCCCGCGTTAAAAAACAAAAATTTGTTAACGTTACTGTTCCATATGCATAATACTGTACTGCGCCATTTGATTTCACAGTTATTTCGTTATAGGTTTTCCCGGGGAAATTGGGGTCTATCACTGTAAGATTGTATTTGGTTTCGCCTGATGCAGTTGTTGTTTTGGTGCATTTCTCAATAATGATAGCATGACCAACCGGAACGCCATTGTTCTTCCAACCATAACAGAGTATGACGGGATCATTTGCAACAGCTTGATTTAGCGCAATAAGACCGCTGCGCAAATTACCTTGGTTTGAGGTATAAATGAATGGTAAAGCTCCAGGAAATGCTTGTGAAACCTGATAATAATTAATTGCGCTTTCTATATTTACATTCTTTTTTGGAATATCGACATTATACATATCCATAGCGCCGCAGGTATTTTTATTGAAGTCTATTTTTCCAATCTTATCCAGATATGTAACCATGGATATACCAAAACAAGAACCACCCCACTCCTGATTCCTAAAATTTTGAACAAATTTATTTGCATCGGCGGCATTTTTGGTATTGCCAAATTTCAGATCAATATGTGCCAGCAGTCTAGCATAGCATGGATCCTCCAATACATTCACGTTTGAAAAATCTTGAAATCTTTTATCCTGATCCCAAAGATTCGAGAAAGATACGCAATCCTCATATTCCTTAAACCCCATGATTTGAACGGAGTATCTTGCAATAAACGCCGCCGCGTATTTTCTGGACACTGGCAGCTTGGGGTAAATTCCCTCGTTGATGGTAAGCTTCAGGACGCGGTGCCCCTTTGCCCAGCGGAGCGGTATTTTAGCGTACTCCTCCACCTGATTATAGTCAGGATGGCCGGAAATAGACGTACTGGCATAGTCGGTTTTGTCGCTGTTGTAGATATTAGCGTACCGGTAAAGAAAAGCAAAAAATTGCTCCTTTGTCACCGGATTGCTGGGGGAAAACTGCGTGCTGGTGGTGCCGTAAACAATGCCCTTTTGATAAGCCCAGCCCACGGCGTCGTAATAATAGTCGCTTCGCGACACATCTGTGAAGGGATTGCTGTAGCTGCCGCCGTCTCCAGACCAGCGGTACAGAATTGCCACCACCATGGCTCGCGTCAGGGAGGCGTTGGGGCTGTAGGTATCGGAGTATGTGCCAACGATGATACCATTATCCGAAACATAATTGATTGCGCCAAAAAGTTCCGAACCAACGCCGCTGCGGGTAACGTCTTTAAAGTATACCGCCTGCGCTGGCAAAATGCTGCCCAGTAAGATTGCCGCCACAAAAAGAAGCGACAAAAATACCCGCGTCCATTTTTTCATTTTTACATCGTCCCTCTCCTCAATAATTTGGCAGGATTTCCCTACACATTCAGTATACATCGAAAATTTTTGCCAGTCAAGGAAAGTGCCCAAATTTAATATCTTAATTTTTAAATTTTTGGCAGAAATTACGAAACTCTACCATAGCGATGGAAAAAACGCAAAGCATCTCATGTGTGGATGCTTTGCGCCATTTTATTGCTTTTTTTCCGGTAAGTCTATGACTGCTGGTAATTCAGTGGTAATAGGAAGCAGGTCATAGTCGGCGTTTCCAGTGGCTTCCATAGCGGTTACGTTGATTGCGGTTTCCGCAGGGTCAAGCTCAGCCAAAACAGCCAGGGCTTCTTCGCTGGCGGTGATTATGGTTAAGTCCAGACAATTCTCAATTACATTCATATGGCAGGAAACAAATACGCCAAGCTGCTGCATTTTGGCGACGACTTTCTCCTGTAAGGCTTCCAATTCCGTATATGCATAGGTAGCTGCAACAAAAGAAATATCCGCGCTGTCGGCCATTTTCTGGATTTCCGCTTGGCTTGGCGCATGGGAGCGGTTCGTCTCTACCACAAGTACCGTTAGCTGCGCGGGGGAGGTTTCCGCCAGATACGCCCCGCCGAACCAGTCGGGATAACGAATGGAACCATCCTCGTTTGTTCCAAAGGTTGCCATCAAGTTATTGTAAGGCGTTTCCGCGGCGACTTGATCCTGCACCGTTTCGGTGGGCGTGGAAGGATCGTTCCACTGGCCGATTTCCTGCCGATTTTTTTCTGTAGCGTAATCTGCAATCCGGTAGCTGTGCAGCGAAGGATTGGGCCGCATGACCCGGTAAAGGGGATAGGCCGCCAGGAGCGCAAAACAAGCTGCCGCCGCGCCCCAAGCTTTCCAGCGCGCGGGACGCCTGGCGTGGGCGCTTTGCACGTGGCGTGGGTCAATATCACCAAAGGTTTCAAAAAAGTCTTCTTTTTTCATAAGGTAAAGCCCCTTTCTGTTAAATGCTTTTTCAGTTGGCTCCGTATGCGGTTTAAGGTGACGGATACGTTGTTCTGGGTAAGGCCAAACCGCCGGGCGATTGCCGCAACGCTGTCCGCATAGTAGTAGCGGCAAACAAAAATATCTCGTTTTGCACGGGGCAGCTTGTCTAAAAACGCATTGATTTCCTTTACCAGCGTCTTTCGGTTCATCGCCTGCTCCACAGAATCGTCGGCGGATATAAAATCAGACAGTTCCTCCAATACAAGGGCAATCTCCCCGCCGCCTCGTTTTTCAGCGCACTGGCGGCGATATGTGTTGAAGGCCAGATTTCTGGTGAGTTTGCCGAGAAAGGCGGATAAGACGGCGGGACGATGAGGCGGTATGGCGTTCCACGCATTCAAGTAAGCGTCGTTGACGCATTCTTCCGCGTCCTGCTGGTTTTTCAGGATGTTTTTCGCGATGGAAGCGCAGTAACCGCCGTATTTCTGGGAGGCTGCGGCAATGGCCTGCTGATTCCTGTCCCAGAAAAGCTGCACAATTTCATTGTCGTTCATTGATTTCACCTTCTTTGCTGTGCGATATGCCGCTCACTGATATACACAAATTTTCACGCAAAACCTTACAGGATGTGTAAAAAAATCTTTGTGGACTTGACAGAAGCGGGAAAAATTGGTATACTTTTTATGGTTAGTCAAGACTACCTTACTGTGCAGCAAAACTGCATATTTCTTTTACACAAAGATTAGTCAAGACTAACTAAAAAAAGGAGGAGTTATATTATGAGAAAACGAATTTTTGTATTGTTTCTGGCGTTTGGCATGCTGGCGTCCTTACTGTGCGTCAACGCGTTGGCTGCGGGAAAGACACCGCCTGTGCCTTCTGAAACGGTGGAAACCAATTTTGGCACGGATTGCAAGCTGTACGTTGCAAACAGCGCGTGGCTTGACGCTGTTACCGGCGTAACGGTGAACGGCGTGGCATACAGCAAGGCGAGCAGTTCCTTTGCGGTTTGGAATAATACCGGTTACTATGTTGGCGACGGGTATCTGCTCATAGGAGAGGAAAAGCTCAAAGGGAATGAAAATGCGGTAGTCATTACGGCAAAGGGCTATGAGGACTTGCAGCTCAATATCGACTGGATCGGCAAAAGGTGCGCCTTGGTGCAGCCGCACATCCATGCCTATGTCGCTAAGGTCACAGCGCCGACTTGCACAGAGAAAGGCTATACCGTCTATACCTGTGACTGCGGCGATACCTATACCGGGGACTATACGGAGGCGCTGGGGCACGTTTGGGATGAGGGCAGACTTTCTGAATCCGGCACGTTGAGATTTTACACCTGCATTGTATGCAAAAAGGCCACAAAAACCGAGACGGTAATGCCGGAAACCAAGACGCCGCCTCAGCCTGCAAGCATCAACAAGAATTTCTTTTATGATTATGTGGATCTTGGGTTTACCGATACGGCGTGGCTTGGCAGTATCACCGGCGTGACGGTAAACGGCGTTCCCTATACGCAAAATACGCCGGTAGGGAAAGCGCAATATGCGGTGGGTACTTGCAGCGGCGCGTTCGGCTGGGAGGATTGCTTGAAAATCGGCGTTGGGGCCATGGCGCGAGACGTCAATGAAATCGTCGTTCAGGCGAATGGTTATCAAAAGCTGACGTTGTGGATTACGAAGGATTATCAGTTTGCGACTTTGAAAGTAGCAGATGGCGTGACGGGGAAAGTTCTTGTCCAGCTTTCCGCGCAGGAAGTAAATGACTTGGACATTACGACCTTAGCTTATAAACTGAACTGCACTTCCAAAACTGTTGATGGGGAAAGCTATCTATTTGCCGGATGGTTTACACAGCCGCAGGCGTGCAATGACTGGGATAATGGCAGTTGGCAGACCAAAAGCGCAAAAAATAAGCGGCTTGCGGCGGATGGTTCCACCATTTACGCTTATTATATTCGTGCGGAATACTTGAAAACTACCATTGCTTACCAAAGCAATCAGGTAAGAGCGGCGAAGGTATTTGCGCTTTCCACAGTGCCGGGGGATATTTTCAGCGTCTACGGTTTTGTATTGTCCACCGCGGCTTCTGCCAGCGACAGCACATTGTATGCTGGAGAGATGCTTGACGGTTTGAAAGCTGCGAATATTACGAAAAACACGGTTTATTCGTATATTGCGGCGGCGCCTTTTGGGAAAACGACCACGGCCAATGCTTTCAATGGTAATTTAGGCGGCGCGCAAGACGGCAATGACGGCTATCTTGCATACAGCCTGATTACCAATATGCCGCTTGGGAAAACAGTTTCCGCGCGGGCCTATTATGTGACGCTGGACGGTACGATCATTTATGGCGCAACGGCTAAGCAACTGCTGGAAGCGGGGCGTTCTGTGACGGGACTGGAATAAAATGGGAAAACCGCCGGGACAATGTCCTGGCGGTTTTGCGCGATGCGGGTCCGTAAGCCGGGTTCTGTTCTGACAGTCATCTATCTAGACCTGCAATTGCTCGCAGGTTCCAGCCACCTTCTCGGAGACAGCCGGGCAAGCCTTGCCTCCTCTGCGGTGTTGCTCCGGATAGAGTTTACAGCGCTCCGATGTTCCCATGGAGCGGGTGCGCTCTTACCGCGCCTTTTCACCCTTACCTTAAAAATAAGGCGGTATCTCTCTGTTGCACTTGTCCTGGGGTCACCCCCGGCGGGCGTTACCCGTTATCCTTGCCCTATGGAGCCCGGACTTTCCTCACAGGGCAGCTTTCGCCGCTCCCGCGCGACTGTCCGACCCGGTCGCTCCAATATTGTACACAATTTCGTGTGCAAAGTCAAACTTTATTCTCTTTTGCCTGCAAAATATCCCAGAACATTTTGAAAGCTGTAGGTAAAGCAATTTCCTGCGCAATCTGCGCAGGCGTGACCCATGTAAATTGCGCTGACTTTTCCCGGCAGCTTAGGTAATAGCAACGCATATTCCACTGCACGTGGGTGAAAATATGCTGCCGCTCCACCATCCCTGTGGGAGCGGCAGGGGAAAGGGGCTGCGCCCAGTTTATTGCTTCGGCCAGTTCCAGACGTCCCGGCACATTGGGAAACTCCCAGAGGGAAGCCAAAAGACCTGTTTTTTCCCTTTTTTGTACGGCGTAACAACCGTCGCAGGAAAGAACAAAGACGGTTTTTTCTTCCAGGCGGCGGGATTTTTTTGGGAGCCGGATGGGCAGACGCTCCGGCTCGCCTTGCTGCAAACCCAGACAAAAGGTTTTGCAGGGACAACCGGCGCATTTGGGCTTGCCGTTGGGCAAACAGACGGTTGCGCCGAGTTCCATAAGAGACTGGGTAAAATCGCCGCATCGCCCGGCGGGGTAGACCTTTTGCAAAGCGGCTTCCACGCGCTTTTTATATGTGGGCAGATCGATGGGCGTTTCGTCCGCGCAAAGGCGGGAGACTACTCGGAGCACATTGCCGTCCACCGCCGGGGCTGGCAGTTCAAAAGCAATGGAGCCAATGGCTCCGGCGGTGTAGCTGCCCACGCCGGGCAAGCGCAAAAGCCCTTCCAGGGTTTGCGGAAACGCGCCGCCCAGTTCGCCGCAGATAACTTCGGCGGCTTTTTTCATATTTCGCACGCGATTGTAGTAGCCAAGCCCCTCCCATAGCTTACGCAAATGGTCGTCATCCGCGTTTGCCAGGGCTTCTACGGTGGGCAGTGCAGCGAGAAAACGAGAATAGTAGCCCTTTACAGCTTCCACTCTTGTTTGCTGGAGCATAATTTCAGATACCCAGATATGATAAGGTTCCCGGTCGGCTCGCCAGGGGAGGTCTCTTTTGTTTTCCGAGAACCAACCTAAAAGCGCCTGGGGCAGCTTTTGCAGTAAGTCTTCCATTTATGCCCGCTCTACTTTCTCCACTGGCGCTTTTTTCGCGCTCCTGCGGCGACGGCGGCGGGGAGCAGGGGCGGCTTCGGCCTTTTCCGCTCTACGATTGTAGGCTTCGGCGGCGGTGGAGGCGCCTTCATAAATCAGGCGGCTGGCGCGAATGGTGCCGTCGTCCATGTCGGTCAAACGAACGCGGATTAAAAACTGGCCGTGCGCCGGGCAGGTAGACATCGCCATATAACGCTTGCCCGGCTGGGCGAACCAGCGGGCGCTTTCCATCTGATTGCCGCATACAGGACAGATATTTTCCTTGCCGACCATGGCGGACAAAACCGCTTCCTTGCTTTCAAAGTCATAAAAGACCTGCCGGCCAATGCAGCCGGGCAGCTCCGCGCCGTGAAACCCGTTTTCGTGGCTTTTCAGGGCGGCTTCGTATTCCTCCATGCCCCGCTGCAACTCTAATTTCTGACAAATTTGGGCGGTATGGTAAGCGTCCCCCAAGGCGTCGTGGGCGGGGCGGGTGGCCTCAATCTGGAAAAACTCCATGGCGGTTTTCAGCGCCTTTTGAGAGTTGGAACCGTCGGTCTGAGCGTTAAAAATCATTTGAAGGTTGTACCAACGCTGCGTCCAGCTTTCGTCCTGCTGGAAAAGCGCCAGATTTTCCCGCAAAATGGCAATATCGTCAAAGCCCCAGGTGAGAAAAACCGCGTTTTCCCCGCACCAGGCGCGAAACTGCTCCATGGCCTCCGGAAAGGATACGCCTTCCGCCTTGAGCCGGGCTTCTTTGATGCCCGTGAGCTTGGAAACTCTTTTATTGAGACGCTGATAGTATTTGGGGCGGATCAGGATCTGAAATTCATCCGCGATGCTTTGATCTTCCAGAACACGAACCGCGCCGATTTGTATAATTTCGCCCCGGATGCTCACAGGCAGCACCTTTCTGGAGGAAGGGGAGCCGGGCCAGGGCTGATTCCATTCCATATCTAATACAATATAATTCATGGGCATTCTCCTGTTTCTCGCAGCATTTTACTGATTTTTCTATCATACCACAAATATGACCGCAATGTAAACAGGAAATTCCAGAAAAAGGGTTTTAACTGAGATTTTTCCGATCCAGATTGCCTTCCGCCCACTGGCCGCTCTTTTGGCATACAGGGCAGGGATTCAAAGCCTTTTCCGCCGTGTAGGTGTAGCCGCAATTCAGGCAGCGCCAGGTAATCGGTTCTTTTTTCTGAAAAAGCGTGCCGTTTTTGAGCTGTTCCAGGGCTTGGCTGAACACGTTGTGGTGTACGCCCTCAATGGTGGCAATGAGTCGGAAGAGTCTTGCAACGTCCTTGAAGCCTTCCCGCTCGGCTACTTCCGCAAAAGCGGGGTAGGCTTTTGTTTCTTCTTCCAGTTCGCCCTCCGCTGCGGCCTGCAAATTTTCCTCCAGAGTGCCCAAGGTATAGGGGTAGCCTGCGGTAATATCGATGTTGGGCTGCACCGCGCCGCCGTGCTTTTGGAGCATTTCCAAAAATTCCTCCGCGTGTACCCGCTCGTTTTCCGCGGTTTCTTCAAAAATCCGGGCAAGGTACTCTTGATCCTGCTTTTTTGCCTGATTTGCGTAAATGGTGTAGCGGTTTCTGGCCTGAGATTCGCCGGCAAAGGCTCGCGCCAGATTGATTTTGGTTTGAGATTGCGTAAAATCCATTGTGCATCCTTCCTTTCGGACTTAGTATTGCCGAATTGCCCGGAATTTACCCGAAAGGGGGAAGAAAAATTTATTGTAAAAAAGCGCGCTGCAAACGCAGCGCGCAAACTGATGATGCTTGGTTCTCATGATTCTTTCGTTTCATTTTCATTTGCGAAAGGTTTTCCAGGTAAAACTGTTTGGCGGATAAAGCGAAAGGTTTCCTTTTCTCCCTGATTTTTCAGCATGGTGAGAAGATACAAAAGTTCTCGCCTCGTCTGGGAGTGGATAAGCTTCGTCTCCCGCGCACGCTCCAGATACGCCAGAGGAGAACCGTCCGTATAGGCTTTTCCTTCATAGGTTTTGCTGGCGGCAATGCGATCCATGACCATTTCCGCCAGGTATTTTCTGGGCATGGGCACGGACTCGTAGCGCCCTGTCTGGGGATTCATATCCGTCCAGTATTCATAGTGATGGCGGTTTCGCCCTTTATGGTGCATCCATGCCTTGGAATAGCCGTTTTCCTCCCGCTCTGCGGCGTTGGGGCTTCTGGTGCCTTGATAATACTTCGCCCCTTGGCAAAACTCCGTGGGCGAATATTTGGAAAGATCGTGGGTAAGCCCCTGCCAGAAAAGTCCCACCCGGAAACAGTTGCACAGAACGAGCAATCTATGGTGGGTTATGGTTTTGAAATGCTTCCAGGGCTGTATTTTTCTTTGTTTATTCACAGTTTTTCCTTCTTTTGTTCAAATTGCGGCCTAGGGCGCGCCGCCCAAGGCTTCTTTCAGCTTTTCAAGCCCCTTTTTCTCAATCCGGCTGACATAAGACCGGCTGATGTCGCAGGCTTTTGCCACCTCCCGCTGGGGTTTCGGCGGTTTTCCGTCCAGACCGTAGCGCATGGTAAGCACCATACGCTCCCGCTCTGTTAGTACCTCCTGCACTGCGCGGCGTAGGCGCACCACGCTTTCCTGATTGCTGACCCGGTCGAATAAATCTTCTTCCTCACAGATGACGTCCATGAGAGAAAGCGCTGTGCCGTCTTTCCCTGTCTCAATATAATCAGACAAGGATACGTCGGACGCGCTTTTCCTCTGACTGCGAAAATACATCAAGATTTCGTTTTCCACACATCGGGCGGCATAAGTGGCTAATCGTATCCCCTTTGAAGCGTCAAAGGTAGACACCGCCTTAATCAGTCCGATGGTGCCGATGGAGATTAAGTCCTCCTGATCTGCGGTCTGTGCGTAATACTTCTTCATAATGTGGGCGACAAGCCTCAGATTTCGCTCGATGAGCACATTTCTGGCTTCCAGATCGCCCTGCGCCGCCTTTTCCAGATACATCCGTTCTTCTTTCGCTGACAATGGCCGGGGAAAGCTCCCGGATTGCAGTCTCAGAGAGTACAGCATACTGCTCAGCATGAGCCATGCGGCGGCTGAGATCATTTCCTCACCTCCGATTATAATACACTGTATTCTCCACGGCAAGTCCCTATGTAAAGAATTTTATTGGGGTTCAAAAAAAGGCGCAAGTTCCTGATAAAGTCCTACGCCGCCCAGAACGTTGGGAAGCTTGCAGACGTTTTCCCAAAAGGCTTGTAAACTTTCCGCCGTTTCCAGAATCGAATACGATGCAAGTCCCGGCTGCAATTTGCAAAAATAATCGTATTTTTCAGTCTTGTCCCGAAAAAGCGTATGGCTTTTCCCTTCCTGGGAAAGCTCCCAATAGGAAACCGTTTCTTCCTTTGCGCCTTTCTCCGTTATTTGTAGGCAAAGGCCTCTTGGCGCAAGCTCCAAAACCAGCGGACGGCTATGGGGAAAATCCGGCTCAGACAGCGGCGCCGGCATGGGAAGAAACAAAGCCGCGTCTTTTCCGCAATCCAGATAGCTTTCCGGCACGGCGCAGAAAATCCCCAGATCCTCCGCCGCCTTTGCCGCCGCTTTTGCAATTGCCTCAGAACTTTCTGTGGGCTTTCGCTCAAAATCCAGAAGCAGCCCCGGGCACCCAAACTTTTCCAGGGTTTCTTGCAGCTCCTTTTGAATCCGCGCCGGGTTGTGCTGCTGTGCGGGGGTCTGGTCGTTCAAAATAAGCAGGCTGTTCGGCGGAAGCTTATCCGGGAGGTTGCTCAGACCGTCGCTGCCGGATGCAAACCGGCAGGCCATCCACGCTGCGTTTTCTCCCTCCCAGGCAGCCAATTCTCCCGCTGTCAACGCAAAATAAAGCAAACCAGACAATGGACAACACTCCAATCTTATGCTATAATGCCAAAGGATTCATATTATCGTATGAAAATGGAAGGTGTCCTATGCGTTTTTCTTTGCTGCCAAAACTGATTCTGCCCTCTGTTGTCAGCGTAACGCCTAAGCTGCTGCAAGATCGGCACATAACCCTTTTGATGCTGGATTTTGACAATACCATCGTGCCCTATACCACCAACGTTCCAACGGAAGCGGTTTTGCAGTGGTTTCAAGCCATGCAAAAGGCGGGGATTGCCCTTTGTGTCGTTTCCAACAGCAAAAACAGCCGTGTTCCGGCGTTTTGCGAAAAATATGGACTTTCCTGCGTGACTCACGCGAAAAAGCCCTTTTCCTCCGGTATTCAGGCCTGTCTTGCCCGGTTTTCCGTTTTGCCTACAAACAGCGCGCTGGTGGGGGATCAGATTTTTACCGATACCCTGGGCGCCAACTGCGCGGGACTGACCTCCATTCTGGTGCCCGCCATTCACAATCATACGTTCTGGCTGAAGCTGCGCCATATCGCGGAGCTGCCTTTTATCTTCGCTGCCAGAGGAAGGAGAATTGAATATGAAAAACATTGAAAAATATTTGTCCTTGCTAAATGGCTCTCTGGACGGTCTTTTATTGACCTCCCGGTACAGCCGCCACTATGCCGCCGCTTTCGACATTGCCGAGGGCGTGGCCATCGTCACGGCCAAGGGCTGCCGGTACTTTACAGACAGCCGCTATATTGAATCCGCCGAGGCCGGTATTCAGGGCTTCGAGGTCATCCTCACAGACCGGGAGCATCCCTACAACGATCTGCTGAACGAAGCCATCCGGGATTTCGGCGTAACAAAGCTGGGGGTGGAGGAAGAATACCTTACCCTGCAGGAGTTCCTTTCCTATCAGGAAGCGCTGAAGGCCGAGTTGATTCCTTGTCAGGATCAGTTGAACGCGTTCCGCGCTACCAAAGAGGACTGGGAAGTTGAAATTATGAAAAAAGCCCAGGCCATTACCGATCAGGCGTTTACCGACGTATTGCCCCGGATCAATGCGGGGATGACGGAAAAAGAGCTGTGCGCCGAACTGATTTACTGCCTGTACAAAAACGGCGCGGAGGGGCTTTCCTTTGATCCTATCGTCGTTTCCGGGCCCAACACCAGCCTGCCCCACGGCGTACCCGGCGACCGCAAGCTGCAAGCAGGGGACTTTATCACCATGGATTTTGGCGTACTGTATCAGGGCTACTGCTCCGATATGACAAGGACCGTTGCGCTGGGCTTTGTGACAGAGGAAATGCAGAAGGTCTACGATACCGTCTACGCAGCCCAGCAGGCGGGAATTGCCGCCTCTAAAGCTGGCGTTCGGGGCTGCGACGTGGACGGCGCTGCCCGGAAGGTCATTGCGGACGCGGGCTACGGCGCGTATTTTGGTCACGGCTACGGGCACAGCCTCGGTTTGGAGATTCACGAAAACCCCCGCTGCTCTCAGGGCTGGGAGGGTAGAATTGAAAAAGGCGCGGCGTGCTCCGCTGAACCCGGCGTCTATTTGCCTGGCAAATTCGGCGTTCGCATTGAGGACGTGGTGATTTTTCAGGAGGGCGGTTGCGAAAATATTACCCACAGCCCCAAAAATTTGATTATTTTGTAAGAAAACCCAAAAGTGCATCTTGCAAAAACCAAAAAAATCGGTTAGAATATTCTTGGAATTTTATGTAGTATTCTGTTTCCAAATTAGGAGGACAAGTTTTATGATTTCTGTTAGCGATTTTCGGAACGGCGTAACCTTTGACATGGATGGCAAGGTCATGCAGATCGTGGAGTTCCAGCACGTAAAGCCCGGCAAGGGCGCTGCTTTCGTCCGCGTGAAGATGCGCAATGTCATCACCGGCGGCGTCACCGAAACCACCTTTAACCCCAACGACAAGTATCCCACTGCCTACATTGAGCGCAAGAAGATGGAATACAGCTACGCCGACGGCGACCTGTATTACTTCATGGACATGGAAACCTATGAAATGACCCCCATCGAAAAGAGCGTGTTGGACGACAGCTTCCGCTTTGTGAAGGAAAACGATACCTGCACCATCATGTCTTATAAGGGCAATGTATTCGGCGTGGAAGCGCCCAACTTTGTGGATCTGGTCGTTACTGAGACTGAGCCTGGCTTTGCAGGCAACACCGCTACCAACGTTACCAAGCCCGCAACCGTGGAGACCGGCGCTGAGATCAAGGTGCCCCTGTTCATCAACGAAGGCGACAAGATTTCCATTGACACCCGTACCGGTGAATATTTGGGTCGTGCAAAGGGCTAATGCCTGAAAAGGAGAAGATTATGACACTTTCTGAGAAGGCTGCTTACCTCAAGGGTCTGATGGAAGGCCTGAAGCTGAACGAGGAAAGCGATGAAGGCAAGATGTTTGCCGGTATCGTTGACCTGCTGGGCGATATGGCCAAGAATATTGCCAACATTGAAGAAACCACCATCGCCATTTCCGACGAGTTGGACGAGATTGAAGACGATCTGGACGCCATCGACGATTTCATTGCCTATCTGGACGATGAGGCGTTTGAGGACGACTACGATGACGAGGACTATGACGAGCTGGATGAAGAGGATGAGGACGAATTCGACTTCGACGACACCACTGTTTACGAAGTAGAGTGCAAGTGCGGCGAAATCATTGATTTTGACGAAGAAACCCTGGAATCCGGCAGCATCACCTGCCCCAACTGCGGCGAGGTTCTGGAGTTTACCACAGAGGAAGACGACCTCGACGACTAAGATATGTCAAACCCGCCTGACGGATGTCCCGTCAGGCGGGTTGCAATTGTTGGGACTTTCATTATTTGCTTTTGAAAATCAGAAAGTTGAGCGGATTACATGGTATTATTTATGATGTGTTCATTCGCAAACCAGACGCGCCGGATTTTGTATTTACCCTCCGGCGCGTTCCTGTTTATCTTGAAAAATGTACCTCCTGTCTACAAGTAGGTGCACGATGGCGGGATTTATAGTGATATATATTTCCTCAAAAGGTGCAAAATAGATGCATTCGTTTTGTGCTTTTCTGTTGCGATTATTCGTCAAATGATACAAACTTTTCAAAAATAGTAGGAATTTTCCGGAAAGGAAACGATTGTTTCTTGATAGGATATTGCCTTGTTTCTATGCTAAAAACATCCTAATACAGAAAGTGTGATGTTGTGGTGTTTTTAGATAACTTTTCCAAGAATGTGCGCCGGATTTACATGGAACAGGGCTTAACGCAGGAGCAAGCGGCAACCCTGTGCGGCATCAGTAAGCAATATTTCGGGAGAATCCTCAGCGGGAAAAGCGTGCCTTCCCTCGCAATTTTCATGAATATTTGTATTGGATTCGGCGTATCGCCCCATGAGATGCTGGGTCATAATCCGGCAGAGTTTGAAGCGCTGTGCATTGCCCGTCTGCAGGAAATTGCCTGGAGGCCAATTCAAAAGTAGAAACGCTAATTATTCCCATATTTATGAAATCTATCGCAGCCTGCCGCTTGTGCCGCCGTTTGAGAAATTATTGCACCGGCTGATAGCGGAGCAGGAATGAAACCGAAAGCTATGCGGGAAATCCTATTGCAGGAAATATGCCGATTATATCTATGTCAACGAAATCGGTGAGCTTGTAA
>CAJURY010000007.1 GCA_910589155.1 uncultured Oscillospiraceae bacterium | reverse complement strand
TGACGCGGTTGAGCATGGTATCGGTAATAACCAGCAGGCCGGTAGGCTTCAACTGCGCCCCCAGGTCATGAATATTGAACACGATCACACGCTTGTCCAAATCCACGGTGCTGCCGTGGCCGAAAATATCCAAAGAGCCGGTGGTGAACAGCTCCAAGGACAGCGCGATTTCCTTCGCAATGCGCTCCGGCTGTATCAGCAGCTTTTCCCGGAGGGTACAAAGCGTCGGAACAATACCGGTTTCCCTTGCCTCTTGGTACACCTGCGCCGTACAGCGGTCAATAATGGATTTGTGCTGGGGTCCGACGCCTGCTTTATCGATTTGCTCTACCAGTGACATGATAAACTGCGACTTTTCCACAATGGGGTTGTTTTCGCCATAACCTTCCACCATGTACATGGCGTTCAGGCGGTCTTTGCCGCCAGCGGCTACATGAACCACAGCGCCCACGTCGCCGCCCATGGCCTGCACCATAGGGGCAAACTCCCCCTCCGGGTCGCAAATTAGAATATCGTCTTCGGTGTTGAGCATGAGAAAGGCAATCAATTCTTTTGCGGCAAAGGATTTTCCAGAACCGGGAACGCCCAAAATGAAGGACGATTGGTTCAGAAGATTTTCCCGGCTGCACAAAATCAGGTTGTGGGAGATGGCGTTCTCGCCAAAATAAATGCCGCCCTTTTCCTGGATTTCCTGTACCTGAAAGGGCATAAATACTGCCAGGCTTTCCGTCGTAAAGGTGCGCAAAGCGTTGATTTTTCTCACGCCCATAGGCAGCGCCGTATGCAGTCCATCCGTCTGCTGGTATTTGAGTACTGCCATCTGGCACATCTTCTGGCGGGAAAGAGACAAAATCTGCTCTGTGTCTGCGTCAAGCTGCGCTTTGGTATCGGCGCAAAGCGCCATAGTCAAAACGCCCAGCATCATGCGCTGGTCGCGGGTGGTCAGGTCATCCAAAAATTCCTTGCTTTCCTTCCGCTGAAGTTCCATGTCGTAGGGAATGACAGCGGAAAAATTGTTGCTCTGATTTTGCCTGCGCTGCCAGTTGGTAATATTCGTTTCCACGCCCAAAAGACGGTTTTCCACCTCCCGCACCGCCTCATCCATGGGAATGGGAACAATGTCTATGGATAGCATTCTGTTCCGATTCAGATCGGTCAGTTCGGACACAAAGGAATCCCGGATATAGTTGGCATAGTCCTTGAGATACAGGGTTCGGCAGTATTTGCCGCCCAAAATCAGGTAATCGCTGTGTATTTCCATAGAATCCGGGCAAATGTAGTCCTTAAAATCGTGCCCTTTTTTCATGTTGTCCAGCAAATCCAGATGGAAGTCCGCCTCCTCGCCGGGACGGAAGAAATCGTGGAGGATACGCAATCGTTCCACAGCGTCCAACTCCACGCAGCGGGAGCCAAGAACGGCAAAGTGGGAAATCAGCTCCGCGCCCACACGAGTAAAGTAGGCGCGGGCTTCTTCCACATTCCTCTTGGGTACTGTGATGGTCAAATACTTTTCCTGTACAATGGCGTTTCCAGCGATGGCTTTCCCCAGAATAACGTTGTTGTACTCCATCCGGTATACATCCCGGCAGTCTCCTCTCATGGGCATGAGAACCTCCTGCGCAAAGTTTGCCCGGTTCAACGTGCGGTTGTTTGTGGTAATCTTGGCCACAGAGCCGGAATCCAGACTGTTCAGTAGAGCCGAGTAATCCAGAAACATGGTTTTCTTGTCCTCCAGGCTGGCCGCCTGGTAATTGATGTCGGAAAACTTCCAGGTGCGGCTAAACTGGCTGCCTACTTGAAAGATACCGTCCTCCCAAATGCGCCGGATGGGGATGAGGTCTTGCACCCGGCGGGGCATCTTATAGGTTTCCCTGTCTTGCTTTAACAGGGCGCGTAAGGTTTTAAGCATGACGCTTTGCCTCCTTTCTGCGGCGGTGAGCCGAGTTATTCTCGCGTTGGCGTTTTCCCGGTTTTGCGGCCATCTCCTTTTCATGGGCGGTTATGACCCCTTTAAGCGCTTCGTAATAATAGTTGGCGGGTACGCAGGACAGTCGCTTCGGCTCCAGTATTTCAGAACGAATCCACGCCCAGACAAATTGCTCGGCGTTCATACCGTGGTAGGTGATAAATCCCAGCGCCGCAAAGGGAGCAGCGCCGAGAATACACATCCACGACACGGTTTCCGTCCCCACATAGGGCTTTAAGAGAAAGTACAGTCCCACGGCGACAACGACCGCCAAAATAGAAAAAATGAACTGCCGCATAGACAACCCGAAAAACATAGATTCCGTGTAGGCACGGATCTCTTTATTGATTTTGACTTCCAAAATATCATCTCCTTACAGTCCCATCATTTCTCTTGCAACACGGTCAGCCATTTTGACCGCGCCGACGAGAACCAGCATATTGAAAACAAGCTCCCCGATATAGCTCCATACCATAGATACCGCCGCAGCGTTGGGGTCAACCACGGGCGGGGCAGACGCAAACAGGGAGAAGATAATGCAAGCAAGGACGATAATTGCGCCCTCCAAGCAGACGGCGCAGTAGCTCTTTATGAATGATTTGCCCACATTCTGACTCGGCTCTCCCGCAAAAGCGGAGAGAGGAACCGGTGCAATCGCCGTGTAAAGGTAGAGCTTAAAAAAGCGTCCGTACACGGTCATTATCATAATGAAAGACAGTACCGTAATGAACAGGCCGCCGATCAGCGTCACCGCCCATAGGGGGATGCTCTCGAAAAAGCCGCAGTCCTGCACCGCCGTCACGATTTCCGAGGGAAGTACGGTCTGCTGTGCCGAGCCGAAGCCTGCGGCGTTCATAATAGTGGAGATTAGCCCCTGCACGATTTTGAACAGAGCCATCATCAGCTCCAGCCCGTAGGTGACGGCGGCCTTTGCCAGCGCAAAGCGGATAAAGACCTTTAATGCGTGCTCCGGCTTTTTAAGCTCCGCAAATGATCCCATAGTTTTCATCACGCCCACGATAAAGAACAGAACGAGCAGAGCAAGCCCTATGGCCTGCACCGCACCGTGAATGCCCACAATGACATTCCATATCGTGCCGCCCTTAAACTGCTGGGGCGACTGCGTGATAAGCTGCCATATTTCGGCAAGTTTCTGATTCCAAGTTTCAAGGGCGTTTTCAAGGTTTTGTACGACCCAGTTATCACTCAAAATAGGTTTCCTCCTTTCCGGTAGATAGAGGGCAGACCGCCGATTGCAGCCTGCCCCGTATGCCGTATTGTTTCGTTATCTGCTGTCCCGGTCGGGCGAATTGCGGATAACGCCGTACACATCGTCCACAAAATACCGTCCGGCAAAGGGATTGAAAATTGCGTGGCATTTCACGCCGTTATACTCTGCCAGATAGTCATTGTCGCCCAAGCGCTTGATAATGGCCGCTTTACCGAGAACATGGGTTTCTCCCTGTTTCAGAGAGTGGATATAGCACTCGCATTTTTTCATTGCAATCTTCCTTTCTTTCAGCCTGTAATCAGGGTCAAGATTTCTTTTGCAAAGGTGATAACGATACCGCCTGCAAGGGTGAGAAACCCGTTGGAACGCTGGCTGGGATCGTGGGACTGAAAGGATAGCCCCACCTGCACAATGCCCCAGCCCAGCAGAATCAAGCCGACCGCGCGGATCAGACCGAAAATAAAATCGGACAGATTGTTTACAACGGTGATCGGGTCGCCTGCGGCAAAGGCAGTTACAGCGTTGGCAAGTATGAAGTTCAACGCTGCAATTACAGCGCGGCAGCTCCGCTTGACTTTACGCTCCAGCGTGAAATTGTGGGAAATGGTCTTGCTGCCTTTTCTGATGCACTTAAAAAATAATTTTCTCATGGTAGAAATTCTCCTAATCATTGGTTATTAAAAATCGAAAAGAGCCTCTACCTCCTCGTCGGATAGAAGCTCATACGCAGTTTCCAGCGTTTCCTGTTCTGGCAGTTTCGTTGCAGAATCAGACGTAACAGAAATGGTGGCAACGGCATTTTCTGCACTGCCATGGACATAGGGTTTTCCTTTGCCATCTGTGGTGAAAGTTATATTGGGGTGCCTTAGTAAATTGTATTTTTCGTCCAGAATAGGTCTTTCACCCCGAATGAACAGCAGCGCATACCGGTTATCCAGCATACGAACCTCGTCCGGCGTCATAAGCTCTCTGCAACATTGTCAAGTGGTGAATTAAAAAATAAATGAGTTACACCCCAATTTGAGGCATAACTCATTTATTTTCATTCTTTTCTCCAGCGCTTTATAATATCCGTGAACGCAATATTGACCCAATCCTTATTCCATTCATCATATACTCTAACATCACTAGAACTCGGAATCGGGGAAGGCATTTCCATTTTTACTATTGCTGGCAAAGGAACGGCATCTCCAACAACAAGGCACTCACCAGCAGAGAGTGTAGGAAGAATGTCAACTAAAGTCGCATTATTGTCAGGCAGAAGATTTTTAATATAGCTTTGGTCGTTTACATTGGTAAGTTTTAATACCACAAAATTGTTGCATTGAGAAAAAACTGTTTCAGATACTTCTGATGGCCGTTGACTAACCACCATTAAAGTAAGACCGTATTTTCGTCCTTCTTTTGCGATCCGTTCAATTGAGTGCCGTGATGATGCATATTCCGCTCCACCGGTTTTAGGTATGTAGTTATGGGCTTCCTCACAAACAAGCATAAACGGTATATCATTAACTTCACCAGTAGTATGTCTTATTTTTGAATAGTGGAACGCAAAATCAAATATAATACGTGAAAGCAAACTAACTACAATACTAAGAACTTCAAATGGAATTGCGCTTAAATCAATAATTGTGACATTGCTTTGGTCAATATAGCCCAGGAATTGCTGAAGCAATTGGTCAAAGTCTTCTGTCGTAAATGCCATACCATCATGTTTCACTGGAGCAGTAATAAACTTGAGACGTTTATCTGAAAGTTTAGTTTCTAACCGAGTTACAAAACGTTCAAATTCCCCATTATATGGGCCGTTAGTTGCCTTGTTGTCTTTGGTATTGCTTGTAGCTGTAAAGACTATTTCTTCATCCAAGTAAGTCGTATCGGGATTCTCAACCAACGAGCCATCCTGGCGTTTAGGTTTATGTCCATCTGAATCATTTTTTGAAATTACCTCATGATTTTTGTTCTTAATGTACCTATATACTTCTCTAATGTCAAAATAAACCGGTGTATCATAATTGATATGTGTCATTCCTGGATTATGCTTTTCTTTACTAAGAATTACTGCCTTTTTAAACTGAGATATTTGGTTATGAGAATTCATCTCATTACTTTCAATAAACAATTCTTCTAGTTCTTGTGAATTCATTAACCAATATGGCAGGCAAAGTTTTTCTACATCAAGGACATTTAGGTGAAATTGTTCATCGTCCTCAAGAGAAAATGCCGTTTGGTATTCTGAATGAATATCAAATATGATGACATGTGTATTTTTGGTAATTGGTTTGTTCTTGTTATGCCCTTTCTCAATCTGCATAGCTGTTTGTAGCAGGCGAGCAACAGAACATGACTTTCCTGAACCAGTAGATCCTACGACAGCAATATGCTTTCCGAAGAATTTATTGCCATCAACATAATACTCAATAGAGTCGTTATTTGAAAGTTTTCCAATGAAAAAAGAAAAGTTTTGATTACTGCTAAATATAGAGTTTATGACATCATCATCGGGAAGATATGCCGGCTCTGTGGGTGAAGGTAGATTTACACCTCCTTGCTTAAAATTTATTATCCCATCAAAGTCAAAATAGCATCCAATGGGAGAGCAAGTTATCGTATAATTAATTGTATCTGCATTAGGGGATTGCACTGCTGCAATATCACGAATTGACGCAAGAATATTCGAATTATTACCATCCTCTATTGAAACATAGCGGGATATACGAAGCCTATCCTTATTCCGCTCAAACACCTCAATGCTATCAAGCAACACAATGATATTGCCAGGCTTACTGCTAATAACTTTTCCTATTTCAATCATTATGTACCCTCCAATGTTGTTTCTAATCCAACAAGATATTTAAGCGTATGTAAGTCCTGAATATCCAACAACTCTTTAGTAAATTGTTCGCTGTTAAATAGGATAGGCATTTTCCCTACCCAAAAAAGTTGGTCGACTTGGCATCTCTCTAAAAGGCGATCATCGATATTGCGAAGAGAGGTAATTTTGCACTTGAAATTAGCCGCACAGTCAGTATTGTTCACAAAACTGTCTTCCATAAAAACCCCCGCAACAACGCCGCTATTAACTGATTGCTGATAATTATGAAGAGAAATAATAATATCTTTGATTTTATTATCATGATTATCTCCAAAAATGAAGATGGGAGGTTTTTGCAACGTAGGTTTTTTGTAGTACTTCTCAATATATCGTCGAATAAAAGGAATCAATTCGCTATTACTTTGATCTAAAAATTCATCAGTAAAAACAAATGCTCTAACTTCAGAATTGGGGTGGAAAAGGCTGGAAAGATATAATTTTTTCTGTCGAAGTATTGATTTCTTTTCCGTTATCTCGATAACCCACCGTGTTAATAGGACAGACTTTTCTTCTGACAATTGATTCAATAGTTGCTTTTTTGTAATTATGCGTTCTGCTACGTTATGTTTGGAGGATAAGTCAGCTACTAATGAGAAAGCGTTTGGATAGTACAAGTTGTGAGCAGTGTCCTGATCAACAATTTCAGATAATAGATCAATGACTCGCTTTTTGAGAACATCGTATTTTTCGGCTTGAATGTATGTAAACTGTTCCCAAAACTGGTCAATGTCCACTTTAAGTTTTAATGTACTCTGGTTAGATTCATAATATTTATAGAGAATTCCTCTTTCTGGCTGCGTTTTTCGCTCTTTGTTGGCAATAACGAGTATATCTGGTTCAGAAATTTCATATATTTGATGAAAAAATTTTGCCCATATTTCTTTGTTTGTGGTTGTAGAAATAAATGATTTAAAGTCGCTTAGAGCCGGGCTTGCAGTATTGTCTTTAAAATAGGCATATAGGATATACTTTGGACATTTTCCAAGTGCTGTGCAGGTGCTAAAGTGGCAAAGCATTTCAAGAATCGGTACAGCTACTCTCGACATTTGATAAGATTGGTCTTCATGATATTTGCATTGTATAGTAGTGATTCCCTCGAAGGTTGTAATATCAATATCCTCAATACATCCCTCAAGCGTAATAGAATCATCATCACTCGCACATAAGATTTCTTCCAAAGACTTATTGAATTGATATATGTATCCTTTAATCGCACTATCAGCTTGTCTCATATAATCATACCCACCATTGAAACAAAATGCAACTAAATTGCTTTAAGAAGCGCTTATATGCCAATTCTCTACAATCAATCCCCCTCCGATGGAGGAAGGGAATTGATCGTAAAGATACTTAACCCGCAAGTTCTCCAACAAAGTTGTAAATGATACGGACTTTCTGAACCTTTTCGCCGTCAATAACCTCAACTGCGCTGATAATGATTTTATCAATCAGCCGGTTCAAGATCGCCTCGTCCAACTCCGTGATGGACGCATACTCCCGGATTTCTCCAATGAACCGCCGCACATCGCTGTCCGCGCTGCTGGCAATGCGCAACTCGTCCGTAATTGCCTGCATCCGGGATTTGTTATCTGACTGCTCCTGCTCCAGCGTATCCGTCATACGGAGGAACCGCCGCTCGGTCAGGATGCCCTTTGCCTTGTCAGCGTACAGGCTCATGAACATCTTGTCGATTTCCTGGTTGCGCTTCGCAAGAGCGTCCCGTTCCTTTTTCAGACTTTTTTCGTCAATGGAATACCGCTGCTCCAGCCGATGGGTCAGCCGCCCATAGAACGCTTCTGCATCTTGCAAGGCCATTTTTCCATGCTCCATGATGTCCGACAGCACCAGATTGTAGAGGTCGCGGGCTTCAATCTTATGGCTGGTGCAGGCATTCTTCCCCAGCCGGTTATAGGTCTGGCAAATGTAATACGCCTTGTCAATCGGTTCCCGCATTTCTCCGGTGAAGCGGTTCTTCCCGGTTCTGCCGACTTTCTCATAGCGTACCTGCATGGATTTCCCACAGGTGGCGCAGTAGACAAGACCGTGGAACAGATTATAAAAGGGGCAACTATTCCCCTGCATGATGGGCGGGCGGCGGTCAATCAGCTTTTGCACCCTGTCCCACTGCTCCCGGCTGACAATGGCCTCATGGCAATTCTCGATAATCTCCCACTGGTCACGAGGAATAAAGTTCACCGTATTGGAGCGAATGGCCTTTTGGTGGCACTTGCAAACCACATGATCGCCCTTGTAGACCGGGTTACGGAGCATTTTTCCAATCACCGAACCGCTCCACGAATAATAGCGGACTTCGGATTCCACAGGCTCTTTAATGCGTGTAATCGGGATTTTACGCTCTAACAGGTGCTTGGCAATCTTCATCGTGCCGTACCCGTTCAGCGCCAGATCAAACACCAGCTTTACCGTAGGGGCAGTTTCCGGGTCAATAATCAGATGCCCGTGATCGTTGGGGTCACGCATAAGGCCGTAGGGAGTGGGACCGCCCAGGAATTTCCCCTGCCGGGAGCGGGCCATCCAGCCTGCCAGCACTTTCTTGGAAATATCCCGGCTATACATATCGTTTAGGATATTTTTGAACGGGGTAATGTCCATCTCCTGCCGGTTCAGGCTGTCCACGCCATCGGTAACAGCGATATAGCGGACATTATGGCGCGGGAAGAAGATTTCGATGTAGCTGCCAGCCTCGATGTAGTTCCGGCCCAGGCGGGAAAGGTCTTTCGTGATGACGCATTTGACCTTCCCAGCCTCAATGTCGGCAATCATCCGCTGGAACGAAGGACGGTTGAAATTACGGCCTGTGTAACCGTCATCAACGTAAAATTCGTAATCCAGCAGGCCGTTTTTCTCAGCAAAGTCACGCAGCAGGGCTTTTTGATTGCTGATGCTCATGCTCTCGTTTTCCCGCCCGTCCTCAATGGACAACCGACAGTACAGAGCAGTGACGGACGGGGCAGATTTATTTTTCCTGTTCATTGGTAATCTCCTTAATGAACAGGGACACGATACGTTCATGATACCATGCTTCGGCAAATTTTTCAACAGGCATTTTTACCGCGCTCCTTCTTTTCAAGCCAGGATTCAAATTGACCGCAAGCCTGGGATTCAATGGCCTGCTCAAAAGCGGCTCTCATGCTCTGACTGCCGCTATATTCGCGGGTCACAATGAACCGGGGCTTGTCCTTGGCCTTGGGTGTGGCAGGTTTATCCTGTTGGGCTTTTTTCATAGGCAACTCCTTTCAGTCCATCAAATTTTTCAGCCGCGCCAACTTGTCCTGCGCTGTAGCCTTACGGAAGTTCTCACCAGAGAAGCGAATGGGGGCGCACATTTCCAGCAGGCGGTCATAGATACGGGCATGGGCGGTATCCTGGGGATGCTGCAAATCTTGGAGGGGAATGTTGGTGGTGACGATCAGCGGCTTCTTACTGCGGTAGCGGCTGTCAATCACGTTATAGACCTGCTCCAATCCGTACTCCGTCCCGCGCTCCATGCCAAAATCGTCAATGATAAGCAGCAGGGCGCGGCAAAGCTTGGATATGTACTGATTGCGGCCCTCGAAGCTGGCTGTCAAATCGTTCAGAATCAACGCAAAATTCGTCATGCGGACGGTGATCTCACGCTCCATCAGCGCATTTGCGATACATCCCACAAAGTAGCTTTTTCCGGTGCCGACACCGCCCCACAGCAGATAACCGATGTTCTCTGCCAGCATAGTGTCCCAATGCTCGACATAGAAATGGGCGTGTTTCATCTGCGGGCATTTGCCGTTGTCATTGGCAAATGTCCAATCGCGCATAGCCGGGTCGGTAAAACCTTGCTGCTTCAAGTCCCTTACGGTCTGAAGATGCCGACGGGCCTCCTGCTCCGCTGTCTCCCGGTCAATGCGTTCCTGCTCACACCGGCAGGGGCAGGGGAGCAGCCGCCCCTCCAACGGCGGCTTGTCCATGCGAAACTGCTTGGGAGTGCGGCACTTCCCGCAGTACAAAAGCCCATCCGCCCCGGTGTAGTCTCCTGGCTCCAACTTGGTCACGGTCATTCGCTTCACAATGCTGTCAAAATCATTCATAGGCTATCGCCCTCCTCGTAAGTGTAATCTGGTATGCTCTTGCCCTTGCGCCTGTCCTCCGCTGCCCAGCGGCGAATGGTGGCGGCATGGTTCTGGTAGGTCTTGCCTGTGGAGGCCATGTACTCGGACAGCTTTTCCACATACTGCTGCCAGAGGTCGGGCAACTCCGCTTGCAGTTCGGCTATCTCCGTATCCGAAAGGAAAACATTCTGATAGCGGCCTTGCACATGGGCGCTATCACTCACTCTACTCAAGTTATTCTTCAAGTTACTACTACCTATTTTATTAGGGGCCAGTTTTCTGGCTATCTGACGGCCAACTTTTTGGCTATCAGCAGGCCAATTTTCTGGCCGTTTGACAGCCAGTTTTTTGTCCATCAGGCGGTCAATATCCTGGCTGTCTGGCTGCTTCACATAGATACGATTTGGCATCCCGTTCCCACAGCGCCGACGCTCAATCAGCCCCGCCGTTTCCAATTCGGTCAATGCGTTCTTGACAGTTGAGGGACCTTTGTCCACCAGATCAGCAATCTTGTTGAGCGGAAAGACGATGTAGATATTTCCATCCTCGTCCATCCAGCCATTGACGCGGGAGAGGTTGGCTCTGTCCAAAAGAACGGCATATAGAACCTTGGCGGTTTGGGTTAAATCCACGTCCAGGAGGAACCGGGGATAGGGCAGATATGGGAGCAGCTTGCTATCTTTTTTCATGTAGTCTGCGATAGGTTTCACCTCCTGGCCTTGTTGCTCCGTTGCGGGCCGTCTGAGGGCCTTCCGGGGTGCTGGATGGGAAAAGTATCAGCCCCCCTATTGACCAGCGCCCGGAAACCCTTGAATTGCAAGGCTTTGAAAATGCCTAAAGCGTTACATATCAGCCCTATGTCGGCGCACTCGGTCACGGGTCTTACGCCGCCGCTCCTGTTCAGCACATTCCAAACAGTATTTTGTCCGGTTGGATTTTGGTACAAAGTAGCTACCGCAAATGGCACAGGGCTTCATGCGGTCGCGGTAGAGCAGGGCAGCGCACAGGCCAGCGTCCAGCGGCAGGACGGCGGCACGAAACCATTTGCAGGTCAGCGAGTAAGTAATGCTCTGCGGACAAACACATTCCTCACCGTTGTCCAGAAGCAAGCAGCACCCGCCGTCATAATTGCAACAGCTATGTACCAGTTTCCGGGCTGTGCGGTACTGCTGATAGTTCATGTGGACAATCACGGTTCATCCTCTCCTGCGGGTAACTTGACGTAGGTATGGTAGCAGGACACTCCCCACTGTCGCCGTCAGTGTAAAGTGCTGGGATGTTACAACCACGTTCTCTGCGGTTTTGCCAAACAGAGTTCCCAAGATTCCAGCCGCCTGTCTGCTGGACAGATAGGCCAGAGGAAAAGCTGCTGCTGCAATCAGAAGGGTTTCCAGCACATATTGGAGAACAACCGTAGGCTTGGAGATGCCGGCCGCCAGCAAGATTCCGGTTTCTCTTTTCCGGCCGCGAACGGACATGGATAGAATAAGAATTATCAACACCATATTTTAGAGCGGAGGGACTCGAACGATACTATGCGGCAGTCTTGTAGACTGCTGCCCGTCTGGCAAAGCCGGGTGGAACCTTTATTTTTGTCGCAGACGAAAATGCAAACGAGTCCCATCTTTTGCTCCGGCTTATTTTGTAAGTCTAAGCGCAATCATGCCGCCGCCCCTCCTTTCCAACCCGACCGGCTATGCTGGGCTTTGGCGCCTGCCGGCAAGCGGTAAGCAGATCAACAATTTTGCTTACGGCAGCTATGGAGAAATGAAAAAGCTGCCGTAGGCAAATTCATTTTTTAAGCTACCGTGTATAAACTGAATCAGCCGTTCGGGGTGTCCCAAACGGCTGATTCTATTAAATTATCATTCGGCGCGGAAAACCGCGAGACCGGGCGCGGCTTCTGTCAGCTTGCTCACCTGGTACAGGGCTACCGCCGCATCCTCTCTGGTGAGAATGGCGTCTGTTCCATTCAGGCTAACGCCGTTATATGCCATAGCGGAAACAGCGTCTTCCGCCCAAGCGGGTACGTCCTCGCTTACAGTTTCCGCTGTTTGCAGCGCCATCGCGCCTTGCAGCATTACGGCAGCCTCCGCCTGGGTAATGTTGTCATTGGGACGAAAACACAGACCCTTTTCCGTTTGAGAGCCAGAGACGATACCAGCTCGCATGGCGGCGGAAAGATACGGACGGAGCCAGTCGGCCGCGTCGTTTTCATCGGCAAAGCCGGAAGAGAAGGAAGCCTCCTGCACAGGGATTTCCAGCAGCTTCATAGCCATTGCAAGGAATTCGCCTCTTGTAATGGGCGTTTCAGGCTGGAAGCAATTTTCTCCCGCTACCTGCGTACCGGTAAAAAGACCGGTATTTTTCATCCACAGCGCTTCAAACTGGTGGCTGGACTGGGTCATGTCCTTATAGGCGGCGTTGTCCAAAGGCTTCAGAATCTCAATGGAAACCGTCCCTTCCGCAGATACATTGCCTGCCTCATCTGTAGCTGTAAAGGTAAAGGAATCCTTACCAACCTTGTTTTTCTTGGGCGTATAGGTGAAGGTACCGTCGGCGTTGACTGCCAGATCGCCGCGCTTGGGCTGCTTGACGATGGTGTAAGTCACAGCGCTGCCTTCGGGGTCGGCTGCGGTCAGCGCGCCTTCCTTGGCCAGATTTTTGTAGGTTTCAAAGGACGTATTTTCCACTGTAGGCGCGGTTTTATCGTTGCCGCGAATGGAAATGGTCATGGTCGTTTCCTTTTCCACACTGTTTTCAAAAATGGGCATATAGGAAATGGTCGCAACCGTCGTTTCTCTGGTTGCAGGCTGGAATACCATCGCGCTGACCTGCTCGGCGGACAGCACGTCGCCGGCGCGGATCACGCGGTCGTTCAGACGAACCTGCCCGACAGTCATGGCAGGTACGCCGGTCACAAAAATGCCCGCGACCTCATGGCTGAATTCTCCCTGAAAATCAGCAGGAACAAAGCAATAGGCTTCGCCGTAGGAAACAGCCGGCTTTTCGGCTGCCGCCACCGGCAGCGCACAGCACAGGATAAGCGCCAGGGTTAAACAAAAGCAAATTCCCCGGCGAGACCGGACACGTTGGGAATGGATCAATGGGATTACCTCCTAAATTTCAAGTTCGGTGGTATTGTTTGCTAAATTGGCCAAATCTATACGGGAAAATTTGCATTTTATTTTTAAAAAATGGAAGAGGCTCTAAAGAACCTCTTCCGATTGCTTTTATGGATTTAAAAGAAGCTGCGCCAGAGGAGAATCGCTGCTTAAAATCACAGTTTTTTCCTCTCCGCTGAGAGATTTTTTCAGGGCGTCCAACGCCAGATTAAAGGTGTAAAAATCCTTTTTGTCGTCGGAGTCATAAGCCTCCGCCAGCATCCGCATATATTCCGCTTCGCCTTCCGCTTCCAGCTTTGCTGCTTCCGCCTGGGCGTTGGAAATCATGATATTCACCTGCTTATCCACATCGTTGCGAATGAGAGACGCTTCGTAGTTGCCATCGGCGGCGTACTTTTCCGCCATCTGGTTTCGTTCGGAAATCATACGGGAATATACTGCGTTTTCGTTGGATTCCGGCAGGTCAAAACGCTTGATCTTCACATCCAGCACGGTAATACCGTAGTTTTTCGCCAGATTGTTGACGCTTCCTGTAATGCTGTTATAAATCTCATTGCGTTCGCCGCCGTCGTCCATATTGATAATGTCCGCCTGTTTTAAGGTACCCATAATATTTTTCAGGGTGTTATAGGTCAGAGCGTCCAGACGCTGCTCGGCGACCGTCGTACTGCCCAAAGACTGATAAAACAAGAGGGGATCTTCTACCCGCCACATCACATAGCAGTCCACGGTCATATTCTGCTTATCGGAGGTCAGCACCTCGGAAGGGGGAATGTCGTACAACTCCGTTGCCTTGGGGAAATACTTGATGCTGTCGATAAAGGGCACCTTAAAGTGCAGGCCAGCCGCATCCGTGGTATCGATAATCTTGGAAAAGCGAACCACGCAGGCGTACTCGTTTTCGCCTACCGTATAGGTACTGCTGAGCAGCAATACCACGGCAACTACTGCAAGCAAAAGAAAAACAATCGTTCTTTTTTTCATGTTAGTTCTGACTTCCTTCCTGTGTTTTGTTGGGTTCTTTTGTCTGACTCGTTTGGTTTTCCACAAAGCTTTCCAAAGGCAGCACCATATCTACGCCGCCATCTTCACCGCTGGTATTGATATATACCTTCACGCCGGGCAAGATGCTGGAAATTGCCTCATAATACATACGAGACCGGGTAACTTGCGGGTTGAGCTGATACTCTTTGTACATGGCGTTGAACATCGCTACCTGCTCCACTGCCTCATTGATACGCGCCTGCTTGAGGTACTCGGCGTTTTGAATCAGCTTATCCGCCTGCGCCTGGGCGTCGGGAAGCTTCGCGTTTTGATAGGCCTTCGCCTCGTTTACAACGGTCTCCGCCTGCTGCTTGGCGGTTTCCACCGCCTTAAAAGCCTCGATGACGTCGGTTGTAGGCGGCTCGGAGTCTTGGATTTTCACATCCACCAGAGTAAGACCAATGTCATAGGTTTCCAAAATATCGATGACCAGTTCTTTTACCCGCATTTGAATGGATTCCTTGCCGTCCGTCAGCACAGAATCTACGGCGGAAGAACCTACGACATTGCGCACCTGGCTTTGAATGAGGTTGCGCAAAATGGTCTCCGGCTGGTAGGAGCCGTACAGATACCGTACTGGATCCGCTACCTTATATTCTACAAAGAATTCTACATTTACAATGTTATAGTCGCCGGTAATCATCATGGACTCGTCGTTTACAAGATTATAGCCTTCTTCGGAACTGTTGGATCGGTAGCCCAGCTCGATTTTTTGATACACGTTGACATCCACCTTGTGTACCTGCTGGATGCCGAAGGGCAGCTTAAAATGCACGCCTGCGTCCGTCACTGCCGTGACCTTGCCAAAGGTGGTCACCACAGCCTGCTGCTTATCGTCTACTGTGTACCAGCAGGTCAAGGCTAGCAGCAAAACAAGCCCCAACGCCATCACCCATTTTAAAACCTTGCCCACTTTTTTGAAGTCAGGCGTTTTTTTCTGCGCCGCCTGATTTGCTGACCAATGATATTCCATACTTTTTAACCTCCGTTTTCTTGATTTAAAAATTCCATTTTTTCCATTGCTTGCTGGGAAAGCTGCACCGAATGCCAGGCTGTAAGCATCACATCCAGCACCTGCGCTACCCGCTCCCGATCCCCGGGAGACGGCTCCTGATAATCCGCGAGAAGCACAGGCAGCGATTGCTTCTGCGGCGCCTTCTCATTTTCCAAAGCCCGCAAAAAGTAGAGATACAGCCGGGAATCATCAATAGAATCATCGCTTTCATCATCCAATTGCCCGTTGATATATCCGATCAGCTTGCAGATTTGCTCCATGGGCATTACGCCCTTGAGCATATTGATGATGATAATTCGGCTGAGCTGGCGGCGGGAATACTTTTTCCGCTCCGGGGGCGGCAGAAACCCCCGCTTGACCCAGTTTTGCACCGTGTACGGCTCCAGGCCGGTAATCTGCCCTACCTGTGACAAAACCAGTCCGCCGGTGAGAAACATGGAGGCAAAAACGCCCTCCACATCCCCCGCCCCGCCGGGGGGCATCTCCAAAACAGTGCCCGGCAGCTTATTGATCATGCTATCACGTCCTTTCGTATGTCGCCACTAAATCATATCACGAGGTTGCGTGATTGTCAATAGTGATTTTAAAATAATATTTAAAAATTAAATAATTGTACGCTTGCATGAAAAGCGGGCAAAAAAGCTGTGCATACTATACAAAATCCAGCGGCATATTCTTCCACATCTGCCACTTGCGCAAAAAGACAAGACGTGATAGAATATATGCATCCAAGTGGGTTTTATCTACTCCACACCACACGCGATAGATATGATCCGCTCAAAAAGGAGGAAAAATAAATCCGTCTGGCTCACGGTGCGGCAGTGTGGAGACCTGTCGCAATGCAGTGTCATCAAATCATAGATGACTGCGAGGCGCAAGATGCGGATGCAGTTGCGCTGGAGTCGTAAAGTTATGTCTAGTGTTGTTTTGAAAGGGATTAAGAAAATCTACCCGTTCAGCGGCGATGAGGAAAAGGCCAAGAAAAAGAAGAAGAAAAAGGGAGAGGACGTTCCTCAGGAAGGCAAAGCCCAGCTTACCGTTACTGATAAGGGCGTAGTTGCTGTGCATGACTTCGATCTGGAAATTGCAGACAAGGAATTTATCGTTCTGGTTGGTCCTTCCGGCTGCGGCAAATCCACCACACTGCGTATGGTAGCAGGTCTGGAAGAAATTTCCGAAGGCGAACTGTATATCGACGGCCGTCTGGTGAACGATGTAGCGCCCAAGGATCGCGATATCGCCATGGTTTTCCAGAACTATGCGCTGTATCCCCATATGACCGTTTACGAAAACATCGCTTTTGCTCTGAAGCTCCGCCATACCCCCAAGGAAGAAATCGACAAAAAGGTTAAGGAAGCCGCCGAGATTCTGGACATCACCCAGTACCTGAAGCGTAAGCCCAAGGCTCTGTCCGGCGGTCAGCGTCAGCGTGTCGCCATCGGTCGCGCCATCGTCCGCGACCCCAAGGTTCTTCTGATGGACGAGCCTCTGTCCAACCTGGACGCCAAGCTGCGTAACCAGATGCGTGCGGAAATCATCAAGCTGCGTGAACGTATTGATACAACATTTATTTATGTTACCCACGACCAGACGGAAGCTATGACCCTGGGCGACCGTATCGTTATCATGAAGGACGGCTTCATCCAGCAGATTGGCACGCCTCAGGAAGTGTTCAACCATCCCACCAACCTGTTCGTCGCAGGCTTCATCGGCACCCCGCAGATGAACTTCTTCGACGCCAAGCTGGTGAACAAGGGCGGCAAGTACGCCGTGGAAATTGGCGGCATGACTGTGGAACTGTCCGAGGAAAAGCAGAAGAAGCTGGCCGCCAACAAGGTTGCCGCGCAGGATATTACCTTGGGCGTTCGTCCTGAGCATATCGCTCTGGATAAGAACGGCATTGCCGCAAAGATTGAAGTTTCCGAAATGATGGGTTCTGCTGTGCACCTGCACGCTACGATGGCTGGCGGCAAGGAAGTTGTTCTTGTTGTTCAGACCATGGATATGAGCGGCCATGAGTTGACCTCTTTCAATTTGGGCGCTACCATCCGCTTCTCCTTCAACGGGAATGTTGCTCACGTTTTCAGCAAGGAAACCAACAGGAATCTGGAAGCGTAATTTTATCTGTATGTATCGTTTCTGCCCCGCCATTTTTGGCGGGGCAGTTTTTTGCATGCATCGTTGGGAATGCTTGCTTGAGGCTGCAAGTTCTGAGGCGGACGTGCAGGCTCGGCGCGACGAAATCCATCAGAATTGCGGTGGGTACCCCTATGATGAAACGGAACTGCGTTTAGAGAAACGTTGATCACTGGTATTCAATGACAAAACAAAAGCTGCCGCACAGCGGGAGGACAAAAGATTCGCCCTTACGGCAATGAATTACCTTGCAATGACTGGGGGCATTTTAGCCATGCCGACGCCGAAGCGGCATTTTGTGATGGGAAAACAGCACGGCCAGAGCAGCTAGGATACTGCAAAAAAATTTTTTATTTTGCCTAAAGAAATACCTTGACAGATGAGGTACTTTGCGTTACTATATATTCACGCAAAGGAGGTGCGCATATGTCGATTGCGGGCGATCTGATTCGCGGCCATACAGAGGCGGTGATTCTGGCGCGGCTGGTACGCGGCGACAGCTACGGGTATGAGATCAACAGAACCATCCTACAGCTATCCGGCGGCCGGTTTGAACTGAAGGAAGCTACCTTATATACCGCCTTTCGGCGGCTGGAGGAATCCGGCGCTATCGTGTCTTATTGGGGCAACGCCGACACAGGCGCCCGGCGGCGTTACTATTCCATTACCGCCGCTGGGCGGGAGCAATTTCAAAGGCTGCTGCTGGAGTGGGATGAAACCAAGCAAATCATGGATAAATTATTGAAAATGGAGGATTGACAATGAGAGAAAAGCTGCTCACCTATATTGACTGCCTGTTTGCCGGCGCGCCCAATACGCCCCAGACAGCGGAAATTAAAACGGAAATTTTGCAAAATACCCTGGATCGCTACGACGATCTGATTGCAGAAGGGAAAACCCCGGAAGCGGCCTACAGCCTTGCGGTATCGGGAATCGGAGATATTTCAGAGATTCTCAGCGGCGGCGCCGCCCCCAATCCCCGCCCGGCGCAGACAGCCGCCCCTGAAAACGCGAATTTTATCCGCAAGCTGATGACCGGCATTGCCGTAGGGCTTTATATTTTATGCGTTGCGCCTTGTATCATTTTGCAGGATGAAAAGGGCGTTGTAGGGATGTTTGGCATGATCGCCCTTGCCACCGTGCTTTTGTGCGTACGGCCTGCGGCGGTCAAAGTACGCCGCCCGGCGGCAGGGGAGATTCCGGCAGAGCAGATGAGCGCGGAATACCGCCTGAAATCCAGCGTCAATGGCCTGCTGTTCGCCATTTGTCTGGCGGTTTATTTTATCGTAAGCTTCTGGACGGGAGCATGGTATATTACCTGGGTGATTTTCCTGATGTACAAGGCGGTATGCGGCATTGTGAGCGCGCTGCTGGATATGAGAAAGTGAGGCAAACATGAGAAAAAATAGTATTGCGCAGATTGTCGTCTGTGCGCTTGCGCTTTTGGTGCTGCTTGCAATTTTAGTCGGCGGCATCTGGTGGGGACAAAACGGCTTTCGCGGCTGGGATTTTGGAAATTTCTTCTTTTCCTTAGGTGGTACTACCTATTCTGACCCGGACAGCTATTCCGTTGGCTCGGCCTCTGTAGACGCCCATCATGTGGAGAATCTGAAAATCAACTGGGTGGGCGGCAGCGTCCGCGTAGAGGCTTCCCCGGATCATCAGATTCATATTACGGAAAGCAAGGAATATAATGAGGACGAACAGCTTCGCTGGAAGGTTTCCGGGAATACCCTTACCATTCAATATTGCAAATCCGGGCTGCGGATTCTGGATTCCCTGAAAAAAGAATTGGTAGTATCTATCCCGGAAGCGCTGCTCAATTGTTTTGACGAACTGAAAATTGATTCTGTTTCCGCAAGCGTTTCTGTTTCTGGCGGCGTTTACAGCAAAATCAATCTGGACAACGTATCCGGTCGTGTGAAAATGACGGACTGCACAACCAAAGAGTTGGATATGGATACGGTTTCCGGCAATTTGGATTTTGCCGGGGTGGTGCACAGCGTCAGCTTTGACAGCGTTTCGGCGGACTGCGAGCTTGACCTCACGGAAACGCCCAGAGAGGTAAACGCGGATACGGTTTCCGGCAACGTAACGCTGCGGTTGCCCCACGACGCTTCCTTCACGGCAAAGGTGGATTCAATCAGCGGCGATGTTTCCACAGATTTTAATGTTACAAGAGAGAAAAAGCGCTATGTTTGCGGCGATGGTCACAATGAGTTTGAGCTGGATTCCGTATCCGGCGATTTACGGATTCAAATGCGCTGAGCTTTATAAAACGCCCCTTTTCTTTTTAGAGAAAAGGGGCGTTTTTCCCAGAATTTTAACGAAAAGTAGTTGCATATTTTTCAAAGTGATGCTATGATAGGAACGTTTTATTCTGTGCGTAGGAGCGGAGGAAGATTATGCGTATTATAATCGTGGGGAACGGCAAGGTGGGCAGTACCTTTGCCAATCAGCTTTCCCTTGCTGGGCATGATGTGACGATTGTGGACAAGCGCGCAGGCGCTTTGCAGCAGTCGGGTTCCAATTTGGATATTATGACGGTAGTGGGTAACGGCGCGACCATCGATACCCTAAAGGGCGCGGGAGTTTCTCAGGCGGATCTGCTCATTGCCACGACTTCCACAGATGAAATGAACGTAATGGTGTGTCTGCTTGCCAAAAAGCTTGGGACAAAGCACACCATCGCCAGAGTGCGCAACCCGGAGTTTACCAAGGAAATCAACCTTTTAAAGGAAGAGCTTGGCCTTAGTATGACCATCAACCCGGAGCTTGCCTGCGCCACGGAAATGGCGAGAGTACTGCGGGTTCCTTCCGCGATTAAAGTGGATTCCTTTGCCAAGGGCAAGGTGGATATTTTAAAGCTGCGTATTTGTGAAAAATCTCCCCTTGCGGGGCTGAAGCTGCAAGATATGCGGAAATTTAAAGCCAGCTTTCTCATTTGCGCCGTGGAGCGGGGCAAGGAAGTCTATATCCCCGACGGCGCATTCCAACTGGAGGCGGGAGACCGCATCAGCATTCTGGCGCAGCCCAAGCAGGCTTCCGCCTTTTTCAAGCAGATTGGGGTGCAGACCTCTCCGGTGAAAAAGGTCATGCTCATTGGCGGCGGGCGGATTGCCGCGTACCTGGCTAGACAAATGCTGGATTTTGGCGCGGAGGTCAAAATCATCGAGCAGGACAGAAACGTTTGCCTGGGGCTGGCGGATCAGCTTCCCGGCGCGGAAATTATCTGCGGGGACGCTTCCGATCATCAGCTTTTGAGTCAGGAGGGCATGGAGGATATGGACGCGGTGGCTATGCTCACAGGTTTTGACGAGCAGAATATCCTGATGAGCCTCTACGCCGGTCAGATTTCCAAAGCGAAAATCATTACGAAGGTTAACCGCGGGTCCTACGAGCAAATTGTGGACGGCATGGAAATTGGAAGCGTATTTTATCCCAAGTACATTGCGGCGGAGGTTGTGACCCGGTATGTCCGCGCTATGGAAAATTCCATGGGTTCCAATAATGTGGAGACGCTTTATAAAATTGTGGGAGACCGGGCGGAGGCGCTGGAATTTCGCGTGACGAGAAGCTGCCGGGTCTGCGCCATCCCCTTGCAGGAGCTTCCTACCAGGAAGGGTATTCTCATCGGCAGCATCACAAGAGGCAACCGCGCCATTATTCCAAAAGGCCAGGACGTGATTGAACCGGGAGATTCCGTGGTGGTTGTCACCACCATTCCAGGGCTGTCCGATTTGGAGGATATTTTGGAAAAACGCAGGTAACGCTTTTTCGATTTGCGCTCCAAAAGCGTAGACTTTTCAGTTTCCAATCGCTAAAATGGAGCTTTTTCGGGATAACAGGTTCCTTTTTTGCGGGAGAAGTAACAACTTTTCAAAAATGTGAACAAAATTGAAAAATAAAGCTTGAAATTTATGTGAATTGTATGTAATATTGTGTTTGACGGTATTTTGTGGTTGATTTTATTGTCAAAATGGCATACAATGTACAAGCAAGCGTTTTTCGCTTACTTTGAAAGAAACGGAGGAGCGGTATGCTGCATATTGTACTGGTAGAGCCGGAAATTCCATCTAACACTGGGAATATTGCAAGAACCTGCGCCGCCACTGGCTGCGCGCTGCATTTGATCCGTCCTCTGGGTTTTGATATTTCAGATAAGGCGGTAAAGCGCGCCGGTTTGGACTACTGGCATATGGTAGACGTGCGGGTATACGACAATTTGGAGGACTTTTTTGCGAAAAATCAGGTAAAGCAAATGTGGTGCATGTCCACAAAAGCGCCTAGAACCTATGTAGAGGCGCAGTTTGCGGACGGCTGCTTCCTGTTTTTCGGTAAAGAAACCAAGGGGTTGCCGGAGGATTTTTTGAACGCCCACGCCGCGTGCTGTCTGCGGCTTCCCATGAGGCCGGAGGCAAGGAGTCTGAACCTAAGTAATTCTGTGGCAATTGCCGTATACGAAGCGCTGCGGCAGCTTGATTTTCCGGGGCTGCAGGGCTATGGCAAAATGAAGGCGGAGGCTTAGCTTTTCGCCTGGATATGATTTCATCAGGAGGAATAACCAATGAATTACAACAAGAAATCCATCGAAGATATTGAGGTTGCCGGTAAGCGCGTGCTGTGCCGCTGCGATTTCAATGTTCCCACCAAGGAAGGCAAGATTACTTCCGATAAGCGTATCGTTTCCGCGATGCCCACCATTGAATATCTGGTAAATCACGGCGCGAAGGTCATTCTCTGCTCCCATATGGGCAAGCCCAAGGGCGAGTGGAAGCCGGAGCTGAGCCTCAAGGTGGTTGCGGAGCGTATCTCCCAGCTTCTGGGCAAGGAAGTTATTATGGCTTCTGACGTGATTGGCGAGGACGCCAAGGCAAAGGCCGCCGCGTTGCAAGACGGCGATGTGATGCTTTTGGAGAACGTCCGCTATATGAAGGGCGAGACCAAGAACGATCCTGAACTCAGCCGTGAGCTGGCTTCTATGGCGGATATTTTTGTCAACGACGCTTTTGGCACCGCCCACCGCGCCCATTCTTCCACCGCCGGCGTAGCGGATTACCTGCCCGCTGTCTGTGGTTATCTGGTGCAGAAGGAAGTTGGCGTTATGGGCAAGGCATTGGCCGATCCCGAACGTCCCTTTGTCGCTATCTTGGGCGGCGCGAAGGTTTCCGACAAGCTGAACGTCATCAACAATTTGCTGGAAAAGGTGGATACCCTGATTATCGGCGGCGGCATGGCCTATACCTTCCTGGCTGCCAAGGGCTACGGCGTTGGCGCAAGCCTGCTGGACGCGGAAAAGCTGGACTACTGCCGGGATATGATGGCCAAGGCCGAGGAAAAGGGCGTAAAGCTGCTGCTGCCTGTTGACACTGCCGTTGCCGCTTCCTTCCCCAGCCCCATCGACGCTGAAATCGAAGTGCAGACGGTTGCCGCCGACGCGATTCCCGACGGCATGATGGGTCTGGACATTGGCGAAAAGACCCGCGAGCTGTTCGCTGAGGCTGCTAAGAGCGCAAAGACCGTTGTCTGGAACGGACCCATGGGCGTGTTTGAAAATCCCGTACTGGCCAAGGGCACCATTGCCGTTGCCCAGGCGCTGGCTGATTCCGACGCTGTGACCATTGTTGGCGGCGGCGATTCCGCAGCAGCCTGCGAGCAGTTGGGCTTTGCCAGCAAAATTACCCATATTTCCACCGGCGGCGGCGCTTCTCTGGAATTCCTGGAAGGTCTGGAGCTGCCCGGCATTGCCTGCTTGCAGGATAAATAAGCCGTCTATTGCATTTTGCAACTGACATAGATAATTGGAGGACTTTATAAAATGAACAGAAAATATCGTAAGACCGTTATCGCTGGCAACTGGAAAATGAACAAAACCCCCAGCGAAACCAAAGAGTTTATGAATGCCTTTAAGAGCATCATGCCCAAGGGTCGCTGGTGTGACGTGGCGCTTTGCGTTCCCGCTGTTTGCATTCCCGTTGCAGTTCGCACCATGCGCGAGACCCGGGTGGGCATCGGCGCGGAAAATGTCAACGCCAACCCTTCCGGCGCTTATACCGGTGAAATTGCCGCGAATATGCTGGTGGACGCTGGCTGCAAGTATGTGATTATTGGTCACTCTGAGCGCCGCGCCATGGGCGAGACCGACGCGGACGTAAACGCCAAGGTTCTGGCCGCGCTGGAAGCCGGTCTCATTCCCATTATGTGCTGCGGCGAAACCCTGGAGCAGCGGGAAGCCGGCATTACCGCTGAGTGGATTGCCATGCAGATTAAGTCCGGCTTGCAGGGCGTGAGCGAAGAGAAGATTCGCAAGGTCATTATTGCTTACGAACCCATCTGGGCCATCGGCACTGGCAAGACCGCGACCCCTGAGCAGGCGGAGCAGGTTTGCGAAGGTATCCGCACCGTGGTGCGTAAGCTGTACAGCTCCAAGAATGCCCGCGCCATTTCCATCCTTTACGGCGGTTCCATGAATGAGAAGAACGCTTACGAGCTGCTGGCGCAGCCCGACATCGACGGCGGTCTCATCGGCGGCGCTTCTCTGGTTCCTGAGAAGTTTGTAAAGATCATCGAAGCTGCCAACCAGCCCACGCTGTAATCTGTTTGTTTTATGTTCCTGCCCAAATGGAGTTCCATTTGGGCAGGATTTTTGTATGAAGAAAACCACCGGCTTAGCCGGTGGTTTTCTTCATACAAAAAGAATGGCTGCGGCAATTTGCCGCAGCCATTTTATTAAGCTTTTTCCGCTGTGAAGGTGTAGGTGCTGCCATCGGTAATGGCTACGCTGTCTACGCCGACCATGGAAGATTCGCCATCCACATACAGACCCCACCAGTAGCCGTCGGTATCATAGTCCAGCTTTTCGCCTAAAACAGACTTCACATACAGGCCGTACTGACCGTCCTCGCCGTCGATTAGCTTCAAACCCAGAAGCGCGGCGCCAACAGTTTCCTCATCAGTTTGAATGGTGTAAGTATAGGTAGTTTCATCCTTCATCTTTACTTCAAAAGTAAAGCTATGAGCGCCCTCGCCCAGCGTAGAGCCGCTGGCGGGGATGGTGGATTCCGGCTCGGTGGGAGTTGCGGGGGTGCCGGTGCAGGCGCTCAGGCTGAACACAGCGCACAGAACCAGCAAAAGAGCCAGAAAAGATTTGAACTTTTTCATGTTTTCTTCCTCCGTTTAAAATAATTACTTTTGCGGAAACGCCTCCTGTTTCCGCTGGCATATTCTAACATGAACTGCTGGAAAAATCAAGCGTTTTTCCCAGTTTCTTCTGTGGACAATTTGCGCCTGGCGTGGTAAAATAACCAAAAAGCGATTGGAGGCATTTTCATGGAAAAACATCCTTTAGCGGGGCTGGAACCCAAAGCGCCCCTGTCATATTTTGAAGAAATCTGCGCCATTCCCCATGGCTCTCGGAATACAAAGCAAATCAGCGACTATCTGGTTGCTTTTGCGGAAAGCCATGGCTTGCGCTATATCCAGGATGACAGCAATAATGTTTTGCTGTTTAAGCCCGGTACGCCGGGCTATGAGACCCATGCGCCGGTGATTTTGCAAGGGCATATGGATATGGTTTGCGAGAAAGACCCGGACTGCGCCATAGATATGGAAAAGGAAAGTCTTGATCTGACCCATGACGGCATTGATATTTTTGCCAGAGGCACGACCCTTGGCGGCGATGACGGTATCGCGGTGGCTTACGCTCTGGCGTTGCTGGCGTCCAATGATCTGCCCCATCCGCCCCTGGAGGTGATCATTACGGTAGATGAGGAAATTGGTATGCTTGGCGCGGACGCTGTTGACCTTTCCATGCTGCAAGGCAGAACCCTTTTGAATCTGGACTCTGAGGACGAAGGCATTTTGACGGTCTCCTGCGCCGGCGGCGCCACCGCCACGCTGACGCTGCCGGTTTCCAGAAAGCCAGTTTACGGGCCTTGCATCAGCTTGACGGTAGACGGCCTGACCGGCGGACATTCCGGTGTGGAGATTCACAAAAACCGCGCCAACGCCAACAAGGTCATGGGAGAATTTTTGTCCCGCGTGCAAAAGGAAATGCCCCTTTGCATCACCAGCCTGCAAGGCGGCGCGAAGGACAACGCGATTCCCAGAAGCTGCAAGGTAAGCTGCGTCGCTATGGGCATGGAGCTTGGCGGAATCAATGCCATTGCCGAAGCGCTGCAAAATGAGGTGAGAGCGCAGTACGACGAGCCGGAAGCCATTGTCCGGGCGGACAATGTGGACGCTTTGGGGGGCAACGCCCTCAGCACCCAGGATACCGGCAGAGTCATTGGGCTTTTGTGCGCGGTTCCCAATGGGGTGCAGACTATGAGCAGCGATATGCCGGGGCTTGTGCAGACCAGCTTGAATCTTGGCATTGCCAAATTGGAAGGGGAGCAGCTCCGCCTGACTTTTTCTGTGCGCAGCAGCGTCAACGCGGAAAAGCAGGGGCTTTTGCAGCGCTTGCGAGAGACAGTGGAAACTTTTGACGGCAGCTATTCCCAAATGGGCGAGTACCCTGCCTGGGAGTACCGGAAGGATTCTCCCTTGCGGGAGCTGATGGTGCAGGTGCACGAAGCCATGTTTGGAACGACCCCGGAGGTCGTCGCCATTCATGCTGGTCTCGAATGCGGCATTCTGGCGGACAAGCTGCCGGGGCTGGACTGTGTTTCCTTTGGCCCACAGATGCAGGATATTCATACCAGCCGGGAAAAGCTGAACATTGCCTCCACCGGCAGAATGTGGGAGTACCTGCTGGAGATTTTGAAGCGGCTGTGAGGTCTTTGCAATGATTCCTGTAGTTGACGTACACTGCCATGTGTATCCGGCGGTCATTGCGGACAAAGCGGCAAAGGCAGTCGCGGATTTTTATCAGGTGCAGCCCGGCGAGGGCGCTGCTGAAGTGGCGGGGTTGCCGGAGGTTTTGCAAAAAGAGTGCGTAGGGCGGTACAATTTCATTCATTCTGTGGCGACGGTTCCCCATCAGGTGCAAAGCGTCAACCGCTTCGTGGCGGGGGTGGCCGCTCTGGACAAACGGTTTTTGGCTCTTGGCACGCTGAACCCTTACAGTACGCCGCTGGAAATGGAAGAAAATATCCTCCAGCTTGAAAAATTGGGCTTGCCGGGGGTGAAAATTCACCCGGATATGCAGCAATTTCCCTTAAACGGCAAAGAAAGCCTTGCTATGCTGGAAGCCTGCGAAAACCGGTTTGTGATACTGGCGCATACCGGGGACGTACGGTATCATTTTTCTAACCCTTCTGAATTCGCTCCTGTTTTAAAGCGGTTCCCCCAAACGACTTTTATCGGAGCGCATATGGCGGGGTATACCTGCTGGGAGGAAGCGACAAAGAAGCTTGCCGGGCGATTTGAAAATCTGTATGTGGACATTTCTTCCACCATGTTTGCTTTGCCGCCGGAGAAATGCGTGGAGCTGATTCGCGCCTATGGCGCGGACAGGGTGCTTTTCGGGTCGGATTTTCCCATGTGGCGACCCCGAAAGGAACTGGAGCGGTTTCTTGCGCTGCCTCTCACAAAACAGGAGCAGGAAATGATTTTGTACCGCAACGCCGCAAAGCTTTTTAAATTGCCCACTTTATAATTTTTTGCAGAATTTGAGATTTGTGATAGAATCGCTGTGAAATACTGGACACACCATCCCTTTTCCTGTATAATAAAAGCAAAAACAGGGAAAGGGATGGTGATTATTTGAATCCGAAATGAAAGGAAAAAATTGTAGAATCCCTGGCGTCGGTACTGCCCATTACAGGCATTGTGGGCTTGCTGTGCGTGACGCTGGTGCCGGTTCCGGTGGATGCGTTTTGCATGTTTCTTCTGGGAGCGGCGCTGTTGGTGGTGGGTATGGGCTTTTTCACCCTTGGCGCAGAAATGTCCATGATGCCCATAGGCGAGAAGGCGGGGGAAAAAGTTGCTTCCTCCAAGTGGCTTTTTGTTCTGCTGGCGTGTTTCCTGATGGGAAGCATGATAACCGTAGCGGAGCCGGATTTGAAAATTCTGGCGGCGCAAACCCCGGCGGTGTCCGACGGCGTTTTGATTCTGGCGGTTGCCGTCGGTGTTGGAATTTGTATGGCTCTGGGCGCTCTCAAGGTGATTTTTGGTTGGAGCCTCAGAACGCTGCTGCTTGCAGGTTATGCTTTGATTTTTATTTTGGCGGCTTTTGTGCCGTCTGACTTTTTGCCAATCGCTTTTGACGCAGGCGGCGTGACCTCCGGCCCTATGACGGTGCCTTTTATCATGGCCTTCGGTTTGGGTCTTACCAGCGTACAGAGCCGGAAAGGGAAAAAGTCGGATAGCTTCGGTCTTGTAGCGCTTTCCTCCCTGGGACCTGTGCTGGTTGTTATGCTTCTTGGTATTTTGTTCCGCATTTCCTCCGGCAGCTATACGCCTTTGGAGCTTACCCAGGTTTCCAATACCCGCTCATTGGTTCTGGAGTTTACAGGCAATCTGCAAACCTATCTTTTGGAGGTTTTTACGGCGCTGCTCCCCATTGTTTTCCTGTTCATCTTGTTTCAGGCGTTGTTTTTCCATTTGAAAAAGCGCCGGTGCATTAAAATTTTTGTAGGCGTCGGCTATACCTTCTTGGGACTTACCCTGTTTTTGCTGGGCGTCAACGTGGGATTCATGCCCATGGGTTATTATCTGGGCAGCGCGCTTGCAGGAAGCTTCCCGCTGCTTTTGCTTCCTGTTGCCATGCTTATGGGCTATTACATTGTGAAAGCGGAGCCGGCGGTGCTGGTACTGAACCGGCAGGTGGAGGAGGTAACGCAAGGCGCAATCTCTCAAAAAACCATGATGTCCGGGCTTTCGATTGGTATGGCAGTTTCCTTGGGGCTTGCCATGGTGCGAATCCTCACCGGGCTTCCCATGATCTGGTTTCTGGTTCCCGGGTATGCTGTGGCGCTGGCGCTGTCTTTTGCGGTACCGAAAATTTTCACATCCATTGCTTTTGACTCCGGCGGCGTGGCTTCCGGCCCTATGACAGCAACCTTTTTGCTGCCTTTTGCCATGGGCGCGTGCGAAGCGGTGGGGGGCAATGTGCTTCTGGACGCTTTTGGAATTGTAGCTATGGTGGCTATGACGCCGCTGATTCTCATCCAAATGATTGGACTTATTTATCAGGTCAAGACCAAACGCGCCGGATATCACATGCCTGCGCAGTTCGTACCGGAGCAGATTGTTGAATTGGAGGGAACAGGAAATGAGGAATAACTGCATCAAATGCCTTGTGGTGATTGTAGACCGCGGCAAGGCAAACCAAGTATGCAAAATTCTCAAGGAACAATCTGTGGGATTGCAGTATGTATCCTTGGCTCACGGTACGGCGCACTCTGTCTTTATTGATTATCTGGGACTGGCGGAGCCGGAAAAAGAAATTGTGCTGGGATTGGCCGCCGAGGGGCAGCTTCGTTGGGCAATCTCGGCTTTGAAGCAAAAAATGCATCTGGATTATCCGGGTAAGGGTATTGCTTTTGCCGTTAAGCTTACCAGCATTACCCAGTGCGCATTGGAAAAAACGACGGCAAGCCACGAGGAGGGAACGCAAATGGAAGATACTGCATTGGCTTATGAATTGATTATAGCGGTCAGCGAACCGGGACTGTCGGAAGCGGCGGTGGAAGCGGCACGGGAGGCTGGGGCAAAGGGCGGCACCATTATGAAAGCCCGGAGCATGTGCCCGGAAGACATAAAAAGGGTGCTGGGCTATACGGTGCAGTCGGAAAAAGAGCTGATTCTGATGCTCACGCCGAAAAAAGACCGCAGGGCAATTATGCAGGCCATGTGCGACTGTATTTCCAAGCAGACCGGGGAACGCCCGGCGGCGTTTTCCTTGCCGGTTTCGGATGTAGTAGGTCTCGTGGGCAGTTAGGGTTTAGCATAAATGAAAAGCCAGTGCGCCGCGCTTGCGGCGCGGCAGGAGAAGGGAAGAGAATGAAACATACAAAAAGAGATGCGTCTTTGGATGTGATACGTATCTTGGCGACATTTTTTGTAATGTCGGTGCACTTTTTCTCACAAATTGGATATTATGAGCAGGTGATGGCAGGGAAACGCATGCTTGTCATGACGATTCTGCGTTCCTTTTTCATGATTTGCGTACCGCTTTTTCTTTTGCTCACAGGCTATCTCATGTCTGGCAAAAGGCTGTCAAAAAGGTACTATTTAGGCATTGTAAAGACCTTGTCGATTTATCTCATTGCGTCTATCCTCCACATCGTTTACAAAAACAGCATTACCCCTGGAACTTATACTTTGAAAAGCGGGATTCTTGGAATCCTGCGGTATTCAGCGGCCAACTATGCTTGGTATGTTGAAATGTACATCGGCCTTTTCCTTATAATCCCGTTCCTTAATTTGGCTTATACTGGGCTGAAGGGACAAAAGCAAAAACTGGTCTTGGTTTTTTCATTCGTTGCAGTTACTTCCATTACGCTGTCCATTGCGCCGCGCTGGTGGTCGAACGCATATCCGCTTACCTACTATTTTATCGGATGCTATTTGAAAGAGTTCGGCATTCCCCTTAAAAGAAAAACCTGCCTGCTGCTACTGCCGGTCTGCGCGGTTTTCACAGGTTTTTTTGTCTTTTATAAATGCCAGGGCGGCTTGTTTCGATGGGAAATCTGGCAGAGCTACAGTTCCATTTTCAGCGTAGGCATGGCGGTGCTATTCTTTTCGTTTTTTGCCCAAAGTGGAAAAATCAATGGAATTTCTCACAGGGCGAAAGGCATTTTGCGTTATCTTTCCGAGCTTACTTTCGGCGCGTATCTGGTTTCCTATATTTTTGACAGTACGTTTTATCCCAAGCTTTTGGCGGATGCGCCGGATACGATCTACAATCTGAAATACTATTTTATTCTGGTGCCGCTGGTATTTCTATGCGCTATGCTGTTGTCCGCTGGGATGAATCTGTTGTATCAAGCAGCTTCTTGGGCGGTGAAGCGCGGGGCTTTCCTTGTGAAAAAGAAAAGCGCAGTCTGATAAAATTGTTTTACAAGAATCAGCCGTTCGGAGACCCGAACGGCTGATTCTTTTTTACAGCGTCTTATAAAGCTTCGCGCCTTTTAACGCGGGACGGAGCGCCAGATAGAAAACCGTTGCCACCAGCACGGCGATAATCGCGTTGACCAGGGTAGTAACGGCGCTCATTTTGGCCAGAAGTCCCGCCGCTTTTTGGGGAATGCCCAGCACATAGGTCTTGTAAAAGTAGCCGACTACCGGGTCGGCAACGACGTTAAAGGCCATGCCCGCGGCTGCGGCGATGCCGGCTTCCAGGGTGATTTTTGAAGCGGGCTTTTCCCGGCTGACATGGAAGCCCTTGTGCGCGACCAAACCGACAATCAGGCCAATGCACAGCTTCAGAAGGAAGGTTTTTGGTGCGGAAGTCACATAGCCGGTGGTGAGATCCGCCACCGTCATGCCCACAGCTCCAGCCATGCCGCCCCATAAGCCGCCGATGAGCAGCGCAGCCAGCACGCAAAAGACATTGCCCAGATGAAAGGCGGTTTTTTCGGTGCCCACAGGAATGTCAATTTTAAAAAAGGAAAAGCCGATGTAGCAAAGGGCGGCAAACATAGCGGCAAGCACCATTTGATGGGAATCCATTTTTTTCTTCTGTACGCTGCCGGTCAGATTTACAAGCCCTGCAATCAACAGCGTCGCGCCCAGCAAAATCGCAATCAGCCCCAGGGCAAAGGGAAATTTCTGGCTGTCCGCCGCATTTTCAGCCAAGGCGGCGGCGCGGGTGAGAAGGCTTGCTGCAATACCTGCCGCCAATAGCAGCCCCCCGGACAGCAGCCGCAGACATGCGGCTTTTCGGTTATTTTGTTCCATCATCTACCAATCGCTCCTTCTGGCGGCATAGCCGCTCACTTATTTCTTGGGTATTATAACGCAAACTGGCATGATTGAACAGTGCCATTTTCAATAAAAATAACAAGGCCAGAAGCAAAAAAGCGCACCGGAATTTCCGGTGCGCTTTTGGGGTTTATCCGCCTATGTTCAGGCAGTAATTCATAAACATGTTTGCGGCTTCCGCTCTGGTGGCGTTCCCAAGAGGACGCAAGGTACAATCCGTATAGCCGGATAAGATGCTGTTATCCACAGCCCACAAGATGGAATTTGCGGCGTATGCGGATACTTGATTGCTGTCTGTAAACTGCGCCAGATTCCCTTCGGCTTCTTTGTATACGCCCTTCCATGCGGCGTAGCGCGCCAAAAACGCCGCCATCTGCTCTCTTGTCACCTCGGCTTCCGGAGCGAAAGCTTCATGGGATACGCCGTAGGCGATGCCGTTGGCATAAGCCCAGGCGATTGCCTTGGCGTAATACAATTCTTGCTTCACATCGGCAAAGGGCGTTTGGGCTTCTACGTCCGGTTCGCCTTCCAGACGGTACAAAAGCGCCATCATCTGTCCTCTTGTGAGTTTTTCATTGGGCGCGAATACAGTGTTGGATTTGCCAAACATCAGACCTTTGCGCACTACATAATCCACGCACTGGTGATACCATGCGGTTTCCGAAATATCGGCAAACTGCAAAGCGGGGCAGGGGAAAGCGGCAAGACTGCTCCAGTTTGTGCCGCCGCAGCGCGTGCAGGTATAGACGCTGTAGCCATCCTCGGTGCAGGTGGGTTCTTTGTGTACGGTGCAAACGTAATCGTGTCCTAGGGGCGCTGTGACGGCGCCTATTTCCAGCGTTTCTTTGCAGACGGCGCACACGGTATCGCCAGTGTAGCCGGCTTCCGTGCAGGTTGCGTCTTTCGCGCCGCGCAGCTCCTCCTTGTGACCCGAAGCTTTGACAATATTGCGCTTTTCAGTGACGTCGCAGCGTGCGCAGGCATAAAGGGTGTAGCCATTTTCCGTACAGGTCGGAGCGACGGTTTCGCCCTGAACAAAATCATGACCCAGAGGCGCGATGGCTTCGCCCGCTACCAGAAGCTTTTGGCAGATGGTACAGTAAGTGTCGCCGGTGTAGCCTGCTTCCGTGCAGGTAGGTTCCTTTGCGCCGCGGCGCTCGGTCTGCAAGTGCTCGCAGAGGTTGGGCAGGATTTCAGAGCCGGTCACGGTTTCCCCATTGATTTGCTGGAAGGTAATTGCAATTTCACCGGTATCGTCGGTTTTGGGCAGGAAAGTCAAGGCTGCGGCTGTTTCGCCTGCCGCGATTTCCTGCAAGCCGGCGTAAGCAATGACTACAGTACCGGCGGCGGTGTTGACAGAGGAATACGCTGCCTTGACGTTCGCGTTTTGCAGCGTCAGCTTGGAAGCGTCGTAGGTTACGGTGAACAAGCCGTTTTTGGAGGCGACTTCCACGCCCTGCGTGTTTTTGGCGGTAATATCTACGGTTACGGTGTTTGCCGCGCTGGACTGAGGACGGCTTACAGAAGGCTTGCCAGCGGCAGCCAGATCGTCGGTGGAGACAGGAACTGCTTTTTCAGGTGCGGAAACAGGAATGCTGGCGATGGAAACGCGGTTTTCATCGGCTGTTTTGTTTACGGTGGTGGCGTATAGGGAAGCGGAAATGGTTTCGCCGGTCTCGCCAACCTTGATTGCGTCAAAGTAATATTCCCCGTCCTCGTTTTCCATCAGTTCCAGCATATAAATTTCGCTGGTGGTTCCGTTGTGCACGCAGACAAAGAGCGTGCCGTCATCCGCCACAACCATGGAGCTGTAGCTGTATACGTTGGTGGTGTAGGGGGCGACCTTGGGCAGATTGGTGGGAATCATTTCTCTGCCTAAGCTGGTGTTTTCATAAATATATGCAATCCAGACATAGCCAGCGTCGTCGAGCATATAAAACGTCTCATAATTGCCATAGTCGTTGGAACCGGTCTCCCCTGCGGCGATGGTCATAAGGCAGGTCGCACCGGTGTTCGCTTCTTCAAAATAGTTTCTGAATACCCATGCGGCGCTGGAGAAGTTATCCGGGCTGGAGGGAACATAAAGGAAGTAGCTGTAGATATAAGCCAGGTAATCCTTGCTGTTTTTCTCAGTGAAAAGCTTGGAATGGGTCATATCCCAGTAGGTATTCCCCGCGTCATAGCGCTGCGCCAGTTCGCTGCCGGTTTTGGGATCGATCAGGCGGACGGTACGGTTGAACAGATCGTCGTTCAGGGTGTACACGCCGTGGTCGGTTCCGGCAAGCGCGCCGACGCCGTCTACAGAGATATTGGATACTTTAGACCAGGTATTGCTGGTTTCCGCGTTCCACTGGAAGGACATGACCTGATTGTTTTTGTCCTTCAGCATACCGCTGAGCGTGTAGGCGATGGTCTTAACGGAAACGCGGCAGGCGGCAGACTTGGCATTGTCCAGAACGGAGGTTGCAATAATCTCGCATTCGCCGTCGGAAAGGCCGGTGACAACGCCGTTTTTGTCCACAGAGGCGACCGCCTCGTTGCTGGAAGTCCAAATAACGGTATCGTCAAAAACGTTGAAGGGATGGACGGAAGCGGTGAGGGTTATCTTGTTGCCGGCTGCAAGGCGAAAGGCGTCCTGAGACAAGGTAACGCTTTCCACGCTGCTTGTTGGATTCACGCCCACCAGAGCGCGGTAGGTGGTGAGGTTGCCCGCGTAATCCATAATGCGCAGCTTGTACGCGCCTGCTTCAAAACCGGTTACGTCAAAGGTCACGGAGGCGGTATCGCCGGCCTTGCTGACCTGAGGCTGAAGCTTGGCAATCAGATTGGCGCCGCTCTGATCGTACAAAGCGATGCAGGCAAGGTACTGGTTGTCTCTGGCTGCCACAGTGAGGGCGGTTTTCTCTGCGTTAGAGGTTGCGGAAAGAGCTTCCGGGGCGGTGTTGTCTACTACATAGGGGACTTTCATGGTTGCGCCGTCTTTCAGCGCGTCAAAATCTATGCTGCCGTCGGGTTTCACATAATATTCCGGCGCCATGGTCAGAGCCAGCTCGTAGGTTTCGCCGTCTGCGCCGGTGGGAACCCAGTCCAGCCAGACAGAGTTTGAGGTATTATACCAGTAGCCGCTGTTTACATGATAGTAGGCAGCTTCATACATACCGAACTCCTGGGAAAACGCAGTTTCGCCGGTTTGGATGTTGGTGACGGTCACGCGGCTCCCGGCGGCGTTGCGGATTAAGGCAAAGCCGAAGGAATGGAACTTGCTGCCGTTTTCCGTGTTAATGGCATTGCGCTCCGGGTAATAGCCGCCGTTTTCAAAGTAGGGGTTGCCGCCAAAGTAGAGAGTGGAGGCGTCGCTGCCAAACTTGGCGGAAACGTAGTTGCCGTATTCCGAGCCAAGATAGGGCGCGCGGGTTTCCACGCCGTTGACAAGCTTTTGATAAGTGCCCACGTCGAACATGGAAGGTTCGCTCCAGCTTCCATAGTAGCCCAGAACGGGAATGGAGTGGGTCACGCCCTTAGCTCCGTCTTTGGTAGCTTCCGGTTCCACAAACACAAAGCCTTCCACGTAAGCGCCGGTGGGATAATCAGCGTTCAGCTTTGCTTTTTGCGCTTCGCTGAGTTCCAGGGTGACCTGTACGGTAACGGAGCTGCCCGGACGGACGATGACGCTGGCGGCGGTTTCCCGCAGGAATAAATAAGCGTCATAGCTGGTGATTGCGCCGTCTTTATCAAAATCGGCGTTTTCCTTGTTGGAAAGGTCGCTGATTTCACCGGTGACATACTGCAAAATTGCGGTGCAGTCCCCGCCGTCAACCTTGCCGTCGCCGTTAAAGTCCAGAGCTGTGCCGGCGGAAGCGTCCAGGGGCTTACCATCTACAATCCACTGCGCATTGGCTTCCAAAGCGGTGGTGAGGGTATCCAGATAGGTTCCAATCTCGCCGTTGTCGTTGACATAGGAATCGAACTGATCTTGGGTGAACAAATCGGCGTACAGCTTATAAAACTGAAGTTCTTCGGAGCGGTTAAAAATGGAAAAGGAGAAGGTGTAGCTGCCCAGACGGTCGGGATCGTCGCCCAGCTCCGCCTTGATTTTGCCGTCGGCAAAGGAAGCGGTGGCGTCCTCGCCCATGAGAAGGTAAGTATCCGCGCCAATGGCGTTTCCGATGTTGGCAACGCCTGCGCCCTGTTTCAAAAGGGAGTAATAATGGCCGCTCTCCTCCTCATAAATGGGGACGGCGGTGGACATCAGCAGGCTTTGCGCCAGAACCCGGGGAGAAAGGCCGGTTTTTTCGTCCAGCTTCTCACTGCGGATATACTGCGCAAGCAAAGCGGACATACCTGCTACCTGGGGAGCCGCCATGGAGGTGCCGGACATATTTTCATAGGCCGTACCGCCTGCAATCGCGCCGTTGACAGAGTAAATATTGCCGCCGGGGGCGGTGATTTCCGGCTTCAAAAGCAGACTGCCGGGCACGCCCCAGGAGCTAAAGTCGCTCATGGTGTAAAATTTGCCGCCAAATTCTGCGGAGGCTACGCCGGTTTCCACAGTCATAACGCCTTCGTAATAAACCGCGCCGGAGGCGGCGATTTTCTGGGTAGCGGCGGCTTTCAGAAGCTGACCGTCGGCCTGGGTGATGGAAACTACAGGCTGGGTATGGGTGTAGCCTGTGAGATCCATATTGATGGTGCCGGGCTGGTTGTTATAAATAATGGTGGCAATTGCGCCGTTTTGCACAGCGGCCTCCGCCTTTTCGTAGAAAGAAGTCGTGCCCCGGGAGCAGACGGCAATTTTGCCTGCCAGCACATCGGAGAGCGCCGCAAATTCCTCGGCGGTGCCGAAGCCGTCGATGAAAATATAGCCCTGCTCGCCTGCAATGGAGGTGATGGGGCGATTGGTGTAGGAGGATTGGGTGTAGAAAATCAGGTCGTTCCCAACGCGCAGATATTCGCCGGTAAAGCCGTCGTTATCCACGGAGGCAACGGTTAGGGCATTGGTGTAGGAACCGGGTGAACCAACCGTATCCAGATTTACGCCGTCGCTGTAGAGATACCCGGCGTTCTGGGCGTATTCTACCCAACTATAGGAGTTGCCGGCGGACATGGAAACGACGCAGCCGCTCTTTGCCAGATTATCCAGAATTTCCTGATAGGTTGCGTCGGTGGAGAAACCGGCGTTGGCGGAGCCGAGAGATAAATTGATGGAATCCGCGTCCAGAATGATAGCGTCCTCAATGGCCGCCATGTAGTCGGAGTCCCATGCGCCGCCGTTCTTGCCGAAAACCTTCATGGTGATGATCTGGGCTTCCGGGGCGATGCCTTGGGTGTTCACGGCTTCCAAGGCGTTTTCATACGTTCCTTCTTCGCTGCCGGGGACATAGGAGTTGGCGGCGGCAATACCCGCGACATGGGAGCCATGCTCGGTCTGGGTATCGTTGTCGTGTACCACATCGAAATCAGAATCCACATAGTTAAAAGCAAAGGGCAGCTTGGCGGTGAGATACAGCTTGCTTGCGTCCGTTACGCTGTCTTTGATGTTCAGCATTTCCAGCTTGGAAGTAATTTCCGCGCTGCTCAGAAGATTCAGACTGTTGACATATGTAGTATAATCAGTATTGACCTTTTCCGACTGTTTTTGCAGCGCATATGCAAAAGCGTCTGGATCAAAACTCTGGTGATCGGTGTCGATGCCGGTGTCAATAATGGCAATACGAGTACCCGCGCCAGTGTAACCGGCGGCATAGGCGCCAGCGCGGCCGATTTGAGAGCCGGAAGTCGCCATATTGGGGTCGGCGCCGCCAGCTTGTGACACGCAAGGTGCATACTGGGTCTCGATTATTACATCTTTCACGCCGGGAACTATTTTGATGGCTTCGATCTCGCCGTATTTTACGTTGGCGGAAATCAGATTGGCCGCCAGGGTCAGGTTCCATACAACGTCCAGCGTTTCGCCTTTCAGGGCTTCGGCGGAAATTTTTTGCGTCAGAAGCGCCTGCTTTGTTTGCAGCTTCCCGCGGTAAGACATTGCGGCGTTGTTTTCCGCGATGTTCGCGGACTGGAACTTCTGCGTGGTAGCGTCGTCTTCTAAAACGATAGACACACGCACCAGATCCGAAGATTGATAAAGGGGACTTTCGCTTTCCGGCGCGTCTTTGCCTGCGTAGGGGAGCGCAGCGGACACTTCACTGTCCGCAATCTGCTCCAAAACCACACCGGCGGCGCTGTTTTTGCCGGTGGCATAAGCGGGCATTGCGGTGATACTCAGCAGCATGGCAATGACCAAAAGCCCAGACAAAAGACGGGACCAGGATTTGTTTTTCATTGTGAATCACTCCTTCATTAAATATGCAATATTGTACCATAAAACACTTTGCGTTGTAAAACAGTTTTTAATTACTGTGCATATTTTTTCATTTAAATCCAAAAAGTGGAGGGGAGTTGGCTTTTTTCCTGTATAATCAAACGAAAGGAAATAGAACCTTTTCCGTTGTGATTGCCGTACAATAGGTATATTTATAAAATATGATGCATATTTGTATGTTTTGGGAGGGTTAGACCAAAAAAGAATGTAGTAGCATTGGACAAAGTTATTGCTGTTTTTTCGTGAATTTTGCACCAATGAAAAGAATTGGGGGTTGCATTTACGGCTTTTTTCTGTTAGAATATAATCGATAACAAATTATCGGTATTTTGTTACTGATAGTGAGTTCCGTTCAGAAAATTATATTATAATAAGGAGATTGTGATTATGGGTAATAAGGTTACGATCATTGGCGCCGGCAGCGTTGGCGCGAGCATTGCAAACGACATGGTGGCAATGAATATTGCAACCGAAATCGTGCTCATTGATGTAAACGAGCAAAAGGCATTTGGCGAAGCAATGGATATTTACCAAGGCGTTTCCTTCTGCTCCCCGGCAATTGTCCGCCCTGGCAAGTATGCCGACGCGGCGGGATCTTCCGTTGTGATTATTACCTCCGGCGTGGCCAGAAAACCCGGTCAGAGCCGATTGGAATTGGCACAGGTCAATGTTGACGTCCTGAAGGAAATTACCCCCAATATTGTAAAGTATGCCCCTGATGCAATCTATATCATGGTGTCTAACCCCGTAGACGTGATGACTTATGTATTCCATAAGATTTCCGGCATTCCCGCCAATCGCATCATCGGCTCCGGCACGGTGCTGGATACCGCCCGCTTGCAGGCGGAGCTTGCCAAGGAATTCCACATCAGCCCCAAGAACGTCCACGCTCATGTGTACGGCGAGCACGGCGACTCTTCCTTTGTGCCCTGGTCCCTGGCCACCATTTCCAACAATCACATTTCCGTGTACCGGCAGCACGCGCCCGACGGCGACAAGATCGCCTGGGACGGCCAGTACGACGATTTTGTAAAGAAGGTGCAGACCTCTGGCGGCGTTGTAATTAAGGCCAAGGGCGCGACCTTCTATGCCATCGCTCTTTCCGTATGCCACATTGTCAAGTGCATTTTCTCCGGCGCGGGCACGGCTCTGACCGTTTCCACCATGATGAACGGCGAGTACGGCATTGACGACGTGTGCCTGAGCGTGCTTTGCATTGTGGACGATACCGGCGTTCGCGGTAAGATCCGCAACGACCTCACAGAGGAAGAACTGGAAAAGCTGCGCTACAGCGCCAGCAAGCTGAAAGAAACCATTGCCAGCATCCAGCTTTAAGGAGGGCGCGCAGTTGGAATACCGTATTGAACACGACTCCATGGGCGAGGTTCGCGTCCCGGCGGAGAAATACTGGGGGGCGCAGACCCAGCGCAGTCATGAGAATTTTAAAATCGGCGTAGGTCTTGAGACCATGCCGCGGGAAATTACCAGAGCCTTCGGCGTGCTGAAAAAGGCGGCGGCCAAGGCCAACCACGCTTTGCGCCCGGAAAAAATGACGGCGGAAAAGCTTGCCGCCATCTCCGTTGCCTGCGACGAGGTGATTTCCGGCGCATTGAACGAGCATTTTCCCTTGGTGGTGTGGCAGACCGGCTCCGGCACCCAGTCCAACATGAACGCCAACGAGGTCATTGCCAACCGGGGCAACGAGCTGGCAGGCAAAAAGCTGCTGCACCCTAATGATGACATCAATATGTCTCAGTCCTCCAACGATACCTTCCCCACCGCCATGCACATCGCGGCGGTGGAGGCGCTGGAGGAGCGGGTGCTGCCTGCCCTGAACGCTTTCATTGAGACGCTTTTGCGTCTGGAAAAGGAAAACGAGGGGATTGTAAAATCCGGCAGAACTCATTTGCAGGATGCCACTCCCATTACCTTCAGTCAGGAAATTTCCGGCTGGCGCGCCAGCTTGGAGCGGGATCGCCAGCTCATCGAAATGAGCATCCAGCCCCTTTGCGAGCTGGCTTTGGGCGGCACGGCGGTAGGCACCGGCCTGAACGCCCCCAAGGGCTTTGACTGCGAGGTGGCAAAGCAGGTTTCCGCCATAACCGGCAGAAGCTTTGTAACCGCCGGAAACAAGTTCCACGCCCTGACCTCCAAGGATGAACTGGTCTTTGCCCACGGCGCGCTGAAGGCGCTGGCGGCCGACCTTATGAAAATCGCCAACGACGTGCGCTGGCTGGCATCCGGCCCCAGAGACGGCCTTGGGGAAATTTTCATTCCCGAAAATGAACCGGGTTCTTCCATCATGCCCGGCAAGGTGAATCCCACCCAGTGCGAGGCTGTGACTATGGTTGCGGTGCAGGTGATGGGCAACGATGTGGCCGTGAGCATGGCGGCGTCCCAGGGCAACTTTGAACTGAACGTCTTTATGCCTGTTTGCATTTACAATTTCCTGCAATCCGCCCGGCTGCTGGGAGACTGCATGGTGTCTTTTGAGAAAAACTGCGTTTCCGGCATTCGCGCCAATCGGGAGAAGATGGCGCACAACCTGCACAATTCCTTGATGCTGGTGACGGCGCTGAATCCCTACATCGGCTACGAGAACGCGGCGAAAACCGCAAAAAAAGCATATAAAGAAAACATTTCCCTGAAGGAAGCCTGTGTGGCGCTGGGCTTTTTGACTGCCGAGCGTTTTGACGAGGTGTTCCACCCAGAGGAAATGGTTTAATTCCCAGAAAACAGGAGGGAAAACGATGATTTACAGCTATTATCCCGGCTGCACCCTGAAAACCAAGGCCAAAGAGCTGGATATTGCTGCCAGACGGTGCGCTGAATCCCTGGGCGTAACCCTGGAGGAACTGCCCCAATGGCAGTGCTGCGGCGGCGTGTATCCTCAGGTGAAAGATGAAATCGCCACCCGGCTTTCCGCTGTGCGGGCGTTGGTTGCCGCCAGAGACAAAGGGCAAACGCTGGTGACTGTCTGCTCCGCCTGCCACCATGTTTTGAAGCGCACCAACGAGGATCTCAAAACCGACGGGAATTTCCGGGACAAGGTGAACCGCTATCTGGAACTGGAGCAGCCCTACGGCGGTGAAACCAGAGTGATTCATTATCTGGAGCTGCTGCGAGACGACATTGGCTTTGATAAAATCAAAGCGGCGGTGCAAAATCCCCTTAATGGGGAAGCGGTGGGCGCTTACTACGGCTGTATGCTTCTGCGCCCCGGCAAGCAAATGGGACTGGATGACCCGGAGAACCCGGAGGTCATGGAAAAGCTGCTGGAGGCTCTTGGCGCAAAGCCTGTGGTCTACGCCATGCGCAACGAATGCTGCGGCGGCTATCAGACCGTCACCAATCCTGCCTTTGCCCAGAAAAAGGCGGAAGCGGTGTTACATAGCGCAAGCGCACGGGGAGCGGACTGCCTGATTACCGCCTGCCCTCTCTGCCAGTACAACTTGCAGAAAACGGACGGCGGCGTGCCCACCTACTATTTTACAAAGCTTCTGGCGAAAGCCCTGGGCGTGGAGTAAGGAGCGGCTATGGAACAGAAAAAAATGAGTGAAAAAATCCGGGAAATTACCGGAATTAACCCCAGAAAATGCATGAAGTGCGGAAAATGCTCCGCAACCTGCCCGGCCTATGAGGAAATGGAGTACCATCCCCATCAGTTTGTGGCCATGATTGAGCGGGACGCCATTGAAGAACTCATGGAGTCCAAGGCAATCTGGAACTGTCTGTCCTGCATGGCCTGTGTGGAGCGGTGCCCCAGAGGGGTGGAGCCAGGGAAGCTGGTGGAAGCGGCCAGGCAGCTTGTCACCCGGCAGCAGGGCGGCAACTATCTTCTGCCGGACGACATTCCCGCCCGGCTGGATGGCGATCTGCCGCAGCAGGCGCTGGTGAGCGCCTTGCGGAAATTCACAAGGTGAGGTGAGGGAAGATGCAGAGAATTGGCGTATTTGTATGCTGGTGCGGCTCCAACATTGCCGCAACGGTAGACGTGGAAAAGGTCGCCCAAGTGCTTGCCAAGGAGCCGGGCGTGGTATTTTCCACCGATTATCAATATATGTGCTCGGAAGCGGGACAAAACCTCATTATTGACGCAATCAAAGAGCACGGGCTTACCGGCGTGGTCATTTGCTCCTGCTCTCCCAGAATGCACGAGGCCACCTTCCGCAAGACGGTGCAAAAGGCCGGCCTGAACCCCTACATGCTGGAAATTGCCAACATCCGGGAGCAGTGCTCCTGGATTCATAAGGATAAGGAACAGGCCACGGAAAAGGCTGTGATTTTGGGCAGAGCCGCCATTGCCAAGGTGCACCTGAACGCGCCGCTCACCGCCGGGCAAAGCCCTGTGACCAAGCGGGCGCTGGTGATTGGCGGCGGTATCGCCGGTATTCAGACGGCGCTGGACATTGCCGACGCGGGATTCGCCGTGGATATTGTGGAGAAAAAGCCCACCATCGGCGGCAAAATGACCCAGATTGACAAAACCTTCCCCACGCTGGACTGCGCCGCGTGTATTTTGACCCCCAAAATGGTGGACGCCGCGCAAAATGAAAATATCGATATTTTCGCCTACGCCGAAGTGGAAAAGGTGCAGGGCTTTGTGGGCAACTTCACCGTAACCATTCGGAAAAAAGCCCGGTATGTGAATCCCGACCTTTGCACCGGCTGTGGGCTGTGTACGGAAAAGTGCCCCCAGAAAAAGGCGCCCAACGAATTTAATCTGGGGCTGGACAACCGCCGCGCCATTTACATACCCTTTGCCCAGGCGGTGCCCAAGATTGCGACCATCGACGCGGACTACTGTACCATGCTGAAAACCGGCAAGTGCGGCGTTTGCTCCAAGGTCTGCACCGCCGGCGCCATCGATTACAAGCAGCAAGACGAGCTTGTGACCAGAGAATACGGCGCGATCGTAGTAGCCACCGGCTTTGAACCCATCAACGTGGAGCCTTACGGCGAATTTGCCTACAAGCAAAGCCCCGACGTTGTAACGTCTTTGGAATTTGAGCGGCTGATGAACGCCGCAGGTCCCACCGGCGGCACGCTGCTCCGGCCTTCCGATAAGACCCATCCTCATACCCTGGTCTTTGTCCAGTGTGTGGGTTCCCGGTGTGACGGGGATACCAGAGGCAAGAGCTATTGCTCCAAAATCTGCTGTATGTACACCGCCAAGCACGCCATGCTCTGCCGGGAAAAATACCCGGATACCGAAGTTTATGTCTTTTACATTGACGTGCGTACCCCCGGCAAGAATTTTGACGAATTTTACCGCCGGGCGGTGGAAGAATACGGCGTGCACTATATCAAAGGTATGGTAGGCAAGGTCGTGCCGGAAAACGGCAAGCTGAAGGTGCAGGCCTCCGACCTGCTGGAAAACCGCCAGCTTCATATTGACGCGGATATGGTGGTGCTGGCCGCTGCCATTGAGCCGGACAAGTCTGCCCGTCCGTTGGCAACCATGCTTACCGCGTCTATGGATACCAACGATTTCTTCACGGAAGCCCATCCCAAGCTGCGTCCTGTGGAAAGCCCCACGGCGGGTATTTTCCTGTCCGGCGCGTGCCAGGGACCCAAGGACATCCCGGAAACGGTTGCCCAGGCCAGCGCCGCCGCCGCCAAGGTCATCGGCCTGCTGGCGAAAGACCATATGACCTGCAACCCCTGTGTGGCGCGGCCTGACGAATTGATGTGCAACGGCTGCTCCGCCTGCGAAAAGGTGTGTCCCTACGGCGCGATTCACTATGAGGATAAAGAATTTAGAGGCCCCAACCGCACGATGCTTCTGCGCCGGGTGGCGCAGGTGAATCCTGCGGTGTGCCAGGGCTGCGGCGCGTGTACCGTGGCCTGTCCTTCCGGGGCGATGGATCTTCTGGGCTTCTCCAATCAACAAATCATGGCGGAGGTGGATGCCATATGCAAGTAAATGAAAGCTGGAAGCCCACCATTGTGGCGTTTTGCTGCAACTGGTGCTCCTATGCCGGCGCGGATCTTTCCGGCACCAACCGGCTGAATTATCCCGCCAATGTGAAAATTATCCGCATTCCCTGCTCCTGCCGCCTGAATCCCATGTTTATTTTGCGGGCGTTTCAGCGTGGAGCGGACGGCGTGATTCTTTGCGGCTGCCATCCCGGCGACTGCCACTACACCACCGGCAACTACTATGCCCGCCGCCGCATGACGCTGCTGTTTTCTCTTTTGGACTATCTGGGCATTGAAAAAGAGCGCACCAGAGTGGAATGGGTATCCGCCGCCGAAGGCGCGAAGTTCGCCGCCGTGATGAACGATTTTGTGGCTACGGTGACGGCTCTGGGCGAAAACAAGCGATTGGAGGACTTACGATGCAAGCAAGACTGATCCAGAGGGCAAAGGAGCTTCTGGAAAGCGGCGAGGTTGAACGCGTTCTGGGCTGGACTGCCGGCGAGTTCTTCTACGATTTGACCCCTGCGGTCTTTACAACAGTGGAAGTGTTGGAAAAGGACTTCCGTTACAATGTGTTTGCCGGGGCGAATCTTTCCAAATATCTCATTGCGGAAAGCCGCAAGCCGGGAAAAATTGCCGCGTTTTTGAAGCCTTGCGACAGCTATTCTTTTTTGCAGCTTGTAAAAGAGCACCGGATCAACCGGGAAAACGTCTATGTCGTGGGCGTTGGCTGCGAGGGCAAGTGCGACATGGAAAAAATCCGCGCCGCTGGAATCAAGGGTGTGCTGGATGTGAAGCAAAACGGCGATACACTGGTACTTGACACCCTCTACGGCGAAAAAACTATGGCGGTTGCCGATGCGTTGGCGGAACGCTGCGCGGTGTGCAAGTCCAAAAAATTCGCCATTTATGATGAGCTGATTGGCGAAGATGGGGAAGACAGCGACGATTCCCGCTTTGCTGAGGTGCGCAGGCTGGAAGCCATGACCCCGGAGGAGCGTTTTGCTTTCTGGCGCGGGGAGCTTTCCCGGTGCATTCGCTGCAATGCCTGCCGGAACGTGTGCCCCGCGTGCTCCTGCGAAAAGTGTGTTTTCGACAATCCCGCCTCCGGCGTGGAAAACAAGGCCGCCGCGAGTAGCTTCGAGGAAAATATGTTCCATATTATCCGGGCGTTCCATGTGGCTGGGCGCTGCACAGACTGCGGCGAGTGCTCCAGAGTGTGCCCGCAGCACATTCCGCTGCATCTGCTGAACCGGAAGCTGATTTCCGATATGAATGAACTGTACGGCGCCTATCAGGCTGGCGCAGACATGGAGTCCAGACCGCCTATGGTGGATTTCCGGCAGAATGACCCGGAACCTTCCATTGTCCATGAGAGGGGGAACCGGTGATGAAAAAAATCGAAAAAAAGAACCTAAGCGTTCTTTTTGAAGCGCTGGCAGCGAAAGCCGCGCTGTACATCCCGGCGGACAACGCCGCCGGGCAGTCACAGTTTACCCGCTATGAAGCGGGAATGACCCTCAGCGAAAAGCTGAACACCGCCCGCAGCCCCAAGGATCTTTTCTTCCCGCAAATTGAAAATCTGGTGGATTTTCAGGTTTTCGGCAAGGAAATTCAGGTGCGGGAGCGGAAAGCCCCGGAGGAAGATTTTATTTTGTTCGGCGTGCGGGGCTGCGACTGCAAAAGCTTTGAAATTTTAGACAAGGTATTTTTGTCCGAGCCTGCCGACGGCTACTACGCCGCCCGGCGAAGCCACGGCATTGTCATGACCCTTGCCTGCGGCGCGCCGGAGGAAACCTGCTTTTGCGGTGTGTTCGGCATCGACCCGGCGGCGCCTGGCGGGGATGTTTCCTGCTATTTTGCAGAGGATGCGCTGTTTTTGCAGCCCCTGACATCCAAGGGCGAAGCGCTGCTGGAAGGCATTGCATTGGAAGAAGCCGGGGACGAGGCGGTGGAAGCGGAAAAAACTTCCATCCGCCGGATTGCGGATCGACTGCCCCTGAACCAGCTCAGCACCGAAGCTTTCGGCGGGGACAAAACAAAGACCTTGTTTGACCGCCCGGAGTGGGAGACTCTCGCCAAAAGCTGCATTGGCTGCGGCACCTGCACCTTTGTGTGCCCCACCTGCCAGTGCTACGATGTGAAAGAATTTAAAGCGGGGGATACTGTCCAGCGGTTCCGCTGCTGGGATAGCTGTATGTACTCCGATTTTACCATGATGTCTGCCGGTCAGCCCAGACCCACCCAGAAAGAGCGGTTCCGCCAGCGGTTTATGCACAAGCTGGTATACTATCCTGCCAACAACGAGGGGCTTTTCTCCTGTGTGGGCTGCGGACGGTGCGTGGCGAAGTGCCCCATCCATATGAACATTGCCAAAGTCATGAAAACCCTGGGAGGTGCCCAAAATGAGAAATGAGCCGCTGATTCCCATGATCGCGCAGGTCACGGATGTGCGCATTGATACCCCGGATGTGAAAACCTTCCGGGTGGTGGGACTGGACGGGAAAAAGCCCTTTACCCACATTCCCGGCCAGTGCGCCATGCTGTCCATGCCAGGCGTTGGCGAGGCGTTATTTTCCATTACTTCTTCCCCTACCAATCAGGATTTTCTGGAATTTTCCATAAAAAAGTGCGGCTGCGTCACCAACTGGCTCCATGAAATCGAGCCGGGGCAGCAGATTACCCTGCGTGGGCCTTACGGCAACGGTTTCCCGGTGGATACCGCTTTCCGTGGGCAGGATATGCTCTTTATCGCCGGCGGCATCGGCCTTGCGCCGCTGCGCTCTGTGATTAACTATGTCCGGGACAACCGGGAAAACTACGGGCAGGTAGACATTGTGTACGGCGCCCGCTCCAAGGACGATCTGGTGGATTACCCGGAAATCATGGAGCAGTGGTGCAAGGAGCCGGGGCTTTCTGTGCACCTCACCATCGACCGGGAGCAGGAGGGCTGGGACGGTCATGTGGGTTTCGTGCCGAACTATGTCAAAGAACTGGGGTTTGATGTACACAAAACCGCCATTATCTGCGGCCCTCCCATTATGATTAAATTTACCCTTTCCGCTTTGCAGGAACTGGGCTTTGACAAGACCCAGGTGTATACCACCATGGAGCTGAAAATGAAGTGCGGTCTTGGCAAATGCGGACGGTGCAACATTGGCACGAAATACGTCTGCAAGGACGGTCCGGTATTCCGCTGCGACCAGCTTGACGAGCTGCCGGACGAATATTGATGGAGGTATTACAATGGAAAAAATGGTAAATGTCTATTTTTTCGGTAAAAAATATCAGGTTCCCGCATCTTTAACCATTATGCGCGCCATGGAATATGCCGGTTATCAGCTTGTGCGGGGCTGCGGCTGCCGGAACGGCTTCTGCGGCGCCTGCGCGACCATCTACCGCATTCACGGCAAGCAGGAACTGAAAACCTGTCTTGCCTGCCAGACCCAGGTAGAAGAAGGCATGTATGTAGCGACGCTGCCCTTCTTCCCGCTGGTAAAGCAGGTCTATGATATGAATACGGTTTCTCCTACCCAGGCGGTGATGATGCAGCTTTATCCTGAGATTTATGCCTGTATTGGCTGCAATGCCTGCACCAAGTCCTGCACCCAGGGCTTGAACGTCATGCAGTACATTGCCTATGCCCAGCGAGGGGACTTTGCCGCCTGTGCCGAGGAGTCTTTTGACTGCGTCATGTGCGGCGTGTGTTCCGCCCGGTGCCCGGCGGGAATTTCCCATCCCCAGGTCGCTATGCTTGCCCGCCGGATCAACGGCAAGTATTTAGCCCCCAAGTGCGGCCATCTGGAAGACCGGGTGAAGGAAATTGAAAACGGCGATTTCCAGGAGCTTCTGGAAGCCCTGATGGGCAAGCCCCTTGCCGAAATGCAGGAGCTTTACAACAACCGCGAGATTGAGAAATAAGGAGGGGAGCAAGATGTATACACTGGAAATGCAAGCATCCATTGCCAAGGTGGAAGCCGCCAGAAGCGCGAATATGGCCACCGATCCCCGGCGCATGACCGCCGAGGAAAAAAGCGCCCTTCTGAAAACCTACCATCCCGACTATCGGGAAGATCAGTTCGCGGTTTTGAATGTAGGACCCAACGCGGGGGAAAAGGTGCCGCTGGAGCTGCACAAGCTTTTGCAGGCAAATTCCCGGCTGAGAGGCGCGAAGCTGGATCTTTCCAAGGTCGACTATGAAACCGACGTTTTGGTCATTGGCGGCGGCGGCGCAGGCTGCGCGGCGGCCATCGAAGCCAACCGGGCGGGGGCTTCCGTACTGCTCGTTACCAAGCTGCGGGTGGGCGACGCCAACACCATGATGGCGGAAGGCGGCATTCAGGCTGCCGACAAGCCCAACGATTCTCCCGCTGTTCATTTTCTGGACGCTTTCGGCGGCGGTCACTTTGCCGCGAAGAAGGAACTGCTTTACAAGCTGGTGACAAAAGCCCCGGAAGCCATCGCGTGGCTGTCCGAACTGGGCGTGGAGTTTGACAAAGCCACAGACGGCACCATGATTACCACCCACGGCGGCGGCACCTCCCGGAAGCGTATGCATGCGGCCAAGGACTATTCCGGCGCGGAAATTATGCGAACACTCCGGGATGAAGTGCTGAATTTGCCCATTCAGGTGGTGGATTTCACCGCCGCCATTGAGCTTTTGCTGGATGAAAACGGCAAAGCTGCCGGCGCGGTGCTCATGAACATGGAAACCAGGGAACTGCTCATTGCCAAGGCAAAGACTGTGATTCTCGCTACCGGCGGTGCGGGACGGCTCCATTATCAGGGCTTCCCCACCTCCAATCACTACGGCGCCACGGCGGACGGCCTTGTGCTGGGCTACCGGGCGGGGGCGAAGCTTCTGTACGCCGACACCTTGCAGTACCATCCCACCGGCGCGGCCTTCCCGCAGCAGATTTTTGGCGCGCTGGTCACGGAAAAGGTGCGCTCTCTGGGCGCGATGCTGGTAAACCGGGAAGGCGTGGCCTTTATGAACCCCCTGGAAACCAGAGACGTGTCCGCCGCTTCCATCATCCGGGAATGCTCCGACCGGGGCATGGGCGTTTCCACCCCAGAAGGCCAGGGCGTCTGGCTGGATACCCCTATGATCGAACTGAAAAACGGCGAAGGCACCATTGAACGCCGGATTCCCGCCATGCTCAGAATGTTCGGCAAATACGGCATTGACATTCGCAAAGAGCCGATTTTAATTTACCCCACGCTGCACTACCAAAACGGCGGTCTGGATATTGACGCAAACTGCCAGAGCACCGTGGAAAATCTGTTTGTAGCAGGGGAGGCTGTCGGCGGCATTCACGGCAGAAACCGCCTCATGGGCAATAGCCTTTTGGATATTATTGTCTTTGGCCGGGACGCGGGCAAAAGCGCCGCGGCGAAATCCCAGAGCGTTTCCGTGGGGAAGCTGACGCTGTCACACGTAAAAAGCTTCCAGCATATGCTGGAGGAGGCGGGGATTGCAACAGAAGTTGTTTCCCCCAAGCTGCTGCCGACCTATAATTCCCAGAACCGGGATTTATAAGAAAAAGATAGGAGCGACTTAAAAGGAGAGGTCTTTTCGTGGAAAAAAAGTACAGAGCCAAGCAGGCGTCGGATTCTCTGCTTGTGGGCAGCTTGCTCAGCATATCCGGCGGTTTGCAGGACGCCTATACCTATAACATCCGGGATAAGGTCTATGCGAACGCGCAGACGGGGAATATTATCCTTTTGGGGCAAAGCGCCGCAGAAGGCCAGTGGGGTACAGCACTGCGATATTTGCTGCCAGTTCTTGCTTTTGTTGTGGGAATCCTTCTCACGGAGCAGATTCACAACCGCTTTAAGGTGCGGGGCATCGCCCTACATTGGCGGCATGGTGTGCTTTTGGCGGAGGTTGTCATTTTGGCTGTGGTGGGCTTTTTGCCTCAGCAGCTCAACTGGCTGGCCAATGTGCTGGTGAGTCTGGCGTGCGCCATGCAGGTGCAGTCTTTCCGGGAGCTGGAGGGCAATTCCTACGCTACGACCATGTGCATCGGTAATTTGCGCAGCGGTACGGAGAATTTCTACTACTGGTGGAAAACCAGGGACGAAACCAAGCTGCACAAGGCGAAGGTTTATTATGTTGTAATTTTGTTTTTCCTTCTTGGCGCGACTTTGGGCAGCGTTGTTTCCTCTCACCTGGCGGAAAGGACCGTGCTTTTGTGCTGCCCGCTGCTTTTGCTTGCGGCGGCGCTGATGCTCCGTATTCGGGATCGGCACCTGCGTTTCCTTGCGCTGATGACTGGCGCGGTGGAGGATGAGGCGATTTTGACAGGCAGCGCTGAGCCCCAGGCGCAATAGCGCGTTTATGTGCCGCGGGGCAGAATTTCAATCTGCCCTGCGGTTTTCTTTGTTTGACAATTTTTGGCCATTGTGATACCATAGCAGTGCGGAAAACGTTGATAAACAATCTTTATCGTTGCGACCGTTTTCCGCACTGCCTGTTCTGGTGTTCCACCAAAACGCCGGACGGGCAGTTTTTTAGAGAAAATAGGGGAATTTGCCGATTGCAGCAGTGGATAAAAAAGTCTTGACAGACAGTTTTTTTTGTGATATGCTGTCTTAAACCAATGAACAAGAGTAGTAGTTTTGAACGGGACGGTCAAAGAGAGCCGCAGGTGGTGGAATTGTGGCGCCTTACCGCAGAATGAATGGACTTGGGAGGGCGAGTTGAACGGGAAACCAAGTAGGCAAGACGGGGATGGCTGCCCGTTATCAGAAAAGCCGGCGCATGTTGGTGCGCTGAAGTGGATGCGTAAAGCGTCAAGCCGGGTGGTACCGCAGGAGTTTTTGCTCTTGTCCCTGCATTTGCAGAGGCAAGGGCTTTGTTTTTTGCCTCGAACAAAATAAAGTAAAAAGGAGTCAAGAAACATGAAAAACATTCCCTACAAAATTTATTTAGATGAGGCGGAAATGCCAAAAGCATGGTACAATCTTCGAGCCGACATGAAAAACAAACCTGCGCCTCTGCTGCATCCTGCGACTTTGCAGCCGCTTACTGCTGAGGAACTCAGCACGGTGTTCTGCAAGGAACTGGCGGCGCAGGAACTGGACGATACAACGGCATATATCGCCATTCCCCAGGAAATACATGATTACTATAAGACCTTCCGGCCTTCTCCGCTGGTACGGGCGTACAATCTGGAAAAACACCTGCAAACGCCCGCCAAAATCTATTACAAGTTTGAAGGCAACAACACCAGCGGCAGCCACAAGCTGAACTCCGCCATTGCCCAGGCGTATTACGCCAAAAAGCAGGGTCTGAAAGGCGTTACCACGGAAACCGGCGCGGGGCAGTGGGGCACCGCCTTGTCCATGGCTTGCGCATACTTTGGTCTGGACTGTAAGGTGTTCATGGTAAAGGTTTCCTATGAGCAAAAGCCCTTCCGCCGGGAGGTGATGCGAACCTACGGCGCGGAGGTTACGCCGTCACCTTCTATGCAGACGGCGGTTGGACGGAAGATATTGCAGGAGCATCCCGGCACCACCGGCAGCTTGGGCTGCGCCATTTCCGAAGCGGTGGAGGTTGCCGCGTTGGATCCCAGCTACCGCTATGTGCTGGGCAGCGTTCTCAATCAGGTGCTTTTGCATCAATCTGTAATTGGTTTGGAAACGAAAGCTGCGCTGGATAAATATGGCGTGAAAGCGGATATTGTCATCGGCTGCGCCGGCGGCGGCAGCAATTTGGGCGGTCTTATCGCGCCGTTTATGGGGGAAAAACTCCGGGGTGAGGCGGATTACCGCATTATCGCGGTAGAGCCTGCTTCCTGCCCCAGCTTTACAAGAGGCAAATACGCCTATGATTTCTGCGACACTGGCATGATTTGTCCCCTCGCCAAGATGTACACATTAGGCAGCGGATTTATCCCTTCTCCCAACCATGCCGGCGGACTGCGGTTCCACGGCATGAGCACCACCCTCAGTCAGCTTTACCACGACGGCCTTATGGAAGCGGTAGCGGTGGATCAGCTTTCCGTGTTTCAGGCGGCGGAGGAATTTGCCAGAGTGGAGGGAATTTTGCCCGCCCCGGAAAGCAGTCATGCCATCCGCGCCGCTATGGACGAGGCGATTCGCTGCAAGGAAACCGGGGAGGAAAAGACCATTGTGTTTGGGCTTACAGGCACGGGCTACTTTGATATGTATGCCTACGAAGCCTTCCACGATGGAAAGATGACCGATTCCATCCCCACAGACCAGGAACTTGCCCAGGGGCTTTCCGGCCTGCCGAAAGTTGATTAATTGGAGACGCCCATTCCTTATGAATAAAAATTCATAAGGAATGGGCGTGTTTTGTCACATTTTGTAGCTTTATGACTAAAAATGGAATAACCCTTAAATTTTTGATTGCTATTGAACAGCTAAAGTGCTAAAATATTTAACAATGAATTGTAATATCTTACAGTTCAAATTTTGAAAGCAGAGGAGAAGTTCTAATGAGAAAACATCTGGGAACCCGTCTGCTTTCCATTTTGTTGGTTGTGGCGATTCTTTGTGGGTTTATGACGCCGGTTGGCGCTGTAAACGCGGCGAATGCCGGGCTGAACTTTTGGAAAGTGGACAACGAATTCCCCGGAGCGGGCCGCATGGACGCAGCCTACGAAGAGGAAGCAGAACAATCTATCTATCAGGCTTCAGACCTTGTTCGCGTATCCATTGTTCTGAAGCAGGAAGCAACCCTGGAAGCGGGCTTCTCCACGGTAAACGTGGCGGAAAACGCCCAAGCCATGTCTTACCGGAAAAATCTGCTGGCGGAGCAGAACCGAGTAACGGCGCAGATTGAAAAAACAGTCGGCCAGCCTCTGGACGTGGTCTGGAATTTGACGCTGGCGGCCAATATGATTTCTGCTTGGGTTCCGTACGGCAGTCTGGCTGAGATTGCGGCGGTGCCTGGCGTTGCGGAGGTTGTGCTGGAAACCCGGTACGAGCCTTGCGTGACGGCGGACAAGCCGGCGGATGCGCCCAATATGTCCACATCTTCCAGTATGATCGGTACCAACGCCGCTTACGCTGCCGGCTATACCGGCGCAGGCAGGCGGATTGCGATTATTGATACCGGCACGGATACAGATCATCAGAGCTTTGATGACGGCGCTTTTACATACGCCTTGTCCAAACTGGCGGAAACCAAAAATATGTCTTTGGAGGATTATAAAGACAGTCTGGATCTGTTGGATATCGCGGAAATTGCAGACAAGATGGAGCAGCTTAATATCTGCACCATGCTTTTGCGCAAGGGCTGGACGGCCAAAGATCTGTTCCTGAGCGATAAGCTGGCTTTTGCCTTTAACTACGTAGATGAAAACCTAAATGTAACCCATGATACCGACACGCAGACGGAGCATGGCTCTCATGTGGCGGGCATTGCCGCCGCCAACCGCTATATTCCCAATGGTGACGGCACTTTTGCGCCTGCGCTGGAGAAGGTCTATACCCAGGGCGTCGCCCCTGACGCGCAGATTCTTACCATGAAGGTGTTCGGCATCAACGGTGGCGCCTATGACTCCGATTATATGATCGCCATCGAGGATGCGATTGTTCTCGGCGCGGATACCATCAATTTGTCTCTTGGTTCCGGCAACCCCGGCTTCAGCCGCAGCGCCGCTTACCAGAGCGTCATGGAAAATCTGGTGAAGAGTGATACCGTTGTGACGATTTCCGCAGGCAACGCCGGTCACTGGTCGGAAGATGGCTTGCATGATATGCCAGGCTATCTGTATGGTGACGATATTAGTATGCAGTCCGGCGGTTCTCCTGCAACCTTTACCAATTCTCTGGCGGTTGCTTCTGTGGATAACGTTGGCGCAACCGGCGATTATTTGAAGGTAGGCGACGAACTGCTCTTTATCACGGAGACTGACTATAAGAATGAACCGATGCGTACCATCGCGGGGGACTATGCTTATATCTTCATCGACGGCTTTGGCACAGAGGAAGAATTTGCTGCAATCGGCGAAGCGCTGGAGGGCAAAATTGCCGTTTGCTCCAGAGGCTCCATTGCGTTTTCTTTAAAGGCGGAAAACGCGGTGGCCAATGGCGCGGTTGCCACAGTGGTTTACAATAATACCACAGGCACCATTAGCATGAATCTGGCGGACTACACAAAGACCGCACCCTGCGCCGCCATTACCCAGGCGGACGCCGCGCTGATGAAGGCGGCTGCAACTCCGGTTATGGGAGAAAACGGCAAACCCTTGTACTACGAGGGCAAGCTGACAGTAGGCGGCAATGTGGCTGTAAAGCCCGGCGCTTCTAACGATTATGTAATCAGTGATTTTTCCAGCTGGGGCGGCCCCGGAAGCTTGGAGCTGAAGCCGGAAATCACTGCTCCCGGCGGCAATATCTACTCCGTCAACGGCGCGGTGACGGGCGGTACGGCTTATGAAAGTATGTCCGGTACTTCCATGGCCGCGCCTCAGGTGGCGGGCATGGGCGCGCTGGTTGCCCAATGGTTGGAAGAAACCGGCCTTGGGGAAAACAGCGACCTGACAGTTCGCGCGCTTTCTCAAAGTCTTTTGATGTCCACAGCCGCTCCGATTATGAATGCGGAGACAGGCAATTACTATTCCGTCCTGCGGCAGGGCGCGGGTCTTGCCAATGTGGGCGCGGCGGTTTCCGCCCAGTCTTATATCCAGATGCAGGAAAACGCTACTGCCTCCTGGAAAGACGGCAAGGTGAAGGCGGAGCTGGGAGACGACCCTAAGCGGGACGGCAGCTATACCTTCGGCTTTGCTCTGCGCAATCTCACTGAGAACGCCCAGCAGTATATGCTGTCTGCGGAGTTATTCACCCAAGGACTGTTCACCGAAAACGGCGAAACCTGGCTGGATACCGACACGGCTTCCTTGCTCTTTGGCGCAAATTGGACGGTAGACGGCGTACCGGTGGAGCTGGACGCGGCGATTTTGCAGATGGATTTCAACGGCGACGGTCTTGTGAATACCGCCGACGTGCAGGCGATTTTGGACTATGTCACCGGCATTCGCGCCGAATTGTCCAATGCCCAGCTTGCCGATCTCAGCGGCGACGGCAAAATCACTTCTTATGACGCAAGGCTGTTCCTTCAGAAGCTGAACGCCGGCCTTGTGACGCTGCCCGCCAGCGGCAAGGTAGACGTGGAAGTTACCCTGACCTTGACCGAGGCGCAGAAAACAGAGCTGAATGCCCAATATGAAAAGGGTGCGTATGTGGAAGGCTACGTATTTGCCAAGCAGCTTCCCACTGCGGAAGGCGTGGAAGGCACCAGCCATTCCATCCCTGTTTACGGTTTCTATGGCAACTGGTCCGATCCTTCCATGTTTGAGAAGAACTCTTACACCGGCAAGCTCTACGGCGATACCACGAAGCCCTATTCCGGCGCGGTGAATACCAACAATCTGATTATCCGCCGCAGTGGCGAGACTACCAATACCTATGTCACCGGCAACCCTTATCTGGTGGAGGCTTCCTATCCCGCCCACCGGGTTGCCGTCAACAGCGCGGATAAGATTTATCAGTATTCTGCGACTCTGATTCGAAATGCCGCTGCGGTTTTGGCCTTTATCACGGATGAGCAGGGGAACGTTTTGTATGAAGGCCCTGTTTCCACCCAGAACTTCGGCGCGTATTACGCAAGCTCCGCCGCTACGCCCATGTGGCTGCGTACCACCGCCAACTACATTTTGGATAAGCGCGTTTCCACCTTGGGCGTGGAAGAAGGCGACTCTATCACGGTATGCTATGTGGCCGTGCCGGAGTATTACGAGAAGGGCGCTCTCATGACTGCCGAGAACGTGAAGGAACTGTATGCCGGCGGCAAGCTGGGCAGCGGCGCTGTGATGCGCACTACGCTGACGGTGGACGACACCGCGCCTGAGATTTCCTCTATTGTAAAAGACGAGCGGGGCAACCTGATTGTAACCGCCAGCGACAACCAGTACGTCGCTTCCGTACAGGTACGCCACAAAAAGACCAGCAAGGTCTATGCCCAGGCGCTGCCGGAGCAGACCGAGGCCGGCGAAACCAGCACCACTACGCTGAATCTGGAAGGCGCCAACGTTGGCCTGACCTGTCTGGTGGTGGTTGCGGACTATGCCGGCAATGAAACCTCCTATCTGGTGGACTACGGCGGAGAACCGGAAAACTATACCGGCAACATTTATGGCTTTACAAGCTGTAATTATGTAGGCGGCAAGGGTCCGCGCTGTGTGCAGTTCGACCCGGACAGCGTATATTACTACACCATCAGCGAGTTCGGCGGCATGGAAAGTCTGGATGCTATGCCTTGCGAGGTTCTCGCGGCGGAATACGTCAACGGCTATGTTTACATTGTAGGCGCGGACGGCTGGATTTATCTGGCTGAACAGGGCGAATGGGCGGACTGCCAGCGCGTTGGCAACATCGGTACTTCCGCGGGTATCACCGACCTTGCTTACAACCGCCAGAATAAGACCCTGTATGCCATTGGCAGCAGAGGCATTTTCTACACAGTGGATCTTGGCACTGGTGCTCTGACGCAGGCGTTTACGGTGACGGTTACTTATGAAAAAGCTCCCGCCGACGCCAGCTATAAGAACCTGACCCGGCTTGCTATTGACGATGAAGGCAATTTCTACAGCGTGAACTACGGCAACCAGAATAACGCCTTCCTGTTTACCTGGACGCTGGAGGACGTAAAGTCCGGCGCTTTGACCGACCTTACCCCCATTGACGATACCCAGACCGGCCAGATCGGCTACCGCAATATGTATAACGGTTCTTTGGCTTGGGACAACAATTTGAAAAAGCTGATTTTTGCCTCTACTGCGGTGAGAAGCTCCACGGCAGGCAACGCGGACAATCAGCTTGTGTACATTGATCCGCAAACCGGCAAGGGTGAACGAGTGAATTCTACCTCCGCCGGCAACCGCGACCCTAAGTACGGTTCCAGAATTTTCATGAGCTTAACCGGCTTGTATGTCGTGCCCACCGGCAGCGGCGAGCAGATTCCCCCCAGCGAGACCGCGTCTGCCCTGACTTTGAACACGGGTTCCGTGACCTTGCTGAAGGGCAGCAACGTTGCCCTCGCCGCCACGGTTCTGCCTTGGAATCTCAGCGATAAGTCCGTTACCTGGACAACCGCCGATCCGGCAGTAGCCACTGTGGACAACGGTGTGATTACCGCCACCGGCGCGGGTAAGACTGTGATTACCGCTACCACCAACGCTTCCCCCAACCTGCAAGCGACTTGCAGAGTAACGGTAAACGCTTTGGATACCGTGTCCTTCAGCGCTTTCGCCGTGGATAGCTGGATGGACGCCAACACAGACGCGCCGGAAAGCTGGCAGAAGATTGCTTCCGCGCCCAGTGGACTCATGGGCGGCGTGCTCCATGAGGGTAAAATCTACGCCCATGACGGCAGCCAGATGTATGCCATTGATCCGGACAGCTTTGAAGTGACAAACTGTGGCGAAATTGCGGCAGACTGGATCTGGGCGGACGCCGCCAGCGCGCCGCATCATGAATATGGCGACTACCTGTTCGACTATGTGGCGGCGATCAGCCAGCATGGTACCTTCTTTGAACTCATTCGTCCTTGGGATGGTACGCTGAATTACTTCAGCCTGCCCACCTATGAAAACGATCCCATGGCGGTCATTGCCTTTGAAAAGACTGGCGCTTACGATTACACCTTGCACTATGACAATCCGGCGGAATACTACTTTGTCCTGACGGAAAGCGGCGAACTGTGGCAGTTTATCGTGTTTACCATTGACGAGGGCGAAAGCTACCGCATTGAACGCAACGATTTGGGTCATGTGGATTTGCAGCTTGAGGGCGTATCCAAGGTGACGGACGGCGAATACGCTTCCATGATCTATGATGAAGCTACTGGCTGTCTGTTGGTATCCGTGTACATGGGCGGCGATACCACGGAGCTGTATGCCATCGACCCTGTGAAGCTGCAAACGGCGAAGCTGGGCACCTTTGGCAAGGATAACAACCCTGTACACTCTTTGTACCAGTATGAAAGAGTCAGCGAACTGACCGTTCGTCTGGATCAGACCCAGCTTCTCACCTATGTGAAGGAAATTACCCCCTTGCAGGCCCGCGTACTGCCTACCACTTACAGCGGGGAAGTGCAGTGGACTTCCAGCGATCCCACCGTTGCCGCAGTGGACGCCAGCGGCTATGTGATTGCGGTTGCACCCGGCAAGGCAACCATTACCGCAACCTCCGTCGCTACCAATGAAAACGGCGAAACGGCTTCCGCTTCCTGCGAAGTGACCGTCAAAGAAAGCGTTGATGTAGACGCGACAGTTCGTGCGCAGATAGTCACCGACAGCGGCGCGCAGTGGGCGAACATCAGCACGCTGTCTATGACGACGGAGACCCTTGCGCATTCTGATGTGACCTTTACCGGCGCCGGCGCCCATAACGGAAAGATTTTCGGTTCTGATTCCAACTTCCGCAGCGACGGCAGTTTGTACATGGTGGATCCTGATAGAAATTATCTGGAGATTTTCGGTACCAGCATTGCGGCGAACTACACGTTCCACGATGTGACTACCGCGCCAGCCATGCAGCTTCAGTACACGGATGAGGGCGGCGAAGTGGTTGAACTGATGGCTTTTGATATGCCTCTGTTTCTTGCTCACAATCAGGGTATCTATTTCCTGAAGGACTACACGGAAGGCAAGATTACCGGCTGGTCCATGAGCAATCAGTTCCGGGATCTGGCGGCCATTGCCTATGCCGGCAATATCACCTATACCCACGAAGGCACAGAGTATCCCGCCCAGGAGTATCTGGCGCTTGGCGCGGACGGTACGGTGTATACCATTGTGATTTTTGTTACCTATGATCCCACGGCGGTGGAGCCTCTGGACTATAAGCTGGCTTACGGCGTAGTGGGCAAGACCAATTTGCAGTTTGCGGATATGACCGCGCTCACCATGACTTATATGGCTGGCGGCGGCAACGAAGGGCTGATTGTGGGCTATTCCGACAACAAAGCGGAACTGTTCTACATTGACCTGACCGACGCTGATCTGCGCGGTGCGAAAATTGGTAACGTACCCGGCGCAAAGGCGATTTCCGGTTTGTACTCCGCGGCGGACATTGCGTCTGCTGGGCGTTTTGAAGTGCGGGAAGCCAGTGAGTCTGTTTGCTCCACGGCGCTATCCGCCGCTGTACCCAGCTTGCAGGCGGAAAGCACAGATAAGGCGCAGGAAGCATCCGGTAGTCTGAACAGCGCAATTGCGGAAAAGCAAACCGCAAAACGGGAAACGGCGTTGCCCTTGTCTGAAATCACTGTGGAAGACGAAAACACCGTTACCGTAACCCTTGCGCCCAAGGATGCTTCCGGTCATGGGGCAGCAACCCAAAACGGTCAAATGGTTGTAAACTATGACGCGGAAAAGCTGACGCTTCTTTCTGTCGCCGACGCAGCTTCCTATACTTCCGCAAATACCAATGAAGCAGGCTGTGTGCGCTTTGCCTATGCGGGTCTTGACGAACTGGAAAGCGCAGTTGTTACTTTGACCTTCCGTGTGAATGAGGCTGTTAACAGCGTTGTTACAGTCAACTATGAAGAAGTGAACGATGTGGCTGGCGGCGCGGAAGAACTGGAAGTGACCTTTGCGCAAAAGGGACTGCAAGTTGTAGACGGCCTTACGGGAGAGCAGATTGCGGTTCTCTCTGGGGACGAGCTGGAAGGCGCAGCGCTCAAAGAACTGGCAGCCTCTCTGGATTGTCTTAGCAAGACTGTTGACGGCGTAACCTACGCCTTCGCCGGCTGGTTCACCGAACCCCAGAACGGCCTTGACAACTGGGCTGCCAATGTAGCGTCTCAGGAGGATCTTGCCATTGGCAACACCTTGTATGCTTACTATGTGAATGCTGGTTATTTGGATACCACCATTGCTTACACCAGCAATGCTTCCCGCGCCACCAAGGTGTTCGCCCTCTCTACCGTTCCTGCCGACCTTTTTGCCAACTATGGCTTTGTTCTCTCCACCGCTAAGTCTGCCAGCGATGAAAATCTCGTCATCGGCGGCAAAATTGATGGCCTGAACGTAGCAAAGCTGGAAAAGACCACCATTTACGCCTGGATCAGCGTAGCGCCCTTCAGCGCAAACGCACCCAAGACAGCCAATGATTTCAACGGGGGTCTTGGCGGTGTGTACAAGGACGGTACCGACGGCTATATCTCCTACGCGCTAGTTACCAACATGCCCGTAGGCAAGACGGTTTCCGCCCGTGCTTACTACACCACTCTGGACGGTACCATCGTATATGGTTCCACTGCTCAGAAGCTTTTGGAGGCAAACTCCAATGTGACTGGGTTGGAATAAATAATTCAAAAGAAAGGAAGAAAAAATGATGAAGTTTCTGAACAAGAAAGATAGCTGGATCACTCCCATGGACATCGGCGGCGGCGCCGGTGAAGAAGGCGGCGATTGGTCCTACGATAATCAGGATCCCTTTGCAATTGGCGGAAAGAACTAAATTGCTCGCGATGCCAAACAATTGCAGATCGTAAGATTGTGCAACGAAAAGAAGGGGGTGTCTCCGAAAAGGAGGCAACCCCTTCGGTCTATATTAATTGATATTCTCTAATGGAAATTGATTTAATCCGGTTAATTTGAACCAGTTAGGAGGGAATAAGAAATGTTACTCACGCTGATTGGTGAAAGCTGCGTAGGCAAAACAACTCTGGCAAACGCCCTAAAAGAGGCATACGGCGCGCAGATTTTCAGTGGGAAGGATTACCTGCGGTTGGCGAAAAACGAAGGGGAAGCGAAAAAGCTGTTTCAAGAAAAGCTGAAAGCAGCGGTTGATGGAGAAACTATACTTTATTTGATTGCGGAAAAAGAGCAGCTATCCCTGCTGCCGGAGGGAGCTGTCCGTATTTTGGTGACAGCGGATCTGGCGTTGATTCAAGAGCGGTTTGCAGCGCGTATGGGCGGAAAGCTTCCCGCGCCGGTAGCTGCCATGCTGGAGAAAAAACACGGCTGCTTTGATAAGGAGCCTTTTGATCTGCATATACACAACGGCTGCCCGGACGCGGCGGAGGTCTGCCGCAGGCTTACTTCTGGCATGTAGAATTTTTTAAGGAAATTTTGTGCCATTTTTCCTGTTGCTTTCGCTGCTTCGCTATGGTATGATAATCGACAATATAATTTGGAAGGGAGCTGCTATATGGGCAATTACATGGAAAGCTATACGGGAAAGATTAACAGGAAGCTGCAAAAAAAGCAGCGTATCATTTCCGTCGCGGCGGGCAGGGAACCAGCCGACTTGGTGCTCAAAAACGCTGCTTATGTAAATGTTTTTTCCGGAGAACTGCGTACAGCGGATATCGCCGTGGCAGAAGGTCTGATTGTGGGCTTGGGCAGCTACCAAGGAACCGAGGAAGCGGATATGACCGGAAAAATTGTCTGCCCCGGTTTTTTGGACGCGCACATTCATTTGGAAAGCGCTCTGGTGTCTCCCAAGGAGTTCGCCCGGGCGGTACTGCCCCACGGTACGACCACGGTCATTACAGATCCACATGAAATTGCCAATGTCATGGGTGCGGACGGGATCGATTATATGCTGCAAGCCACCCAGGGACTTCCGATAGACGTACGTTTTATGATTCCAAGCTGCGTACCGGCTACGCCTTTGGACGAGGCTGGAGCGAATCTGGATTATCGAGCCATTGATTCCTTTTTTGAGCATCCCAGAGTGCAGGGGCTAGCGGAAATGATGAATTATCCCGGCATTGTAGGCGGGGACGGGGATACGGTGGCGAAAATTGTCGCGTCCCAGACGCATCACAAGAAAATTGACGGGCACGCGCCGGGGCTGACGGGCAAGGAGCTGGACGCTTATATCGCGGCGGGGGTTTACTCCGACCATGAGTGCGCGGATTTGGAGGACGCCTTGGCCAAGCTGCGCCGGGGGCAGTTTATTATGATCCGGGAGGGAACCGCCGCTAAGAATCTGGAGGCGCTGCTGCCCCTTTTATCGGAAAACTACTACGACCGCTGTATGTTCTGCACAGACGATAAGCATCCCAGCGACCTGTTGGAAAAGGGTCACATCGACTTTATTATCCGCAAAGCGATTTCTCTTGGCGCCAACCCAATCCGCACCATTCAGGTGGCTTGCCATCACGCGGCGCGGTATTTCCTTTTGAATAACCGCGGGGCGATTGCGCCGGGCTATTTGGCGGATTTCGCGGTTGTAAATAATCTGCAAGATTTTGAAGTGGAGACTGTATACAAAAAGGGAAAGCTTGTCTATGGCAACGGGCAGGTCGCGGATTTTGCGGAGCCGGAAATTGAGCCGTATCTGCAAAAGCGGGCGGCGGATACCTTCCATGTAGCGCATCTAACGGAAGCGGACTTTGCGGACGAAAGACTGCGTGGAGTGCTTGGACTTGTGCCGGGGCAGATTGTCACCACCGACAATGGCTACGCGTCAAAAATTGAGGCAGAAAAGGATATTCTGAAAATTGCGGTGATTGAGCGGCATAAAAACACCCATCATATCGGTATTGGCTATGTACAAGGCTACGGCCTGCAAAAAGGCGCGGTGGCGACCTCTGTCGCCCACGACAGCCACAATATCATTGTGGTAGGGGAGAACGAGGCGGATATGGCCGAGGCCGCCAATCGCGTGGCAGCGCTCCACGGAGGAATTGTGGTTGTGAACGGTGGCGTTGTCACTGCTGAGGTGCAGCTCGAAATTGCCGGACTGATGAGCAACGCGCCCTTGGTGGCTGTAAACGACGCTTTGGAACAGGCAAAGGAAGCCGCCTTTGCTCTTGGAGTCAGCAGAAAAATCGATCCGTTTATGACGCTTTCCTTTTTGTCGCTGCCGGTGATCCCGGCGCTTCGGCTGACCACAAGAGGCGTTCTGGACGTAATCAAGCAGCAATATATTTGAGTTTTCGGCTGAAATAACGGTAGGCTTTCATGGCAAGCAGGCTCACAGGCAGCCACAAAAAGCAGTAGGGCAGGCAGATCTGTCCCAGAAAATTTCCGGGCATACTGCGGTAATCCCCGACAGCATAGCTGCGGTTGACCAGCAGTCCGGCCGCCAGTTCCACCATGGTGATGATGCCTGCGCTCCAAAGTATCTGGAAGGGAAGCCGCGCCGGTTTGGGCAGTTCTTCCAGATGTCCGACGAGCAAAAAGCACGCGCCGCCGGCCAGAAACATACTCCAGTGGCTTCGTCCCCGCCAGACGAGTTCCAGCCCTACGTAGCCCATACCGCCGATTGCGCCCAGCAAAAGTCGTTTTTTCCAGTTCATAGCCGCCTCCATTTTTGTCATAAGAAAGTCTGTCCGAAAATTTTTAAAAATAAACAGAAAAATGTAAAAATAATACTTGACAAATTGGAGATCATCGTATATAATATCAATCGTTGCCGGGGATGACGGAAACTCAACTGAAAAATGGCGGCATAACTCAGCTGGTAGAGTACCCGGTTCATACCCGGTATGTCATCTGTTCGAATCAGATTGCCGCTACCAGGCCCGTTGGTCAAGCGGTTAAGACACCGCCCTTTCACGGCGGTAACATGGGTTCGATTCCCGTACGGGTCACCACAAAAAGCACACTTTTATCTATTAGATGAAAGTGTGCTTTTTTTATAATAATTTCAATTGGAGGAAAGTGAAAAGTGCAAAGTATAAGAATTTATGAAATGCCTGTATGCAAAATGGTTTCGTCGGGAACTGGCATGTTTGGAGCAGAAAATTTTAACCGGTTTGAAGCATGGTTTTCTTCGCAGAAGCGTGGCCTGTTTCCAAGAGATTTCCTGTATTGGGCAGGCGACGGCTTTGTATGGCTGTATCTGTATGAAGATGGCATGGAGGTTCCGCCGGAATTTGAAATCCTGAATTTTCCAGGCGGTCTTTATGCCGTTGCAACCGACATAGACCAAAAAACAGATAGGGATTTTATGAACGCGGAGGTAGATAAGTTCTTGGATCAAAACGGGTTTGAGCGCGATCTGTCGCGTTCGGAATTAGGAAATATCATTACCTCCCCCCTTGCGCAAAAAATCATGGAGTATGAGCAAATGGATTACTATACCCCAATAAAAGCAAGGGTTAAGTGAGGCGTAGGAGAATCTATAAGAAAAGGAATCAAAAAAGCAAATGGGATTTCTCAGGAGTGTAGTGCAAATTTATGGAGCGTCGTGTTCATCCGCTCGTTTACCTGATGGCCGGGGAATACTGGGATACCGGCTGGGGACATTGGTTTCTCCCAGCAGATAATCCACGCTAACTTCATAATATCTGGAAAGCTGGAGCAAAATAGCCGTTGGAATATCGTTCTCGCCGGTTTCATATTTGGAATAGCCGGTTTGGGACATATTGAGAATTCTTGCAATCTGGGTTTGGGTCATGTCGTGGTCTTCCCGCAAGGCTCTGATTCGTGCATACATTCCTGTGAACTCCATTTTAAGTGTTTCTTAAAATTGTACCCTAATCTGATTCAGAGTATTGACTTTTAACCTGAAACAGATTAAAATTGCGAAAGGGGAAAGTGAACAAGAGTTATTCCCTTCAAAGTAAAGCACGAAAAATGGACATAAACGCTATTTTGCAAGGAGAGGTCTATGGAGAAAGAAAGAGAATGGGACAAGATGTGGGTAAACTGGGTAGAACGCATTGTTTCTTTTCATGAAGAGGCGGATTTTGAGGAACTGCAATTTGAGACAGAGGAAAGCCGAATGGCGCAGCTTCGGATGTTCCTCACCGAGGGTTTTCGGTTTCAATGAAAAAGCGCAAAAAAGCCGGGAAGCTTTTAAAACTTCCCGGCTTTTTTGTTTTCTCAACAGCTATAAATATAAACGAACCAGTAGGTCTGGTTTTCCTCCCGCATACCCGCCTGCTCCAAAGCGGATAGGCTGTTTTCATCTAAGGGCTTAACCGCAAGGGTCACGGTTTGCCCATTTTTGGCGGGCGGATACGCTGTGTCGCTGTAAAAGGCCAAAAGCTCGTCCTTTTCTTTTGCGCCGGCCAGAATCAGCGCGGCGGTGTAGCCGCCGGATTTATCCTTGGCGGCGGATTTTTGCACCAGCTTCATATCCGCAGGCAAGGCGTGATTGTACAGAGGCTTTGCGAAAGCGCTGCACTGGCGTTCCTGGATGCGCTTGGGGACAATAAAAGCCAAAATCAAAGCGAACCCCACAATCAGAAATAAAATATATCCAATTTTTTGTTTTTTATCCATGGTCTTACCCCAATCCTGATAGGTCAAAAGCGTCCAGCCATTTATCGGCGGCTTCGCAGACGTTTTTGAGCGTGCTTTCCGCAAAGGGACTGGACAGCCCCGCCTCTTTTAACAGCTCTGTAAAGACCATGCTGCCGCCGAGCTGGGTATAGCGCAGGTACGTGTCGAAAGCGGCCTTGGGATCTTTCTGAATTTTTGCCCAGAATTCCAGCGCCACCGTCTGGGCGAGGCAGTAGTCGATGTAATAAAAGGGCGTTTTATAAATATGGCTCTGGCGCTGCCAGCCCTTGCCCTCGCCATAGAAGGGAACTGTACCGGGGGCGACCCAGGGCATATACACGCCCAGCAATTCCTGCCACACCTGATGCCGCTCTGCCGGGGTAAATTCAGGGTATTCGTACATGATATGCTGGAAGTGATCCACCATTGCGCCGTAGGGAATGAAGGTCAGAGCGTCCGTCAGGTGGGTATAGCGGAACTTTCGTGCGTCGCCGCCGAAAAAGTTTTCGGCAAAGGCCTCCGCGAAAAACTCCATGGACATGGAGTGCACCTCGCAGCCTTCCATGCTGGGCCACATGGTATCCGCGGGAACGCGGCTGCGGTTCAGAAAGCCCGCGAAAGCATGACCGGCCTCATGGGTGATGACCTTTACATCGTGGGCGGTACCGTTGAAATTGGCGAAAATAAAAGGACCGTTCATGCCGTAAACGCAGGTGCAGTAACCACCGGAGGCCTTACCGGGCTTGCTTTCCACATCCATCATTTCATGCTTGCGCATAAAAGTCCAGAATGCATGAGTTTCCGGGCTTAGTTTCTGGTAGAACTTCGCGCCCTGCGCCAAAATTTCGGCGGGTGTGCCGATTGGCTTGGGGTTGCCGGAGCGGAAGGCAAGATCTTTGTCCGCAAAATTCAGGGGGAACTTTTTACCCATGCGCGTTGCCTGCCGCAAATAGATTTTCTTGGCCAGAGGCACCAGATATTTTTGCACGGCGGCGCGGAAGGCCGACACGTCCTCGGCGGTGTAGCAGTTGCGCTCCATGCGGTAATAGCCAAGCTGGGTGTAGCCGTCGTAGCCCAGCTTGCGCCCCATTGCGTCGCGCACCTTCACAAGCTGGTCGTAAATTTCGTCCATCTCCGCGCCGTGCTGATTATACCATTCGCCTTCTGCCGTCCAAGCAGCCAAACGGCGGGTATCGTCGGGATCCAGCTTATAGGGCGCAAGCTGCGCCAGGGTATACGCGTTTCCTTCAAAGGGAATCTGCGCGGAGGCAATCAGCTTGACGTACCGGGTGACGAGCTCGTTTTCCCGCTGTAAATCCGGCACCATTTCCGGGGTAAAGGTTTTTTGGGAGATTTCCGCATTTAAAAAAGTGACGTTTCCATATTTTTCCTCCAGTTCCTTGCGGAAGTGGGAGGCGAGAAGCGCGTCCGTCCACGCTTTGCGCGCGGGCTGCAATTCCGGGACGGCGCGGTTGTAGTAGGCCATTTCACCGTCGTAAAAAGCGTCGCTGGTGTTGACGTCCCGGCGGATTTGGGCGACTGTCCGCTGGGTCATGAGGCTTTGCCCCAGAAGCTCGTTCATGGCGACAAAAGCTTCGTCTGCTTCTAAAAAGGTTTGGGCAGTTTGCAGCTTTTGTGTGGTGGACACAATTTGCTTCTTCAGCGCGTCCATATCAATCCGCTGGTAGGGAAATTCAGAAAATTTCATGATGGCCTCCTTATACGCCGAGATACCCTTTGAGCACCTTCAGCGTGTTGAAAACGCCGTCGGTGTGGCTGCGCTCGTAGCCATGGCTGGCGTAAACGCCTGCCCCAATGAGGCCGTGACGCAGGTCATAGCCGGCGCTGAGGGTGGCTTCCACGTCGGAACCATAGTGGGGATACACGTCCACGGCATAGTCCGCCTGCTCCAGCCTGGCGGCTTCTATGAGCTTTTTCACTACCTCATAGCTGTATGGCCCGCCGGAATCCTTGGCGCAGATGGATACCTGCCGTTCGGTGCAGTCCAAGCCGTCGCCCACGCAGCCCATGTCAACGGAAATGGCTTCCGTCACCCCGGCGGGGACGGAGGCGCAGCCGCCGTGCCCCACTTCTTCGTAAACCGTCACATGAACGTAAACCCGGCGGGCGGGGGTAATGGCGTTGTCCTTTAAATATTTGGCGAAGCCCAGCAAAATGCCAACGCTGAGCTTATCGTCCAGAAAACGGCTTTTGATGTAGCCGGTTTTGGTCAGGCGGGTTCTCGGCTCAAAGCACACAATGTCGCCTACGGAAATACCCAGCTTTTTCACGTCCTCGTCGGACTTTACATTTTCATCCAGCACAACCTCAGTGGTATCAAAGGTTCGTTTGGCGGTGGAATAGTCCCCGTTTACGTGGATGGAAGCATTGCAAAGCTGGAAAGTTCCCTCATATACCCCGTCGAATTTGGTGTATACCCGGACGTTTTCCGTTTCGGCGTTGTTGGCTTCCATACCGCCAAGGCGGGTGACGCGCAGACGACCGCTGCTTTTGATTTCCGCCACCATTGCGCCAAGGGTGTCGGTGTGGGCCTCCAGCAATAAAGCGTCTTCCGTATTTTCGCCCCCAAGGTCAATGAGCACGCCGCCCTTGACGGTGCGCTTTGCGTCAAAGCCCAGCTCGGCAAAAGCGTTTTGCACCCAGACTGCCGCATTTTCTGTGAAGCCCGTGGGGCTGTCGATGGCCAGCAGCGCCATAGCCTGCTGCGTGGCGTATTTTGCGTAATCGTATGTCATCATGATAAAAACTCCTTTTATTGTAATAGTAAAAAGTACCACACGCCGCCCACTTCCCGGAGGTAGTAGTTAAAGCGCAGATAAAATTTGCTGGTTTTTGCGGGGATGGTCTGTGGCTGCACGTTTTGCGCTTTTGCCATGAGGCTGGCGCGGAACAAATGATATTCGCTGGAAACAATGGCGAGGGTTTCCAGCTTTTCGCCGGTTTTTTCTGCAATGAGCGCCAGGGAAAAGCGGATGTTTTCCTCTGTGGTGGTGGCTTTGTCCTCCATCCAGACGCGGCTCTCGTCGATTCCATGGGCGGTGAGCCAGCGGAACATACAAAGTGCTTCCGAGATGTTTTCGCCGTTTCCCTGCCCGCCGGAGACGATGCAGACAGCGTCTGGGTTTTTATCCAGATGATTCTTTGCGGCGATCAGGCGCTCTTGTAAGGAGAGCGAGGGCGTTTCGCCGTCTACCCCCGCGCCAAGCACAAGGACATACTTGCTGTCAATTTCTGCCGTACCTTTTGAGGCGGCGAGAATGAAGCCCTCGGTCATCAAAATAGCTGAAACGCCGAGACATAGACAAATAAGAAACAAAATACGAAGTACCTTTCCTAGTTTTGGACGTTTTGCGCGAAGCCTGCGCAACAGACGGAAAATTAGCCAGGTCGCGCCCAGCGCCAGACATAAAAGTCCCGTCATTTGGAAAATGCGGCTGGTAAAGGCGAGAAAGCCGCCTACGGCAAGCAGCACAAGTATACACAATGTGCCCGCCCATTTTTGAAAGTTTTTTCTTTGTTTCATTTGCGCCTCCTTTAAAATGCGGTGTGGATAAATGTACGCAAGGTTTTGCTATGGTGCGATTTTATCTATAGCATGATGGTGCGTATGCTCGCTTTCCTCACGGAGATGAGAATGGGGATGGCTGTGGGTAATGACATGGGTATGGGTAACGCCGTCGTGGGTGTGTACGATGGTGTGGGTGTGCAAATGCGCGTGAGAAGTAAGCAGGGTATCCGCCGCAATGAGTATGGTACCGGCGACCATCAATAGAAGCGCCAGCGCGTAGGAGGGGGACAAAGCTTCCCGCAAAAAGACAAAGGACAAAAACGCGCCGATAAAAGGAGCCACGGCGTAATAGGCGCTGGTTTTTGCCGCGCCCAAAAAGCTTTGCGCTTTGATGTAGAAAAAGATGCTCAGGCCATAGGCCACAAAGCCCAGCGCCAGGGCAAAAACAATGTGCTTTGCGCCGGGGAATTTTTCTCCAAGGAAAAAGGCGATGACCAAAGAGCCAAGCCCGGAACCAATGCCTTTCAGCGTTACGATTTCATAGGTGTTTTTGGAGGAAATTTTCCGGGTGCAGTTGTTTTCCAAGCCCCAGCACACCGCCGCCAGCAGCACCAAAAGAGAACCATAGGAAAAGCGCAGGCTGGAAACATCCTCAAAAGACAGCAGGGCGCTGGACAGCGTGACCAGAAAAATGGCGAGCCACAGCCGTTTGGAAATGGTTTCTTTGAAGATAACCAGCGCAATCACAGAGGTCGCCGCGATTTCAAAATTGTTTAAAAGCGAGGCGTTTGCCGAGGTTGTGCGCGCAAGGCCAAACATCAGGGCGATGGGCGCGAAAATATCCAGGGCAATCATGCCGACGGTGTAGGGCAGATCCTTTTTTGTGAGGTTTTCTTCCTGCTTTTTGTCTTTGCGCAGCAGGTACATCCCGCCGACCCCAAGTCCCGCGCCCAGATACAAAAAAGCGGCCAGCATGGTAGGAGGAACGGTTTGCAGAAGGGTTTTGGAGACGGGCATATTCACGGCGTAAAAGCAAGCCGCCAGAAAGGCGTAAAAAATGGAAATGATTTTTTGTCTCATTTTGCCAGGAAACGGTATATGGTGACGGAATCATAGGGTTTGCCCGCCGGAACCACGGGGCTTTTCCATTGGGGTTTGTTCACGCTGTCCGGGAAGAACTGGGTTTCCAGACACACGGCGCACCGGGCTGTGTACTGCGCGCCGTCCTTGCCGGCGCAATTTGGCAGGCAATTGGCGGTGTAGAGTTGAAGGCCGGGGCAGTCGGTGTAAACTTCCATGGTTCTGCCGGAAATGGGGTCTTGCAAAATAGCGACGGGCGTCTGTAAGTTGTGGTCGTTCAGGGCAAAATTGTGGTCGTAGCCCTTTTGCAGATGCAGCGGGATGTAATCCGCGCCAATGTCCTGCCCCAAAGGCTTTGAATTTGTAAAGTCCATGGGGGTACGTTCTACGGCCTCCAAAACGCCGGTGGGAATGCTTTCGCCGTCGGCGGGGGTAAAATGGTTTGCGCGGAGGGTGAGAAGCTGCGCCATGGCGCGCTCCGGGCGGTCGTGTCCCGCCAGATTAAAATAAGAATGGTTGGTCATGTTAAACACGGTATCCTGATCGCATACGCCGTGGTAGCGAATGGTGAGGCCGTTTTCCTCCAGCGTATAGGTTACGGTAATTTCCGCATGGCCGGGAAAGCCCTGATCTCCGTCTGGGCTATCCAGTCCCAGGCAAATGCTGTTTTCCTGCAAGGAAAGCACCTGCCACAGCCGGTGGTAGTACATATCCGAGCCGGAGTGCAGATTGTTTTTGCCCTCGTTTTGGGGAAGCTGGCAGCGCCGCCCATGCAGGGAAAAGCTGGCGTTTCCAACGCGGTTGGCGTTTCTTCCTACGGTTGCGCCTACGCAGCCGCTATTTTTTTCATATTCCGCCGCGCAGGAAAAGCCCAGCACAACATCTGCTGTGCAGCCCACCTGATCGGGAACCAGCAGACGCACCAGCGTCGCGCCGTAGTCGGAGATTTTCGCGGTAAGTCCACAGCCGCAGATGGTATATAAATGCGCCAAAGCGCCTTGGCGGGTATGTCCGAATGTTTCTGTCATAAACGGTAACTCCTTTATCGGTTTTGTTGGGGGCGGAGGTTTTTCTTCATTATACCGTGAAAAGCCGCTTTTTTGAAGCCCCTGGGAATTTTTTTGTTGCTTTTTTTCCGCGCGTCATTGGCCGGATAAATTCCCAGAATTGTCTGTATAAAAATTTTTTACAAAATTTTGTGTTTTTCTCTTGCAATAAACACAAGATATAGTATAATAGAGACCAATGACATACAGCGGCGACCATCTGCCGCACATGGAAAATTCGGCAAACCGAAGGGGCGCAAGAATTTGCGCGAAGATCAACTGGAGGACTAATTACTATGAAAATCATAAAAAGAAACGGCTCTGAGGTGCTTTTTGATTTAGATAAGATTCTGCTGGCCATTACAAAGGCCAACAACGCCGTAGAAGAAAGCGTCCGCATGACGCCGCTGCAAATTCAGCGCATTGCGGAGAGCGTGCAGATTAGCTGCGAGGAAATGGGCAGAAGCCCCTCTGTAGAAGAAATTCAGGACTTGGTCGAAAAGTCCATTATGGCCCACGGCGCTTTCGAGGTAGCCAAGCAGTACATTACCTACCGCTATACCCGCAGCCTGCTGCGCCAGTCCAACACAACGGACGACCGCATTTTAAGCCTCATTGAGTGCAACAACGAGGAAGTGAAGCAGGAAAACGCCAACAAAAACCCCACGGTAAACGCCGTGCAGCGGGACTATATGGCGGGCGAGGTATCGAAAGACATTACACGCCGCATTTTGCTGCCTCAGAAAATTGTGGAGGCTCATGAAGCGGGCATTATCCATTTCCACGATTCTGATTATTACGCCCAGCATATGCACAACTGCGATCTGGTAAACCTGGAGGACATGCTGCAAAACGGTACGGTGATTTCCGGCACCCTCATTGAAAAACCCCATTCCTTCTCCACTGCCTGTAATATCGCCACCCAGATCATCGCCCAGGTGGCTTCCAATCAGTACGGCGGGCAGTCCATTTCCCTGACCCATCTTGCGCCCTTTGTGCAGATCAGCCGGGAAAAAATCCGCAAGAGCGTGGAGCGGGAAATGCAGGAATTCGGCATCCAGTCTACGGAAGAAACCATCTGCAAGGTGGTGGAAGAGCGGCTGCGGGACGAAATCCGCCGGGGCGTGCAGACCATCCAGTATCAGGTCGTCACATTGATGACCACCAATGGGCAGGCGCCTTTCATCACAGTGTTTATGTACCTCAACGAGGCGAAAAATGAGCAGGAAAAGAAAGATCTTGCCGTTATCATTGAGGAAATGCTCCGCCAGCGGTGCGAGGGCTTGAAAAATGAAAAAGGCGTATGGATTACCCCTGCCTTCCCCAAGCTGATTTACGTGCTGGAGGAGGACAATGTCAAAGAAGGAACGCCTTACTGGTATCTCACCAGGTTGGCCGCCCAGTGTACCGCCAAGCGCATGGTGCCGGATTACATCAGCGAGAAGAAAATGCTGGAGCTGAAGGTGGACAAAAACGGCGAGGGGCACTGCTATACCTGCATGGGCTGCCGCTCCTTCCTGACCCCTTATGTGGACGAAAACGGCCAGCCCAAGTACTACGGCAGATTCAATCAGGGCGTTGTCACCATCAATCTGGTGGACGTTGCCTTGTCCTCCCAGCGGGAGGTGGACAAGTTCTGGAAGATTTTTGACGAGCGGCTGGAGCTGTGCTATGAAGCGCTTATGTGCCGGCACAACCGCCTGAAGGGTACCCTTTCCGACGCCGCGCCTATTTTGTGGCAGTACGGCGCACTGGCGCGGCTGCCCAAGGGCGAGCCTATCGACAAGCTGCTTTACGGCGGCTATTCCACCATTTCTCTGGGCTATGCCGGGCTTTACGAGTGCGTGAAGTATATGACCGGTAAATCCCACACCGACCCGGAGGCGAAGCCCTTTGCTCTTTCCGTGATGCAGCATATGAACGACGCCTGCGCCAAGTGGAAAAAGGAAAACAACATGGACTTCTCTTTGTACGGTACGCCTCTGGAGTCTACCACCTACAAGTTTGCCAAATGCCTGCAAATGCGCTTCGGCATGGTACCGGGGATTACAGACAAGAGCTACATTACCAATTCCTACCACGTTCATGTGTCTGAGGAAATCGACGCGTTCACCAAGTTGGGCTTTGAGGCGGAATTCCAGCGTCTCAGTCCCGGCGGCGCCATCAGCTATGTGGAAGTGCCCAATATGCAAAACAATATCGACGCGGTTTTGGAGGTCATGCAGTTTATCTATGATAACATCATGTACGCCGAGTTGAACACCAAGTCCGACTACTGCCAGGAATGCGGTTTTGACGGGGAAATCGAGATTCGGGAGGATGCGGACGGTAAACTGGTGTGGACATGTCCGCAGTGCGGCAATACCGACCAGAACAAGATGAATGTGGCCAGGCGCACCTGCGGCTACATCGGCACTCAGTTCTGGAATCAGGGACGCACCCAGGAAATCAAGGATCGGGTATTGCACTTGTAATAAATGACAGCCAAAACTGTCGGAAGATCGCAGGGATCTTCCGACAGTTTTGGCGCAGTTACCGGAAAGGAGCACAGGATGAACCATAAAACAGATACTACGGAAAAGCGAAATACGCTTTCTCTGCTCATACAAGCCGTGTGCGCGGCTTGGCTGCTTTGTAGTCATATTTTCGGCGGCGCAGTGTATATTGGAGATGTGGCGCACAGCGCGCGGGTGTCTTTGCTGCTGTATCTTGGAATGCTTTTGCTGGGAACGGCTCTGTTTTTCCTGCTGGGGCAGTGGAAACCTGGAATGCTGCGGCTGAGTCTGGGCGTTTGCTGTTTTCTAACGGCAATTTTCTGGGCCATGGCGGCAGGAAACCATTGGCTGACGCTGGGACTTGGCGCAATGACTTTGGGCGGCTGTTTGATGTTTCGGGATCGGTTTCCAGTGTGGGAGCCGGAAGCGCGGCTTGTTCACCGGAGCTACTGGATCTGCGGCATCGTGCTGGCGCTGTTTATCGGCGCGGTGACGGTGTGCCGCTACCTCACCTTCTGCGCGCCGGGCTTTGACTTTGGCATCTTTGCCCAGATGTTTGCTTCTATGAAGCGGACGGGACTGCCCGTCACTACCTATGAGCGCAGCAAAGTGCTTTCTCATTTTAACGTGCACTTTTCTCCAATTTACTACCTAATGCTGCCTTTTTACTGGCTTTTCCCCAATCCCGCCACGCTGCAAATAGAGCAGGCGCTGGTTGTAGCGGCAGGACTCTGGCCGCTGTATCTGCTTTGCAAAAGACATGGGCTGTCCAATGGAGCGACCTGCTTGCTGGCGGGGCTGTATTTGCTGTTTCCGGCGCTCAGCGGCGGCTGCTTCTATGACCTGCACGAAAATTGCTTTTTGACGGTTTGCCTGCTGTTTGTCCTTTATGGCATGGACGCAAATAAAAACTGGATTTTGTGGCTTTTTGCCGGGCTGACTCTTTGTATTAAAGAGGATGCGGGAATTTATCTGGCCTTTGTAGGGCTGTATTACCTGCTGTCCAGGTTACATCCGAAAAAAGGCGTGGCGCTGCTGGGCGTTTCGGTTCTTGTTTTTTTCCTGACCACCAGCTATGTATTCGCTCATGGAGACGGCGTGATTCAGTCCCGCTTTTCCAATTTGGTGCCGGGCAAAGACGATGGGATGCTGGCGGTTGTGCGCACCGCGCTGGTACACCCCGGCTACTTACTGAAGGCGTGTTTCACAGCGGAAAAGGTGCAGTATCTTTTGTTTATGCTGCTGCCTTTCGGTACGCTGCTGCTTGCAAGAAAGCATCCGGCGCGGTATCTGCTGCTGGGACCAATGCTTCTTTTAAATGTGCTGCCGGACTATAAATATCAGTATACCATCGATTTTCAGTATAATTTTGGCAGTACCGCCCTGTTGTTTTATTTCGCGGTTTTGCAGCTTGGAGAGCTGAACCGCCGCCGGCAATGGACGAATGTTATGGCTGGGCTTTTGGCTTGTACAGTGCTGTTTTGCGGTACAAAGTTGGGAAAGCTGCAATATGTTTTCAACTATCTTGCCCAGCCCCAACGGTACGCCCAGATGGAGCAGGCGTTAAAACAGATTCCGGCGGATGCTTCCGTTGATGCTTCCAGCGGTCTGGTGGCGCATTTGGCGGAGCATGAAGCGCTGTACCCGGACGACGAGGCTGGCATACGGACGGACTATGTGGCGCTGGATCTGCGGGGAAAGCGGGAAGCGCCGGCGCTGGAGGGTTATACAATCATTTATGAGAGTGTTGATCTTGCGATCTATGCCCGGCAAACGGCGGACTGATCATCGAAAATTCCATTTTTGAAAACTTTTTGAAAACTTAATGATTATTAAGGGATGGAGGAATTGACATTGGTTGTCTAACAAGGTAAAATGAAAAAAATTGTTGCAAGTCAATGTGACGTCCGATAGGAGGAAGCAATATGAAGAAAAAATGGATCGCTGTGGTTTTAGCGGTGGCGCTGATGGCCGGGTTTGCCGGATGCGGCACGAAAAACGGCGTTGGGATTCCGGTGATTTCTGTGGCAACGCTGAACGGTAAGGGCGACGCGGCAGTGACAGATCGCTATGCCGGCGTAGTTGTGTCGGAAAATACCACCAAAATCGAGCGGGACAGTTCCCGCACCGTAGGCAAGCTTTACGCCGAGGAGGGCAAGGAGATTGCCGCTGGCGACGTGCTGTTCACCTATGATGTGGAAATGCAGCGATTGGATCTGGACAAGAAAAAGCTGGAACTGGAAAAAATGCAGACAGACAATAAAAGCGTTGCAAGTCAGATTACCCAGCTCAAAAAGGAAAGAGACAAAGCCTCCAAAGACAACAAGCTGCAATACGACATTGAGATTCAGTCTTTGGAAGCCCAACAGCGGGAAAATGATTATAACATTAAGTTAAAGCAGCGGGAAATTACCCAGTCTGAAGCTACCGTGGCCAACGCTGATGTTTTATCTCCAGTGAGCGGCAAAGTCGTCGCCATTCATGAGGACGGCACAGACGAGCAGGGCAATCCCCAGCCTTATATTACCATTCAGGAAAACGGCGCGTATCGGGTAAAAGGCACGATTAACGAACTGAACCGGCAGGCTTTGAACGTAGGCAGCAGCGTGAAGATCCTTTCCCGGACAGACGGTAATAAAACCTGGACGGGAACCATCTCCGCTATCGATATGGAAAATCCCATTCAGAGTAACGATAATCCGTATATCTCTGTTGAAGGCGGCAAATCCGACCTTACCAGTTCCAGCAGCTATCCTTTCTATGTGGAGCTGGACAGCAGCGAGGAACTGCTTTTAGGGCAGCACGTGTACATTACTTTGAACCTTGGCGTAAGCGATCTCATGAGCGGCGTTTGGATTCCCAGCTTCTATGTGTGCTTCGAGGTGCTCGATGGCGGGAAGGATGAAAACAGCGGCGAAGATTTGTACCGTAGCCAGGCGTATGTCTGGGCTGCCAACGAACATGGTAAGCTGGAAAAGCGATCTGTAGTTCTGGGCGATCAGGATCCCGCCACCGGCTGCTATGAGATTCAAAGCGGCATTACCATGGAAGATTATATTGCAAGTCCCGACGATACCTGCAAGATTGGCGCGAAGGTGGATTTTGACCGTCCCAAGGACGCCATGAATCCCGCCGGCGACCTCAGCGGCGTGACGCCGGGAGGGGACGATGTGACGCCGAACGTAGATGGAATGCCCGATGGCGATATTGCCGAGCCTAGTTATGCGGATGGCGCGATCCAGCCGGAAGTCGGCGGCGAAGGGGATTTGGACGGCGCCGACTGGATGGGCGTTGACACGCCGCTGGATCAGCAGCCCACTTTCCCGGAGGAGGGCTGAGTATGATTTTGCAGCTAACCGACGTTTGCAAGGATTATAACCGGGGCAAGACTCTGGTTCCCGTGCTGAAGCATATCAACCTGAACGTGGAGCGGGGAGAGTACGTCGCCATTATGGGACCTTCCGGCTCTGGCAAAACCACGCTGATGAACATTCTGGGGTGTCTGGACGTGCCGACTTCCGGCAAGTATATGTTGGGGGAGCTGGAAATCGGCGCGCAAAATGAAAACGCGTTGGCGGAGGTGCGCAACAAGCGTATTGGCTTTGTATTTCAAAGCTTTCATTTGCTGCCGAAAATGACGGCTGTGGACAATGTGGCGCTGCCCCTTCTGTATGCGGGTGTATCTCAGAAGGAGCGCAGAAAAAGAGCGGAGGAAGCTTTGAAGGCCGTTGGCCTGGAGGAGCGGCTGCATTTTTACCCGAATCAGCTTTCCGGCGGTCAGTGCCAGCGCGTGGCCATCGCCAGAGCAATGGTGACGAACCCGGAATTGCTTTTGGCGGACGAACCCACCGGCGCGCTGGACACAGCTTCCGGCGATCAGATTATGGAAATTTTCCAGCAGCTCAGCAGTCAGGGCATGACCATTGTGATGATTACCCATGAGCCGTCCATTGCCCAGTGCGCAAGAAAGGTTTATCACATTCGTGACGGTCAGATTTTGGACGGCGCTTTTACCAAAGCGGACGCGCCCGGCGAATTGGGAGGTGACGGCTATGGGGAAGCGTAAAAAAATTTGGATTCCCATTGTAAGCGTGGTTCTGGTTGGCGCATTGGTTGCGGGAATTGTGCTGGCCACAGGCAAGAAGAAAAAGCCGGTGGATGTTTACAGCGTAGATAATTTTTCTTATCAGAATTTTGGCGGCGGCAACCAGATGGAAGGCGTTGTCAAAACAGACAAGCTGCAATCCGTGTACATTTCCGCCACCCAGGAGGTGACGGAGGTGTATGTCCAGGAGGGGCAGCAGGTTTCCAAAGGGGATCCGATTCTGGCCTATGATACGACGCTTACAGAGCTTTCTTTGAAAAACAAGGAGCTGGAAGTGAAAAAGCTGGAGCTTCGCCAGCAAGAAGCGGAAAAGCAGTTAAAGGCCATTAAAGCGATGAAGCCCATTGTGTATCATCCGACTAAGCCCACAACCAAGCCTACCACCAAGCCAACGCAGCCGAAAAACGATCCGTACACTTCTTCCAACAAGAATTTAAGCGCGCCATTTGAAAAGCTGAATGATTTTGGCGGGTATAAGGTATTCTGGCTGAATACCAGCACGCCAATCAACGACGATTTGCTGGGAAAGCTTTATGCGCAGGCTGGCGGAGAAGTTGCAAAGGTTGTGGTATTTGCCAGAGAAAATAACAGAAACACCGGCGAACTGTTATATCTTTTTGCAATGGATATCACAAAAAGCGTGACGGAGTATGAAGTTGTGAAACCGACGGAACCCACGGAGCCGGAACCCAGTAATCCGGCTACGGATCCTTCGGATGATCCTTCCGACCCCACGGAAGCGCCTGCAGATCCCCCTGCGACGGAGCCTGTAAAGCCTCCCACAGAAAAAATTCAGGTAACGTCTTACAGCTATTCCCTCCACGCCGCGCCTACGGTGGATATCGACGAGCCGGACGTGCCCAATACGCCCAGCAACGATCCCGGCGTGGACATGAACAGCGGCTATACCAGCGCTGAAATTGCCCAGATGCGCAAGGAAAAGGAAGCGGAAATTGCGGAATTGAAATTTAATATCCGCATGGCTAAGGCGGAGTACAAAATTATGCAGGCGGAGTTTAACGACGGCAAGGTTTACAGTGAACTGGACGGCATTGTGCAGTCTGTGATGGATCCTGAAACGGCGCAGATGGAAAATACGCCTCTTTTGAAAATTTCCGGCGGCGGCTCCTATCTGGTAGAGGGCAGCATCAATGAATACGATCTTGCAAAGCTGCAAATTGGCCAAACGGTGCAGATTTCTGATTACTGGAGCGGCGGTATGTACAGCGGCACGGTCATTGAGGTGAAAGACACGCCGTCGAACAATAACTTTTACGGCGGAAACAGCAATCTTTCCTACTATCCTTTTGTAGTGCGGGTGGATGAAGCAGCCGACTTGCAGGAGGGTTACTGGGTATCGCTTCAGTTCAGTCTTGGCGAAGAAGAGACGCAGACTTCCATGTTTATGCAGAAGGCCTTTATCCGTCAGGAAGGCGGCGAAAGCTTTGTCTACGCGCGCAATGAAGAGGGCAAGCTGGAAAAGCGCGTGATTACCACCGGCGTTGACGATGGCTATTACTTAGAAGTGCTGTCCGGTCTTTCCGCAGAGGACTATGTGGCGTTCCCCTATGGCAAGGAAATTGCGGAGGGCGCGCCCACCCATGAGGGCGATTTGGACGCGCTCTATGGCAGCAGGTATTAAGGAGGGGGCGCAATGGAAAATATCAGACTTGCTTTTCAGGGCATCTGGGGACATAAGCTGCGCTCCTTTTTAACGATGCTTGGCATTATCATCGGCATTGCGTCGATTATTACCATTGTTTCCACCATTAAAGGCACCAATGAGCAAATTAAGGCGAACCTGATTGGTTCTGGCAACAATGTAGTGACGGTGCAATTGTATCAAGCCGACCATATCTATGACATGACTTATCAGGGAATCCCAGACGGCGTTCGCCCCATCGAAGAAAGTATGCGCAAGACTCTGGAGGAACTCAAGGGTGTGGAGCAGGTGTCCTTCTATCACAGCCGAAATTACAGCGACTCCGTTTATTATCAAAATACCAATTTTAACGGCGCGATGTATGGCATTGACGACGCTTATTTCCAGGTAAACGGATACCGGATCATTTCTGGCAGAAAGTTTTTGCGAGATGATTATAACCGTATTCGCAAGGTTGCGATTATCGATACCAAGGCAGCAGCCACCTTGTTTGGCGGCGTTGAACCTGTGGGCGAGGTGCTGGAAATCAAAGGAGAGCCTTTTGTCATCGTAGGCGTGGTGGAGCAGACAAATACGTTTACGCCTACCATTAACAGCTTCAGCGATTACGAACTGTATGCGGATACCTCCACCGGCGCTGTATTTATCCCGGACGCTTCCTGGCCTGTGGTGTATCGGTTCGACGAACCGCAAAGCGTGGCGGTTCGTGCTTACAGCACGGACGATATGACGGTTGCGGGTAAGCTGGTGGCGGATAAGCTGACGGAAACCCAGATTAGCGCCGCCGCTGCGGCGCAAGGCGACAGCGGCGATGGAGAAATGGATGAAGAAGCCCCCATGCCTGCTGGAGCAGAACCCTCTGAAATAAATGGCTTTTCCTATCGCAGTGAAAATCAGTTGGAAATTGCGGAACAACTACAAAATATGTCCAGCGCATCCAACCAGCAGCTAATCTGGATTGCCAGTATTTCCCTTTTGGTTGGCGGCATCGGCGTTATGAACATTATGTTGGTATCTGTTACCGAGCGAACCAGCGAAATCGGTCTGAAAAAGGCGCTGGGCGCGAAAAAGCGCCGCATCCGCGGACAGTTTTTGATGGAAGCGGCGGTGCTGACCTGCCTGGGCGGTATTTTGGGCGTTTGCGCCGGTATCGGCATGGCGGAACTGATTTCCCGCGCCAATGAAATCCCAGTGGCCATCAGCGTCCCGGCAATTTTGATTGCGGTGCTGTTTTCCACGGTAATCGGCGTGATTTTCGGCTTGCTCCCCGCTGTGAAGGCGGCGAACCTCAGCCCCATCGAGGCGCTGCGCAGAGAATAAGAATTGTTTTGAAAATGACGCACGGAAGGTAAAATTTCCGTGCGTCATTTATTGCGCTATGTGAATGTCGGTAATGTATAATTTACATAAAAATTGCTGAAAAAATCTAAAATAATTGTTGACAAATTATGGAAAATACGATATACTAAATGCATAAAGAAGTAAAATTTTCGAGGGGAGTCGATTCCAATGGTTCAGGCGGCGGTTTGTAGGCTTTAAAAGGCGCAGAGTATCTTTTCTATCGCAATATACAAACGTCTTATAAACGCTTACAAAAGATTTGTTCGTGTTGTAGTTTGGTAATTGTATTTGCTAGAAAAGAGCAATCAAAATGCGTATTTACAGAAAACTTTTATGTCTGGTTCTGGTGGCGCTTCTCATGACTTCCAGCGTTTTTGCAATGACAGTAGAAACAGAGGAGGCAAAAAAGGCAATCGTTGAAACGAGAGTAAAGAAGGAATTATTGACAGGTCAGGTAACGAGTTCTGAGGACGTTATCCGCGTGGCGTTGGAGCATTGCGACGCGCCGATTGCAAAGGATGGTATGACGGCTTGTATCGACGAAGACGGTCGTATTCAGGTGACGCAGGTTTTGAATGAAACGGCGGTTAAGAACGGATTTGCTATGCGAGAACTTGCGGTTACGCAATTAGTAGTTGTTAATGCGAGTGGCGTTGAAGTTAAGGATACGCCTCTTAAGGATTCGGGCGGACTTAATAAGTATTCTGTTTTTGCTACCCAGACAGGTTATTATTCTGTATCCCTTTCAACAATGGCGAAAGAATTGCTAATTAAAGTAAAGAGCATGTCGACGACACTAACCTATGGGACTTCGATGACTGCCTCAAAACTAGTGCAAGAGTACATAGTATCGGAAAATGGCGCTTCTGGATTAGTAAAACAAAGTTCTACGGTTAATTCCCCAATTGCTGGCAAGGCATATTATTTTACACCGAATGCAGCGTGGTATAATCCGGTAACAGGTAATCCCAGCGGTTTTATTGGTACACATGCGAAGATATATGTAGGCAGCGACAATTTTGAACTGAAAACCGCGCTTCCATTTAATGATGATTTTAACCATTGGAGTTAAATCTAACTTTTGAGAGTGAATTGGGGGGATTAGGCGTGAAAAGAATATTACTTTTTTTGGCTCTTGCTGTATTGTTACTATCGTTTGTTGCGTGCGATACTGTGCCCGTTGTTCCAGAGCCTGATAAAGCGGGAAAACTCCTGGAATTTCCCGGACTGCAATGGAACATGAGTCCCGAAGCAATTATAGAAGCGCTGAACTTGCAAGACGGCGATGTGCAGGAGGCTTCAGAGTATGAGCACCAGGAGGGAGTTTACTTGCTCGATGTGAAAGGCGAGTCGTTAGGCGATTTGTTCGGCGGAAAGGTTGACAGTGCGTCTTTCTGGTGCTATGACGATCATGAGGGCGAGAACGCTGGCGCTTATGGGTTAGCGCAGATTACTTTGACATATACGGAAGATACGGATATGTCGGTGGTTCGGGAGAAAATTACGGAGCGGTACGGAACTGAAAAGCCCTTCCAATATTTTTCCTTGGAGGAAGAAGGCGGTTGGAAAACGTATCGGGAATTTGCTGGATTTGAGCCAGCAAAACTTCCTTATGATATGTTTTCGCACCAAGTTGAATCCTCGGAACATCAGTTTTATTGGGCTTCTGAAAAGAAAATGGGGGATATTCTATCAGACGATGTGAAAGCAGGTTATCTTGAGCAGCTTATGAGTGTTCACAATACCATTGAGGACTTCCCTGAAAGCTTTGAAACCATGATGAAAGAACATGTCGCTGTGTATATTCAAATGATAGACGGACCGATTTGGGAGAAAAGCTGGGCTGAAGACGAAGATCCAATCACTACGAAAAGGGTTATGTTTGACGCTCGGTATCTCGTTTGGCCAATGCAGAAGTTTGGCGATAGCGTTGCGCCTGTTTCATAAACTTGTATTGTTATCCCCGTCGTTTTCGGCGGGGATACTGGCAATTAATTTTTACACAGAGAAAGGAGTTTTCCATGAAAAGGTTAATCGTAATTTTCTTGACGTTGGTATTGCTGGGTTTGTCTGGCTGCCAAAAGGTTTTGCCTGACAAGCCAATACCGGACGAACCGCGAAAACTCCTGGAATTTCCCGGTCTGCAATGGAACATGAGTCCCGATGCCGTGAAGGAAGCGCTGGGGTTACAAGATGAGGACTTGATTGAAGTTCCGGCTGATGAAGTGTCGGAAAAATGCTATCAGATTCGTGTAAAGGGCGAGGCGCTGGGCGAATTGTTTGGAGAAGATGTGGTTCTTGCCGCTTTCACCTATTATGACTATTATGAAGGGGACAATCAGGGCAGGTACGGCTTGGGCAGCATCGGTGTGGCCTATGAGCAGGATGCGGATATGGAGGTTGTCCGGGAAAAACTGACGCAGCGGTACGGAGCGGAAAGTCCCTATAAGTACAGTTTCATCGAACCCGCTTCCGGTTGGCAGACGTCGCGCGTGTATGACGCGGCGGAACCAACAGAGGGAACGCACATTGCGGCGATTCATGAACTGGTTTCCGAGGAGCCGCATTTTTATTGGGGTTCTGAAAGAAAAGAGGGAGATTACATTACCGGCGATATAAAAGCTACCTATCGCGATCTCCTGAAAAAAGTCAATCCCACTGCGGATAATTTTGATGAAAGCCTTGACGCTGCTTTGCAGGAGTGCAGCGCCGCTTTTATTCACATGATGAACGGCGTGGTTTCAGAAAAAATCAAGGATGAGGACGGTAATCCCAGAGTTTTTAAAGAAGTAATTTTTAACGCAGTAACGCTTGTGCAGGTGATGCAAAGAGCAGGCGACTGGACGGAACCTATCTCATAAGTTTACCTAGTATCCCCGCCGTTTTCGGCGGGGATAACGGCAATTGACTTTATACACAGAGAAAGGAGCTTTCCGTGAAAAGGTTATTCGCGATTTTTTTAATGCTGGTATTGCTGGGAGTGTCCGGCTGCCAAAAGGTTTTGCCCGACGATCCGATACCGGATGAACCGGGAAAGCTTCTGGAATTTCCCGGTCTGCAATGGAACATGCGGCCGTCGGAGGTAAAAAAAGCGCTGTCTTTGCGAGAAGGCGACCTTCTGGAGCTTTCAAAAGAAGATTCTATCGATATGCTGTCAACGGATTACTACTTGATCCCGGTGAAGGGGGAAGCCTTGGGCGAACTGTTCGGCGGCAAAGTGAAGTATGCGTATTTTTACTGCTATGACAATCATACCGGCGAAAATAAGGGCAATTACGGGCTGGGGCTGATCCGGGTGCTGTATGAAGATGATACGGACATGACCGCTGTCCGGCAGGCGGTCGCGGATCGGTATGGTGAGGAAACTCCCAGCACGTCTTTTGGCTGGTATCTGTATCCGGGCGGCAACGCAACATCATCCGTTTTGGACATGGAGGAATACGAGAAGAAAAAAGACACTTACGTTTTAACGCCTCAAGTACGGAAATCTACAGAGCACAGCTTTTATTGGGGTTCCGAGAAAATGCAGGGGGACTATGTAACGGGAGCAATAAAAGACGCTTATTTGGATGCGTACAAAAAGGGCAACATCTATGAGCGGACTGAAAACTTTTTAGAGGGCTTTGAAACCATGCTGAGAGAAACCAACGCAGTTACCATTTCCGTCAGAGACGGTGCGCCTTCTGAAACCTGGATGCAGGAGGATGGAACGCCCGCGCCAACGAGCAAAGGTTTGGTTTTTGACGCGCGGCAGCTTACCTACCCCATGCAGTCGGCAGGCGACTGGATAGAGCCAATTTCATAAACAACAAAAGCGCCGGATGCAAAACAATCCGGCGTTTTGCTTGGACAGAGAACAAATGGCACAAATCCAGAATAGGAGTTGCAAACACCCCTGTAAACTGCTATAATCAAACTGATTCTACCAAAGGAGGTGGGCCATGAACTTAAAAATCCGACGTTTTTGCCAGTCAGATCTTCCTGCATTGTACAAGCTTTTATCCGACCCGGCGGTTATGCGCTATTTGGAGCCGCCTTTCACTTTGGAAAAGACGCAGCGCTTTTTGGAGCGGGCTGGGCTTTGTCCGTCGCCGCTTGTCTATGCTGCGGAAAATGAAGACGGCGCGTTTTTGGGCTATGTGATTTATCATTCTTACGGGGAGGATTCCATAGAAATCGGCTGGGTGCTGAAGCGGGAATGCTGGGGGAAAGGCTATGCAGGCAGGCTCACAAAGCTGCTTCTTGCGGATGCGAAGCAAACTGCAAGCTATGCTATTTTGGAATGTGTTCCAGAGCAAGTTGCGACTAGAAGAATTGCGCTGCACAACAATTTTGTATACTGTGGCGAGAAAGATGGGCTGGATATTTACAAGCTACAACTAATTTAAAGGAGAAAGACATTGGAAATTCTAAAGATACGGGAGTATCCCCAACTGCTGGAAAACACAGCCTACTGGTTTCACAGCAAATGGGGCGTCCCCACGGAAGCCTACCGCAGCAGTATGTGCCAGTGCATTGCAGACGCCAACCCTGTTCCGCAGTGGTACGTGGCGGTGGAGGAAGAAAAAATCATTGGCGGCCTTGGCGTAATCGAAAATGACTTTCATGACCGACCGGATTTAACGCCCAATGTCTGCGCCGTCTATGTGGAGGAAGCTAATCGCTGCCGCGGAATTGCGGGAAAACTGCTGCAATTTGTCTGCCGGGATATGCGAGAAAAAGGAATCGGCACGCTTTATCTGCTTACGGATCATACCTCTTTTTATGAGAGGTACGGCTGGAAATTTTTCTGCTTGGCGCAAGGAGACGGCGAGACGCGGCCATCTAGAATGTACATCCACAAGGAGGAAGAAAATGCTTCTGCAAAGGCTTGACATTGCACAATTTAACGAGGTTTTTTCTATTATGGAGGCAAGCTTTCCCTTGGAAGAGTACCGTCCTTATGAGGAGCAAAAGGCGTTGCTGGAAGACCCTGCTTACGCGATTTATGTGCATACAGATGAAAAAATCGGGAAAGTAAACGCTTTTCTCAGCGTGTGGGATTTTGAAACGATGGGCTTTATCGAGCATTTCGCGGTGGATCCTGCCTGCCGTGGCGGCGGACTTGGGGGGAAGCTGCTGGACGAAATTACGAGTCTGTTTGAAAAGCCGGTTTGTTTAGAAGTGGAGCCGCCGGAAAATGAAATAACAACGCGCCGGGTGGGCTTTTACAGCCGGCACGGCTTTTTCTTGAATTCTTATCCCTATATGCAGCCATCCATTTCCAAAGGACGCAGCCCACTTCCGCTTTTGATTATGACTTCCGGCAGAACCATTCAGAAAACGGAATTTGAAGCCGTTAAGACTCTGCTTTACCGCCGGGTCTACAAAGCCTTATGAAAAAAGCATTGGCGTCCTGGAGCGGAATGCGCCGGTATCTGGAACGGGATATGCTGGCTCTCAGATTGCGGGGGCGGGTGCAGTACCGATGTACGACCTATCCAGGCATGGACGGCGACTGTGTTTTTGAAATCTGGATAGACGGCGCGCTGGCAAAACGCTGCGCCTTGGAAACGGTCAACTCCTATTTTCTGGAAGTCGGGCGGAAGAAAACTGCGGCTTTTTATGGAAAATCGGAGTATTGGAATGAATTTTGGCTGCTTCTGAATCGCATTTGCGTACAGGATCGCCCGGCGCATTCCGACGATGAGTTTTGCGAGGCGCTTTCCTGCTATCGTAATCAGAAAATACAAAAAAGTCTTAGCGCCGAAAATCCTCTGGTTAGAATGTTCGCGATTTTGGATCGGCGGGTGGGCAAGAGAACGCTTTTGCAGGAAATGGATGCGCTGGAGCGGCAACCACCGTGGCTACGAGCCTTTTATCTGCTTCGATTTTCCGCTGAGGGGCTTGCGCCGCTTCAGAATACTGAAATTTTTTAACAATACGCTTTTTTTTCTTGCAAAAACCCGCTGCATCATTTATAATATTTATGAATATAGGCTGCAAAGCTGAAAGAGAGGTAATATGTTATGGCAAGAAATCCCATCGACAAGAATTCACGGCAATATCTGAATAGGCAAATGCAAGGCGCCAGAGGAACTACAATTCTCATTTGTCTGTTCACCATGATCAATTTGTTTCTTTTGGTATCCAACAGGGACGTCTATTATCTGTTTTCTGCATCCGTTCCCTATTATCTGACGATGATCGCGCTGTTTATGGATAACGGGCTGTTCACCGAGGGAATTATCCCGGATCGGTTTGAAGTTGGAAACTTTACCACCATTGCTCTGGCAATTTCTGCGGTATTGCTGATTGTCTACTTGGTATGCTGGATTATTTCCAAGAAGAAGCCTATCGGTCTGACAATCGCGCTGGTATTCTTCTGCATTGATACCGCTGCGTTGGTTGCTGCGGTTATGTTCCTGGAGCTTGGTTTTGTTGAAAACATTTTAGACTTTGTATGCCACGCGGTTGTCATCTGGGAACTGGCGGTTGGCGTATCTGCTGCGGCGAAGCAGAAAAAGCTTCCTTCTGAGCAGGAAGTGGTTCCCGCTGAACCCGCGCGCTCCACAGCATCTCCTGAATTTTAATCTACATATACAGTGCAGGCAGCCGAAATGAACGGCTGCCTGCACTTGCTGTAAACAGATTGCATTTATAATACCGCGCCAGTTGCTGAACCGGCGCGGCAATTTGTGCTTTATTAATGATAGACGCAGGCGCGGTTTGTTTGGCTGAATTCTTCGATACGTAGCTTGTAGGAAGCCATCGCCGCTTCCTCGCAAGGCAAAGGCCGGTCGGCCTCGCCCATAAGACCCAGCAAATATTTGGTAAAGGGCGGATTCATGACAAGCAAAGGACCTGTGAGGTAGGTTGCCATGAAATTGTTCCGTCGGATCCCTTCTGTGGGTTCGTCTGGATTTCTGCCAACGCCTCGGATGGCGGGGAACAATCCTTCATCGCTTCCTTCTCCATAGGTGTGTCCGAACTGACTTTTAAAGCCGACAATTTTATCCGCGCCAAAGGTACCAAGAAAATAGCCGTTGAACCGGTTCATCATACGCAGCTTTGCCACATAGGGAAACAGTCCAAGTCCCTGCACTGTGGGGGCTTCGTCACTTTCGATCCGCGCCCAGAAAATTTCGCAGGCGTTGCCAGTAATCAGAAAAATCACGCCTTCGTCAATTAGCTGTTGCAGCCGGTCTTTGTAGGGAGTCAGGGCGTCGATTGCCAGCTTTTGCCCAAGTTCCGTCACGGAACCCATAAAAATAAGATCGGGCTTTTCGTCGGCAAATAAAGGCCTGTCTTTTAAATAGGTTTGGGTAACCTCTGCGTCTCCCAGACAGCGGCGCAGATATTCCACGTTCATCAGGTCGCCGTAAAGATTGGCGACTTCTGGGAAAAGAACTTCAATTTTTTTCATTTTGCCGCCTCCTGCGCCAGTTTGCAGATCTTTGCGTGAACCGCCTTTTCTTCTACCCAGGAATCCACGCCGTGGAGCAAATAAATTTCCTCGCCGGGATGGAAGGCCAAAAGGTCGGGGCTATCGATTTCCCGCCGGGTGGTGAAGATTTTTTCCTTGGGGAAGCCGGCCAGCTCCAGCCGCAGGGCGTAATCTAAGTACCTGGGACCTGTACAGACAACCCGGGTGACGTTGCCCCGGTTCAAAAACTCAAAGTCACAATCATACATCCAGCTTACATTTTCCGACCAGTTTTTTTGATCGTTCAGACAGTTGCACATAAAAATAATTTCCTTATCGCCGGGAAGCTGCGTCAAATAGTCCAAATTTCTGGTCACGGCAAGGGCGTTTTTCTCTTTGGCGAGCAAGGTAGTAAGGTGAACCTTACCGGTTTGAATCCGCTCGTACCGGGTTTTTACAATGGAGGTCTGGGCAAGGTAACGCTGGATTTTTTCGTGAGGCATGTCCATCTGCCGCAAAAGGGCAATGACGGCCACCATGTTATAAATGTTAAAAATACTGTCGTTAATCAGGGGATAGGCGTGAGGCTCGCCGCGTTCCAAAACGGTCATGGTCTTGCCGGGAATATCCACCTTGGCGGCAAGAAAATCGCTGGCAGGGGAGCGGAAGCCGCAGCTCGGGCAGTGAGCCTTGCCGATGTGGTGATAGCGGCGGTAGTCGTATACCAGCCGGTCGTGGCATACCGGGCAGATTTGCAGGTCATTAATCAGGTTGACGCATTCGGTCACGTCGGACTCCATTTTGTCAATGCCAAAATACACGCGCTTGTTTTGAGGGGAAACGCTGTCTGCCAGCAGGTCGTCCGCGTTCATCACAAGCAAAGTATCTTCAGGAATGGCGGAAGTCATCACATCCGCGATGTACGCCGGGTGGCCGTTGCGCATAATGGAATCCCGGAACAGATTGGTGACGACCATGAGATCGGGGTGCAGATGTTTGTAGATTTTCCGGGCGGAGCGCTCGTCGATTTCCAGAACCGCCAGATCGTAGGGCATTTTGCCAAACAGCGTGGCGCTGCTCAAAAGGGCGGTGCAGACGCCGGAAAGAATGTTGGAGCCGGCGCGGTTGGATACAAATTTGTAGCCGTCCATTTCCAGAATGTCGCAGATCATGTTGTTGACGGTCGTTTTGCCGTTGGTGCCGGTGACGGCAATGACCTTTTTGGGTTTCCCAATATATTTCAAAAAATCCGGGCACAGCTTGACTGCCAGAGCGCCGGGAAAGTCCGTGCCGTTGTGGTGGGTAAGGCGCAGCAGGGGCTTTGAAAGTTTTGCGGCCCAAAGCGCAGCCAAAAATCGAAGTTTACCCAATGAAATTCACCTCATATCGCATTTGAATCGGAAAAATATTTTCCTTTTATGCCAGCTATTATAACACAAACCGCCAAGGCAGTAAAGCAAAAACTTTCGCGGCGGCATACTTCGTCACAAGGAAAGAAAAAATAACAAATTTTCACCAAATTCCCAGGATTTATCATTGACAAAATGTCTTTCTCGGTGTAAATTATAAGCTAGAAAGTTTTTATGAGGTTTATAAAATGGGGAAGCAGTTTTACAGCGTTGCAATCGACGGTCCCGCTGGCGCTGGCAAAAGCACCATGGCGCGGATTTTGGCGCGGGAATTGGGTTTTGTGTATGTGGATACCGGAGCGATTTACCGTTCTGTTGCGTATTTTCTGGCGCTTATGGGCATCAGTCCCAAGGATACCGACGGCGTGACTCGGCTGATTGACGAAATCAATCTGCAAATTACATATGATGAAACTGGCGCGCAGCGCATGATTTTGAATGGGCTTGATATTTCCGGGGAAATCCGCACGCCGGAAATTTCCAAGGGTGCGTCTCTTGCTTCCGCCCAGAAGGTGGTTCGCAGCTTCCTTTTGGAAATGCAGCGGGAGGTTGCGAGACGGCATAATGTGATTATGGATGGCCGGGATATTGGAACGGTGGTGCTTCCCAAGGCCGATGTAAAAATTTATCTCACGGCTTCCGCTGAGATTCGCGCTGAGCGGCGGTATGCGGAAATGCTGGAAAAAGGGCAGAAGGCGGATTTCAAGCAGGTTTTGCAGGAGATTGTCCAGCGGGATCAGCAGGATATGACAAGAGCCATCGCCCCATTAAAAATGGCGGCGGATGCTGTGAAATTGGATACTTCCGATTTGGATATTGCTCAGAGTGTCGCTCAAATGAAAGATATCATTGCCCGGAGTATTCCGCTATGAGCGTTACATTGGCAAAATACGCCGGCTTTTGCTTCGGCGTCAACCGGGCTGTAGAGCTGGTGGAAAACGCCGCGGCAAAAGGTCGGCAGGTTGTGACCCTGGGGCCTATTATTCATAACCACCATGTTGTAGAGCATTTTGAACAAATGGGCGTTGGGGTGATTCAAACGCCGGAAGAAGCGCCGGCAGGCGCTACGGTCATTATCCGGTCTCACGGCGTGGGGCGGGCAATTTACGAAAAGCTGGAGTCCATGAACGTGCAGCTTGTGGACGCTACCTGTCCTTTTGTCAAGCGGATTCACAAGTTGGTGCGAGAGGCGGAGGCGGAAAATCGGCTGCCCATTATCATTGGTACCAGAACCCACCCAGAGGTTATGGCGATTGCCGGCTGGTGCAGCCGGTCGGAGATTTTTGAAACGCCGGAGGAACTGGAAAGGTGGGCGCTGGCGGAGGAAAGCTGCCGAAATCAGCCGGTTTGTATGGTTTCACAGACCACATCCACGGAAGCTTTGTGGAGAAAATGCGAAAAAATCCTAAAAAAACAGTTTACTAATTACAAAATATTTGATACAATATGCAAGGCAACAGAATATCGGCAAAAAGAAGCGGCGATTTTAGCAGAACGCTGTCAGGCAATGGTGGTTGTTGGCGATACAAACAGTTCCAACACCGGTCGGCTTGCAATGATTTGCCGGGAACACTGTGAAAATGTCGTTTTGATCGATCAGGCGTCGGAGCTTGATCTGGCGGCGTTTCAGGGGGTTCATCATGTTGGAATCACGGCTGGTGCGTCCACACCAGCGTGGATTATAAAGGAGGTCAACAAGACTATGAGCGAATTAAAAACTGTTGAGACTGCACAGGAGGAAAATTTTGCCGATATGCTGGAGCAGTCCATCAAGACTTTAAATACAGGAGATAAGGTTACTGGTATTGTGACTAGCATCGGCACGACTGAAGTCCAGATTGATCTGGGCACCAAGCACGCCGGCTATATTCCCTATGACGAAGTCAGCAACGATCCCTCTTTGAAGCCTGAGGACGTAGTAAAAGTAGGCGACGAAATTGAAGTTTTCGTTGTGCGTGTCAACGATCAGGAAGGCACCTGCCAGCTCTCCAAGAAGAAACTGGACGGCCTGAAGGTATGGGACGATATCATGGTGGCTTGTGAGAACAAGACCGTGGTGGAAGGTACCGTCACCGAAGAAAATAAGGGCGGCGTTGTCGCCAATGTGAAGGGCGTCCGGGTATTTATTCCCGCATCCCAGTCCGGCATTGCCAAGGGCGGCGATATGGCCAGCCTGGTAGGCAAGCCCGCCAAGATGAAGATTACCGAGGTTAACCGTGCCCGCCGCCGTGTCATCGGCTCTATCCGCGCCGTAACCGCTGAGGCTCGTAAGGCTGCCTTTGAGAAGATCTGGAGCGAAATTGAAGTGGGTAAGAAGTATCAGGGCGTTGTGAAGTCTTTGACTTCCTATGGCGCTTTCGTAGACATCGGCGGCGTAGACGGCATGGTACATGTATCCGAACTGTCCTGGAACCGTATTAAAAACCCTGCCGAGGTTGTAAAGGTTGGCGACGAGATTGAAGTCTTTGTCCTGTCCTTCGACACCGAAAAGCACAAGATTTCTCTGGGTTACAAGACCGCCGAGATGAATCCCTGGACCCAGTTCACCAGCAAGTATGCGGTGGGCGACGTTGCCAAGGCCAAGATTGTGAAGCTCATGACCTTTGGCGCGTTCGCGGAGATTCTGCCCGGCGTAGACGGCCTGATTCACATTTCCCAGATTGCTGACCGCCGCATCGGTAAGCCTGAAGAAGTGCTTTCCGAGGGGCAGGAAGTGGATGTAAAGATCATTGATGTGGACGCGGAGCATAAGCGTATTTCTTTGTCCATTCGCGCCCTGCTGGCGGAAGAGACCGACGCAGAGTAAACTGCAAATTACATACCGGGGCTGCCTTTTGCTGGCCCCGGTATTTTCGTAAGGAGTGTTTTGAAGTGGTAAAGCACATTGTTTTATATACATTAAAAGATAGCTGCGAAAAAGAAGCGACTGTGATGAAAATTGCGAATCTGCTGGAGCCGCTGGTGGGGCAGATCCCCGGCCTTTTGTGGATGGAGGTCAGCCAGACCTTTCAAGGCGGCGCAGACTACGTTTTGTACTCGGAGTTTGAGTCACAGGAGGCATTGGAAGCCTATCAGCAAAATGAACTGCATTTGGCGGCCAAGGCGCAGTTCAGCGACGACATTGCTACCCGGATTTCCGGCGATTATGATTATTGAGGTGTCAAATGAGAGCGATTATCACAGTTGTTGGAAAAGACCAAGTGGGCATCATCGCTGCGGTCTGCAATAAGCTGGCGCAGCATCAGGTGAACGTGCTGGATATTAGCCAGACGGTTTTGCAGGGATTTTTTACCATGATGATGGTGACGGATGTTGCTGCTTGCAACGTGCCGCTGGTGGATTTCATTGAAGAAATGCAGGCGTTGGGCAGAGAAACAGGACTCTCCATCCGTGTGCAGCGGGAAGATAGTTTCGAAGCTATGCATCGTGTCTGAGGGGTAAAAAATGCTGAATCAAAAGGATATTTCGCAGACTATTGAAATGATTGATAAGCAGCATTTGGATGTGCGAACCATTACCATGGGGATTTCCCTACGGGATTGCTGCCATCCTGACCCGCAAAAAAGCTGCGACAAGATTTATGATAAAATTACACGTCTGGCGGAAAAGCTGGTTCCCACCGGCGAGGCCATTGAGAAAGAGTTTGGCATTCCCATTGTCAATAAGCGCATTTCCGTAACCCCGATTGCTATGGTGGCGGAAAGCAGCGAATGCGACGATTACGTGTTGTTTGCCAAGACGCTGGATCGCGCTGCGAAGGAATGCGGGGTCAACTTCGTCGGCGGCTTTACGGCTCTGGTGCAAAAGGGCTTCACTGTTGGCGACCGCAAACTCATTGCTTCCATCCCGGAGGCTCTGGCGGTAACAGAGCGGGTATGTTCTTCTGTCAATGTTGGTTCTACCAGAGCGGGTATCAACATGGACGCCGTCCGGCTTATGGGTGAAATTGTAAAGAAAACTGCTGCGCGAACTGCGGATAACGACGGCTTGGGCTGCGCAAAGCTGGTGATATTTGCCAACGCTGTGGAAGATAACCCCTTTATGGCCGGTGCGTTTCATGGAGTGGGGGAGCCGGAGTGCGCCATTAACGTAGGTGTTTCCGGTCCGGGCGTTGTGTACCACGCTTTGCAGAGCATCAAGGGGGAACCCTTTGACGTGGTTGCAGAGACGGTGAAGCGTACGGCGTTTCAGATTACTCGTATGGGTCAGTTGGTAGCAAGAGAAGCGTCCCAGCGTCTGGGCGTGCCTTTTGGTATTGTGGATCTGAGCCTTGCGCCGACTCCTGCGGTGGGAGACAGCGTGGCCAGAATTCTGGAGGAAATGGGACTTTCTGTCTGTGGTACCCACGGCACCACGGCTGCCTTGGCGCTTCTGAACGATGCTGTGAAAAAGGGCGGCATTATGGCGTCTAACCATGTGGGCGGTCTTTCCGGCGCGTTTATTCCCGTGTCTGAGGACGAAGGCATGATTGCGGCGGCACAGTGCGGTACCTTGACGCTGGATAAGCTGGAAGCGATGACCTGCGTTTGCTCTGTGGGTCTCGATATGATTGCAGTCCCCGGCGATACGCCGGCGGAAACCATTTCCGCCATAATTGCGGATGAAGCGGCCATCGGTATGATAAATTCCAAGACTACGGCGGTTCGCATTATCCCTGCACCGGGAAAAACGGTAGGGTATATGGTGGAAATGGGCGGTCTGCTGGGATCTGCGCCGGTGATGCCGGTACATGAAGCGTCCAGCACGGACTTTATTCACCGGGGCGGTCGTATTCCTGCCCCGCTGCAAAGCCTGAAAAATTAAGTAGAAGCTGCCAGCCTGGTTTAGGCTGGCAGTTTACCCATGATAGGGGAGCGGGAGGATTCGCTTTCCATAAAGCACAAGATGGCGAATTCGTTGGAGTCTGGCGATTTGGCAGGGGAAATGGACTTTCGGTTTTTGGCGAAAGGTGTAGCTTATAAAAAGATTTGAGCAAATTTAAAAGAAATGAAAAAAAGTGTTGACAAATAAAGAATCCTGTGGTAGTATATTGGAGCGGTCAAGTGAGACCTAAAAGTGAAAGATGCGCGAGTGGTGGAATTGGCAGACTCGCTAGATTCAGGTTCTAGTGTGCATTACGCACGTGCGGGTTCAAGTCCCGCCTCGCGCACCAAGTCGGAGTAAGCTTTATAGCTTGCTCCGACTTTTTTGTATAAAGAACCTCACCGGCAGAGCCGGTGGTTCCAAAAAGCTTTCGCTATGCATAGAAAAAATATCCTCCTTAAGTTATAGTGATGGTGGTCTGCCAACCGCCATCACAGAACTTAAGGAGGAATCAAGTCCAGATGAAACTTGACACTAACAGTTTAGCACACACGAAAGTACAGTTTACAAGGGACTACACAAGGTAACGGTCTGACGGGCGCTGATATG
>CAJURY010000006.1:73316-106595 GCA_910589155.1 uncultured Oscillospiraceae bacterium | reverse complement strand
GTAGCACACGTCCTTGGAGAGGGACATTAAAAACTACTACTCTATAATACAAGGAGGAACCCATGCTGGAAAACAATACCGAACTCTACCGCCAAGCTTACATCTTACTGATGTCCGCCTGCAACAATGCCCTCGACCTACTGCCAGGCGGCGCAGTAACAGCCACCTATTTGCTGCAAAGCGCCGTGGAACAGGCGGAAGAAATTTTTCTCAGCGCCCCGGAAACAACAATCTAATATTTAAAAAAGGAGACTACAACCATGACTTCAAAAGAACGCCGCCTCGCCTTTTTCAACGACCCGCAGCCGGAAACTCCATTGTGCGTCAACTGCAAACACTTCATTCGTTACTATTATATGGATCAAAAAGGCAATTTTCAGCCGCTGCATTTTGGACACTGCACGCTGCACGCGAGACCTCGCAAAAAGCTGGCCTACGACGCCTGTGAAGAATTTTTTACTCAAATGATAAAAGCACCCGGCGTCACCGATTTTGCAGAAAAATAAAAATGACAAGAACGGCGAAAAATCTTTCCCACACCGCTGAAAAAATAAGGCGAACCCTGCTTTTTTCCGTCATTATGCCAGAATTTCATAAATATTCTTTACAGATAGCAGGTTTTGTGCTATAGTGTATTTCGGTCTGGGGTTTGTGCGCCCATTTTTGGGAAAACGCCAGGCACTTCTCCACTTGGAGCGTGTTCGTACATGTTGCGATATAAAATTTCCGGCGGCCGCCCTCTGGAAGGTACGGTTACAGTCAGCGGCGCGAAAAACGCCGCAGTCGCGATTATTCCAGCCACCCTTCTGGTAAAAGGCCCCTGCCTGATTGAAAATGTCCCTGATATTTCCGATGTGCGGCTTCTGCTTCAGATTTTGGAGGAGATGGGCGCTCACGTTACTTATCGAGATAACTCTTCCATAGAAATTGACTGCACCGACGCCCAATACTGCGAACCCAATCCCGCGCTGGTGCGAAAAATCCGCGCCTCCTACTATCTGGTGGGCGCGCAGCTTGGCCGTTTTGGGAAAAGCCATGTGGCGATGCCCGGCGGCTGCAACTTTGCCTCCCGTCCGGTGGATCAGCACATGAAGGGCTTTGCCGCGCTGGGCGCGGAAATGGTCTCCACCTGCGATTATATCGCCGCCGAGACCTGCCCGGAGGGCTTGCAAGGCGGCCGTGTCAATTTGGACGTGGCCAGCGTCGGCGCAACCATCAATATTATGATTGCGGCGGTACTGGTGCCTGGCCAGACGATCATTGAAAACGCGGCGAAGGAGCCTCACGTGGTTGACCTCGCCAATTTCCTCAGCGCCATGGGCGCGAAGGTGTTTGGCGCTGGTACGGATATTATCAAAATCAAGGGCGTGAAAGCCCTGCATGGGAGTTTTTACTCCATCATACCCGATCAAATTGAAGCCGGCACCTATATGGCTGCCGCCGCCGCTACCGGCGGAAACGTATTGGTGCAAAACGTCATTCCCAAGCACATGGACTGCATCACCGCCAAGCTGCGGGAAATGGGCGCGCGGGTTGTTGAATTTGACGACGCGATCCGGGTGCAGTGCATACGCCGGCTGCGCCGGGCGACGGTAAAGACCCTCCCCTATCCGGGTTTTCCCACGGATATGCAAAGCCAGATCTGCGTTTGCATGTGCTTGGCGGACGGCGTGAGCCGCATTACGGAAAGCATTTACGCCACCCGCTTCGGTTACTGCGAGGAGCTTGCCCGCATGGGCGCGGATATTCAGGTGACCGGCAAAATCGCCACCATCCACGGCGTAGATCATCTCTGCGGCGCAGAAGTGACGGCGCCGGATCTGCGGGCAGGGGCGGCATTGGTCATTGCCGGGCTTGCCGCCCAAGGCGAGACCATTGTAAACGACGTGCAGTATATCGAGCGGGGCTATGAAAACATCATCGGTAAGCTGACCGCTTTGGGCGCAAACATCGTCCGGCAGGAGGAAGCGGAAGCCCTGTGCGGCGCGCCTTCCGGAGAGACCGTCTAACAAAGGCTTATATGCGCCGTGGGGACGCGTATGACGTCCAGGTTTTCCTTGAATTCTATTGAAATGCCATAGGGGCGGATCTATGTGTCCGCCCGTTCCCACAGAAGCGCTGCCTCCCAGCGTGCGCATACATAGGTACGCTCTACGACATCCGAAATTACATGATACTAATAAAAACCAAACCGAAGCTCAGCATGAGCGGGTTCGGTTTGGAGAGGAGGGGCTACGAAATTCCGCATATTTCGGCGTAAGCGCCGAAATATGCGCACTGGAGTTTGCCCCGACGAGGTTTGCCCCTGCAACACCCAAATAATGCTATTTTATTCACAAAACAGGAGCGGTTTTTCGTCATGAAACCCATTTTTCAGAAGCTTCTTACTTACGCGACAATTATCGGCATGGCCATACTGGGCGCGCTGAACTATGTGCTTTTTGTGTTCCCCAACAGCTTCGCCCCATCGGGCTTAAACGGCCTGCTCACGATTATTCAATATCTGTTCCATTTTTCCATGGGCTATCTCAGCCTGCTGATTAACATTCCCCTGGCGCTTTTGGCGTGGAAATTTACCAACCGCCGGCTGGCGGTTCGCAGTCTTGTCTATGTGGTGACGTTTTCTCTGGCGCTGCTGGTTTTTGAGCGGATGCCGTTGGATCGCTTCGCTTATGACACGGAGAACGGCACCAGCACCATACTCGGCCCCATGGTCGCGGGCATTATCAACGGCTTTTTTTACAGCCAGGTGCTTCGCATTGGGGGCACCACCGGCGGCATGGATTTCGTCGCGGTGCTGATTCACAAGCGCAACCCGGAAAGAGACTTGATGCAGGTCATTTTTATCATAAACGTTTTCGTAGCAATTCTTTCCTACTTTGTCTATAATTACAAGGTTGAGCCTGTTATCTTATGCATTCTTTACAGCTTCCTCACCAGCTCTGTCAGCGACTCGGTGATGCGAAACGGCAGATCCGCCATTCGCTTTGAAATCGTGACGGACGATCCCAAAGCCATTTCCGATGAAATTATCCATCAGCTTGGCCATTCCGCCACGCTGCTTCACGGTACCGGCATGTATTCCGGCAAGGAGCGCAATATGCTGGTATGCGTAGTCAACCGCCGGCAGGTAGCGGAACTGCAAAAAATCATCAAGGCTCACCCCGGTACCTTCGCCTGCATGAGTCAGGTGGGGCAGGTCGTCGGCAACTTCAAACATATCCGCAAAGACGGCAAGGAAGAAAATAAACTTCTTGACATTGCTGTGGATGAGACTGTATAATAGATAAAATTTTATCAAATAGATATAGGAGGCAGATTCTCATGGCGCATTATTGCAGCGAACCGTCCCATACTTTCAGCGAATACCTGCTCATTCCCGGATACACTTCAGAAGACTGTATCCCCAGCAACGTATCTTTGCGAACGCCTTTGGTCAAGTACCGCAAGGGCGTGGAAGAGCCTGCCATTCGTTTGAACATTCCCATGACCTCCGCCATTATGCAGTCCGTGTCCAACGATACCATGGCCATCGCCCTGGCAAGAGAAGGCGGTTTGTCCTTTATTTTTGGCTCTCAGTCCATTGAATCGGAAGCTGCCATGGTCGCCAAGGTCAAAAGCCACAAGGCGGGCTTTGTGGTGTCCGCTTCTAATCTCACCCCGGATAACACCTTGGCGGACGTACTGGCGCTGAAAGAGAAAAACGGTTTTTCTACCGTCGCCATTACCGACAACGGCGCCGCCACCGGAAAGCTTTTGGGCATCGTCACCAGCCGGGATTACCGTGTGTCCCGTATGAGTCCCACCGACAAGGTCGCGTCCTTCATGACGCCTCTGGAAAAGCTTATCACCGCTCCGGCGGAAACTACCTTAAAAGAAGCCAACGATATTATCTGGGAGCATAAGCTGAATTCTCTGCCCATTGTGGACAAGGACGGAAACCTTTTGTATTTTGTGTTCCGCAAGGATTATTCCCAGCATAAGGATAATCCCCTGGAGCTGCTGGATTCTCACAAGCGGATGCTGGTTGGCGCGGGAATTAACACCAGAGACTATGAAACCCGGATTCCCGCTTTGCTTGCAGCCGGCGCAGACGTTTTGTGCATCGACTCCTCCGAAGGCTACACCTGCTGGCAGAAAAAGACCCTGGAATGGGTGCGGAAAAACTATGGTGAAAGCGTAAAGATCGGCGCGGGCAACGTGGTTGACCGGGAAGGCTTTTTGTTTTTGGCGGAAGCCGGCGCGGACTTTGTAAAAGTCGGCATCGGCGGCGGCTCCATCTGCATCACCCGGGAGACCAAGGGCATCGGCCGGGGGCAAGCTACCGCGCTCATCGAAGTGGCGGCTGCCAGAGACGAGTATTTCATGAAGACCGGCATTTATGTGCCCATCTGCTCCGACGGCGGCATTGTTCACGACTATCATATGACTTTGGCTTTGGCCATGGGCGCGGACTTTTTGATGCTGGGTCGGTATTTCGCCCGGTTTGACGAAAGCCCCAACAACAAGGTTATGGTGGGCGGCGCGTATATGAAGGAATACTGGGGCGAAGGCTCCAACCGCGCCCGGAACTGGCAGCGTTACGATCTGGGCGGCGCATCCAAGCTGAACTTTGAGGAAGGCGTAGACTCCTATGTTACCTACGCAGGCCCCCTTCACGACAATGTAGAAGCCAGCTTGTACAAGGTTAAGAGCACCATGTGCAACTGCGGCGTGACAACCATCGCCGACTTGCAGCGGGACGCAAAGCTGACCCTGGTTTCCGCGACCTCTATTGTGGAAGGCGGCTACCATGACGTGCAGCTCCGCTCCACCGCGCCTAATAAATAAGTGTAATGGAACAAAACGCCCCGGGAAAGCGATGCTTTCCCGGGGCGTTCGCATATCAAAAAAGCTTCAATCATCGAGAGGCGGCAAGCACACGGAGCAAGCAGCGCCATGGCTCTCATAGGGGCAAACCTGCGTGTTCGCCTGGTCGGAGGCAGCTTCAAGTTTGGTCATCGCGAACCTCGTTGGTGCAAACTCCAATGCGCATGTTGCGGCGCAAGCGCCAAAACATGCAAAATTTCGTTGCGCACCTCAACCAAACCGAACCTCCTTTCCTGGGCTTCGGTTTGGTTGTTTGAACGCACTGTTATGGCAATCAAAACCTTATAATATGCAATATTTTACCAAAAAATTGCCATGTCGGCTGCGCCTCCTCGCAATAACAGCATTCTAACGAAATTGCGCCGAAAATTGGATAGAAATGGGCGGACACGCAGGTCCTCCCCTACGATAGTATTTCAGAGCAGTACTTGTCCAGCGTCTCCCAAGAGGGTGTCAAATCTGCACTGGCGCTCGTAACGCGTTGCCAGCGGGCGCTTGCCCACCTATTGAGAGTACGGTATTTAGGGTAGTTCTTGTCGAGTGTCCCCCAAGGGTGTGTCAGATTCGCAGCGGCGTACGAGACGCGTTGCCGGCGGGCGCTTGCCCACCTATAGAAGGTACGATAATTTGGGGGTAGTTCTTGTCGAGTGTCCCCCTTGGGTGTGTCAGGTTCGCTGCAACGTATGAAACGCGTTGCCGGCGGGCGCTTGCCCGCACATATTACAGCTTGGTTCTGGCCTTGATGATCGCAGCCATTTCCCCTACGTTTTTCATGGAAGAAATTTCCCCCATTTTAAACTTCATGTGGAACACCCGCTCCACAGTGGAAATCAGGGTAATGTGCTCCAGGCTGTCCCAGTCCTCAATATCGTCCGCCGTGGTCTCCGGGTAAACCCGGATGCTGCTGTCGTCAAACACGTTCTGGAAAATGCGATTCAGTCTCGCGTAAATTTCTCTGGTCTCCATTTTGTTTCCTCCGTTATGCGTTTTGCGCCTCGTTGCCGCTTACGGCAATGAAACGGTTCTGTTTTTCGTAGCTTTCCAGCTCCAGCCGCCACTGGGTATTGCCGGTTTCGTCTTCGCTCACCTTCTGGAAGCCGAAAGTCTTGTACAGCTCCCGCACCATGCCGTTTTTGGCAGTGGGATAATAATAGCCGTTGATGTGGGAAATCCCGGCCTCCCGGCAGCGGGATACCAGCTCGTCCAGCATGGCAAATTCCATATCCCGCTTCAAAACCCGGCAGCTCATGAGCCACAGCTCCACATCCAGCGCGTCGCCGTTGATTTTTCCGATAACCACGGATACCACGCCGTTGTCTCCAAACTTATCCACCAGTTTGCCGTACAGGCGAATGTGCTGGGAGCTTGCGAAAACCTCCTCCATTTGCGCGGGGGTGTAACGCCGGGTGGTCAGGTTAAACTGGTTGCTTTTGTTGGTAAGCTGGGTAATCCGGGCAAGGTAAACGGGCAGAAAATCGTCGATCACAGCGCGCATGGAAAGGCTTTCCAGATACGCCCCATAGTCCGCGAAGGAAGCTGCCTGCGCCGCGCGCAGGGCGTTGGTTTTGTACATTTCGTTGCGCTTCAAATCGTCCTCGCTGAAGGAGGTCACCTCAAAAAAGCCGCTGCGGTCTATGGTTTGGATGTAACGCTCCACTTCCTCCATGGCGGGAACCGCCACCCCGGGAAGCTGCGCCCGGACAATTTCCCGCTCCGCCGGGTTGTCGTCGGCAAAAACGATGGCTTCCGGCAAAATGTTCAATTCCTGGGCAGTCTCGGCAATGTTGCGATCCTTATTTTCCCAGTTGGCTTTGATGATGATAAAATCCGCCGGCTTTAAGGCGCCTTCCGGGTGATTTAACCCGGCGATGGCGTTTTCGTGGTCGTTTTTGGAGCAAACCGTCAGCAAAATGCCCAGGGATTTCAGTTCCTTCACATAGGTCTGGAACTCATAGTAGGACTGGGAAACCCCGGTTTCCTGGCCGATTTCGATGCCGTCTACCCCATCGTCGCCTACCACGCCGCCCCACAAGGTATTGTCCAGATCCAGCGCCAGCGCCTTTTTGTTTTTGCCGAAAATGGACTTGATGATATTGGCAAGATTGAACGCAAAGCCGGGGATGGCCTCAAAGCACATGGCGTACTTGTACATATTCCAGTACAGAGGATTTGCCCATTCCTTTAAGCCAAAATCGGCGGAAATGAAGTTAATGTCGTGAATATAGAAGCTTTCATGGGTTTGCGCATAGGCGTAAAAGCCTTGGTTCAGCCGGGAGAGGAAATTCCTTCTGCCATGGACGTCGTAGCAGTCCCGGTTCCCCAAAAGCCGATACAAGGGCATTTCAAAATTGTTCTGGATAATGGGGCAGTGGAACTTTTCCCCAATGGAAGCCCAGATCGTTTGAAACTTTTCCAACTGGGACTGCAATTTTTCGTCAATCTGCGCGGGGCTATCGGTGATTTCCGGGTAGGCCGTCACGTTCCGGTTGGTGGTGTGAATAAACACCAGATCCGGCTGAAAAGCCAGAAGCTCTTCTGAGGGGAACATAGCGTCCTGAAAATACTGGGCGTATTCCGACTCGTAAAACACCGGGGCAATGCCCATGTTCAGCAGGAAAAGCTCCAATACTTTTACAATATCGCTGGTTGTGGAGCCGCCAAACACGGCAATTTTTTTCTCCATACGCGGCGTTCCGTCCGCCAGCAGCCCCTTTTTCAGAGCTTTTTTCTTCTGAATGATATACGCCGGGTCAAAGGGATATTCCAGCTCTTTCATTTTAATCCTCCTCCGGCGCGGTAAGCTGCCCGTCAACAATCTGGCTGCTTGCGTCTTGCTCTATGAGGTTCATAATATTATTAGCGTTGCTGCCCACAGCGGAGTAGGAGGACATGGTAAACAGCACGTCGGTGATGTTCATTGCTTTGATGAAATTCACCAGATTCCGCTCGAAATACCGCATATCCACCACAAACACCTGCTCAAAGGAGCTGGTATAGAAAGGAACCTCCGCGTTGCCGTAGCTGTCTTTTACAATGAGCAGCCGGCGGCCGTTTTTCACTTCCGTGTCGATTTTTACCACATTGGAGTCGCCGCCCATGAACATCAGATAGGAGTTGGCGGTATCCACGCCTTGCAGCAAACGCCCGGTGTACTTGTAATTGAAGCTCAGGTCGTAATAGTGGGTCTTATAGGAAGCCTTGGGCACATAATAGGTGAAATCCTCGGGGTCGTTGCGAAGGCGGTCGTCCCCGGAGAAGGCGTACATAGTGCCCACAAAGCCCTCGTTTTTCCCAACCTCATATTCGCTGATGTCCGCAAAGGGCACGCCGGCGGCTTCAGCGAAGGCCTGGGCGGCGTAATACGCGCCAAGAGGCTGCCAGTGATGGTCGGTACGCAGATAAATCGGCTCTTCCGTATGCTTGGACAGGGTATTGCAGACGTTAATGGACACAATACCGCTGTTCAGCTTTTCCGCAATGCCGTCGAAGCACTGGGACTGGCTGGCGGAGTACTCTGCAAAGTTGCTGGGCACATAAAATTCGCTGGCAAGAGGCGCCGGCATGGAGTAAATGGTCACGCCGCTTCCCAGCTTTTCCTGCAAGGTGTTCAGCGCTTCGGCATAATTCGTGCCGGAGCCGCCGCCGAACAGCTCCATACAGCGCCAATGACCGTCCTGATTGACGATCAAAAGGCCGTTTTCATAATTTCCTTCCGCTTCCTGGCCGGTATAGTCCCGCTGGGTGGGTTCTTCCGTGGGAGGATCGGTGGGCTTGGTATCCTGCGGCAGTCGGCCGGCCATACCCATGTTGGCAGGATCGGTGGGCGGTTCCGTCTGGCTGGGCTGCGTCTCCACAGGCTTTGGGGGAGCGACTACGTTGCCCGGACCGATAATGGTCGGCGCGGAGTCCTTGCCCCGGAGTCCAAACAGCCCCTTTAGCTGATTGCCCTTTACCTTAAAGCTGTCCCGGAAGGGAACGGTATCATCATAAAACTTGGTAATCCCACTGGTAAATTCTCCATCAAAATAACTTTGGAAAGAGAAATTGGGGAAGGTCGCAAGCTCCCGCTTTTCAATTTGGGAGACCTTTGTTCGCGGCCAAACCAGCAAAAACAGAGCGATGAGCAAAAAAACCGGAACCATTACCAGCAGGGAGATAGCGGATAATCTTGCTTCCATCATTTTCCGGTAGTTGCGTTTTCTTCTTCTGCGCACAGCTTCCGTGCGGTTTTCATCGATTCGTTCAGAATTCATAGCTCCTCCTTATCCCGTGCGTTAGAATCTGAAATACAGGAACGGATTGTTGGTTGCGTCTACCAGCAAAATGCTGGAGATGATCAGCAGCGCCAGGCAACCGAACAGCGCGCAGACTCTGCCCATGGTATAAATGGTATCATTGTTATTAGAAAGGAAAAATTCCTTGATTTTCGGCAAAAGGGGCAGACTGCACGCAATGGCCACAAGAATTAAGAAAAGATTGTTCTGGAAAGAACCCCAGGTGAGCTGGTCGGCAAAGGGAACCTCATAAAACAGGGAGCTGATACCGAACATATTACGGAAAAACAGCCCCAACTGCCCCAGGTTTTCAAAGTAGAAAATACCGAAACCAATGATGATAACCAGCTTGCTGTAAATGTGCTTCCACCAAATGGGCCACTTTTTCATGCGCTTTTTCCCAAGCTTCTGCTCGAAGAAAATAAAAAAGCCAAAGTAAAGACCCCAAAGAATGAAGTTCCACGAAGCGCCATGCCACATGCCGGTGCAGAACCACACCAAAAACAGGCTGACGTACTTCCGGTTTTTGCCGAAAATCGGCACATACAGCAGGTAGTCACGGAAGAAAGAGCCGAGGGAAATGTGCCACCGCTGCCAAAACTCCGCAATGGTTTTGCAGGCGAAAGGATGCCGGAAGTTTTCGTCAAAGTGGAAACCGAACATTCGCCCAAGACCGATGGCAATGTCGGAATAGCCGCTGAAATCAAAATACACATACAAGGAATAGACAATCACGGTGTACCAAGTGCCAAGGAAGGACAGTCCCGTAATATCTTTTCCGAAAAAAGTGTCTACAATGACCCAAAGGTTGTTGGCAATGATAACCTTTTTGGCAAGACCCAAAATGGCGCGCAGCGCGCCCTCGCACAAGTCGTTGACCGTGGTTTTGCGGTTGTCAATTTCCGCCTCCACCACGCTGTACCGCACAATAGGGCCGGCAATGAGCTGGGGGAACAGGGAAAGATACAGCAAAAACTTTTTGAAGGTACGCTGCACGGCTACCGTTTCCCAATAGCAGTCCAGTATGTAAGAAATGGCCTGGAAGGTAAAGAAGCTGATGCCAATGGGCAGCCGGATTTTGGGTACGGGAATGGCGCTTCCCAGAAGCGCGTTGATATTTTCCACGAAGAAGCCGCTGTACTTGAATACCAGCAACAATAAAAGGTCAACGGCTATCCCAATTCCTACGGCGGCTTTCGCCCCGGCGCGGTTCCTGTTTTTTTCAATTTGCAGCCCAAGGAACCAGTTAAACCAGGCGGAAAACAGCAAAAGCAGCACCCAGACCGGTTCGCCCCAGGCATAAAAAATCAGGGAGAAAATAATGAGCACCGTATTTTTCGCCTTCAGCGTCCTAGCAAAAAAATAGCTCAGAAGACACAGCGGCAGGAAAAAATACAGAAAATATAAATCGGCAAATACCATTTTGACCTCCTTAAAAAGCAGGATGCTTCGCTCTGGAAAACATCCTGAATTTCTACAACATATGACTCTATTTTAGTATAGATGCGGGAATTAGTCAACCGCTTTCCCTATAAAATAAATCTTAAGAAAGCGATTTGCTCGCATTTTCATCGGCTGTCTCTACCTCGCCACATGCAGCTTCTTCAAAAATATGCGCAAGACGCCATGCCAATTCCAAAAACCAAACGTATAATTAGTTATACAAGTTTTACTTTTAAGGAAAGGCGCAGGTGCAAACCCATGGAGAAAAACGGGAAATTTATGAGCTGTGTGAAGGTTGGCCCCAAGGGGCAGATTGTCATTCCCAAGGAAGTGCGGGATATGTTTGGCATTTCTCCCGGCGATACGCTGCTGCTTCTGGCAGATTCGAAAAAGGGCATCGCGCTGGAGCGTTATGGTGTTTTCGCAAAAATTGCCGACGCGATTTTTGCCGGTAAGGCCAAGGAAATTTACCCGGGGGAGACGAAGGAAAGCAGCGAGGCCTTTGCCCACGCCATCGCCAGCTTACAGGAAGACAAACATGAAAGCGATTGAAGCAAAGAATCTTTCCAAGGTCTACGGTAAAAAGCAGGCGGTTGACCGCCTGCATCTATCTGTGGAAGCGGGCGAGCTGCTTGCGCTTTTGGGCGTCAACGGCGCGGGAAAAACCACCACCATAAAAATACTCTCCTGCCTGACCCGGCCTACCGCCGGGGACGCGCTGGTTTTGGGGCACAGCATTGCAAAAGAACCGGAGCGGATCAAAAGCTGTATCGGCGTTTCACCCCAGGAAACCGCTGTCGCCGCCAACCTCACCGCTAGAGAAAATCTGGAATTTATCTGCGGAATTCATGGGTACGGCGCAAAGGACGCAAAACAGGAAGCTGCCGCCAGCGTTGAACAATATGGTCTGGAGGAAATCGCAGACAGGCGGACAAAACATCTTTCCGGCGGCTGGCAGCGGCGGCTTTCCATTGCCATGGCGCTCATTACAAAACCGGAAATCCTGTTTTTGGACGAGCCGACTCTGGGACTCGACATTCTAGCCCGGCGGGAGCTATGGGAAATCATTCAAAGTTTAAAGGGAAAAACCACCGTGATTCTCACCACGCACGATCTGGAAGAAGCAGAGGCTCTGTCCGACCGGGTCGCAATTCTGGCCGGCGGTCGCCTGCGCGCTTTGGGGACGGTGGACGAGCTGAACAAGCTGGCGGGAAAATCCCGGTTTGAAGATACTTTTGTCGCTTTATGTCAAGGAGGGACACCGCATGAAAATGCTTAGCTTTGCCAGAAGAAACCGGAAGGAAATGCTGCGCGATCCCCTGACCTTTGGCTTTGGCATTGGATTTCCCCTGATCCTTTTGCTGCTGCTCAGCCTGATTCAAGCCAACGTGCCGGTTCCCATGTTTCAAATTGACGCATTGACCCCAGGGGTAGCGGCTTTCGGGCTGTCTTTTGTATCGCTGTTTTCCGGGATGACGATTGCGAAAGACCGTGCAAACGCCTTGATGCTGCGGCTTTTGACCTCGCCCATGAAAGCCTCCGATTTCATTTTAGGGTATACCTTGCCGCTTTTGCCCTTGATGCTGGCGCAGATGGGCGTTTGTTACCTTGCAGCCATTGCCCTGGGGCTGGAATGCAGCTTGCGCATTCCGCTCGCCCTTGTTTGCCAGCTTCCCGCCGCCTTTCTGTTTATCGCTCTGGGACTTTTATGCGGCAGCGTGTTTACCGATAAGCAGGTGGGCGGGGTATGCGGCGCGCTGCTTACCAATTTGTCCGCATGGCTCTCCGGCACCTGGTTTGATCTGGCGTTTTTGGGGAAGGACTTGCAGCGATTTGCCCAGTGCCTGCCCTTTTGCCACGGGGTAGACGCAGGGCGGTATGCCCTTGGGGGAGAATACGGCAAAATTTTGCCGGAAATGCTCTGGGTCATGGGTTATGCAGCGGCGCTGTTGCTCCTTGCGGTTATCCTGTTTACCAAGAAAATGCGGAGCGACGCTTGCTGATTCCAATTGCGGTTGTTTCTCGTTTCTGCTTGGGAAACGAATGCCCCCTGATGTAGAAATTGTCCTACATCAGGGGGGGCTTTGTCTATGATAGAGTTTCCTGAAGCGTTTCTTTGTAAATCGCAGGCCGCTTATGCCTTGGCGGTATAAGCAATATAGGTGAGGTGGTCGCCCAAGCGCTCCAGATTGGACACTAAATTGATGAACACGCCGATGCTTTCCGGCTTGCACTCTCCCGCGTTCAAGCGGGCAACGTGACCGTCTATCAGCTTTTTGCGGTAAGCGTCCACGTCGTTTTCCGCTTCGTCAATCTGCGGCAAAAGACTCGCGTCCTTTTCCAGGATAATCTGTTTCGTCAGGGCATACAAGTCTTCAATGCGGCTCACCATACCGTCAATTTCCGTCTGCACATGACTGGAAAACTGCAAATTTTTGTCAATGGCTCTTTGGGTATATTTTGTGAAGTTATCCGCGATTTCCGCAATACGCATAACGTCGCCTACATTGTTGTGGAGGTCGGATATATTCCGCTCGTAAAGGAGCTTGCTCTGGGGCGCAAGGCGAATTAAATAGTTGATAATGGACTGGCTGGTATTACCCGCCTGCTCAATAAGGGACTGGGTGGGCGCAATGAGCGCCTTATCCTTGGTTTTGAAGGACTTGTAGGACATACGGAACGCGTCCATGGCCGTATCGGACAGCAAAACCAGTTCCTTTTCCAATTGGGATACCGCAAGGGAGGCGGAGGTCAGCATTCTCTCGTCCAAGAAGGTCTGTACCGGTTCCGCTTTCTTTTCCGGGATGAGCAGCTCCGATACCTTCACAAACACCTTGCAAAACGGCAAGAACAGCAAGGTACAGGTGACATTGAAAAACGTGTGGAACATAGCGATTTGGGTGGCGGCGGTGGGAAACCATTTCTGGAAGGTAGAAGCCATAAACCCAGGCCAGCACAGCAGCAATACAAGGAAAATCGCCGCGCCTACCGTATTAAACAGCAAATGAATAAGACCCGCACGCCGGGCGTTGGTGCCCGCTGTGAGAGAGGACATCACCGCCGTGCCGCAAGAACCGATGTTCGTACCCAAAATAATATACAAAACCTCGTTGCCGCCGGTACCAATGGTCAGTCCCGCCACGGACATGGCGATGATAATCGAGGTTACAGCGGAGCTGGACTGCACGATGGCCGTGAGGAAAACGCCAAGACCAAAGAGCAAAAACGGATTGGTCACAACCTCAAAAATTCCCTGCACCGCGTCCCGATTGGTCTTCATGGTGTCCGACATCAGAGAAAGGCCAATGAAAATTAGCCCAAGCCCCGCCAAAATGGAGCCGGTTTTTTTCAGATTGTCGCTTTTACAGGTCATACTCATCATGATGCCGATGAATACGGAAAGCTGAATATAGGTTGTGACAGGCAGCGCGCTGAGGGCGGCAATCTGGGCGGTGATGGTGGTACCGATATTCGCGCCCATAATCATAGCCGTAGCCTGGAGCAAATTGATAATGCCCACGTTGACGAAGCCGACAATCAGCACCGTGGTGACGCTGGAGCTTTGAATCAGCGCCGTCGCCACCGTGCCGATTCCCACATTCAAAAGCCGCCGATTGGCGGTTTTTCCAAAGAGGCTTTTAATTTTTCCGGTGGCAAGCTGCTCGATGTTATTGGTCAGCAAATGCACGCCGACTAGAAATACGCCGATGCCAGCCAGAAGCTTTACAAGAAATAGCATGAAATTCCCAAAAGTCATAGTTTTCCCTCACTTCTTTCGTATAAACAGTCTTTAGAATATAATAAAAAAGTATACGGCGTACACGGCAAGCAGCATTGCGCCGTGCCAACGCTTTAACTTATTGTTTTTCCCGCAGCAAAAAAGCAGTAAAACCGCGGCGGCAATGGCCGCAAGGCAGTCGAACCGGAAATCCGGCGCAAAGGGCACTGGGAGAATGGCGGCGGACAGGCCGATGATAAGCAAAATATTGAAAATATTACTGCCCACAATATTTCCAATGGCAAGATCCGAATCGCCCCTTCTTGCGGCGGACACGGATGTAAACAGTTCCGGCAGGCTGGTACCCAGCGCTACGATGGTAAGACCGATAAACCGCTCGCTCATGCCCAGCAGCCTCGCGATAACGCAAGCCGCATCCACAGCCAATGCGCTGCCGACTACTGTGGCGGCAAGCCCCAGAACTACCAGCAACACAATCTTCCATAGTTTTTGCTGATAGGCGTTGTTTTTATCCGTCTCCGGCTTCTTTTTTGCCAAGAGCAGCAAATAAATTACATACAGGGCGAAAAAGCACAGCAGTATCAAACCGTCTGCCTGAGAAATTGTCCCGTCTTGCCCTTGCAGCAGCAAAAGTCCGGTAATCCCTGTCAAAAAAGGCAGTTCATAGCGCAGCGTGGTTTTTTTCACAAGCAGTGGATGAAACAAAGCGGAAAGACCCAGAATAATCAAAATGTTTAAAATATTGCTGCCTACAATATTCCCCACGGTAATTTCCGCGTTGCCTTTCAAGGCGGCGGAAATGCTCACGGAAGCCTCCGGCAAGCTGGTGCCCATAGCCACCACCGTGAGTCCAATGACAAGAGGCGGGATTTTGCATTTTTCCGCCAGCGCCGAAGCTCCCGCTACAAACCAGTCCGCGCCTTTTACCAGCAGCAAAAACCCAATTGCCAAAAGGGCGGCCTGTAGCCCCATTTCCATATAAAATTCTCCTTTTTTCATCCGGCGGCGCGCAAAAAAAGCGAGTCCCTGCCGTTTTCTAACAGCAAAGTCTCGCCATTTCATTACAAAGCCGGATCCCAAAAGGATCGTATTGACGGCTATGCAAACGCGGAAGCTCTTTCCGCGCCAGCTACTCCCTTTGACAATTTTAGTATATGCGCCCATCCAGCATTTGTCAATCTTTTTTTCAAGCCAGAACGCTATTGACAAAAACTGCCCTGGATGTTAAAATTATCAAGTATTTGTACCAAAAATACGGCTGGAAAGCGGCTTTGCAGTATTGCTTTGCTCTTTTTGCCGATTTTTATAGGAGGCTTTTTTATGTGTGATTGCTGTAAAGATAAATTTTATATCACCACGCCGATTTACTACCCCTCGGACAAGCTCCACATCGGCCATACCTACTGCACCGTAGCCACCGACGCCATGGCGCGGTACAAGAGAATGCGGGGCTTCGACGTGATGTTCCTCACCGGCACCGACGAGCATGGCCAGAAAATTGAGGACAAGGCCAGAGAAAAGGGCGTAACGCCTCAGGCGTTTGTGGATCATATCGTGACCGGCGAAAAGGGCGTTTTGGACTTGTGGAAGCTCATGAACGTGTCCTACGACCGGTTCATCCGCACCACGGACGATTATCACGTGGCCGCCATCCAGAAAATCTTCAAAAAGATGTATGAAAACGGAGATATTTATAAGGGCAAGTACGTGGGCAAATACTGCAAGCCCTGTGAATCCTTCTGGACGGAGAGCCAGTTAAAAGATGGAAAATGCCCCGACTGCGGCAGAGACGTACAGGACGCGGAGGAGGAAGCCTATTTCTTCCGCCTTTCCAAGTACGCAGACCGCATTCAGGATTTGCTGGAAAACACCGATTTCCTGGAACCTCGCAGCCGGGTCAACGAAATGGTGAACAACTTCATTAAACCGGGTCTTGAAGACCTGTGCGTTTCCCGCACCAGCTTCACCTGGGGCGTGCCGGTGGACTTCGACCCCGGTCACGTGGTCTATGTGTGGATTGACGCGCTGTTTAACTACACCACAGCCCTGGGTCTTTTCAATGACAAATATGCGGATTACGACAAATTCTGGCCTGCGGACGTACACTTTGTAGGCAAGGAAATTGTTCGTTTCCACTCCATTATCTGGCCCGCCATGCTCATGAGCATGGGTATGCCCCTGCCCAAGAAGGTTTTCGGTCACGGCTGGCTGAATTTCAACGGCGAAAAAATGAGTAAGTCCAAGGGCAACGTGGTTGACCCCTATCTGCTGGCGGAGCGGTACGGCGTGGACGCGCTGCGGTTTTTCCTGCTGCGCACCTTCCCCTTTGGCTCCGACGGCAATTTTTCCAATGAACTGCTGATTTCCACCATCAACACCGACCTTGCCAACGACCTTGGCAATCTGGTGAGCCGCACAGCCGCCATGGTGCAGAAGTATTTTGGCGGCAAGCTGCCTGCTGAGCAGACTGCCGATGAAGCCAAGGACGCAGAGCTTCTGGCCATGGCTTCCGGCCTGCGGGAAAAATATGAAGCGCAGATGGAACGCTACGCCTTCCAAAACGCCCTGGCTGAAATTTTCAAGGTCATTTCCAGAGCCAACAAGTATATTGACGAAAACGAACCCTGGAAGCTTGCCAAGGATGAAACCGCCAAGCCCCGGCTGGCGCGGGTGATGTATAACCTTTTGGAAACCGTGCGGATCGCCGCCGGGCTGCTGCGTCCCATCATGCCCGCAACGGCGGACGAAATTCTTACCCGGCTGGGCAATCCCGCCTCCTGCTGGGAGAGCCTCGGCGCATTCGGCGCGCTGCCTGCGGATGTAACCGTTACCGTAGGCGCGGCGCTGTTCCCCCGCATTGACGCGGAGAAGGAGCTTGCCGCACTGGAAGAGCTGCGCCTTGCGGCCCAGGCGCCGGAAGCCCCCAAGGAAGAGCCTTTGCCGGAACCCTTGCCCCAGATCGCCTTTGACGATTTTGCCAAGGTGGAAATGACCGTTGTGAAGGTGCTGGAATGCGAAAATGTCCGCAAAAGCGACAAGCTTTTGAAATTCCAGTTGGACGACGGCACCGGCGCCCCCCGGCAGATTCTTTCCGGCATCGCCAAGTATTACAAGCCGGAGGAGCTGATCGGCAAGACGCTGGTGGCTGTTACCAACCTTGCCCCCCGGAAGATGATGGGTCGGGAGTCCTGCGGGATGCTGCTGTCCGCCGAACGCGGGGAAAAGCTGAGTCTTATCATGCTGGACGACGGGATTCCCGCCGGCAGCCGGCTGGTGTAAAAATAATATAATTGAGGGCAGCCGGATTCCCGGCTGCCTTTTGAGGCTGTCGAAAAACCCCTGCGGGCTTTTCCGACAAAAGGTTTGCAGTCTGCTGCGCGTATCATTTGTCCGCCAGAAGCGGACAAATTCCACACTTGCAGCCTGAACTGTATTTTCCACCACGTACACGCCGCGATGGAAAATGATTTTAATTTTATTCGCGTCTGCGGGCGCGAACTCTGCGAGGCTTTTTTGATACGCTGAGGGCAGCCGGGAAACCGGCTGCCCTCAGCCTGTCAAAAAACCGAAATATACATGACAAAAATGAAAGATCGAAAGTTAAATCCTTCATTTTGCTTTTTAACTGTAGCTTGTTCTTCACTTTTGTGCCGTACCCTCCGGGGGGTGACTTTTCTCCGGCGAAAAGTCACCAAAAGCCGCCGGGCTGCGGCCCGGAACCCATAGGGGCTGGGCGGCGGTGCGTTTGAATCGCTTTGCAAAGCTGAAACTAGTTACGCGCCGTCTTACCCACAGCGAATCGTTACTAACGGCGCGCCAGCGCGCCCCCCGAGCGACCGTTACCTTGCAAAATCTGGTAGCAGTTGCATTGAAATAGCTGCCAGCAAATGCCGCCACGAACTACCATGCAAGGCTTGCAAATTGTGCTTTTTGCAAGTTGCTACTACAGATAATGCATTTTCGCATGTAAAAATGTACTTTTTTGACAGTCTGAGGGCAGCCGGATTCCCGGCTGCCCCTTGAAAATGCTATTTTATCGTTTGCTCCAAGCTATCAAATTCCGGCGTGGAGAAAAATTCACCCAATGTAATATCCAGCCCATCGCAAATTATTTTAATTGTCAATAATTTGGGATTTTGACTTTTGCCGTAAAGAATATTTTTAATACTGGATGGCGGTAAAGCACACAAAGTTGACAATTTATTGATACTTAAATTGCGTTCCTCACAAAGCTGAAGAATCCTGTATTTCACAGCAGCGACCGTTTCCATAGCGCACCTCTTTTGATTTCTTTTCTTATAAGATACCCAAAAGAGACAGACTTTTTAGGCTATGTGTGCTACTATTAGGCTATGCATAGACTGTTTTAGGAAGTGAGCGCTTGGCAGATTATAAAAAGATGTATGCTGTGCTTTGTGGGGCGGTAGATACTGTGATAGAACCGTTGGAACAGATTCCTCTTGCTTTGCCCGCAGAAGAAATTTTGCACCGTGCTTTGCTGGATGCAGAAGAAATTTATATAGAGACTACACCCGTTTTAGAAAAAGTAACTACATCAGAGTGTATTGTTCTAAAAGTAAATCGCAAGTCTGAGCAACAGCAAAAGTCAAAATACCAACATAGTTAAAAAATCCTTACCCCACGCTGCCCCCTATCATATCCCAATCCTGTTACGTAAAAAACCGGAGCAAACGAAAAATCGTTTGCTCCGGTCTGCCTTTCACCGCGGCTAGGACAGCTCGAACGCCCCGGTATAAAGCTGATAATAGGTGCCCTTTTTCGCAATCAGCTCCTCGTGACTCCCCCGCTCGATGATGCGCCCATGATCCAAGACCATAATACAGTCGCTGTTGCGGACGGTAGACAGCCGGTGGGCAATCACAAAGGTAGTGCGCCCTTCCATCAATGCGTCCATCCCCCGCTGCACCAGCGCCTCCGTCCGTGTGTCAATAGAGGACGTCGCCTCGTCCAGAATCATCACAGGGGGATCGGCTACGGCGGCTCTGGCAATGGCGATGAGCTGCCGCTGCCCCTGGGAAAGCTGCGCGCCGTTGCCGGTGAGCATGGTGTCGTAGCCCTGGGGCAGGCGGGTGATGAAATCGTGGGCGTTGGCCAGCTTCGCCGCTTCCATGCACTGCTCGTCGGTGGCGCAGAGGTTGCCATAGCGGATATTGTCCATGACCGTTCCTGTGAACAAATTAGTATCCTGCAAGACGACCCCCAGAGACCGCCGGAGGTCGGGCTTGCGGATTTTGTTGATATTGATGTTATCATAGCGGATTTTGCCGTCGGCAATGTCGTAAAACCGGTTGATAAGGTTGGTAATGGTGGTTTTGCCCGCGCCGGTTGCGCCAACAAAGGCGACCTTCTGGCCAGGCTTGGCGTAAAGGGTCACATCGTGCAGAACCGTTTTATCCGAGGTATAGCCAAAATCCACCTGTTCCATGGTGATATCCCCTTGCAGCCGGGTGTAGGTCACGGTACCCTCCGTCTGATGGGGATGCTTCCACGCCCAGATACCCGTGTGCTCCGGGCATTCGGTGAGATTGCCTTTTTTGTCCAGCTTTGCGTTTACCAGGGTCACATAACCGCCATCTTGCTCGCTTTCCTCGTCCATCAGCTCAAAAATGCGCTCCGCACCGGCCATGGCCATAACAATGGCGTTAATCTGGTTGCTCACATGACCAATGGGCATTTGAAAAGAGCGGGAAAGAAGCAGAAAGCTCATCAGCGCGCCGATGGAAAGCATTTGCTCCTCGCTGGAAATGGCGAGAAAGCCGCCAACAACAGCCAGAATTGCATACTGCAAATACCCTAAATTATTGTTCACTGGTCCCATCATATTGGAGTACATTCCGGCTTTGCAGGCGTTTTCCTGCAATTCGGCGTTGCGCTTATCAAAATCCTGCTTGGCTGCCTCCTCGTGGCAAAAAACCTTGATGACGCGCTGGCCGTTGACCATTTCCTCTACAAAGCCGTTCAGCTCGCCCAGGGATCGCTGCTGTCCGACGAAGAATTTCGCAGAAAGCCCCGTAACCTTCTTGGTAACAAAAAAGGTCACGGAAATGGTAAGAAGCACCACCAGCGTCAAAAGCCAGGAGGTAAAAAGCATGGTGAAAAATACCACCACAATGGTAATCACCGAGGAAACGCACTGTGGGATCGACTGGGAAATCATCTGCCGCAACGTATCAATGTCATTGGTGTAGCGGCTCATGACGTCGCCCACGGGATGCGCGTCAAAATATCTCACGGGAAGGGACTGCATATGGGCGAACAACTGGTCTCGAATGTCCTTTTGGGTACCCTGCGCCACGCGAACCATCAGGAAATTGTACAGGAAAGAGGACAAAATACCAATGAGGTATACGGCGGCCATCAGGCACAAAAAGCGAATCAACGGCGCAAAATTGGGATTTGCCTGGCCAATTAAGGGAGCGATGTAATCGTCTACTACGTACTGCAAGGATTTGTTGCCCATAACCTGCGCCAGCGTCGTGAGCAAAATGCACGCAAGCACCGCCGCCAGCACAGCCTGATACCGGCGCATATAGGAAAACAGGCGGCCAAGGGTTTTCCTGGGGTTTTTGGCTTTGCGGCCATCGCCTTTTAAACGGATAGGGGGCATACTTACGCATCTCCTTTCGTCTGGGATTCATAGACCTCCCGGTAAATGGGGGAAGCTTGCAGCAGCTCCTGATGTGTGCCCAAGTCGGCAATTTTGCCCCCCTCCAGCACCACAATCAGATCCGCGTCCTGCACGGAGGCCACCCGCTGGGCGATAATCAGCTTGGTGGTGCCAGGAATTTCCTCCCGGAAGGCCTTGCGGATCCTGGCGTCGGTGTGGGTGTCCACGGCGGAGGTGGAATCGTCCAGAATGAGGATTTTCGGCTTTTTCAGCAAGGCTCTGGCAATGCAAAGCCGCTGCTTCTGCCCGCCGGATACGTTGGAGCCGCCCTGTTCGATGTAGGTATCGTATCCATCCGGGAAGGATCGCACAAAATCATCCGCGCAGGCAAGGCGGCAGGCGTGTACCAGCTCTTCGTCCGTGGCGTTGGGATTGCCCCAGCGGAGATTTTCTTTGATGGTGCCGGAAAACAGCACGTTCTTTTGCAACACCATCGCCACCGCGTCCCGCAGCACTTCCATGTCGTATTGCCGCACATCCACGCCGCCCACCTTCACGCTGCCTTCCGTTGCGTCGTAAAGTCTTGGGATAAGCTGCACCAGGGTGGACTTAGACGCGCCGGTGCCGCCCAGAATGCCTACAGTCATGCCGGGCTTAATATGCAGGTCAATCTTTTCCAGGGCGTTTTTCCCGGCAGCTCTGGAATAGCGGAAGGAAACACTTTCAAAGTCAATGGCGCCGTCCTTCACCTCCATGACCGGACGCGCCGGGTTGGAAAGGTCGGGGGTCTCTTTCAGAATTTCGTAGGCTCTTTCCATGGAAGCCCGGGACATGGTAATCATCACAAAAACCATGGACAGCATCATAAGCCCGTTCAAAATTTGGGTGGTGTAGGTGAACATGGAGCTGAGCTGACCGGTGGTAAGACCCAAAGAGGCGTTGTCCCCGGAAGCCAGAACCAGCTTTGCCCCCACGTAGGAAATGACCAAAATACAGGTATACACGGAAAGCTGCATCAGTGGATTGTTAAAAGCCAGAATCTGCTCGGCTTTGCAGAAGTCCTGATATATGGACTCTGAAACCCCGGTAAACTTCTTTGTTTCGTAGTCCTCCCGGACGAAAGACTTCACCACTCGAACGCCGTGGAGGTTTTCCTGCACCACGTTATTCAGCTTGTCGTAGGTCTTAAATACCCGGTCGAAAATTTTCCGCACCATACCAATGATGGAAAACAGCCCCACCGCCAGCAGCGGCAGCACCACGCAGTACACAATGCAGAGCCTGGGAGAAATGCGGAAGGCCATCACCAGCGCCAGAATCAGCATCATGTGGCAGCGGATGGCCATACGGATGCTCACCTGGAAGGCCTGCTGAATGTTCGCCACGTCGGTCGTCAGCCGGGTGACGATAGAGGACGGGGAAAATTTGTCGATGTTGGAAAAGCCGTAGGTCTGCACTTTGTAGTACATATCCTGCCGGAGATTTTTGGCGAAGCCCGTGCCGGCTTTGGACGCCATGTACGCGGACAACACGCCGAAGGTCAGCGACGCCGCAGCGCACAGCACCAAAAGCAGCCCCTGCAAGAGAACGCTTTGCATGCTGCTCTGCTTTACGCCCTGATCAATCAGCCCGGCCATGACCGTGGGAATCAGCACTTCCATAGCGACCTCGCCAACCATAAAAAGGGGCGAAAGCAGAGATGGCAGCTTATATTCCCGGATGCTTTTTAGCAGTGTTTTAACCATGTTTCTCCTCCTTTTGGGCGCAGTCGCCGCCCATATTGGAAATTGCCCGGCGTAAAAAGCCGCAAAACAGGGCGGATTCCTCCTGGGAAAAGCCGGATGCCAGCCGCCGCTCCGCATCGTCGATGGCCACGGCAATTTTCCGGTGGGCGTTTTCCCCTGCCGGCAGCAGCGCGATGCGCTTCACCCGCCGGTCCTTTTCGTCGGTTGTTAGGGAAACGAACCCTTTCGCCTCCAGCCGGGACACAATCCCCGATACCGTAGGATGGGTCAGGTCAAAACGGGTTTCCAAATCCCGCAGGCACATGGGTGGCTCGTTTTTATGCCGCGCCAGATACCCCAGCACAAAGCCCTGGGTGGCGGTCAGACCCAGACTTTCCTTGGCCTGCCCGATGGCACGGCCCATGAGATTATCCAGCCGGTGAATCTCCCTGCCCAGTCGTATTTCCTCCATGGAATCCCTCCAAGTAAATATGTAGCATACGACCTATTTTAACGCCGCTTTTTAAAAAATGCAAGCCGCCATTTCCACGATTTTCAAGGCGCAAAGAGAACCCGGTTTGGGAAACCTGCTAAAATCCATTTTCCTATGGCCAAGGGAAGAAAATTGTGTTAAAATAAAGCGATACTTACAACAGGAGAAGATGCGTTATGTCCAAATATTTATTTGTCATCGACTATCAGAAGGATTTTGTGGACGGCGCCCTGGGCTTTCCCGGCGCGGATAAGCTGGACCCGGGGATTGCCGCCAAGGTGCGCGATTATGGCAAAGGTCATGTGATCTGCACCAGAGACACCCACTTTGCAAACTATCTGGAAACCCGCGAAGGGAAAAGCTTGCCGGTTGTCCACTGCGTCAAGGGTACCCCCGGCTGGGCGCTGTACGGCGAGACGGCGAAGGCCTGCGAGGAAATCGACGCGCCTTGTATTGACAAGCTGTCTTTCGGCATTGACTGCGGCGACCCGGCGGTGCTGGCCGTTTTGCCGGAGCAGGCGGAGGAAATCGAGCTGGTGGGGCTGGTGTCCAACATCTGCGTCATCAGCAACGCTGTGGCGCTCCAGAGCCGCTATCCCCAGGCGACCGTTACCGTGGACGCTTCCCTCACCGCCAGCTTTGACAAGGAAATGAACGAAAAGGCGCTGGACGTCATGGAAAGCTTCCAGGTGCAGGTGAAAAACCGATGAAAAAAGCGCTTTTTGTAGATTGCTGCATTCGCCGGGAGGAATCCCGGACGAAGCGTCTGGCGGATAGCTTTCTGGCGCGGTTGTCCCCGGACTATGGGGTGCAGCGGCTGACTTTGATGGAAGAGGGGCTTCAGCCGCTTATGGGGGACTTTTTCGCCGCCCGGCAGTCGCTGCTGGCGGCGGGAAAGCTGGAGCACCCCCGGTTCCGCTACGCCCGCCAGTTCGCGGATGCGGACCTGGTGGTAATTGCCGCGCCCTTTTGGGATCTCAGCTTCCCGGCGCTGCTGAAAATTTATATTGAAAACATCACCGTAGAGGGCATTACCTTTGGCTGCAACGAAAACGGCTGCTATGGCATTTGCAAGGGGCAAAATCTGGTGTTTCTCACCGCAAGGGGCGGGATTTACACCGGAACAACTCTGGAGCAGGGCAGCCGCCAGTGGGAGGCGCTGTCCAGGTTTTTCGGCTTCAAGGGCTATCACTGCATCGCCGCCGAGGGGCTGGACATTGCGCCGGAAAAGGCGGAGGAGATTTTAGCCGAAGCGGAAGAAAAAGCCGCCGCCCTAGCCGAAAAGCTATAGGAAAACTGCTATGGAAGTAAACAGCCGCTCTTTTCAAGCCCCTGCCTGCCGCGCAGTTACAAGAACGCAGTCTGCGTTATCTCAAGGCACCGCTTGTAAACGCGAAACTGCTGTCAGGCGGGTTGTTTAACACCGCCTACCTTCTGGAAACGCCCCATCAAAAGGCGGTGCTGCGGCTGGGTCCTGTGAACCGGCATTTGTTACTGCCTAAGGGGATTCCAACCTCCACCGTACTGGCGTTGAATACCAGCCGGACGTTTTTAGACCGGGATTTGATGATCGTGGCGTATTTGCCCACCGATTCTATGGCGGATGCCGGACTGCCGAAGGCGGAAATCGCCCGGCTGTCCCGGCAGGCAGGGGAACTAACCCGAAAAATGCACGCAATTACCGCCGCCGACCTGCCCGTTACGCCGGAAAAGCCCTATGGAAGATTCAGCCTTGTGCTCTCTGGCCGAGGCGCGGCAACCTGGCGGGAGGCAATTTTGCAGGAGGCTACCCAGTGGCAAGCTTTCGCAAGCCGGGTTTCGCTTTTCTCAGAAACAGAGCTTGCCTTGCGCCGCTTCTGGACGCCGTGAAGCAGCCGCGCTTTATCCACGGAGATTTATGGCGCGGGAATATTCTGGTGTCGAAAACCGGCGAGCTGATGGCAATTATCGACTGCGACCGCGCGCTGTTCGGCGACCCTGCATTTGAACTGGCCACCGGTTGGATGATTGACGCGGATTTTTTAGGCGGCTATGGGCTGCAACCTGACGCCTCGCCGGAGGCGGTTTTGCGCCGCAGACTTTACAAACTGCTTTTGGATCTGGAGGACTGCTATTTTCTCCGGCATGAATATGACAATCCTACCGCCAGCGAAGAACTTGCCCCAAAAATTCTGTCCGCTGTGGCGGAACTGGAAGCTGCATTTTAAAAAAGGAACCGAACCTGTCCTGGGTTCGGTTCCTTTTTGGGGAGCGGCGCCCCCATGAGGTCTCTGCAACAAATCGGAAAATTCGATGCGTTTTGACGGAAAATCCGAAATTTTTCCCTTGCCTTTTGTTAAAATTATGCTATACTATATAAAACAAGAGGAGGCGCTGACAATGACACAGACTTTAGAAGAACGTTTTGCCCAAAAATGGCTGGCAAATTGCGATAAAATGGAGGCGTTGGGGATTCCCACCGCCAATATCAGAAAGCTTCAGGAGACCCACGGCGCCTTGGCTGCGGCGCGGAAAATGCTTCAGGGCAATCGTACCAGTCTGGGTTTTGAGGACTTGGAAGGGGCGGGGCGTTTGGATTTGACGCTGGAATCTCTGGCGGTGAGCCAGGAATTTGGCGGTCTTTTTACAGACGCGGAGGCGAATGAAGCCCTTGCGCGGCTGTGCGAGGCGGGCTATGGCTTTGGCAGCAGCCGTTAACGCAGAGGAAAGCACATGAAAAAGCTTCTTTTAATCATGAACCCCTACGCCGGGCTGCGGCGGGCAAACAAGTATTGGGCGGACGTAATTTCCATATTTAACGCCCGGGGCTATGTTGTGACAGCGTGCATGACAGCCGGCCCGGGAGACGGCGCGCGGCTGGTAGCGGAGCATGGCGCAAGGATGGATCTCATTGTGTGCATCGGCGGAGACGGCACGTTTAACGAGACCGTCACAGGGCTATTGCAAAGCGGACTGGACGTCCCACTGGGCTACATTCCCGCCGGAAGCACCAACGATTTCGCCAATTCCTTAAAGCTGCCCACAGATGTGATGAGGGCAGCCTGGGCAATTATGGACGGAAAGCCTGTGGCCTATGACGTGGGACGCTTTGGAGACCGGTACTTTTCCTATGTGGCTTCCTTCGGCATTTTCACAAAAACCTCCTATTCTACCCCTCAAAACTTAAAAAATGCCTTGGGTCATCTGGCCTATATTCTGGAAGGTACCAAGGAATTGACCCAGATTAAAAGCGTTCATGTGAAGCTGGAAATGGATCAAGAGACGGTGGAGGGAGACTACCTGTTCGGCGCGATTTCCAATTCCACCTCAGTGGGCGGTATTTTGACATTAAACGCAAATTTAGTCGATATGTCGGACGGGCTGTTTGAGGTACTTTTGATTCGCGCGCCAAAAAACGCAGCGGAGCTTGCAGAGTGTCTGCACTGCCTGACCTTTCAAAAGTACAACTGCGCCATGATGACCTTTTTTACTTGCTCCAAATTGAAAATTACCGCCGATCCCAATATGGCCTGGACGCTGGACGGCGAAAAAGAAGAAGGGCATGAGACCGTGGCGGTGGAAAATATGCACCTGGCCATGCGGCTGATGCAAAAAGCTTGAGGCTGTCTATGCTGAATACAACACTGTGCTATATCACCCGGGGAGACGAGGTTCTGATGCTCCATCGGGTGAAAAAGAAAAACGACGTGAATCAGGACAAATGGATTGGCGTTGGCGGCAAATTTGAAGAGGGTGAAAGCCCGGAGGACTGCCTGTGCCGGGAGGTCTGGGAAGAAACCGGGCTGAAGCTGCAAAGCTGGCGGTACTGCGGCATTGTGACCTTTACCTGCGAGGGCTGGGAAGGAGAATATATGCATCTGTTCACCTCCGATGATTTCACCGGGGAATTGAAGGTCTGCGAGGAAGGCGACCTGCAATGGGTCAGCCGGGAATTTCTGGACGCGCTGCCCAAGTGGGAAGGCGATACCATTTTCCTGAAGCTCATGTGGGAAAACGCGCCTTTTTTCTCCTTAAAGCTGTGTTACCAGAAGGACAAGCTGTTGCACGCCGCATTGAACGGCAGGCCGCTTCCTGTGCAGGGCTGTTAAATAGTCGCAAACCTTTGAATGCATCCGATGGTTCCTCCAATGCCTTCGGATGCCAGCATACCAAACGCCGCGCCGGCGACATTGTTCTCCGGCGCGGCGTCTGCGTGCTAAAAAGCGCCCCGTCATTGCACGGCGCAAAGTCGGCAAGGAAAGCTACTTCATTTTGTTTCAATTTTGGGAAAATAGATGAGAAATAAGGACCTGTGGGATTGCCACACCAGTTTGCAAACTGAGCCGCAAGGACAAACCTGATTGTTTCCCAGCTTTGCGCGGTTCCGTCGCACGTTCCCCCATGGATACGTCAAATATGTGCCGGCGGCGGTAGCGCATTGCCTACGAGCGCCGCCTGCGTAGAAAAAGACGCGTTATTCCAGCGCACTTCCTGTCGAGCATCCCCCCAAGGGGGTGTCGCATCAGCACCGGTGCTGGTTACGCGACGCCTGTGGGCGCTGCCTTCCTCTAAATATGCCCACCATCGCAGCCTTTTACGCAAAAACAAAGAGCCGCCAAAACTGGCGGCTCTGTCGTTTGCTAAAATTAGCCGTTGGCACGCATCTGAGCGAAGCACTCGCTGCAGAACACGGGACGGTCGGACTTGGGCTCGAAGGGAACCTTGGCCTCGCCGCCGCAGCGTGCGCAGGTGGCGGTGAAGAACTCACGAGGGCCGCGGGTGGCGTTCTTGCGAGCGTCACGGCAGGCCTTGCAGCGCTGGGGCTCGTTCTGGAAGCCGCGCTCTGCGTAGAATTCCTGCTCACCGGCGGTGAAAACGAATTCGTTGCCGCACTCTTTGCAAACTAAAGTCTTATCTTCGTACATTGATTTTACCTCTCTTCGGTTAATGATAAATCGCCCCGTAAAAGCCGCCATCAAAAAAGCTGGTTCGTTCTTCCGAGGATCTATGCGAACGGCTCTTCGCCGAATGCGCCATATGCAGCCGGAAGGCCGCGCTGTAGGACTCTTAACTGGCAGCAGCTTGCGCTTTCACTGGGAAGAAGAAAGGGTAGAACCAAAACCGACGGTCAAGAGGATAGAATATGAACATTAACATACTCCATCTGGTTTTGCATTATACACGTTTTTTACACATTTGTCAATAGTCAATGAAATATTTTCTGACAGAAAAAACAATATTATGCAAGTTAAACATTTTGCAACAGCGTTTTTCGGCACATCCACCACAAATCAAATAGAAAACTGGGACTGCCCGGCGCATGGAATATGCAAATGGTCATAAGCAAGGGGGGTAACGCACCGGCCTCTTGGGGTTCTGGTAAGAAAACCAAGCTGCATGAGGTATGGTTCATACACATCCTCCAAGGTTACAGCCTCCTCCCCAATGGTTGCAGCCAGGGTCTCCAGCCCCACAGGCCCACCGCTATAGTTCTGGATAATAGCGGTAAGCATCCGCCGGTCGATCACGTCCAGACCCAACTTGTCCACCTCCAGCCGCTGCAAAGCCATATCCGCCGCTTCTCTGGTGATGATGCCGTCGGCGCACACCTGGGCAAAATCCCGCACCCGGCGCAAAAAGCGGTTGGCAATACGAGGGGTGCCCCGGCTGCGGGAGGCAATTTCCCTTGCGCCCTCCGGGTCGATTTCCATGTCCAGCAGCACCGCCGACCGGGTAACGATGCGGGTCAGCTCCTCCGTATTGTACAGCTCCAGCCGCAGAGACACGCCAAAGCGGTCGCGCAGCGGGGCGGATAGCTGCCCGGCGCGGGTCGTTGCGCCGACCAGCGTAAATTTCGGCAGATCCAGGCGGATAGAGTTGGCGGAGGGACCTTTCCCCACAATAATATCAATGGCAAAATCCTCCATGGCCGGATAGAGAATTTCCTCCACAATCCGGTTCAGGCGGTGAATTTCGTCGATAAACAAAATGTCGCCGGGATTCAGGTTGGTGAGCAGCGCGGCCAGATCCCCGGGCTTTTCAATGGCAGGGCCGGAGGTCACGCGGATATTCACCCCCATTTCGTTGGCAATGACCCCGGCCAGGGTGGTCTTGCCAAGGCCGGGGGGGCCATACAGCAAGGTGTGATCCAGCGGTTCTCCCCGGCGGCGGGCGGCTTCAATGTAAACCGCCAGATTTCCCTTGGCCTTTTCCTGCCCGGTATAGTCCGACAGCCGCTTGGGGCGCAGGCTGGTCTCTCCCGCGTCCTGGGAGGTCAGGGTGGGGGTAATCAGCGGCGTGGATTCAAATTCTTCAGAAAATGCAATGCTCATACTGTGCTTTCTCCTTTTCGCGGCGCATCACAGCTTTGTCACCATAGCCCGCAGGGCATGGCGCACCAGTTCTTCTGTGGAGGCCGCAGGGTCGCAGTTTTTCAGTGCAAGGGCTATTTCGCCTTGCGAATACCCCAACTCCTGCAAAGCCGCCGCAGCCATAGCGCGGCTGGAGCTGGGCGCGGCGGCAACAGTGGAGGCGCCGGTTGAAAAGTCCAGTTCCGCCGCCCCGCCGCCCACCTTTTCCTTGAGTTCCATAATAATCCGCTGGGCGATTTTCTTGCCCACGCCCTGCGCCTGGGTCAACGCTTTTTCGTCCCCGGTCATAATGGCAAGGGTCAGATTCTGTGGGCCGCCGGCGGATAAAATCGCCAGCGCCGCCTTGGGACCAACGCCATTGACCCCGATCAGAAGCTGAAAACACCGAAGCTCCTCCCTGGTGGCAAAGCCAAACAGGTCAAAGGCATCCTCCCGGATGTTTTCGTGGATGTACAGCCGGGCTGGCTGGTTCAGCTTTAGCTGTCCGATGGTATAAGACGTGGTGTTGCAGGCATAGCCCACGCCGCCGCAGTCCACAACCGCCAGATTGGGTTCCAGTATGGCAACCGTTCCGCTTAAATAATAAAACATGGCAAATTACCTCTAAATTCCAGTTCGTTGGGACGCCCGCGCCAACAGGGAGGTGGCGGATCGCCCGTGGCACAAAGCGATTGCAATGGCGTCCGCCGCGTCGTCCGGGCGGGGCGCCCGCTCCAAATGCAAAAGCCGGCGGGTCATATCCATCATCTGATGCTTGGTGGCGTTGCCATAGCCCACCAGCGCCTGCTTCACCTGCATAGGCTTGTACTCAAATACCGGCACGCTCTGCTGGGCGGCGGAGAGCAAAATGACCCCTCTGGCCTGGGCTACCCCAATGCCGGTGGTGACGTTCTGCCCGAAAAACAGCTCTTCAATGGCCATAGCCTCCGGCTTTCCCGCTTCCAGAAGCTCACGCATATCGTGGTACAGCACTTCCAGCCGCATGGGAAAGTCCATCCCCGGCGGTGTTGTGATAACGCCATAACGCAAAATCTGAAAATTGCCCCCCGCCGCTTCCAGCAGTCCAAAGCCCGTGGTGCCGTAGCCGGGGTCGATTCCTAAAATCCGCATCTCAATACTTATACATAATCCAGTAGTACCAGAAAAACACGCCGACTAAAAAAATAACCAGTAAAACCCACGCGCCGATTACCTGCCACTTGGGTCTTGGTACATAATGGGGCTTTTCTTCTTCCGTCTTGTTCAAAATTTCTTCTTGCTCCATCGACTATCACCTCATTTTCTATCATATCATATCTTGTGCCGATTGAACAGAAAAATTTTCTCAGCATTCGCAATTTATCCCTTTACCTCCCAGGCAGGCTTTGCTATAATAGACGCCGAAAACTTATGAATGGAAAGGAACGAAAGAATGATGCTTCCTGCACTGATTCTGTTTGCCATCACTTACATATTGATGCTCTGTTTTGGCAAATACCGTCCGTACATTGCCCTTGGCTCCGCCGCCGTATTTCTGATTACCGGTATGCTCCCGGCAAACGAAATCCTTGGCGCAATCGACTTCAACGTTTTGATGATGATTGCCGGCACCATGGGTATTGTCTCGCTGTTTATCGAATCCAAAATGCCGTCTTTACTGGCGGATATTATTTTGGAGAAGGTGCCGAACGTCAAATGGGCGGTGGTGTGCCTGGCGCTGTTTGCCGGGGTGATTTCCGCCTTTGTGGACAATGTGGCCACGGTTTTGATGGTGGCTCCCGTTGCCCTGGAAATTTCCAAAAAGCTGAAAATTAACCCCGTCGCCATGATTATTTCCATTGCGGTGGCTTCCAATCTGCAAGGGGCGGCAACCTTGGTAGGCGATACCACCGCCATTATGATGGGCAGCTACGCCAATATGAATTTTTTGGACTTTTTCGTGTATCAGGGCAAGGCCAGTATTTTCTTCGCGGTGGAGCTGGGCGCGCTGTGCTCCACGCTGATTCTTTTGTGGATGTTCCGCAAGGACAAAGCACCGATTCCCAAGTTCCCCCGAACCAAAGTCACCGACTATGTGCCGACTATTTTGCTTTCCGGCACCGTGGTGCTGCTGATTATCGCCTCCTTCCTGCCGGGAATGCCCGCCAATATCAACGGCATCATCTGCATGAGCCTGCTGGCTGTGGGTCTTGTGTATACGGCGGTGCGGAACCATAGCCTGAAAGCTGCGCTGAAGCCCATTGGCGAAATTGACTTTGAGACCATTGGGCTGCTGGTAGGACTGTTCCTCATCATCGGCGGCATTTCCAACATGGGCGTCATCGACGCCATGGCGGACGCCCTGGCGCGGCTGGGCGGCAGCAGTGTGTTCCTCATTTATACGATTCTGGTGTGGGCAAGCGTGGCCTGCTCCGCTTTTGTGGATAACATTCCCTATGTGGCTACCATGCTGCCTGTGGTGCAGGGGTTAGCCGCAAAAATGGGCGTTGACCCCACGGTTTTGTACTTCGGTCTGCTTTCCGGCGCGACCCTGGGCGGCAACCTAACCCCCATCGGCGCATCCGCCAATATCACAGGCATCGGCATTTTGCGCAGGGAGGGGCACGAGGTGAAAAACAGCGACTTTATGCGCATCGGCGTTCCTTTTACCCTGGCCGCCATTATTCCCGCCTATATTTATATCTGGCTGGTGTATGGAATTTAGAGCCTGTTCCCGCTTCATGGTTGCGCCCCTATGGCGGAGAACCAGAGCGAGTAAACACGTAAAACCCCTACGGCAGAACAGGAAGAATAGACGCTTTTTTGACACGCTGCGGCGCGGGATGGCACTGCATCCCGGCGGGCACGCAGTGTATGGATTGGGAAGCCTGTAGCAGCATTCGCAGTGCGGTTCAGCTTGCCACGGCAGTGCGTCCGCTGGCGTAGTAATGACAAAATTGGCAGTTCTATAACAGCTTCGCCCCGCAGCTATTTGGCTGCGGGGCGAAATGTTTTATTGATAGAGGGGGTTGTCCGGGTCAAGCTCACGGGCGCGTTGTAATTCTGCATCCGCTTCTTCATCGCGCCCCAATGCACGCAAAATAAGACTTAAACTATAATGATACCGTGCATTGCCTGGCTCTAGATCCACCGCTTTCTGCGATTCAGCCAGCGCTTCTTCATACTGCTCCATTTTTTGTAGGTTAAGGCCTAAGTTGCAGTGATACAGCGCATTATCCGGCTCCAGATCCACCGCTTTCCGCATTTCAACCAGTGCTTCCTCATACCGTTCCATTTTATGCAGGATAATGCTCAAGTGGTTGTGATACCGCGCGTTGTCCGGCTCTAGTTCCACCGCTTTCTGAAATTCAGCCAGCGCTTCTTCGTATCGTTCCATTGCATGCAAGGTAACACCTAAGCCGTAGTGATACCGCGCGTTGTCCGGCTCCATCTCCACCGCTTTCTGCGATTCGGGAAGCGCCTCTTCGTACCGCTTCATTTCATACAGGATAGCGCCTAAGTCGTTGTGATACTTTGCGTTGTTCGGCTCAAGTTCCACCGCTTTCTGCGATTCAGCCAACGCTTCCTCATACCGCTTCATTGCGTGTAAAGTAGCACCCAAGCTGTTGTGATACAGCGCATTGTCCGGCTCAAGTTCCACCGCTTTCTGCGATTCAGCCAGCGCTTCTTCATACTGCTCCATTTTTTGTAGGTTAAGGCCTAAGTTGCAGTGATACAGCGCATTATCCGGCTCCAGTTCCACCGCTTTTTGCCTTTCGGCCAGCGCTTCCTCATACCGTT
>CAJURY010000006.1:0-73216 GCA_910589155.1 uncultured Oscillospiraceae bacterium | reverse complement strand
CGCTTCCTCATACCGTTCCATTTCATGCAGGGTAAAGGCCAAGTTGTTGTGATACAGCGCATTGTCCGGCTCCAGTTCCACCGCTTTCTGAGATTCAGCCAGTGCTTCTGCGTACCGTTCCATTTTATGTAAAGTAGTACCCAAGCTGTCGTGATACAGCGCGTTGTCCGGCTCCAGTTCCACCGCTTTTTGCCTTTCGGCCAGCGCTTCCTCATACCGTTCCATTTCATGCAGGGTAAAGGCCAAGTTGTTGTGATACCGCGCGTTGTCCGGCTCTAACTCCACCACTTTCTGCATCTCGGCAAGCGCTTCCTCATGCTGCTTCATTTTGTGTAGAACAACGCCTAAGCCGTAGTGGCAATTTGCATTCTTCGGCTCCAGATCCACCGCTTTCTGCATCTCGGCCAGTGCTTCCTCATACCGCTTCATTTCATGCAGGATAAAGCCTAAGTTATTATGGTACATTGCATTGTCTGAATCCATCTCAGTAAGCTTCAGGCAGAGTTCTCGCGCCTTTTCATACTCCCTATGGCTCAAAAACGCATCTGCCTGCGCAACTAGGCTTGCTTCCTCCGACTCGCTTGCCACCTGCTGGTTTGCCTGCGCCATGGCCTTTGCGGTTTCTGCTGTGGGAGCCGCTTCCGCATCCGGCTTTTCCTCCGCCATGCTTTTCGGCGGGGCAATATACTTGTTAAAATCACTCACAAGGGCGTCATACCGCGCCTGCGCGTTCTGGATGGTTTCTTCCTTCGAGGGCAGCTTGTACCCAAACTCGTTGCTCAAAAGGCACATGACCCGGTCAAAATCCCCTTCCGGCACCAGATAGCCGTTGGCGTTTTCCAGAAACTCCCGAATCGTATCCGTAAAATCGCTTTCCTTATAAACCAGCCAATAGGGAAACTTCCAAACGCCGCTTGCAAATTTTTCTCTGTTTTCCTGTAAAAATTTCATCACGCTGCGGTCGTTTCCGGCGTACCCAATAAAAACGGGATGGTACTCCGTGAAAACGCGCCCCAGCGCCTCCTGCCAGTTTTTTGGCAACTCCTTTAACTCGCCCTCGGTGCTTTTGGGATTGAACAGCAAATCACGATGGATTTTCAAAATCGTCGGGCGGCCGATTGGGGTTTCCACATAATGGGTCAGCGCCTCATGCCCCACCACCAGAGGAATCACGCCGGTATCCCTGGCAATGGTATTTTCCACAAGGTGATCGAAATTTGTGGTCACCACAACCTTGTTGGGCGTTTTGGTTAAAATATGCGTCAGCATGGCGTAGCCGATGCTGGGTCTTGCCTGGTTCATCATCTCTTCCAGAAAATTATAGCCGTCTCGCGGGCAGCGGTGGTACATCCGCTCATAAAACTGGCTGTAAAACTGGTCTTTATTCTCGTCTGTGACGCCCAGTTTCGCTTTCCATTTCTGGTGTTCTTCCTTGTTGCGCACTTCCAGCTTTTTGTCCCAGATCTGAACCAATTCCTGGCCGGTTTTGATTTCAGAGCGTTTGGAAGCGCCAGCGCCCAGAAAAAAGCAGAATTTTCTGGCGTAAGTCCCCTTGGAAGCTTCCGCGATTTCATCTCTCATGCCCACCAGAGAAAGTTTTTCGTAGCCCATAAATCCCCCTTCTTTCCCCTTTCTCCACATTTTACCACATATTTTTCAGGAAGTAAACCGCCCCTTATATTTTTTCATTGACTTACCGGGATTTTTGACTTATGATATGAAATAGGGGTTTATCGCCCTTACCAAAATTGATCAAACAAGGAGGGAACACCATGGACGCTGGCAGTAACGGCACATCCGCCGGCCGAAGTAAACCTGGATCGCAGCCGCTGGCCGTGGCGTTTCTCTCTGCTTTTTAGCTTCGGTCAGCAAAAATATCGGCCGCACATGTGTTTTTACTCCCAAATTGCCAAATACTAAAATTTAGGAGGAAAGACAATGGCAGATCACAGCATCATTCTGGAAAAAACCCTGACCAAGCTTCTTGGGGAAAAGAAGTACACGTCGCTCCGGGACATCCTCATTACCATGAATCCCAGCGACATTGCCTCTGTCTTTGAAACGCTGGATGAGGATCGCATCCCGCTGCTGTTTCGGCTGCTGCCTAAGGAGCTGGCCGCTGAAACCTTTGTAGAAATGGAACCGGACAATCAGGAGCTGCTGATTCGGGGCTTCTCCGACAGCGAGCTGAAAGAAATCGTAGACGAACTGTATTTGGACGACGCAGTGGATCTTGTGGAGGAAATGCCCGCCAATGTGGTGCGCCGCATTCTGGCGCAGGCCGACCCGGACACCCGCAAGTCCATCAACGAGCTGCTTCGCTACCCTGAAAACTCCGCCGGCTCCATCATGACCACGGAGTACGTCACCTTGCGCCCGGCCATGACCGTGGGGGAAGCAATCCTCCGCATTCGCCGCACCGGGGTGGACAAGGAAACCATTTACACCTGCTACGTCACAAACAACCGCTCTCTGGTGGGTCTTGTGACGGTAAAGGACCTCTTGCTGGCAGAGGACGATGAGATCCCTGTACAAAACATCATGGAGACCCACGTCATTTCCCTGAACACCATGACCGACCAGGAAGAAGCCGCCCGGATGTTCGCCAAATACAATTTCCTAGCCATGCCCGTGGTGGACACGGAAAACCGCATGGTAGGCATCGTCACCTTTGACGACGCCATGGACGTTATGGAAGAAGAGGCCACCGAGGATATTGAGATCATGGGCGGTATGTCTCCTTCCGAAAAGTCCTACACCCGCGCAACCGTTTGGGATCTATTCAAACAGCGTATCCCGTGGCTGCTTTTATTGATGGTCTCGGCCACCTTCACCGGCATGATTATCACAAGCTTTGAAAACGCCTTGGCGGCGCAGGTTGCCCTCACCGCCTTTATACCCATGCTCATGGACACCGGCGGCAACACCGGCTCTCAGTCCTCCGTTACCGTAATCCGCTCCATTTCTCTGGGCGAATTGGAATTCCGGGATCTGCCCCGGGTGGTCTGGAAGGAAATCCGTACCGCCGTTCTCTGCGGTATTGTGCTGGCCGTGGTGTGCTTTGTAAAAATTTTGCTGGTTGACAAGCTGCTCCTGGGAAATGCGAACATTACAGTTTGGGTGGATTTGGTCGTGAGCGCCACGCTGGCGATTACCGTCCTTTTGGCAAAGGCAGTAGGCTGCACCTTGCCTATGGTGGCAAAGAAGCTGGGCTTCGACCCGGCGGTGATGGCAAGTCCTTTTATTACGACCATTGTGGACGCTATGTCCCTTCTGGTGTATTTCGGCATCGCCAAGGCGCTGCTGGGAGTTTAAAAGCAAAAAGCGCGACGCAAACTGAGCGCCGCGCTTTTTGCGTGTCCCCCCTTGCAAAGCGAAACCGGGACTTGCTGAGGCAAGTCCCGGCAAAAAAACAAAATAAGGCAAGCGAAACGCTTGCCTTACTGCCGTATGCATCTGAAATTAGACCGCACGCTCAACCTTGTTGGAACGGAGACATCTTGTACAGACGTATACATGGCGCGGAGTACCATCGACAATTGCCTTCACACGCTTTACGTTGGGCTTCCACATTCTGTTGGAACGCCGGTGAGAGTGAGAAACCTTAATACCAAAGGTAACGCCCTTGCCGCAAATATCGCACTTAGCCATTAGCTGCACCTCCAATCCATAGGAAAATCCGCGAGAGTCCGGCGTATCGAAACGAACGCCGTAATGTATAATATCAAATTTTAGGCTGAAATGCAAGACCTTTTTTCAAAAATTTCTAATTTTTTTGAAAAAGGTTGCGTTAGAAAGAATTTCTGTTTATAATGACAAAAAAGCTTTTAAAGAAGGTGCCGCTTCGTGTTTGACACTTATTGCGTCCGGCTCACAGAGCTGGTAAAAGAATTTCATTTAACCGTCGCCTACCGTTCCAGTGATTATGAATCCATCCAGCTTACGGTAGATAACATTGCCCGCCCCGGCTTGCAGCTTGCGGGCTATTTCGATCATTTTGAGCCTATGCGGCTTCAGGTACTGGGCAATGTGGAAACCAGCTATCTGCGCAAAATCACCTCCTCCGCCCGGTATATCGTCTTTGACCGGCTTTTTTCCTTTAAAATCCCGGCGCTTATCATCGCCCGGGACATTACCCCGGAGCCGGAGTGCATGGAAATGGCCAAAAAGCACGACATTACGATTTTGCGCTGCCAGGACGCGACGTCCTACATCATTTCCTCTTTGATTTCCTATTTAAAGAGCGCTATGGCGCCTCGGATTACCCGCCATGGCGTTCTGATGGAAATTTACGGCGAAGGACTTTTGCTGGTAGGAGAAAGCGGGATCGGCAAAAGCGAAGCAGCGGTGGAGCTGATTAAGCGCGGCCACCGGCTCATTGCGGACGACGCCGTGGAAATCAAGAAAATATCCTCCACTGGACTGATGGGCGCCGCGCCGGAGCTGGTGCGCAACTATATTGAACTGCGCGGCATCGGTATTATCAATGTGGCAAAGCTCTACGGCGTTGGCTCTGTAAAAGCGGAGAATTTTATTGACCTTGTGGTAAGCATTGTTGCGTGGAAGGCGCAGGATAACTACGACCGCATGGGTCTGGAAGATCAGTATATGGACATTTTGGGGGTCAAGGTACCCCATATCACCGTACCTGTCACGCCGGGCAGAAACCTGGCTGTGATTTTGGAGGTCGCGGCTATGAACAACCGCCAGAAAAAAATGGGCTATAACGCCGCTGTGGAGTTCACAGAGCAGTTAAACCAGCATTTCATGCAGTCCATGGAGGGAAACCGTTAAAACGAGCGAAATTGCGCCATAAGGCCGCTCCTCTACAATCTTTGATTGCAATTGCCGAGCCAGTGGGCATACTGGCTCGGCAATTTTTCAAGATAGCGGTTTTCACAGCTTGCGGGGATGGTAAAACGCTCTGGGCAAAGTAAAAAGAATGCCAAAAATCGGAACCGTCAGAGCCGCCATGGCACAAAAATCAAAGGATAGGTTGATGGTTGACAGAGACGTTCCCAGCACGCAAAGATGCGCAAGCAGATAGGACGCCCCCAGCAGCGCGATGATCTGAAACAGCAGCGCAGCCTTTCTCTTGCGGAAAACCAACCACAAAATTCCGCCAGCTGCGCAGGCGGCGCCTGCGCATAAAAGATAAAAAGCGGGAGCCAGGCGGGGCAGCGGGAACCAGGTTGCAGACTGAACGGACATGGGAGCCCCATACAGCATTTTGCCGCCGTTGTAATCGTTATTGGCGTCGATTTCCACATCAGGAGGGACATAAAAGACGGCGTTGATGGCATCAAAACGGCCAAGATTTTTTGTCCAAACACGCTTTTCTCCAAAATAACGGTTGAATCGGTTGGTATGCGCCTGAATTACCGCCACCACAGACGCGCCCTCTTCCGCTTCTCCATCCAACCAAACGGAGCAGTCTATGGCTTCTCCTGTGATGGTTACGGTCAATTCCTCATCCGATTGCCGTTCAAAGTCAAAGTCCAATTCCTCCGCCTGCACGGCAATGGGATGCAGCAGCCAAGCGCCCGCAAAGCCCATAGCAAAGAGCGCAATACTCAAAAGCAGCATACAAATTGCCACGGTTCTTTTCCACAGGTAGTACTTCATACGAACCAGGTGAAGCTCCGCCGTATCGGCGGGAATTTTCACCGGCTGGCGGAGCCGCTCTAGCTGCTGGGCGCATTGGGGACATGTTGGCAAGTGCGCTTCCACCAGCGCGGCGGATTCCGGGCTGGTCATGTTTTCAGCGTACAAGGGCAGAAGATCTCCCATTACGCCGCAGGAAATTTCATTCATATTTCTTCCTCCAATCTGTCTTGCATTTTTTGCCGGGCACGGTGATAGGTCACGCAGGCCCAGTTCGCGGTGCGGCCAAACAAGCCGCCAATCTGCTGGAAGCTCAGTTCTCCGAATATCCGCAGGGTGAAAACCTCCTTGTATGGCTCCGGCAGGTTGTGCAAAATGGCGTGGAGCCGAAGGGCAGCGTCTTTGTCCAGCAAAACCTCTTCCATGGCGGGCTTCGCCTGGGGCGGCTCCATTTCCAGCGGAACCGTACGTCCAGCCTTGCGCAAATAGGAAAAATAGGCGTTTTTCGCGATCTGGCACAGCCAAACGCGGACGTCGCACTGCCCACGAAAGCCGCGCAGTCCCTGCATGGCTTGAAAAAAGACGTCGCTGGTCAGTTCATCCGCCAAATGCTCATTTTTGGTCAGACCCAGCAAATATAGATAAACGTCTTTGAAATACGCGCCGTATAGTTCTTCAAGCTCCAACCGACACCCCTCCTTTCCTGTTTGCTTATAAGACGCGGGAAGTCGCGGAATCTTACAACGAATTTTATAAAATGAAAATTATTTTTGCATCACAGCCGGTATGCCCGCCGAGGGGCAGATGGTTTTTCAAAAGTCAAACCGCAGACCTTGTAGAGCCTGCGGTTTGATTTTTTAAATCTCCAGCATGTTGCGCCAGGCGTCGATATACGCCAAGCACTGCTTTTTGGTGGCGCCTTCCGCCGTGATGCGAAGCAGCGGCTCCGTGCCGCTGAACCGGCACACCACAAAAGAGTCGTCCGGGAAGTAAACCTTGCAGCCGTCCAGATACCCCGCGCGCTCCACAGGGCAGCCGAAATCCGGCAAAATGCGCTTGCGCATGACGGTTTTCCAGATGCGTTCCTTTTCCGCCGGGTCAAAGGCGAGGTTGACTTCCTCCTGGCAGAAGGTTCCATACTTTGCCCGCAGCTCCTTTAAAAGCTCGCCTGCGGAGCGGCCGGTGGCGCAGATCATTTCCACAAACAGCGCCGCCGCGTAAACGGAGTCCTTCCCGTGAATATGTCCCCGGACGGCCAATCCGCCGGAGCCTTCGCCGCCCAGCAAAGCGTCGGTATCGTCTATCTTTGCCGAGACGTATTTAAAGCCCACGGGCACCTCGTAGCACTCTTCGCCAAAATCCTTGGCCATGCGGTTTAGCATATGGGTGGTGGTCATATTGCGCACCACCGCGCCCTTCCAGCCCTTACGCTGGTGGAGGTAATCGTACATGAGCACCAGAATGTCGTTACCGTCCAGATAGGAGCCGTCCCGGTCGATGATGCCCAGACGGTCGCCGTCGCCGTCAATGCCGATACCCAGGTCGTAGCCGCCCGCGACCACCTGCCGCTGCAATTCCTGCAACGCGCCTTCGGAAGGCTCCGCCAGCATTCCGCCGAAATAAGCGTCCTTTTCGCTGTGCAGAAGGTCAACGGTACAGCGGTCTGTGTAGAAAATCGTGGTAAGGGGATAGGTGGCGGAGCCGTGCATGGTGTCGAACAAGATGCGAGGGCCGCGCCTGCGGATGGCCTCATTGTCCAGAACCGCCAGAATGTCGTCCAGAAAATCATTGAAAGGCGTTTCCAGATACACGATTTTCCCGGCGGCTACCGCCTCGGCAAAGGGCATGGATTTTACGTCCATATATTCCAAAAAGCACATCGCGCCTTCTAATTGCCGGGTAAAATCTGCCGGCGCGTCCCGCCCTTCGGAGACAATAATTTTAATGCCGTTGTAGGTGGGGGGATTGTGGGAGGCGGTAACTTCCAGACCGTAGCACAGCTTCTTTTTCATGACGGTGTGCATCACAAGGGAAATGGGCGCGCTGCGGCGCATAAACCACACGGTAATCCCGTTGCCGGCCAGCACCTCCGCCAGCCATTTCGCCGCGCTGTCGGACAGGAAGCGGCGGTCGTAGCCAATAACCACAGGAGACTTTTCGTCGCCATTGAACAAAATGCGGTTGGCCATGGCCTGCCCAATGAGACGCACGTTGTCCATGTGAAAGTCCTTGCCGATTTCCGCTCGCCAGCCGCCGGTGCCGAAGCGGATAATGGCGTGACCCGCCGGGCGGTTGGCGTTATCGTCAAAAACACGTCTTGTCGTATTTTGCATTTGCAACATCCTTTCTGGCCTAAGCAAACAGGCTGTCTTTATTATAATCGCAAAAGCAGATTGATGCAATCAAAAAATAGCGGGGCATTGACAAATATGCTATAATAAGGAAACAAAGGTTTCCAAAGGAGGGAAGGCTTTTGGAATGTTGGCATATGAGCGGCGCCGGGAATACTTTCATGGTGTTTGACGGCCGCGATTTGAAGCTGGATTTATCTGAGACGGCAAAAAAGCTGTGCGCCCTGAAAAACGCGGACGGCTGTATGGCGTTGGATCATTCAGAATGCGGGGATTTTCGTCTGCATTTTTACAACCGGGACGGTTCCAGAGGGGAAATGTGCGGCAACGGCAGCCGGTGCGTGTGCCGTTTCGCCCACGACCATGGTATGACGGCGGATTCCATGGTCATTCAGACGGATTCCGGGCTGGTGTTGGGCTGGCGGCTGGGGGAAACAGAATATCGGGTGGCGTTGAATCTGCCCTCTGTGCTGGAGTTAAACCGGAAACCCGGCTGCGCCTATGTGGAGCTGGGCGCGCCTGGCGTTCCCCACGCGGTTTTGCCCATGGAAACGCTGGACATGGAAGCCCTGCGGCCTATGGCCAAGGCACTGCGACAAGACGCCGCTTTCCCCAAAGGAGCGAACGTCAATTTTTACGCGCTGGACGGAAAAGATTACGGCCGGATTTTAACCTATGAGCGGGGGGTGGAGGACTATACCGCCGCCTGCGGCACGGGAGCCGCCAGCGTAGCGGCGGTGTTGTGGGCGCAGGGGATGCTTCCAGAAAAGCGGCTGCGCCTGACCTCCCAGGGCGGCAGTCTAACCGTGCAGCTCGAGGAAAAAGAGAGAACGCTCACAGGACTTTATCTGGACGGACCAACCGAAGCGCTGGAAATTCTGGATGTGACGCCTTAAGCGGGCAGCGCTGGGCAATATAAAACGCCGGGGGTAAAAATCACCCCCGGCGCGTATTTTTAGGAATTTGTAAATTCAATGGTTTTTGCCCAGTCGATAAACAACGGGCGATATTCCGTAATGTCTGCCTCCGGCACGGCAAACTGCACCATCCAGAAGGCGTCCTCCCCTTTGAAAAGCACCGCAAAATAATGATAGTCGCATTTCAGCTTTTCATTTTCCCGCGTGTATTCAAAATAGGGAAAGCCAATATCGTTTTTCACCTTGGAGCCGGCTTCCATGCCGTTGCCTTCTATGACCAGTTCACCGTATTCTTCCACTGTCAGATCGCCGAAGCCCTCCACCAGATCAAACTCCTCCTTGATGGCAAATACAGCAGCCTTTTTCGATGTAAAGCTAGCCTCAAACCCGTCCATCTGTACTTTCCTGAATTCCCGGGTCAAGGTAATCTCCATGCCGTTTTCAGAAAAATGCTTTGCTTCTTTCCTACTCGCAGACAACGAGTTGAAAGTAAAGAAAGGCCCAAGAGCTACGCCAATCAAAAGCGCCGCTACCATAACGGCCGCGCTTTTATTTCTGCTTTTGTTCCGATTTTTCAGCATCTCAAAATCCACCGGGCCGTCAAACCAGAAGGGATTGCCTGCAAAGGGGTTAAAGTGGTTCTTGCCGGAAAGCTGCACGTCCTCGTCCCCTGCGGGTACGCGGACAGATTCGTTGCAGTAGTTTTTGCTGAGCCTATCCGCAATGACAAACACACGCGCTTCCTCCGAACCGATTGTGAAGGTCTTTTCCTCGTTGTTTTTCAGGTCGCCCAGCTTGCGGCAGAGTACGCCGTTGATGGTAAAATCCCCGGAAATGGGATCTTCCAGGTAAACCTTCATTTTCATAGCGCAGCCGACGACGCTTTTTCTGCGTTTGATTGTTAAATTTCTCATTTTCCTCACCTCTTTTTTATGGTAGCATGAAAAAGCAGTTTTTGCAACTCTTATTTCCACCAAATGACAAACTTCTCCGATTTTATGTGAAAAATCAGAGAAAAAGGAGCGATACTTCCGAATTCGCCCGTAACAAAGCGCCGGAACTGACACAGCAGTTCCGGCGCTTTGTATTGATTAATCGGCGAAATCTTCCTCGGTAATCGCGTCCGCTACGTCCTGAGCAAATTCCTTTGCAGCTTCCACCGCGTCTTCCACAACTTCCCCTGCGGTTTCCGCAACTTCTTCCGCAACGTCCTCCACCGCCTCGCCGGCTTCTTCTACCGCTTCTTCTACGGTTTCCGGCATATCGCAGCAGCATAGATCCTCGTCGCCGCACTTGCAGCCGCCCTTTTTGATACACTGCATTTTCGCGTTGATCTTGTCCCAGTACTTCACCAGAGCCAAAACCGCAGCGGCGGCGGCAACCACGGCAACCGCTATTTTCCAAATGTTCTTCATAAAAATCCCTCCACAGTTTTTTTGAAATTCTACTGAAAGTATACCCAATTTCCCAAGGTATTGCAACACATTTTTACGGTTTTACCACAAAATCTGATTTTCGTGGGGCAGCTTCCCGGGGGTTTCCATCCGGGTACCCCACAACACAGTGTCCCACGCCGGCATAGCAGCCGCCAACGCCCCATTTCTCCAGCAGCGCTTTTCCTTCCGGCAGCGCAAAGGTCTCCCGTGCCCGGTGGATCCAGCACGCGCCAAGTCCCAGGCTGTGCGCCGCCAAAAGTAAATTTCCCATGACCAGAGAACCGTCCTCCACCCAGGTTGGAATTGCTTGATTGGCAAGGACTACCAGAACGGCGGGAGCGCCATAAAACGGGTGCCCGGCAGGATTGCCTAAAATACCGGCGTTCACGGCTTCTATGGCGGCAATTTCTTCCGGGTCTGTTAAAATCACGATTTTGCCGGACTGCCTGCCCATGCCGTTGGGTGCGTAGGTACCCGCCTGAGCGATTTCTTCCAGCAGTTCCATGGGAACCGGCTTAGGCAGATATTTTTTGCAGCTTCGACGCTGCGCCATGGCTTCTATTACTGCGTTCATTTGCGTTCTCCTTATTCTGCGTAGCCGTACATGCCCCGGACGCTGACTTCTCCGGCGCTGACTGTCTCGGTTTTTCCATCCTCGAAGGCGACAAGCAGCCCGCCGTCGTCGTCTACATTGAGAGCAAAGCCCCGGCGAACGTTTTCCCCTCGAACGACCTGTATCTGCTTGCCCACAGTCACGCAGTCTTTCCGGTACTGCGCCATATAGCGAGCCTTTTCCGCGAGATAATTGCGGGAAAGAACCTCCAGTTCCCGGATGCAGTTGGCCGTGAGCAAATTGCGGTCAACGGGCTTTCCGGTTGCCATTGCCAGAGAGCAGGCCACGTCCCGGATGGCTTCGTCAAAATCCTCTTGCCTTTGCTGGCAGTTGACACCAATGCCCACCACGGCGTACTGCACCTCGTTTATCTCCGCTTCCAGGGCAAGCTCCGTGAGAATGCCGCAGAGCTTCCGGTTGCCAATTACCGGATCGTTGGTCCATTTGATGCCGGGGCGCACACCCACGGTTTTTTCCACCGCGTCGCACACCGCCACCGCCACGGCGCAGGTGAGGTGCAGAAGCTGGGCAGGCTCCGCATGGGGACGCAGCACGGCGGAAAGATACATGCCCATGCCCTTGGGGGAGGAAAAGCTGCGCCCCAGCCGCCCCCGACCGCCGGTCTGGGTATCTGCGATCACCACAGTACCTTCCGGCGCGCCGGCAGCCGCTTGCAGCTTGGCCTGATTGCTGGTGGAATCCACTTCCTCCAACACCTGAATGTCTTTGCCCCAGGGGCAGCCCTCCAGATGCCGCAGGATTTCCCGCCGGGACAAATTGGTTGTGGCTTCCGCCAGCCGGTAGCCCCGGTTGGTGCCGGACTCAATGGCGTAGCCCTCTCGCCGCAGCGCTTCGATGGCTTTCCAGACGGCGGCGCGGGTCACCCCCAGCTTCCGGCTCATTTCCGCACCGGATAGATAGCCCTTCGCTTCCGTCAAAAGCCGCAAAACGTCATCCTTCATGGGTGTTTTCCTCCGTTTTCGGCAGATTTTTCATGGTGAGGCTGATGCGTCCCCGTTTTTCGTCCACTTCCAGCACCGCGACCTTCACCACGTCCCCTACCTGCACCGCCTCGGAAGGGTGGCGGATGAATTTATTGCATACCTGAGAAATATGCACCAAGCCGTCCTGATGCACGCCAATGTCCACGAACACGCCGAAGTCAATGACGTTGCGCACCGTGCCGGTGAGCACCATGCCGGGCTTCAAGTCCTTCATTTCCAGCACATCCCGGCGCAAAATAGGTGCGGGCAGCTCCTGCCGGGGGTCGCGCCCCGGCTTTTGCAGCTCCCGGACAATATCCCGCAAGGTGGGCACGCCTACGCCGCACTGCGCCGCCGCATTTTCCCAGCCGTAGCTTTCCGCCTTTTTTTGCAGCTCGCCCAAATTCCCGGCGGCCACATCCGTTTTCTCATAGCCCAAAAGGGTCAAAAGCTGCTTGGCGGCAGCGTAGGATTCCGGGTGCACCCCGGTGTTGTCCAGAATTTCCTTGCTTTCCGGCACCCGGATAAAGCCCGCGCACTGCTCAAAGGCCTTGGGGCCTAATTTCGGCACCTTTTTGAGCTGGCTTCGGCTGGAAAAAGGCCCGTTTTCCTCCCGGAACAAAACGATATTTTTAGAGGTGGCGGCGGTCAGCCCCGCCACCTGCTTCAGTAGGCTTTTAGAAGCGGTGTTTACATCCACGCCCACGGCGTTGACGCAGTCCTCCACCACCGCGCCCAGAGCCTCGTCCAGCCGCTTCTGGGGCATATCGTGCTGATACTGCCCCACGCCGATGGCCTTGGGATCGATTTTCACCAGCTCCGCCAGAGGGTCTTGCAGCCGCCGGGCAATGGAAACGGCGGAGCGCAGATTCACGTCGTATTCCGGAAATTCCTCCGCCGCCAGGGGGGAAGCGGAGTATACGGAGGCTCCCGCTTCGCTGACAATCATGTAGCTAACCGCCGGGCACTGCTGCAAAAGCTCCACGGTCATGGCCTCTGTTTCTCTGGAAGCGGTGCCGTTGCCGATGGCGATGTGCCGCACGTTGTGTTTGCGCACCAGCCCCGCCAAAACCCCGATGGCCTCCTCCTTTTTCCGCTGGGAGAAGGTGGGATAGACCACGGCGGTGTCCAGCACCTTGCCGGTTTCATCCACCACAGCCACCTTGCAGCCGTTGCGGTAGCCGGGGTCAAGCCCCATGGTCACAAAGCCCTTCACCGGCGGCTGCATCAAAAGGGGCTTTAAATTCAGCGCAAAATTGTGAATCGCCCCTTCGCTGGCGGCATCCGTGAGGTCGCTTCGCTGCTCCCGCTCGGCGCTGGGGGCGATCAGGCGGTCGTAAGCGTCCTCCGCCGCTGCCTGCACGAAAGCGGAGATGAGCCGTCCGGGCTTCAGCGCCTTCCGGCAAACCAGCGCGGAGCCTTCGCTGCCGGGAAGCGCCACGGACAGCTTCAAAAAGCCCTCCTTTTCCCCACGGTTCAATGCCAATACCTGATGCCCCTGCAATTTTGCCACCGGGGCGGCAAAATCATAATACAGCCGGTACACGCTGTCGGCCTCCGGGTCGGCGGCCTTGGAAACCAGAATGGCCTTGCGCTTCATCAAAGCCCGCAAATCCTTGCGGATAGCGGGATCGTCGGAAAGCTGCTCCGCAATGATGTCGGAAGCCCCGGCGAGCGCCTCCTCCACAGTTTCCACGCCCTTTTCCGGGTCGATATAGCTCTGGGCCAACAAAGCGGGGTCTTGTCCGTCCTGGGCAAAAATTGCAGTGGCCAGAGGCTCCAGTCCCTTTTCCTTGGCAATCGTTGCTCTGGTCCGGCGCTTTTGCTTGTAAGGCCGGTAAAGATCCTCAATTTCCGCAAGGGTCGCCGCCTTTTCGATGGCGTCGGAAAGCTCCGCCGTTAGCTTTCCCTGATTTTCAATCAGCGCCAGAACTTCCTCCCTGCGCTGCTGCAAATTCCGCAGATATTGCAAGCGGGTTTCCAGATTGCGCAAGGCGGTATCGTCCATTGCGCCGTGCATTTCCTTGCGGTAGCGGGCGATAAAGGGAATGGTGTTGCCCTCGTCCAGAAGCCTTATGACGTTCGCCACATACGCTTCCTTTTGCCCAAGCTCCTGCGCTAAAAGTGCTGCCAGTTCCATAGGATATCTCCTTTGTTCAAAGTAAGGCTATGATACCATATTTTTCTCAAAATGGAAAGACCGGTTTTATTCCGCCATTTTTGGGTTATTGGTTCGATTTAGGAGATAATCCACCGAAACATGGTGAAAATCCGCAAGTTTAATTAGAATTTCTGTAGGAATATCCACATCGCCCCGTTCATAATTGCTGTAAATGCGCTGGCTGCAAAGAAGAATTTTGCTCAGTTCCACCTGGGTCATATCTTTATCTTCCCGCAAGTCACGAATGCGCTGATAAACCATTTTCTCCACGCTCCCTGTGTTGATAAGCTGATTGTATAGGAACGCAAAACTTGCTATTGACTTTTAGCGAAATTTTCGCTAAAATGGGTGATAAGATCAAAAAAAGGAGGCTTGCTATGCACTGCGACATCTGCGGACAAATCCTATCGCCGGATGACACACGCTGCTCTTGCTGCGGCACAGTCCGTAAAAAGAAAGAAAAAAGCAATCTGAATTTGCTGCGCTGCATCCCAATTGTACTAGCGGCGGCGCTCTTTTTTCTGCCTGGCAGCGTCTCCAGTGGGACAGGCGCGGATCTTGCTGTACCGGATAGTATGAGCATTTTTGGGCTTTTGCAGTCCCTCTTTTCTGCAAAAACAGCGCTGCTTTTTGCCCTGGGCGCTATGCTCGTTCTGTTGGCGGCGATTTTTTGCGTCTGCAAGAAAAAAAGCCGCAGAGCGGCAGCTTTGCTGGCGCTCTACGGCGGCTTTATTTTATTTTCGCTTTTCATCGGCGGCTACCGTCTGCATTTGACGCCCTCCTGCCTGTGCCTGGCTGAATTTGGCTGTCTTGCGCTGGGAACCCCAAGCGGGGTTTTCGAGTAAAGAGCAAACGAAAAATGCCTGTGCGGTTTAAAAAACTAGTATAGGACAAGCTTTTGCGTCGGAACTTCCATGGGCGCAAGGGGCGAACTATGTGTCCGCTCGCTTTTCAAATTTCCGATTTGAGTTCTCTGTCCGCACGGGTTAGCAAGCAACCCCGCCGACGAGCCGGTCAAGACCGAGCCATTGGGCAGCTTTACAAAAATTATGCGGGGCGCTTGCCAGATGCGGGAACTTTTCAGAAGCCGGCTGTCCCCGGCGACTGCCTTATAAAAAACGCCAGCCGGGAAACAACTTCCTGGCTGGCGCTTACGTTATCTTACATACTCAATCACCACACGGCGGTTGGGGTCTACGCCGGTGGAATGGGTGGAAATGTTTTCCATATCCTGCAAACTGGCATGAATCACATGACGCTCATAGGCGTTCATAGGTTCCAACGTGGTATGCCGGCGCATTTTAAGCACCTGTTGCGCCTTTTTTCTGGCGTAACGGGACAGGGATTCTTCCCGCTTCAGGCGGTAATCCTCTGCATCCACTGTAACGCGCACCCGCTCGTCCAACCCGCGATTCACAGCGTAGTTTGTCAAATGTTGGATCGCGTCCAGGGTATCGCCTCGCCGGCCAATCAGCATCCCCAGATTTTTGCCGGTCAGCTCCGCCTGATAGCCGTTCTCTGTTTTCCATGCATGGGGCACCGCGTCGGAACCCATATGCTCTACCAGCCCCTTCAGGAAAGCCTCAATCTGGGCCTCCTTGGAACCAGGTTCCGCAACCGCATAGGTCTTAACAGGTTTTTCCAGAAGCTCCGCCTTCTCCGGACGGGGCTTGCGCTCTTCCCGCACGCGCTCCGGTCTTTCCGGGCGAACGGGACGCTCCGCTTTGGGCGCGGAGGCCACCGGCTTGGGCGCTGCCTTGGGCGCAGCAGGCGCGGCGGACTTTTTCGCCTTGGAACGGGACGCGGCAGACAAGGCGGGGGTGGGCGCGGCGGGGGCTTCCGGCGCTTTTGGCGTTTCATCGGGAGCCACATAACTCACCTGAACCTTGCAGGGGCGGGCGCCAATACCAAAAACGCCGGACTTGGCGGTTTCCAGAAGCTGGACTGAAACCTGTTCCCGCTCCATGCCAAGCTGCTCCAAGGCGGCCTGCACGGCTGCGTCAAAGGTTTTGCCAGTGGTAATAATCGATTTTTCCATAATTACTCCTCATCGTCCTCCACATCGCTGGAAAAGCTGACATAGCGGTCGGCTTTATAATTGCGGCCTTTCGCGTAGGGTCTTGCCGGGTCGCCGGAAGGCGCGTTCTTTTTTCCCTCCTCCGGCGCTTCGCCCCGCAAAGCGGCCATTTTCGCGGCGTATTCTTTCGCAGCGGCTTCGCTTGCCATGCGCTGCTGTTGCGCTCTTTTTTTCTTGCTGGTGTTTTCCACAATGCCGTCGGGATTTTCCGCCCGGCGCTGGGCGCGGATACGCTCTTTTTCGGCTTCTTCCGCCGCCAAAAGCGCTGCCTTGGCTCGCTTCTGGGCGTCTTCCGCATCATAAATCTTACGGTAGCGTTTGGTCAAAATCACATCGGCTATCAGCGCGAAAATACCCTGCACCGTCCAGTAAAGAGACAAAGCACTGGGAATGGTGAAACCAATCCACAAGGACATAATGGGCATAATGAGCATCATCGTCTTGTTGGTACCGGCAGCAGCCTTGGCCGCGCTTTCGTCCTTTTCGCCCAGTTCGTTGGTGGCGACGGAACCGCTCATTTTCTGGCTCACCACCATGGAAACCAGGTTCACGCCGGCGGAAGCCAACGCCATCAAGAGCAATCCAATGTTGTTCCACGTATAAGCGTCCCACTTCCAGATCTGCCACTGGGGAATCTGTCCCAAATCGATGCCGAAGAAACGGAAATTCAAAACCGGCATAGCGGCAACGTTCAGTTCCGGCAGGACATTTTTAATTTCATTTGCAAACTGCTGGATATAGGGCGCGGCAACTACCTGATCATAATAACTATTGGCGCCGAAAGCGTCCGGCAGATTGGTTTTCACAATGGAAACCACCTGGGCGGCCTGCTCCGCCGACATATGCAGCATATAGACCATGGGCTGGCGAATAACCTGATACAAAGGAAGCAGCAGCAGCATAGGTAAAAGACCCCACAGACAGCCGCCGAAGGGGCTTACCCCCTCATCCTTGTAAAGCTGACTGATGGCCGCCTGAGCCTTTTGCTGGTCGTCGCCATATTTTTTCTGAATGGCCTGAGACAGCGGCGTAAGCCGGGACATGGCCATCATACCTTTTTTACTCTTAACAGTGGTTGGAAGCAGAATCAGCTTGACAAAAACGGCAAACAAAATCAGGGAAAAACCATAGTCGGAAGTCAGCCGGTAAAGCTGCTCCAAAATAAAGCCGAAGGGAATGCGAATAATATCGCTGAGACTAAAGGCTAAAAACATTCAGTTCCTCCAATATTCATGGAACATCCGCTTATGAAGCGGAGAATTTGGTTAGGGCACCGGATCATACCAGTCCCCTTTGTAAAACGGATGACAGCGCAGCAAACGCCGCACTGCAAGACGGCCGCCACGGAGCGCGCCGTATCGTGAAATCGCTTCCAGCGCGTACTGGGAGCAGGTAGGGCAGAAGCGGCAACGCGCGGGGAACGCGGGTGAAATGTGCTTTTGATAGAAGCGGATGAGGAAAAGCAGCAATTTTTTCATGGTTTCGGCTCCAAAAGTCCCAGCCGCTTCGCCAAGGACAAGTAGGCGTTTTGCAATTGCTGAAAGGAAGCGTCCACCGCTTGCCCTCTGGCCACCACCACAATGTCATACCCCCTGTGAAAGCTTTCCTCATTCAGACGGTAAATTTCCCGCAGGCGGCGGCGCACACGGTTGCGCACCACGGCTTTTCCCAGCTTTTTGCCTACGGTAATCCCCACCCGGTTTCCCGGCGTGTGGTTTTTGCGGCAATAAAGCACAAGGTAGCGGTTGGCGCTATGGCTGCCGGCATGATACAGCCGGCGAAAAATATGATTCAGCTTCAGCGGTGTGGAGAACTCCATAAATTGCTCCTTTTCAGCCGAAAAAACCACCAAGCCAGACGGCGGCTTGTCCGCCGTCTGGCTAAAATGGAGCTTTAAATTGATGGGGCGAACAGAAAAGCATCCATTCACCCCACAAAAATCTACTTTCTCCGGCATCATTGCACATTTCGAGGTATCGCGCTGCCTTAGGCGGACAGGGTCTTACGGCCCTTGGCGCGACGGCGGGCAAGCACCTTACGGCCATTGGTGGTAGACATTCTCTGTCTGAAACCATGAACTTTGGCTCTGTGACGCTTTCTGGGTTGATAGGTACGCAGCATTGGGGTAACACCTCCTGTTGTAAAATAATGCTCAACAGCCGGCTTGCGGCCGCAGCAAAGCAAACGAAAATTGACCTCAAAATCCGAGGCCACATATACCAGTGTATTATACCCGAAAACTTTTTGCAGGTCAACACTTTTTTACAAAATTTCCAGCAAGGACGATTCCTGAATCAGCCGCGCCGGCTATTTGGGCGGTCTTTTGGCTGGACGCCCGCCGCGCTGCAAAAAGGCGCACAAGGGCGGTTTGTATATACTCACAAAAATTGTACAAAACAACCAATTCCGTTTTTGCCATCAAATGTGGTATTTTTTCCCTGTTTGTCCCCTGACATTCGGAACTTTAGGCATAAAACCGTGGGTTTTTCTTTTGCATTTTTCTGTTTTTCTCTGGAGAAATTCCATTTTGCCCTGTATAATTTATACAATATTTACTCTTTTCAAGCTGGCAAAAATGTGGTATCTTTAAGACTGAGGCAGTATGATGTGCATTTTACCGCTTCAAAACAACCGCTTCGCGTTTTCGACGGGATTCTGTTGCATTGTCGCGGCGCGGCAGCTACAATGCGAATATCCATACTGGGGAAACAGGCCTTGTCCTCTTTTTCCGGCAGCAAGGAGTGCATTTTGACTATGCGTGAAAAAAGAAACACAAAACAAAACAAAAAGACCCAGTCCCCGGCAGATTTTTTGCGGGAGTTCGGCGCCGGAACCGCCATCCGCGCTTTTGATTTCCTCGGCTGCCACAAGGCGGTGCGGGAAGGCGTTTCCGGCTATGTGTTCCGCACCTGGGCGCCAAGAGCGGAAAAGCTGCAAGTGGCGGGAGATTTTAATTTCTGGAACCCGGAAGACTTACCCATGCAGCCCATTGGCGGCGGCGTGTGGGAAGCGTTTTCTCCTTTCCCAAAGCCCGGTCAGGCTTATAAATATGTGGTAGACAACTATGGCAGGCGTGTGATGAAAGCCGATCCCTACGGCGTGGGCATGACCCCGCTACCGGATACCAGCAGCCTGATTCCCACGGACAAGCCCCATGTCTGGAAGGACAAGGCGTGGATGGACGCCGCTGGCAAAAAAGACGCGCTGCACCAGCCTATGAACATTTATGAGGTGCATCTGGGTTCCTGGCGGCGTAAAGAGGATGGAACCCGCTACACCTACGCAGAGTTGGCGGAGCTGCTTCCCGCCTACGTCATGGAAATGGGCTACACCCATGTGGAATTCACGCCCCTTTCCGAATATCCCTTTGAGCCGAGCTGGGGCTATCAGGTCAGCGGCTACTTTGCCCCCACCGCCCGCTACGGCGACGGAGAAGGACTGAAGCTTCTGGTGGACAAGCTGCACCAGGCGGGAATCGGCGTGCTGCTGGACTGGGTGCCGGCGCATTTTCCCAAGGACGAATACGGGCTTTACGAATTTGACGGCTCGTGCACCTACGAGCTGTCCGACCCCATGATGAACGAGCATCCCGACTGGACCACCCGGATTTTTGATTTCGGCCGGCCGGAGGTCAAAAGCTTTCTGGTATCCAACGCCGTGTACTGGCTCACCCAGTTCCATTTTGACGGGCTGCGGGTAGACGCGGTGTCCTCCATGCTGTATCTGGACTACAATCGCTCCAATTACCGTCCCAACCGCTACGGCGGGCGGGAAAATCTGGAGGCCATCGAGCTGCTGCGGGCAGTGAACCGGGCGGCTTTCGCGGTGCGCCCCGGGGCGATTATGGTAGCCGAGGAATCCACCACCTTCCCCATGGTGACAAAGCCGGATTTCGACGGCGGTCTGGGCTTCCTTTTCAAATGGAACATGGGTTGGATGAACGATTTACTGAAATACATGAAGGAAGACCCGCTGTTTCGCAAATACCATCACAGCAAGCTGACCTTCTCTTTGACTTACGCGTTCTCCGAAAACTTTATTTTGCCCCTGAGCCACGACGAGGTGGTGCATGGCAAGTGCTCCCTGGTGAACAAAATGCCGGGGGATTACGACCAAAAATTCAACAATCTTCGGGCGATGCTGGGATTTATGTTCGCCCATCCCGGCAAAAAGCTGAACTTTATGGGCAACGAATTCGGCCAGTTTATCGAATGGCGCTTCGACCGGGAATTAGACTGGCTGCTTTTGGACTACGACCGGCACCGTCAATGTCTGGCCTTTTCCAAGAAGCTCAATCATTTTTATCTGGAAAACACCCCCCTATGGGACGACGACTGCGGCTGGGACGGCTTCCAGTGGATTGAGCCAAACGCCGCCGACCAGAGCATTTACGCCTTCCGGCGCATCGACCGGGAGAAAAACGAGGTCATTGCCATTTTCAATTTCTGCCCCGTCCCCAGACCCAGCTTCCGGCTGGGCGTGCCTGTGGCGGGAACCTATACGCCGGTTTTGAACTCCGACGAAACAAAATACGGCGGAACCGGTATGCCGGTTTCTCCCAAAAAGAGCGAACCTGTTTCCTACGGCAGCTATCTGCATTCTTGCTGCTTCGACATTCCTCCCATGTCCGCGACGTTTTACACCTGCCAGCCGGACGAACCGGAGGAACTGCCAGCGGCGGAGGCTGAAAATATAGAATCCCTAAAATTAGAAGAGAAATGAGGAGATGTATCCATGTATTTCCAGAAAAAACGCTGCATTGCCATGCTGCTGGCCGGCGGCCAGGGCAGCCGGCTGAAAATCCTGACGGAAAATACCGCCAAGCCCGCCGTTCCCTTCGGCGGCAAATATCGCATCATTGACTTTCCCCTTTCCAACTGCGTCAACTCCGGTATTGATACCGTGGGCATTCTCACCCAGTATCAGCCCCTGGAGCTGAACGAGTACATCGGCAACGGCCAGCCTTGGGGACTGAATAAGTCCCACTGCTGCGCCCAGGTGCTGCCCCCCTACGCCAGAAGCAAAAAATCCGAGTGGTACAAGGGCACTGCCAACGCCATTTATCAGAATATCCCCTTTATTGAGCGGTTCGACCCGGACAACGTGCTGATTCTTTCCGGCGACCACATCTACCGCATGGACTACGCCGCCATGCTGACCCACCATGAAAAAGCCGGCGCGGACTGCACCATCGCCGTGCGCACCGTTCCCATGGAAGAAGCCAGCCGCTTCGGTATCATGAACACCAATCCCGACGGTTCCATTTATGAGTTTGAGGAAAAGCCCCCCAAGCCCAAGAGCAACAACGCCTCCATGGGCATCTACATTTTCCGCTGGAGCGTGCTGAAAAAGTTCCTCACAGAAGACGAAGCCGACCCCACCTCGGAAAATGACTTTGGCAAAAACGTCATTCCCGCTTTGCTGAACTCCGGCCACAAGCTGTGGGCCTACGACTTTGAGGGCTACTGGAAGGACGTTGGCACCATCGATTCTCTGTGGGAAGCCAACATGGATCTGCTGGGCACCGCCCCCAATTTTGACATCCGCTCCGCCGACAAGAAAATCTCCGCCCGGAACTACGCCCTGCCCTCCACCTATGTGGCAAAGCAGGCGAAAACCGTGGACAGTCTCATTGCCGAAGGCGGCGTCATTCAGGGCAGCGTCAAGCATTCCGTCATTTCCAACGGCTGCGCCATCGGCGAAGGCGCCCAGGTGGAAGATTCCGTACTGATGCCCGGCGTAACGGTGGAACCCGGCGCGATTATCCGCCACGCCATCATCGGTGAAGGCACCCGCATCTGCAAGGGCGCGATTATCGGTGGCGCCTTTGGCCTGGGCGAGCGCAAAAAGATCAGCGTCGTAGGCAAAAATGAGACGATTGAAGCAAACGCCGTGGTTGCGCCCGGCGAAGTACGCTAAAGGGGGTAGATTGCTATGAACGCATTGGGTATTATTTTCGCTAATATTTACGACAGTTCTCTGGGGGAACTCACCAACAAACGCACCATGGCGTCGCTTCCTTACGGCGGCCGATACCGCCAGATTGATTTTTCCCTTTCCAACATGTCCAACGCCGGGATCCGGCATATTGGCATTATGTCTCTTTATAAATACCAGTCCCTGATGAATCACATCGGCTCCGGCCAGGAGTGGGATCTGGAACTGGAGGAAGGCGGTCTGGAATTCCTCACCCCCTACTCCACCAGCCGCAACGGTTCCTTCCGGGGCAAGCTGGAAGCGCTGTCCTCCGTGATCGTATTTCTGGAGGAAGCCCAGGAGGATTTCGTGGTGCTGGCTGACTCCGGCGTACTGTGCAATATTGATCTGGAAAAAGTACTGGAAGCCCACATTGCCTCCGGCAAGGACGTGACCGTTGTCACAAAAGATGGCATCGCCGACGGAAAAAAGCCTTTGAGCCTTGCCATTCGTCTGGACAAAAAAGGCGAGGTGGCGGACATCGCCGTGGACTACACCGCCGGAGCCGGTTATCTGGCTTCTACCGGCATTTTCGTTCTGCGCCGGGATTTGCTCATCCACTATGTGCAGGAAAACGTCGCCCGGAACCTTTACCGGTTTGAGCGGGATTTCATCCTGCAATACTTCAACCAGAAGGAAATCACCGTAGGCGTATACCAGTTCGAAGGTCTGGCTCTGTTTAACGAGAGCACTCTGGAATACTACCGGAACAATCTGGCACTTACCAATCCCGAAATTCAGGCGGGGCTGTTCAGCGCCGGCCGCACCATTTACACCAAGGTGCGCAATCAGGTGCCTGTATACTACGGCGAAAACTCCGATATTAACGAATGCATCATCTCCGACGGCAGCGTGCTGGAAGGAACAGCGGAGCATTCCGTCTTCTTCCGCCACGTCAGTTTGAAAGAAGGCGCGACGGTGAAAAATTCCATCATTATGAACGACTGCGTCATTGGGGAAGGGGCTTACGTGGAAAACGCCATTTTGGACAAGGAGGTTGTGGTGCGTGCCGGCAGCCGTCTGGTGGGCGCGCCGGAGAACCCCGTTATGGTGAAAAAAGGAGAAGTGGTATAATGAAAATCGCAATGGTTTCCTCCGAGGCTGCACCCTACGCCAAATCCGGCGGTCTGGGAGACGTCATGGAAGCGTTGCCCAAGGAGCTTGCCAGAATGCCTGGCAATGAAGTTTGTCTCTTTTTGCCCTACTATAAAAAAATCAAGGAAAACCCCGATTTCCCCACGGAGCTAGTGGCACAGTTCGAGACCAATCTCGGTTGGCGGCAGCAATATGTAGGGGTACGCCGACTGCAAAAAGAGCAGGCCGTCACAGTTTATTTCATTGACAACGATTATTACTTCGGCCATCGCGGGGGCAGCTTGTACGGCGCCATGGACGACGGCGAACGCTTCGGCTATTTCTCGAAAGCCGTGCTGGACGCCATGAACGCCATAGATTTTCGTCCCCAAGTCATCCAGTGCAACGATTGGCAGACAGCCGCTCTTCCCGTATATTTAAAATCCAACTATCAGACGGTTTTTCCCGGCTGCAAGAGCGTTTTCACCATTCACAACATTGAGTATCAGGGCTGGGCGGACGCGAACTTTTTTGACGATGTGCTGGGTATGCCGGAGCAATACCGCCATCTGCTCACCATGGACGGCAGCATCAATCTGATGAAGGGCGCAATCGAATGCTGCGACGCCATTACCACCGTGTCGGAAACCTACGCCCACGAGCTTTTATATCCCTATTACGCCCATGGGCTGGACGGCGTGCTTTCCGGCCTCACCTGGAAGCTTTCCGGCATCACCAACGGCATTGACATGGATCGTTTTGATCCGGCCACAGACAGTTCCCTGCCCTGCAATTACGATCAAAATACCTTTAAAGAAGGCAAGGCCGCCTGTAAGGCTGCGCTGCAAAAGGAATTGGGGTTGCCTTTGCGCCCGGATGTGCCCCTGATGGGTATGGTAACCCGCTTGGCTGGGCATAAAGGTATTGACCTTTTGTGCTACAGCGCCAACCGGATGCTCCGGGAAGACGTGCAGCTTGTGGTGGTGGGCACTGGCGAAGGGCAGTATGAGGACTTTTTGCGGGATCTCAGCTATCATCACCCAGACAAGGTTTCTGCCCAGATCTGCTTTAATCTGCGGCTGGCAAACCTTGTGTACGCCGCTTCCGACATTTACCTCATGCCCAGCAAATCCGAACCCTGCGGCCTGAGCCAGATGAACGCCATGCGGTACGGCACCGTTCCGGTGGTCAACGCCACCGGCGGTTTGAAAGACACCGTGCCCCCTGTAAACGTGGCGGCGGACGCTGGTCTCGGCGTAACCTTCCAAAGCTACAACGGCGACGATTTCTGCGGCGCGGTGCTGCGCTGTCTGGAGCTGTACAGCAACCCAGCCATCTGGGAGCGCATTGTCAACCGGGATATGGCCACGGACTTTAGCTGGACTGTCCCTGCCGGAAAGTATATGGATCTGTTTTGCAAGGTCGTTGGCTGCTGAAAAAAGAAACGCTTTACCCGCTTTGCGGGTAAAGCGTTGCGGTCTGTCTTTCCCGTATCTAAAATTCCGTGCCGCAGGGGCGGACTTGCGTCCGCCCACCGGGAGGCGCCCACGATCATGCGTATACACCTACAAATTTGAAACGCATTTCAATTTTCGCAAAATCAAATACCCAGCCGTAGGGGCAAACCTGTGTGTCCGCCCGTTCCCTGGAAAAACTGCCCTTCAGCGAGCGGACACATAGATTCGCCCCTACGATATAAAAATGGATGCTGCCATGCACCATTTTCCCCCAAGCGCATACCTGCATTCCTTGAACAAAATCTATCCGTTTGGAGAAGAAACCTATGCGAATCCTCTATAACAGCCGCCTGTCCTGCTACAAAGAGCCGTTCGGCACCCTGACGCCGGGGCAGCGTTGCACCTTACACATTCACATCCCCGCTCAGATTCTTACCAAAAACGTTTTCTGCCTGCTGGAAAACGAAAATGGCACCCCCGCCTTTTCCGTTCCCATGGAAAAAGAAAAAACGCAGGGGCCCTATGAAATCTACAAGGGTGAATTTTCCCTGCCTGAACCGGGACTGTTTTTCTACTTTTTCCGCATTACCACGCAAAATGAGTCCTTCAAGCTGCTGCGTCAAGGCGGCGAGGACACCAACATGGAAATGGGCGATCGCTGGCAGCTTAGCTGCATTCCCGCCGATTTTGCGACCCCCGACTGGGCGAAAGGCGCGGTGATGTATCAGGTATTTCCCGACCGGTTCGCCAAATTGGGCGACTCGGATCTCACCGGCAAGCTGGAGCCTTATACCGTTCACAAAAGCTGGAACGAGGAAGTCTGCTGGCAGCCCACCTCGGAGGGCATTGTGCTGAACAATGACTTTTTCGGCGGTAATTTCCAGGGAATTACCAATAAAATGGATTATATCGCCTCTTTTGGCGTAAAAATATTGTATTTAAATCCCATTTCCAAGGCTTTTTCCAGCCATCGGTACGACACCTTCGACTACAAAACCCCCGACCCCATGCTGGGAACGGAAAAGGATTTCGCCACCCTTTGCGAAGCCGCCCATCAAAAAGGCATCCGCGTGGTACTGGATGGAGTTTATTCCCACACCGGCAGCGAAAGCATTTACTTTGACCGCCAAGGCGTATACGGCGGTGCCTGTTCCAACCCGGATTCTCCCTACCGAAGCTGGTACAAATTTCGCCATTACCCGGACAGCTATGAATGCTGGTGGGATTTTGACACCCTGCCCTGCATCCACAAGCTGAATCCGAATTTCATGGCCTATGTCATTGACGATGCAGATTCCGTAGTCGCGCACTGGCTGAAGCTGGGCGCGGACGGCTTCCGGCTGGACGTAGTAGACGAATTGCCGGACGAATTTGTGCTGCGGCTAAAGCGCCGCATCCGGGATCTGAAGCCCGACGCGCTGCTCATCGGCGAGGTTTGGGAGGACGCCAGCAACAAAGTGGCCTACGGCGTGCGCCGCCGGTATTTTGTAGATGGAGAATTGGATTCTGTGATGAATTATCCCTTCCGCACTGCCATTTTGCAATTCATGACCGGACTGGACAACGGCTCCGGCCTGAAGGAAGCCGTCATGGAAATTGCGGAGCATTATCCGCCGCAGGTTTTGAGCTGCGTCATGAACAGCCTTGGCACCCACGACACCCCCCGCGCCCTCACCGCTCTGGTGGACAGCTTTGAAGGCAGCCGCGCCGAAAAAGCGGCCCGGCGTCTTGCGCCCAATCAGCGTCTCCTGGCAAAAGAGCGGCTGCATATGGCGTCCTTCCTGCAATACACTTTGCCCGGCGTGCCCTGCCTCTATTACGGCGATGAAGCAGGCATGGAAGGCTATGCCGATCCTTTCAACCGCCGTCCCTTCCCATGGGGACATGAAGAAGTGGATTTGCAGGAGCATTTCCGCAATCTGGGGCGGCTCAAGCAGGAATTTTCCGCCTTGCAGCAAGGCAATATTCAATTCCAAACCGCCTCCGACGGACATCTGGCTTTTATGCGGCAGTTTAAAAACGAAACCATTTGGATTTATGTAAACCGCACAGAAGATCGTTGGGCAATTCCAGCAGGCAACCGGGTGATTTTTGGACGCAATGTAGAAACCATCGCCTCCGGCAGTCTGGCGCTGCTGCCCATGGGCTTTTGCGCTGTCAAACAGGAGAATATTTAATGGAAGAGTGCTTTCTCACCGGCTTTTGCCGGCAGGCGGATCAAAGCCGCATGGTTGCGGTGGAATATGATCCTGAAGCAAAAAATTTGGAGGATGTGGACTGCTGCTATGAAACCTGCATCCACCGCGCCTCCTGCGAAATTGGAAAAGCCATCGCCGCGCTGCTTGCATAGCCGTTTTGGGGCATACTATGCAGGAGGTGATAGATGATGAGCCAGAAAAACGACTGTAAAAATGCCCCGGTAGACCTGCGGCTGGAGCCGGAAAAGCGGCTTTGCGCAAAATTTGATGAAACCAGCATCGCAAAATTCCCCGTGGCGAAGCCCGGCGAAATGGGAATGCGGGTGCTGGACAACTGCGCGGAAGAGCATATGATGTAAGAAATTCTCCCAGGCAGGCGGCGCATCGACCTGCCTGAGAGAAAACTATGGGAAAAATTGCCGCCGCATCTTGACGCGGCGGCAGAAAACTGTTAAAATGATAAGGTAATTTGCCGCTATGGTGGAATTGGCAGACACAAGGGACTTAAAATCCCTCGGAGTAACATCCGTACCGGTTCGACCCCGGTTAGCGGCACCAGCTCAGAAGAAAGCCCTCATGTCTATTTTCCCCGCGAAGCGGGAAAAATACGACAGTTGGGCTTTTTCTTCGCTTCCAAACGGAACCCACTACGTTGGGCTTCCGTTTGGGTTTCTATTCTATGTTTAATTTTGATTGCGCGACTTTTTATAAAAGTCACCTCTCACTCATTTTGTCGCGGCTCCTTTCCAATCCACAAACGCTTCGCTGGTTTGTGAATTGGCTTTTGGTGCGTATTAACCAGGGAGCTATTACTGCACCGTTGCATTTTGCTTTGCTCCGACGTTCTTTCTGCGAAAGAACGTCATCCGCCCACTCCCTTGCTCCTCCTTTCCAACTTGCAACCGCTTTGCTTATGTTGCAAGTTGAGTTCAATCAGTACTTCCATTTGATGAAGCGCCCGTTCCCTCTATGGGGGGCGTATTTTCATAAGGCGGTGGTAAAAAAGCATCCCTCTACCCGAATGCCCCGTCGATCTTGCTGTGGTAAAAATAGGCGCACCGCTTTTTTCTAAATCTCCACCGTAGCACCAAAGTTGTCGTAGGGGCAAACCTGCGTGTTCGCCCGTTTTTTCCGATTTCCCCATTTATTTACAGAAAGAGAGGACGCCATGGGACTCAGGTTTCGCAAAAGCAAAAATTTTGGTCCGTTTCGTATCAACATCAGCAAGTCCGGCATTGGCGGGAGCGTGGGTGTAAAAGGCTTTCGCATTACCAGAAAGGCCAAGGGCGGCGTACAGGCCACAGCCAGTCTACCCGGTACCGGCCTTTCCTACACCAAAAATCTGAGCGCTTCAAAAAAAGCTTCGCCGCCCACCTCGCAAAATACCTTGCAGCCCACTCCCGAAAAATCGAAACAGTCCATACTGAAGGAATTTTTGCTATGCTTGTTTCTGGGCTGGTTCGGCGTACATAAATTTTATAAGAAGAAAACTGGTTTGGGCGTTTTGTATCTGCTGACCCTGGGACTGTTTGGAATTGGCTGGCTGGGGGACGGCATTCTGCTTTTTATGGCGCTGATTTCCAAAAAGCCCAACGACTACGACGGTTTTCGCAGTCAAGCCGAAAAACGAATTGCACAATGGGTAATTTACGGCGGGTGCGCCCTTTTTATGCTCATCGTTTGTTTGGTGGCCTCGAAAAATACGCCCAGGGAACATACGCTTTCGACCCCGCTTCCCGTAACGGAGCCGGAAACACAGGCCACCACAGAGCCGCCTGCGCCGACCCTTCCAGCAACCACACCCACGGAAGCATCCACGCAGCCGCCAACCGAAGAACCAACAAAAGCGCCCACACAGCCGCCACCCACAGAAAAGCCGACAGCGCCTACGACACAGCCGCCCACAGAAGAATCCATGCAGCCAACCGAATCGCCCACGGCTCCTTCCACGGACGCGCCGACGGAACCAGAACCTGCGCTGGACGCCGTTTTCTCCTATGTCATCAACACCAATACCGGCAAATTTCACAAGCCAACCTGCGGATCCGCCAGTAAAATCAAGGAAGAAAACCGCTGGGATTATGAGGGCACGCGGCAAAGCATATTGGATATGGGCTACGTTCCCTGCGGACGCTGCCATCCTTAAAGCAGCATCCATTTTCCTCGAAACGCTTTATTTTCGTTCATAACTTGCGGATTTTACGTTCATTTAAAAGATTGCCACACCAGGGAAAGCGAACAACCAAACTGCAACATAAGCAAAGCGGTTGCAGTTTGGAGCGGAGGCGCAACGAAATTCTGCATGTTTCGGCGCTTGCGCCGAAACATGCAGAATTGGAGTTTGCCCCAACGAGGTTCGCAATGACATCCTTCTTTCATGACTTTTTCTATAGTCTGAGGCAGGAAAGCGATTCGCTTTCCTGCCTCAGACTATTTATTTCTTCTAATCGCAAACGCCCTTGCAGACGTTCACCACAAAGTCCTGCACGTTGGTGACAATGCCTCTGGCGGAGAGGCTGCCCCGGTCTGCCAGCTTATTCACCGCAAACTCTGCCACATCCACGCAGTAGAAATACACCTGCCGGATGGTGCCGTCCGGCATGACCCGGAAGGAGGGGGTCATATTGCCAATGGCGATGGAATGCAGGGTGGTGGCCATGGTGATCACCGTGGTCGCCTTTCGCACCAGATCCCGCATGGCGTTCTGCCCGGCGTAGCAGTCGGCGTAGACCTCCGGCAGCGGACCGTCGTCCCGGATGGAGCCGGTGAGCACAAAGGGCACGCCCTTTTCCACACAACTGCAAATAATGCCGTCGTGAAGATTTTCCTCCCGGATAAAGGCGGGGATGGAACCGGCCAAGCGAACCCGGTTAATGGTATCGATGTGATTATAATGGCCGTTAAACTGGCTTTTCTGGGTGTAAATATCCTGACCCAGGGCGGTTTTCAGCCACGCGCCTTCCAAATCGTGGGTCGCAAGGGCGTTGCCCGCCTGCAAACCGTGAACAAAGCCGTTTTGCACCAGCTTGGAGAAAGCCTCCCGCGCGTCATGGTCGAAAGCGCAGGCAGGTCCCATGACCCAGAGGATATTGCCATGCTCCTTTTCATGGCGGAGCAATTCGTAAATACTGTCGTAATCCTTGGAAAACGCCGTCTCGCGGCTGCGCCCCTGCCGGAAGGCAAAGGTCTCCGCCATAGCCGATTGCTCATTGAAGCCGTTGGGATAGACATAAATGCCCTCGCTGCCGTCCTCTGTTCTGCCGATGCACACCAGCTCGCCTTTTTTGATGTTGCGGAACTCCTTCACTGCAACCTTGCCGCCGTCCAGAACCGCCACGCAGTCCATACGGCTTTCCTCCGCCAGCACCCACTGGCCGTTTACATGGTAGTATTCCGGGAAAATGGTGGTGGCGTGATAGCCTTGGGGCACAACGCCGTCCTTGGGGGAAGGTTGCCAAAGCGCGTCCGGGGCGTTTGCAAGACCCAGCGCCGCAAAATCCGGCGGGGTGTAGGGCAAAAGGGAAAAAGACATTTTCAAAACCTCCTTTTGTAGTGACAGCGCCCCGCCCAAACCGGACAGGGCGCTGTAAACGCATTTCTTATTCCGCGAAAACTTTCTTCAGCTTGCAGAAGCGGGGCAGGCCGTCTTCCTTGACCATGCCGGTTTCACCCTGAATCAGGGGCAGGCAATAGTCGATGAAGCCCTGATTGACGCCGTTGCCGGCCTCGTTGATCCACTCCAGAGGAACCTTCTTCTCGGTGTTGGCCACCAAAGACAGGTCGAACAGCTTAGGCTCGCACTTGTAGCCGTTTTCGTCGCGAGTGCAGGCAAAGCCAACCATCTTGTCGGTTTCGCCGGCGATGGCGGCTTCCACGGCGGTCTTGCCGGACAGGAAAGACTCGGCAATGTCGGTGCCGGAAGCGCAGTGGGTGGCGCAGCGCTGCAAGAGGCTCAGCTCAATGCCGCGCACCTTTGCGCCGGTGGCGGCCTTCACAACATCCGCCAGACGGGCGGCCAGACCGCCAAGCTGGGCATGGCCGAAGCCGTCGGTGCCGGAGGTCTTTGCCTCGGATACGAAAGAGCCGTCGGCATAGTGGATGCCCTCGGAAACGGCAACCAGGCAGTTCTTCTTCTCGGCGTAAATGCGCTTTACGTCGGCAATGAACTGATCCATGTCGAAATCCCGCTCCGGCAGGTAAATGAGGTCGGGACCGTCGTTCTTGACGTTCGCCAAAGCAGCGGCGGCAGTCAGCCAGCCGGCGTGACGACCCATGCATTCTACGATGGTCACCATGCCGGTATCGTAAACTTGGCAGTCTCTGGAAACTTCCATGATGGAAGTGGCGATATACTTGGCGGCGGAGGCGAAGCCGGGACAGTGGTCGGTGCCGGCCAGATCGTTGTCGATGGTCTTGGGCACACCCATCACGCGGCATTCATAGCCGACCTTCTTCATATACTTGGAAATCTTGTTGCAGGTGTCCATGGAGTCGTTGCCGCCGTTGTAGAAGAAATAGCGGACGTTGTACTTCTGGAAGATTTCCAAAATGCGCTTATAGTCGGTGTCGTCCACATCGGGATCGGCAATCTTGTAGCGGCAGGAGCCGAGGGCGGAAGAAGGGGTGTACAGCAGGCGCTCCAGCTCTGCGGGGTCTTCCTCGTCCATAATCATGAGCCGGTCGTCCAAAACGCCCTTGATGCCATGGTTCGCGCCATAGACCTTGGTGACGTACTCGCTGTCCAGGGCGGTCTTGATGACGCCGTAAGCAGAGCAGTTAATCACAGAAGAAGGGCCGCCGGACTGACCGATAATGACAGAGCCGACCAAAGGTTCGTTAGACATACTATATTACCTCCGAAAATAGAAATACAGATTAGGCAAAATCCACACAAGGAGGATTGTGTTTCCTTGGTGCATAAAAAGTATAGCACAATTTATGGAAAATAGCAAATAATATTATTGAAAAAACGGATATTCGTGTTATAATAAGCTTAGACACAAGGCGGTTTTCCGCCAATAAAATGAAGGAGTGTTTATACATGCCTCTGGTTACAAGTACCGAAATGTTTAAGAAGGCCTACGAGGGCGGCTACGCCATCGGCGCTTTCAACGTCAACAACATGGAAATCGTGCAGGGCATCACCGAAGCCTGCCGCGAGGAAAAGGCTCCCGTGATCTTGCAGGTGTCCAAGGGTGCCCGCGCCTACGCCAACCACACCTATCTGGTGAAGCTGGTGGAAGCCGCCGCCATTGAGTGCCCCGAAATTCCCATTGTTTTGCATCTGGATCACGGCCCCGACTTCGAGACCTGCAAGAGCTGCATCGACGGCGGTTTCACCTCCGTTATGATTGACGCTTCCTCCAAGCCCTTCGCTGAAAATATTGAGATTACCCGCAAGGTTGTGGAGTATGCCCACGACCACGGCGTTGTGGTAGAAGCCGAGTTGGGCACCCTGGCCGGCATTGAGGACGACGTAAAGGTAGAAGCCCACGCCGCCTCCTACACCCGTCCTGAAGAAGTGGAAGAGTTTGTCGCCAAGACCGGCTGCGACTCCCTGGCCATTGCCATCGGCACCTCCCACGGCGCTTACAAGTTCACCGCCGCCCAGTGCACCCGCAACGAGAAGGGCATCCTGGTTCCCCCTCCCCTGCGTTTCGACGTACTAGAAGAAGTCTCCCGCCGTCTGCCCGGCTTCCCCATCGTTCTGCATGGCTCTTCCTCTGTACCCCAGAACTATGTGAAGATGATCAACGACAACGGCGGCAAGATGCCCGACGCTGTGGGCATCCCCGAAGAGCAGCTCCGCCATGCCGCCGAGCTGTCCGTGTGCAAGATCAACATCGACTCCGACCTGCGTCTGGCTATGACCGGCACCATCCGTGCGTTCTACAACGCGCATCCCGACAAGTTCGATCCCCGCGAGTATCTGAAGCCCGCCCGCGCCAACATCAAGGAACTGGTTCGCCACAAGCTGGTAAACGTTCTGGGCTGCGCAGGCAAGGCCTAATTTCTATGTAACATGCAGCAAGGTCTGGCGCCGCGCAAGCGGCCGCCAGACCTTTATTCTTTATCGTATTTTCGGCGCTTGCGATAAAAATCCTAATTTGGCAGCAGATCGATTTGTTTTTTCGAATATTTTTCTACAAAAATCCGACGATTTTCCGCCGTTTGCGCCTCAATCCAGCCTGTCAAATTGCAAAATTTCTCACCGGGTAACATTTGATTCCCATAAACCCCATAGTCCGCCCACTTATACTTGTAGAAAAGGCTTGCTATCTCAGCCATACAGGTTTTCGGCTTTTCAAAGCAGGAAAAGCAGGCTTCCAGAGAAATGGTTCGATTCCCTACATTGTAGTCCACTACCACAAGCCTTCCACAACAGCGCAATTGACCGCCGTCTTTTCCAAAACCACCCGGATCTTTTCGCCGAAATGGAAAAGCCCTCCGTCAGCTTTAATTTGAGAAAATTGCTTTCCATGCCCATGATTGTACTTTCTTTTGAAGCATTCCCACTACAATTTACTGCGTACAAAAAAGCCGCTGCACATGCAGCGGCTTTTTATGTTTTTCGCTTACTTCAGCTCAGCGGTAGCGCCAGCAGCCTTCAGATCTTCAACGATCTTGTCGGCCTCTTCCTTGGCAACAGCTTCCTTCAGAGTCTTGGGCACGTTGTCAACGATTTCCTTGGCTTCCTTCAGACCCAGACCGGTCACAGCGCGGACAACCTTGATGACAGCAATCTTGTTGCCGCCAACTTCCTTCAGAACTACGTCAAACTCGGTCTTTTCTTCTTCAGCGGGAGCAGCGGATGCGGCGGGGCCGGCAACAGCGGCGGCAGCGGCGGAAACACCGAAAACATCTTCCAGAGTGTGTACCAGTTCGGACAGCTCCAGAACGGTCAAACCCTTAACTTCCTCAACGAGAGCAGTGACTTTTTCACTAGCCATTGTAAATATCCTCCTAAATCGTTATATTCGTAATAAAATTGTGGATAAAATGAATTAGCCTTCAGCGGGAGCCTCGGCTGCGGGAGCGCCGCCTTCCTTCTGGATACGAACCTGATCCAAAACGAAAGCCAGACTGGAAATGGGAGCCAGGAAGGTGCCAAGCACCTGGGCGATGAGCGCGTCCTTGCTGGGCAGCTCACCGAAGGAGTTGAGCTGTTCTGCGGTGAGTGCGGTGCCTTCTACGAAGCCGCCCTTGATGGTCAGAACGTTCTTGTTCTTCTTGGCAAATTCGCAAACGATACGAGCCGGAGCGATGGGATCGCCGGTGGTGCAGGCCATGGAAGTGGTACCGTTGAGAACCTCGTCAAACTCCTTATAGCCAGCCTTGTGAGCGGCAAAACGGGTCAGGGTGTTCTTAACGACGGCGTATTCCACGGAAGCCTCCCGGAACTGACGGCGCAGCTCGGTATCCTGAGCAACGGTAATACCCTTGTAGTCCACGAAAACCGCTGCGGTAGCGTTCTTCATGGTCTCGGCCAGTGTATCAACGACTGCTTTCTTGCTTTCAAGTACCTTTGCGTTGGGCATGAAAGTGTCACCTCCGAAAATAAAAAATCCTCATGCCAACAGACATGAGGACACAAAAAAACAAATTCTTTGTGCAAAACCTCGGCAGGATGAAAACATTCATTACGGCATAAAGCCTCCTGCTGTCTCTGGCAGCCTTTTTATTATAACAGATTTTTTTCCCCTGTCAAGGGCAAGTTCCCATTTTTTTGCACAAAATCGCAGATTATGCCGAAGGGTACCGCCCAGCTTTTTTGAGACTTCGCAGCAGCGCCTGCAAGCTCAGCGTCAGAGCGGCGAACAGCGCCATGAGGTAAACCGGCAAATAGCCAGCGGAGAAGCCCTGGGCAATCCAACCGAATACTGCCGGCGCGGCCATGCTGCCCACATAGCAGCCGGCCATTTGAATACTGATCGCAGTCTGCGAAGCGGCCGCGCCAAAATTGCTGGGGGTCAGGTGGGTCATATTGGGATAAAGCGGACCTATACCAAACCCCGCCAAAAACAGCGCCAGCACACTGAAAGAAATGGGCAGGGGCAATAGCAGCAGCAAAACAGCGGCAAATGTGATCCCAGTGCCAAGGCGGATCAGAGACCACGGGGAAAGCCGGTTTGCCAGCAGACCGGAGACAAATCGCCCCAGCGCCATACCCAGATAAAAGCAAAGGGCATAGCGGGCAGCGGCGTCCGCCGCCAATCCCTTCGCCGCTACCAGATACGTACTGCACCAAGTGCCGCAGGTAATTTCCAATGCGCAGGCCGTGAGGAAATACAGCGCGGCGCAGCGCATTGCGGGCATTTTCAGCAGCTCTTTGATGGCAACCTCCGACTCTTGCCCTTCCGCAGCACCCTGCCCCTCTTGGAAATTTGCCTTGCGCCACAGTGGGATGGAGCCAATGGCAATCAGCGCCAGCACCGTTTGCAGCGCAAAGGCCATTTGATAGCCAAAACGCCAGGTATGACTTCTCAAGGCCACGGACATCAAATACGGACTGAGAGAAACCCCAATGCCATAAAAGCAATGGAGAAAATTCATATGGGTGGCTTTATAGTGCAGGGCAACAAAGTTATTTAACCCTGCGTCGATGGAACCAGCGCCCAGTCCCAGGGGAATGGAAAACAGCCACAAGCAGAAAAGATTGGGGGAAATCGAGTAGCCAAACAGGGCAGCAGCAGTCATAGCCGTGCAAATTGCCGTGACCTTGGCAGTACCGAAACGACGGATCAGCTTGGTGCTGGCAAGGCTGGAAAGCACCGTACAGCCGGAAATTGTCAGGGTAATGAGGCTGGCGGTGGAAACGCCCACGCCGAAAGACGGATAGATTGCAGGCCACGCAGGACCCAGGAGGGAATCTGGAATGCCCAGGCCAATAAACATCAAATAAATAATCAGCAAAAGAAACGTTGTCATGGCAAGGCTCCTACCCCCATTTTGATTTCCGGTTCAGTATAGCACAGCGACTTTTCATTTACAATGGCTTTCTCGGAAAATGTCAAAATTATCCTATTCCCCCGTCAAAATCCGCGTCTGCAAGCAGGCAGTGCGGATGCTCGCCGTTTCTCCGCAAAAAATTCAGCCCCCACGCAAACTCTCTTGCGTGGGGGCTGTCCGTCATGGCCGGACAGCCGGCTGCGCTATAGCGCAGCCGCACTGCCGCGGCAATTTTCTATTTCTTTAATCCGCAATCAGACCGGTATCAGAAGCGTTCTTCTGAATGGTGTTCTTCGCAACTGTACCATAGACGATTGTGCCGTCTTGTGTCACATAGTACGCTCTTGCGGAAACAGTCTTGCCAACAGGGATGTTGAGAATGTGGGCATAAGTGAGGTAGCCATTGGTACCGGGAATGCCCGCAGGACGATACGCGCCGCCCAAGCTGCCGTTAAAGACGTTGGCATACATATTGGTTGTGAAGGGGCTTACGCCGATCCAGCTATATACCGAGGTCTTTTCAATGCTGGCAACGTTCATGCCGTTGATCACTGCGCCCTTTACCAAGGTTTCATTGGTAGCGTCCGCGCCAGTGGACAGTACAAAACCATAGATCTTGAACAGGTCGGCAGGAACCGTGGACAGTGCATAGGTATTGGTCGCTCTGGTCTCATTGCTGGTGTAAGCAATGGTGGTTTTCAGATAGCCTGCGTTGATCCAGTAAGCGTAGATGGAGTTTCCTTCCACCTTGCTGTCCGCGCCAAACAGGTTGTCCTTGCCAACGGAATTGCCCCAGTAAGCATTGTCCCAGTTGTCCTTCTCATTGCAGTAAGGCTCATAGAACCAACCGGCAAAGGTGTAGGTGGTACGCAGCTCGCCATTTTCATAGGTATCCTTCTGGAGACCATTGTAAACAGAGAAGAACTCGCTGCCGATGATGTCGTGAGTACCTTCCTGTTCGGCGGGATCATAGCTCAGCTTTGCGGCTACTTCATGGATCGCTTCGCTTTCCTTCATGATGCCGATGATTTCCTTGCTGTAACCATCCCGCAGCAACAGAATCTTTTCGGTCACAGCGGTCAAGGTGAGGTCTTCCGCAGCGGTGATCTCTTCGTCCAAAGCGTAGGTCTTGCCGTTCTGATCCATCCAGCCGGTAATGACCTGGAAGCTGTCTCTGTCATATGCGCCGGTATAGAAGGCGTCCGCCCCCAGCATCGTATAAGCTTCGCCAGCCTGAGGCATTTCTACCTTCTGCTGATCTGCGTAAACGTAGGTCATCTTCACGCTGGTGTCAGCATCAATGAAGAAGCTCTCGTCGAAAGCGTCGGTTTCCGCGTTCTGCTCCACGTTGGTTACAGTAACAGAAGTCGCGTCCTTGGTCAGTCTGCTGAACTTCAGCGTTGCAACTGCCTTGCCGGCGGGAATCTCGCTCAGCGTAGCGTAAGCCAAAGTTACGCTGCCGGAAGCTGCATTGTAGGCATGATAAGCGGGACTCATGTTCACAGATTCCAGCTTCAAAACGCTGGGATCATAGGTAACGGTCATACGGCCGTTGTTGGTAGTAACGTCAACGCCTTCAGCGTTCTTCGCCGTTACGTCGATGGTCAGCGCATCGTCCGCATCGGACTGCCCTTCCTGCTTTTCAGCCTGGGTCTTGCGCTGGGTTTCCAGAACGACAGGCGCAGCTTCCACAGTTGCAATGGCAGCAGTGCTTTCAGCGGCTTCGTTTACCGCAGCAACGCGGCTGGCGGTGTTGGAAGCGGTTGCGGCGTTGGGAGATACCATGAACAGCGCAGCAGGCCATACGCCGTTGCCAAATTCGCCGATCTTGGTGGAAACAAACTTGCCGTTTTCAAATTCCAGCATATACAGCTCATTGGCTTCGCCGGTGAAATAGGACAGGTACAGCTTGTCCAGATCGTCGTCATACTGCAAGGAGCAGTACTGGGAATTGTCGTTCATGGGGAAGCTCAGATTCAGGTCGGTCTCGATATAGCCCAAACCAATGCTGCTGGTACCATTGTACCGGAGCAGCCAGATATAACCTGCGTCGTCCAGCGCGGTCATAACGTCTCTGTTCTGGCTGTCAATGCCGCCCCAAGTCAGGCCGACAAACTTCGTGCCGCCGGAGTAAGAGGCCAGATAGCTGCTGAGATTCCAGCCGGTGCCAAAGTTATTGCTCATTGCATTCTCAGAGGCAAGCAGATAGCTGCCGAAAATGCCGAACAGGCCATACTCTCTGGGGGTCGCCAGGGATCTGCCATAGAAGGCAAAATCCATATCCTGCACAGCCGCGCCAAAGGCGTTGGCGGATCCGGTGCTTTCAAACTGGGTGCCTTCGTCCACGTCAACCTTGCGCATCAGCGCATTGACGTCTTGCACATACAGGTAGGGGGTGGCGCCGGCTTTATCCTCTTCCATCCAGTCCCATGCGACAGAGTTAATATCCATGGTGGTGTCGAAGGAATTGCGGACTGCCCAGGTATCCATGGTTTCCATATTCCAGCCGAACAACTGCGCAGCGCCGGATTCGTCCTGCAAAGCGCCGAATACGGTCACTGCAATGGACTCGACGTTGATGGTGCAGGAGGCGGACTTAGTGGTATCCAGATTGGAGGTTGCGGTAACGGTGCAGCTACCGATGCCAATGCCGGTGACAAGACCGTTGGCGTCAACCGTCGCAACGGAAGCGTCGCTGGTCGTCCAGGTCACGGAAGCATCGGATACGTTTTCAGGCGCAACGGCAGCGGTAAGCTGCGCGGTGTTGCCCTTGATGACCTTCTTGGTAGAAGCGTTCAGGGTAACGCTTTCCACATCGTTGGTCAACTCGATGCCGTAGAAGATGCGGTAGGTAGAGGCGTTATCGGCGTAGTCGTTCACCTGAAGGGTGTAAACGCCGTTTGCCAGGTTGCTGCCGTCAAAGGAAATGGCGACAACTTCGCCAGCCTCGTTCTGCACAGGCTGTACTTTCCCCACAACCTTATCCTCAGCGTTGATCAGGAAAGCCACGGACAGGTACTGATTGTCCTGTACGGAAGCGGTGATGATCTTGTCCTCAGAAACGGTGACGTCCTTAATTTCAGGAGCGGTGTTATCCACCGTAAAGGTCAAGGACTTGGAAGCGCCTTCGCCCAGAGCGTCCCAATCCACCACGCCGTTCTTGACATAGTACTCAGGCGCCATGGTCAGCTTCACTTCGTAGCGGTCGCCGTCGTTGCCCTTGGGGGTAAAGCCCATACTCTGGCTTGCGCTGGTGTTCATCCAGCGGCTGCTGTTGGTATGGTAGTAGGCGGCATAGGACTGGCCGATATTCTTGGTGTATTCCACTGCGCCGGTGGTGAGGTTAGTCACAGTCAAACGACCGGCAGCTGCGTTGCGGATCAGCGAATACTGCACGCCGGCGATCTTATCGCCATGGGCGGCGCTCAGGGCATTGCGGGCTTCGTCATAAGCGGCGCCTTCCGCAAAATAGGGGTTACCGCCAAAGTAGTAGCTGCTGGCGTCGCCGGCATACTGCACGATGACAGCATTGGCGTTGGCCTTGCCCAGATAGGGCACGCGGGTTTCCTTGCCGGAAGCGGATGCGGTACGAGAGCCGACTTCAAACATGGAAGCGTCGCTCCAGTTGCCGTAGAAGCCCAGCACGGGAATAGAGTGGGTTTCGCCTTCCACACCTTCTTCGGTAGTGGCGGCGTTTACAAATACATAGCCTTCGATATAGGAGCCGTTGGTCACATCGGTATTGAGCGCCTGCTTCTGGGCTTCTGTAAGGGCGATTTCCACGTCAATCTGAACAGAGCCGTTGGCGGGAACTTCCACGTCGCAGCCCAGCAGCTCTATGTAAGCGTCCCGGGTGTTTACCTTGCCGTCGCCGTTGAGATCCGCCTTATCCAGATTGGTGATGGATTCACGCACGCCAATGACGTACTCCAGCAAAGCCACTGCGTCTTCGCCGTTGGCAACGTTGTCGCCGTTGAAGTCATACATCGCGCTGTTTGCCACGGAAACGCCGTTTACCTTCCAGGTTGTAATCGCAGCCAGGTTGGTTACAAGGGTATCCATATACATGCCGGTTTCGCCGGCATTGTTCACAATGCCTTCAAACAGATCCTGCGTAAACAGGTCTGCGGAAAGGGCGTACTTCTGCGCTTCAGAGGTCATATTGTTGATGGAGAAGGAGAAGCTGTAAACGCCTTCGCGGGCGGGATCCGCGCCCAGCTCAGCCTTTACCTTGCCGTCCGCATAGGTCTTGGTGGCATTTTCGCCCATGAGGATGTAGGAGTTGGCGCTTACCGCCGCGCCTACATTGGCAAGACCGGCGCCCTGCTTCAGCACAGAATAGTAATTCTTGCTGCCCTCTTCGATCACAGGCTTTGCGGTAGACATCAGCAAGCTCTGGGACAGTGCGCGGACGGTGACGCCTTCCTGCTCAGCCAGGCCGTTTTCCTTGATGTATTGTGCAACCAGAGCCGCCATACCGGCGATCTGGGGAGAAGCCATGGAAGTACCGGACATCACTTCGTAAGCCTTGCCGCCGGGAACCACGCCGTTCAGAGAGTAAATGTTGCCGCCGGGGGCAGTGATTTCAGGCTTCAGCTCCAGGCTGCCGGGAACGCCCCAGCTGGAGAAGTCGCTCATGGTGTAGTAATCAGCGCCGAGATCTCCGCTGGCTACGTCAGAGGAAACCGTCATAGTACCAAGATAGTAGGTAGCGTCGCCTTCCTGCTGCTCGGCGGCGTTGGCCTTCAGCACTGCGCCATTGGCCTGGGTGACGGAAACGCAAGGAGCGGTGTAGCTGTAATCATCCAGGTTCATGTTGATGGTGCCGGGCTGGTTGTTATAAATGATAACGCCGATGGCGCCATTTTTCACTGCCGCGTTGCCCTTTTCATAGAAAGAGGTGGTACCACGGGAGCAAATGGCAATTTTGCCGGCCAGCACGTTCTTCAAAGCGGCAAATTCAGCTTCCGTACCCACGCCGTCAATGAGAACATATTCCTGTTCGCCGGCGATGGTGGTCATGGGCTGATTCTTGCCGGAAGTTTCGTTGTAGAACATCAGGGTTTCACCAGCGGACAGGTAAGCGCCGGTGGCGCCGCTGTTATCCACAGAAGCAACAGCCAGAGAATTGGTGAAAGATCCGGGAGAACCGTCGGTCTGCATATTGATATCGGTGGCGTACAGGTTGGCAAACGCAGTCTGCGCATTATCAACCCAACTGCCGGAGTTGCCGGCGGACATCGCCACTACGGTGTCGGTATCTGCCAGATTATCCAGAATCTTCTGGTAGGTAGTATTGGAATTGTTGGAGAAACCAGCGTTGCCGGAACCCAGAGACAGGTTCACGGAGTCGCAGCCCAGAACAATGGCGTCCTCGATGGCAACCATATAGTCGGAATCGTAAGCGCCGCCGTTCTTACCAAATACCTTCATGGTAATGAGCTGCGCGTCAGGGGCGACGCCCTGGGTATGTACGGTGGTCAGAGCATCTGCATATGTGCCGTCGCCATTGGGGATGAAGCGGTTGGCGGTGGCGATACCGGCGACGTGAGAGCCATGCTCACCCTGGGTATCATTGTCATGGGTAATGTCAAAGTCCTTGTCCACATAGTTGTAGCCAAAAGGAATCTTGGCATTTACATACAGCTTGCTGGCGTCGGATACTCTGGAACCGATGTTGAGCTGGCTTAGAACCGCCGCGATTTCAGCCTCGTCCAGCAGACCCAAGGATGAAACGTCCACATCCAGCTTGCTGAGAGCGTGTGTAAAAGCGCCGGCGTCCAGAGACTGATGATCCAGGTCGGAACCGGTGTCGATAATGGCGATCCGGGTACCAGCGCCGGTGTAGCCGTCTGCATAAGCGGCGGCGCTGCCGATCTGCTCGGCGGAGGTGGCCATCTTGGGATCCAGTTCGCCCACGGAAGCCACATCAGGCTCATAGCGGGTCTCAATTACAACGTCCGCAACCCCTGCTACCGCCTTGATCTTATCGATCTGGCCGTACTGCACGTTGGCGGAAATGATGTTGGCGGCCAGTGTGAGGTTCCACACCACATCCAGCTTTTCACCGCTGAGGACTTCCTGAGAAATCGCGGAAGCCACGGCGTCCTGCTTACTTTGCAGATCGCTGCGGTAGCTGATTGCAGCCTGATTCGCCGCAATGCCAGTGGTGGAGAAGCGCTCAATTGTCGCCTCGTCCTTTAACACGATGGAAACACGAACCTTATCGGTAAGCCGATAAGAGGCGCCGGCCTCCAAGGGCTGCTTATTTTCCTTGGAAGCAGCGATGGCGCTGTTGTCAATTTTCTCAAACTTGATCTTGGCGGCGCCGGCAGCAGACGTAGGCATCACGATCATGCTGCAAAGCATCGCAACAACAAGCAGCAGAGAAAACAGACGGTTGCATTGTTTTTTCACTTTACATCTTTCCTTTCCGTAATTTTAATTTATTACGCCAGAGCGACCGCCCCGGTATAACACACATTGCATTGCGAAAGTATCGCATTCTAAAGTTCTTCCATATTTTCACAATTTTACCATGAACTTTAAGGGAATGCAAGTCATATTGCAAAAATATTCACTTTTCGTTCACATAACCATTTCCTTCCGACAAAAAGTCTATCCCGTGGCTACATTGCATAAAAGAAAACCGCGCCGACAAAATCCTGTCCGACGCGGAGGGTTTTATTGAAAAGCGGGGGGCGTTACCTTGGTATTTTGGAATTCATTGTCGCCAGGAGACGGCTCAGACATGCTAAAATACATTTTTGCCGCCTTTGTCGTGCCAAAATCCCGATTTGAGCCGGTTTTTTGCACCTTATTGAAAGCTTCCCGGAACATGGCGTTGTGTGCTTCCTCCCGATTTAGAAGGAAATCAATGGTTTCGCGCACTTTTTTATCTTGAATTTGTCTGTATAGATACTCATAAACCACCTTTGCCCGCTGCTCGGAGGCGATATTGGACAGCAGATCGGCGCAAAGATCCCCTGTCACCGTTACATAATCCCCCGTCCAGGAATATCCAGAGGCGTTGATTAACCCCGGATTCAGCCCCAAAAGCACATGAGACTGGATTTCCCCGGCGGGGACGGTTTTGGCGTCTACGTCGTGGCCATTGAGCAAATTGATTGTCTGCGCCACCATTTCCATATGCCCCAGTTCTTCCGCCGCAATGTCCAGAAATAGATCCTTAATTTCCGGGTCTTTAATGCGGAAGCTCTGGGACATGTACTGCATGGCGGCCTTCAATTCGCCGTTGGCGCCTCCAAGCTGCTCTTGCAAAAGCGCGGCGTACTGGGGATTGGGCTTTTCCACGGATACGGGATGGAATAACACTTTTTCATGTTTAAACATAGCTGCAACAGCTCCTTCCTTTGGTTAGGATTTCCAATTTTGCCGGTTTTATACAGAAGATCCGCCTTGTCCGCTGGCAAACGGCTCCGCCAGCTTTGCTGGCGGAGCCGTTACTTATAAATCGTCAGCGTCTTGCACTGGCACCTCATACATATCGGCGGGAACGCCGGTCCAGCTTCCCTGCGGATCGGTATTTTCTGCCTGAAAATGGGCAAGCGGCTGGGTTTCCAGCTTCTTTTCTTTCTTTTTCATTCTGTTCACCTCAGCGATAATGTACCCGGAAAGGACTGCCGCTATACCAAGTCCGCTAAAAATCAATTTCTTGCGCATTGTTTATAAAAATCTTTTGCTTGCGTCTTAAAAGCGGAACGAAGCGGCTTCCATTTTTTTCGCCCATACGTTTTCCCTGAGCGGGGGGGTATGCGCTTTGCAGGCAGGCGAAATCATGCAGTACGCCTGGTTTCCGGAGAAAGGGCGCTGGAAATTTGTGAAAAATATGAATTGACGAAATGCTTGTGCCTGGGGTAGAATAAGAGCAACAATTTCAAAAAATAAGGCAATGAAGAGAAGAGTAGGCCAAAAACGACTGTCCAGAGAGCCTCGGTTGGTGGAATGAGGCACAGATAACGCTTGGCTGAACATGGTCTTGGAGCCGCGCAGACGATAGGTAGTCTGCGATGGGAGCGCCCATCACAGCGCAGAAGTATGCTGGTACTTCGTAAGGCGGCAGTCGTGAGGCTGCTGCGAATCAAGGTGGTAACGCGGTTTACAGCCGCCCTTGTGCATTTGCATAGGGGCGGCTTTTTGTATTATTTGGGCAGGAGGTCATACATTGAAACCAATCATCGAAATTCAAAATCTCTCCAAAACCTTCGGTGCTGGCGCAGAGCAGGTGGCGGCCTTGCAGGAAGTGAATCTTTCCATCCGGCAAGGAGAGATTTTCGGCATCATCGGGTTGTCCGGTGCGGGAAAGAGCACCCTGGTTCGCTGCATGAACTTGCTGGAAGCACCAAGCCAGGGAAAGGTCTTTTTTGGCGGAACGGATCTCACATCCCTCCCCCCAAAAAAGCTCCGGGAAAAGCGCCGGGAAATCGCCATGATTTTTCAGAGCTTTCACTTGCTGGAGCAAAGGAACGCCCTGGAAAACGTGTGTTTTCCCATGGAACTTGCAGGGATTTCCAAAACAGAAGCCAGAAGCCGGGCAATGGCGCTTTTAAAAACAGTGGGGCTGCCGGATAAGGCCGGCGCATACCCCGCGCAGCTTTCCGGCGGTCAGAAGCAGCGGGTAGCCATTGCAAGAGCCTTGGCCTCCGAACCAAAGGTGCTGCTCTGCGACGAGGCCACCTCCGCCCTGGATCCAACTACCACAGACAGTATTTTAAAGCTTCTGCAAGCCATCAACCGGGAGCGGCAAATCACGGTAATTCTCATTACCCACCAGATGTCCGTCATTGAACAAATCTGCCACCGGGTTGCGATTTTGGATCAGGGCAGGGTGATGGAATGCGGCGCGGTGCAGGAAATATTCGCCAACCCCAAAACCGCCGCTGCTCGCCGTTTGGTCTTTCCTGACGGCGCGGGGATGGATTTTTACAGTCAAACGCCCATGGCGCGAATTGCCTTCAACGGAAGCGCGGTGGAAATCCCCGTGATTTCCGAATTGGCGCTGGAATTGGGACTGAAGGTAAGCATTCTGGGCGCGGATACCCGCAATGTAGACGGCAAGGCCTTCGGCACAATGATCGTGGGTCTGCCGGACGCGCCGGCGGATCGGGAAAAAGTACTGGCCTATTTGAACCGCCAGCCGGGGCTTCATGCGGAGGAGGTACGATAATGGAATTTTTGCATAACCCAAAAATTTTAGAACAGCTTCAAATTTTACAGTCGGAGCTTCCCTTCGGTTTGTGGGAGACGCTGTACGCCCTGCTTTTGGAAACGGCTTTGGCTTATCTTATTGGATTGCCTTTGGGCGTGCTGCTGGTAACAGGAGAAAAAGGCGGCGTGCGTCCCCTGCCCGGCTGGGTGATGAAGCTTTTGAATCTCACAGTGAATTTGCTGCGCAGCGTGCCGTTTCTGATTTTAATGATCGTGGTGCTGCCGCTTTCCAAAATTCTGGTTGGCACCAGGGTCGGCACCGTGGCCACTGTTGTGCCCATGGTAATTGCGGCTTTCCCGCTGGTTGCGCGGATGGTGGAAAGCTCCCTGCGGGAGGTTGACCACGGGGTTATCGAAGCGGCGGAGGCCATGGGCGCATCAGCTCTGCAAATTGTATGGAAGGTTATTTTGCCGGAGGCAAAGCCCAGCCTCATTTCCGGCGCGGCCATTTCCATGACGACGATTCTGGGCTACGGCGCCATGGCGGGGATCATCGGCGGCGGCGGTCTGGGCAAAATCGCCATCAACTACGGCTACTACAATTTTAAAAACCTGGTCATGTGGGCGGCGGTACTTGCGCTTATCCTGCTCGTCCAGATTTTCCAGACCATCGGAACCAAATTGGCAACAGCCTGCGACAAACGGCTGCGTCATAAATAATTTTTAAGGAGAAAACGAAAATGAAAAAATGGATTGCTTTTTTACTTTGCGCTGTTCTTACTTTGAGCCTGTTCGCAGGCTGCGGCAAAACCGACGATCATATTATCACCGTGGCGGCCTCCCCCACGCCCCATGCCGAGATTTTAAAAATTGCGGCGAAAGAGCTGGAAAAAGAAGGGTACACCCTGAAGGTTGTGGAATACGCCGATTACATTATTCCCAACGAAGTAACAGAATCCGGGGACGTGGACGCCAACTATTTTCAGCACACGCCCTATCTTGCAACCTTTAATCAGGAAAACGGCACGCATTTGGTTCCCGTGGCGTCCATTCACTATGAGCCTTTCGGCATTTACGCCGGTACTTGCGCTTCCTTGGAAGGCTTGTCCGACGGGGCGAAAATTGCCATTCCCAACGACGGCAGCAACCGCGCAAGGGCGCTGCTTTTGCTGCAAGAGCAGGGGATCCTCAAGCTGAAAGACGGCGCCGGCATGGAAGCCACCAAGCTGGACATTGTGGAAACCTATCCTGAAAATCTGGAAATCGTGGAAATGGAAGCCGCCCAGCTTCCCAAGGTGCTGGATTCTGTGGATTTGGCTGTAATTAACGGAAACTATGCTTTGGGAGCCGGCCTTACAGCCAGTGTGGACGCTCTGGCAACAGAGGACGCCGCTTCCGAACCCGCTCAGCTTTACGCCAATATTTTGGTGGTAAAGGACGGCAATCAGGAAAGCGAAAAGACCCAGGCGTTGAAAAAGGCTCTGCAAAGCGACGCTGTCCGGGATTACATCAACGAAGCTTACAGCGGCGCAGTTGTACCTGTATTTTAACATAACCTAGGAAATTTTCTTCACAATCCGACGTATTGCGGACAAATTTCCCAAGCGCGTGCAGCGCCCGCTGGCAATTCGTTACAAACACAAGCGCTGATTTGGCACACCCCTTGGAGCTCCACAAGAACGGCTCTAAAATCCAAAATTGCAACCGCAGTATGGCGGTTGCAATTTTGCATAGGCCAGCAGCGAAATAGCCGAGGAATCTGATGGCGAGTCATTGGAGTTTGCTTTCACCAAACGCCCCCCATAAATCGTACCCCTGCAAATTTGCACGGCTTTTAATGCATTTATATTTTTTGATCGTCTGAGGCGCGGAACCGGAAGTTTTATGCTTCCGGTTCCGCGCCGACTTTTTTTCAGTCGGCATACATGTTTTACCAAAATATACCATAGATAATGCAGTATAATTGTACTCAAATCCGGGAAAAATTTAACTGCACAGAACGGGTCGGTGATAGAATATTTTTATTATTGTCAACACAGGGGAGGCTCCCAATGTATGATTTGGGCTTGAGACTGAAGCAAGTGCGAATGCAAAGAGGGATGACGCAAAAATCTCTTGCAAGACAAATCAATAAAAGCGTCTCCGCAGTCAGCAGTTACGAGTCCAACGCACAGATGCCTCCATTGGACGTATTGGTGAGTATTGCAGCAGTTCTACGGGTTTCGTTGGACTTTTTGGTGGGATTTGATTGCGGCGGTGTTTATGCCTCCAAAAATCTAACCACGCCGCAAAAGGAGCTGCTTGACTTGCTTTTTGCAGAATTTGTTTCCCCCTCCGACCCAGGCACAGGACTTTCCTCCGCCCAGGTCAACATTCTGCAAAAAATGATTTTATTATTTCTAACCGAGGCGAAATCCTAATTTCGCAGGAGGCCGCCTCTTTCGGAAAAGGAGTGTGACCTTTCAAATTGTACATTTTTTCTGAAGAGCGCTGCGTCGCATGTGGGCGGCAGATCCCGGAAGGGCGTATGGTCTGCCCCATTTGCTGGGCAAGCGCCCAGGACTGTGGGAAAGATTCGGCGCTGTGCCCTGTGCAAACCTTCTGGCGGCGGCTTTGCGGTAAATACGACAGGAATACGCACCTTTCTCACAAATCAGCCTTGCAGCTTCATGCAACAAAGCGCTAAAGTTAACATCGCCGCTATATGTAAGATCGTTAAAACCTCCGGCTTGGCCGGAGGTTTCATGATTGCTGCGCCTAAAACAAGGCGCTTTTTTTGTCTGCAAGACGTCCGGCTGAAGCTATTTTGTGCCGCCGGCAAGCCGGCGGTTCAAAATGGCATTCCATCAGATGATCTCGCGGTTTCGTCGCCTTGCAAGCGCAGGGAAAATTTAACATACTAAAGGGCAGCCGGTTTCCCGGCTGCCCTTTTTACTGGGGTTATACAGAAAGCAAAGCTTTCCTTAGAAGTTAATGCAGAAATTCGCCATCATGACAGCAGCCTCGCAACGGCGAGTGGTGTCAGTGGGAAGCAGCTTGCCGTTGGAACCGTGAACAATTTCATTTTCCACAGCCCATGCCATGTATTCCACAGCATAACCGGTAATATTCTGCACATCGGCAAAGCCCTTCAAAGCACCTGCGGAAGGCGCTTCATATACGCCTGCAAACTGCGCGTAGCGCGCCAGGAAAGCGGCGGTCTGCTCGCGGGTAACAGGTGCGTCAGGCGCAAAGTTCGTTGCATTCACACCGTAAGCGATGCCGTTTTCAAAGGCCCATGCAATTGCGGGAGCGTAGTACATATCCGCGTCTACATCCGTGAAAGCAACTTCGGCCTCTACTTCGGGCGCGCCTGCCAGACGGTACAGAATAGACATCAACTGACCACGGGTAAGCTTGCCTTCGGTGTTAAAGACAGTTTCCGTCGCGCCAACCATCAGGCCGTGGCTTACGACATAATCAATGGCAGCGTGATACCAAGCGTCCGCGGCAACATCGGTGAACTTTGCGGAGGGACAGTCAACGCCACCGCATTCCTTCACCAGTTCCAGCGTTCTTACAGAATTGGGGTAGGTCATGTTCTCTTCGTAAACAGTGATCACAATCTCAGACGCCTTTACATTCTCTGCAAAGGTGAACTCCAACTCAGCCAGAGCACGACCGGCGGCAACAGCGTCCTTGCTTGCGTAGCCAATTGCAACAAAGCCGTCTTCGCCAGCAAAGGTCTTGATATCCATCTTGGAGTCATAGCCAACCAAAGTCAAAGCGGCAGGGTCATATTCCACAGTCACCAAACCATTGGTAACAGGGGTCTTGGAAATAATTTCCACAAGGGCATTGTCCTTCGCGGAGGAAGCGGAACCAATCGCCATGGGCGCAACCTTTTCCACATCGCGCTTCGCGGAAGCGTAGTCCTTCACAGCGTTGGTGGAACCAAGGATCGCTTCGGCCTCAGCGCCAGTGACGGCGTTCTTCAGTTCCTTGGCGGAAAGCGCACGGTTCATGGTCAGCTTCTCGGTGGATGCCAGCATTTCCTCGGTGGTCACATTGACAGCGTCCGCCTTCATGGCGCCCGCGGGGATCTTGTCGGCAGCAGATTCGTTGCTGGTGACCTCGTACAAAGCGGCGGGCCAAACGTCAGCGCCCACATCGCCGATTGCCATGGCGTTGAACATCTCAGCTTCAGCGTTGTAGGTCAGGCGGTACAGCTCGCTGGTGCTGCCAGTGAAGCGGGACAGATACAGGTTGCCGTCGTCGCCAAAGACCATGGAGCAGAGCATATCCTCGCCATTGGGAGTGAATTTCACATTCAGGTCGGTGGGGATGTGACCCAGCCAGGCGCTGAAGCTATCGCCCACGGGGAATACATTGTACACCCAGATATAGCCCGCGTCGTCCAGGATGTAGTAGGCTTCGGTATCCAGATTTACCTGATCCTCATTGTCGTAAACCTGCTCGTAGCCGCCGTCGGCAATGGCAACGGCATAGCTTGCGCCGGTGTACTTCTGGAAGTTGGTGGACAGGTCAAATGCGGCGGTATCCAGTTCCATGGGGTTCTTGTTGGGCAGGAAGAACTGACCGTAGATCGCGCCGATTACAGGAGCTTCCTTGGTGGAGAAGTAGGAGGCGTAAGCCATATCCCACATAGGAGCCTTTGCGCTGTTGCCGGCAGTTTCCAGGGTTTTGCCGGTGGTCGCGTCAATCTTGTACATACCCCAGTTGTCCTCAACAGAATCCATGACGTACAGGGTGTTGTTCATAGGATCATAGGTAGCGGACTCAATCATCGGCTCGATTTTCTCGCCGGCAGTCCACTTGGAATCGTTTTCCATATCCCAGGTGAAGAGCTTGGGAACGCTCTCCTCATCCAGCAAGGCGCCCTTTACGGTAGCGCTGATTACATCAACGTTCACGGTGCAGGAGGCGGACTTGGTGGGATCCAGGTTGGAGGTCGCGGTAATCACAGCGGTACCCACTTCCACAGCCTTCACGTTGCCGTTGGCATCAACAGTCGCAATGGATTCGTCGGAGGAAGTCCAGGTAACGGTGCGGTCGGTGGCGGTCCAGGGCAGAACGGAAGCAGTGAGGCTTGCGCTGCTGCCGCGGATCAGGCCGATGCTGGAAGCGGAAATTTCCACGCCGGAAACGGTAGTGGTGGGCTTGTTCCAGTCGCCGGCCACTTTTCTCACGGGGATAATCAGGCAGGTCAGTTCAGTGTTGAAATCGCCCAGTCTGGTCATGTTGCCAGTTTCCACGTTGATTTCATACAGATAGGCATACATAAATGTCATGCCCAGGAAACTCATAGCATAGAAGCTGCTCCAGTACAGCAGACCATTGTTGGGGTCAATTTCCATAGCCTGCACATAGGCGTTGTTCACTCTGGTGCTTGTAATCTGTTCGGGGGTTTCCAAGGTTTCCACGGTGTACTTGTAGATATAGCCGGTGGAGTACTGCGCACTGTAGAAGTTGCCCTCAGCATCGCAGGCCAGGGTATTGGTATCGATACCAATCTCGCCAACAACGGCGATTTCACCGGTGAGCTTATCCACTGTCACCAGCGCGCCGTCCGCAACGCCGTAAACAGTCTCAGTGCTCTTGTCGTAGGCCATGTCGGAAAGGACAACGCCCATGTTGGTCACATAGGTCATGCTGGAAATATCGTTTTCTTCCATCACATACAGTTCGCCTTCGTTGGTGGAAGCGAATACAATACCGTCAGCATCGGTAGCAGCAAAGAAGGTCTTCTTGGAAGCGGCAATCTGCTGCATGGTGTTTTCATCGCTGTCGCGCTCAAAACCAACCCAGGCATTATTGACAGTGTCGAAAGCCAGCATACTGGGCATGGGGGCAGGCTCGCCCAGATTGATATTTACTTCGTAAGTATCAACGTTCATGGCATAGTCGGCAACCTGAAGCAGGAACTTCTGACCGTTTACGCCGCTCAGGGAAAGTTCAAAGTCCAGGGTGTCGCCGGGCTTCTGGTTCGCATCGGAACCCTGATAGCTGAGAACCTGGGTGCCGCCAGCGTTATACAAGGCAACAGCAGCGATGTACTGGTTGTCGGTAGCGGTAACCTTCAGGGTGTTGCTCAGCATATCGTAGGACACTGCGTCCAGTGTGGGAGCGGTGTTATCAATGGTAACAGGCACGTTCCACACAGCGCCCTCGCCCAGAGCGTCCCAATCCAGATAGGTTTCTTCCACATAGGTGGGATCCTTATCCTTATCCTCAGAGGGAACTTCAACCAATCTGGTCTTTTGGTACAGTTCGGGCAGCAGCGCCAGGGAGTATTGCAGCTTTGTGCCTTCCTCCAGGCCGCTGAGGTTCACATTGGGAACCTGAGTAGAACGGTTGGTGTCCTTCCACACCTGCTGATTGGAGTGGTAGTAAGCGGAGGGAGCCTGCTTGCCAAATTCTTCCTTCAGGGTTTCACCAGTGGTCAGATTGTCCACAGCGACTCTGGAAGCCATGGCATTGCGGATAACACTGTAGTTCCAGACTGCGATCTTGTCGCCGCGCTGGGCATTCATCGCGTTGCGCTCAGGCATATAGGTTTCATCAGCAACCAGGGGATTGCCGGCAAAGTAGTAGGTGGATTCGGGATCGTCGCCACGGACAATACCCACAGCGTTAGCCTTCATGTTGCCCAGGTAGGGAGTCTTGGACTCTTCGCCGGTGGCGTAGGTGGCATAGGTGCCCACGTCAAACATGGAAGCGTCAGTCCAGTTGCCATAGTAGCCCAGCACGGGGATGGAATGGGTGGTACCCAGATCGCCCTCAGCGGTGGCAACGGGAGAAGCATATACAAAGCCTTCCACAAAAGCGCCGGCCTTGTAGTACTCGTTCAGCATGGCCTTCTGCTCTTCGGTGAGAACAATCGTCACATCCACAACCACAGTGCCGTTGGCAGGCAGATTGATAATCGCGTTCTTGGCGGAGAGCATCGCCAACAGATAATGCACGTCGTAGGTATCGGTATAGCCGTCAAAGTTTACGTCGGTATTTTCCTCGTTTGCCTTCAGTGCTACGCCGGCAACAATATTATCCATCAGAAGCTGCGCATCAGCCTTGTCGGTCTTGCCGTCGCCGTTGAAGTCGAACTTGGTCAGGTCGCGGGAAGAATCCACATCCTCACCGTTCACATTGAAAATTACATTCGCATCCAGATAGCTGGTCCAGGTATCCTGATACAGGGTCATGGTGTCGTCCCAGGTATTGGCGTTGTGCTGGAACAGACCCTGGGTGAACAGGTCGGCGTACAGATTGTAATCCGTAGCCTCATCGGTGAGGTTGGTGAGGGTAAAGCCGAAGTTGTAGATGCCTTCACGCTTCGCGTCGTCGCCAAACTCAGCCTTTACCTTGCCGTCGTTCTGGCCGTCTACCAGAATGAAGGACTTGGCGGAAGTCGCGGCGCTGGCGTCTGCCAGACCGGAGCCTTGGCGGAGGACGGAAACATAACCGGCTTTGCCGTCCTGATCCTCAAAAATGGGCTTTGCGGTGGACATCATCAAAGACTGTGCCAGCGCGCGGTCCGTGAGATTTTCCTGAGACAGATTGTTTTCTTCAATGTACTGCTTCACCAGTGCAGCGATACCCGCAACCTGAGGCGCAGCCATAGAAGTACCGGACATGCTCTCATACTGGTCGGTGCCGCCCACCATACCGCTGTTGGTCTTGTGGGTACCGTTCAGGGAGTAGATCATGCCGCCGGGGGCGGTGATTTCAGGCTTCATGGACAGATCGCCAGGTACGCCCCAGGAGCTGAAATCGCTCATGGTGAGCACCTTGGAACCCTTGTACAAGGTGGTCTTGCCGCCCACAACGGTCAGCTTGCCGGTGTAGTATTTGAGACCGGCTTCAGTGCTCTGCTCGGTAGCGGTTGCCTTCACAGCAGCGCCTTCCACCTGAGTGATGGAAACGCAGGGAGCAGTGTTCTTGTAATCAGACAGATCCATGCTGATGGTACCGGGCTGATTGTTGTAAATGATGGTAGCGGCAGCGCCCAGATTGGCAGCGTTATCGCCCTTTTCATAGAAGCTGATTTCACCACGGGAGCACAAAACGATTTTACCGGTGAGGTCGATGTCCGCGTAATCAGCAGGCGCGCCAACGCCATCGGTCAGCACGAAATCGTACTCCGTACCGGTGAGGTCAGCGGAGGTATCCAGACCGGCCAAGGGGCTGTTCTTGTAACCGGTGGTTTCGTTGTAAACGATGCTGGTTTCGCCAGCCTTGATGTAGGAGCCGAACGCGCCGTCGTTATCCACGGAGGCAACGCCCAGAGAGTTGGTATATGTACCGGGAGAGCCGCCGGTGTGCCAAGCCACATCCTCCGCGTATACATAGCCGGGGGCTTCATGCATGGCGTTATCCGCCCATGCGCCGCTGTTGCCGGCGGAAATCGTCACTACGGTGTCGGTCTCAGTCAGCGCGTCCAGGATTTCCTGGTATTCAGTGCTATAGGTGTAACCGGGGTTACCGGAACCCAGAGACAGGTTCACGGAGTCGGCGCCCAGCAAGATGGCGTCCTCAATGGCGACCATGTAGTCGGAGTCATAAGCGCCGCCTCTGTTGCCGAATACCTTCATCACAAGAATCTGCGCATCGGGCGCGTTACCCACAACGCCAACTTCGCTGGCCGCGCTCACAAACTCCTCGCCCTTCTTCAGGAAACGGTTGGCGGTAGAAATACCGGCAACGTGGGAGCCGTGCTCTCCCTGGGTGTCGTTCAGGTGGGTCACATCCAGGTCGCGGTCAATATAGCTGAAGCCGTAGGCGACCTTTTCATTTCTGTACAGATCCTCGGCGGTGATGGTGTTGTTCATAGAATAAGCGTTCAGCTTTTCCAGAACAGAAGCGATTTCCGCAGCGTCCAGCAGATCCTTCTTGGCAACATACTCGTCATAGGTCATACCGGCGGCCTTAGCGTCTTCAGCCAGCGCGTACTTGAACGCATCGTTGTTGAAAGACTGATGATCGGTGTCCAAGCCGGTATCGATGATGGCGATACGGGTACCTGCGCCGGTGTAGCCGGACTGCCAGGCAGTGTTTGCGCCGGTCATCTGGGAAGAAACCGTCATGTTGGGCTTATCGCCGCCAACGGAGTAGACAGCAGGCTCATAACGAGTTTCCACGATGACTTCCGCAACGCCGGGAACCTTTTCGATCTCAGCGATCTTGCCGAACTTTACGTTGGCGGAGATCATATTCGCAGCCAGAGTCATGTTCCAGACCACATCCAGCTCCTCGCCGGTGGCCTTGGCAATGGCCTTTTCTACGCTCTTCTGGTTCGCCTGCAGATCCGCACGGTACGCCATAGCAGCCTTATTATCGGCGATGCCGGCGGTTGCGTAGCCCGCAGCGATGGTGGAAGCGTCCTCCAGCACGATGGAGACACGAACGGTGTCAGTGTCTGCATAGAGCGATTTTTCCTCGGTTTCCTTCAGCTCTTCCTGATTGGAAAGCTGTGCAGAAACCGCGCTGTTGTCTACTTTGGTGAAGTTGACGCGGTTCTGATTACCGGCAGCGGCAGCGGGAACTGCCAGACCGCACAGCAACGCTACCACGAGCATCACGGAAAGCAAACGATTCAGGTGCTTCTGATTCATTTTTGTTTCTCCTTTTCCAAATATATTTCCAATATCAGCCTCCAAGCTGAATATTGACAAAGAGAATAGCGGCTGTCCGCCTGTATTTTCACAGATACAGATATTCTTTGAGCATTTTCACAGCCGCTTTTTTGATATGCGCGCAAAAGGCAGCGCATTATACAAAATATACGCTTTTGTACTAAAAATGTATATTTTTGTCAACTTCATCCCACCAAATTCCACCATGTCACTCTAGCAGTATGAAGATTTAGCCCTATTCTACAACAGTTTTCGCAAAGATTCAAGTACAAACTTCATGGGTTTATGGAAAACTTTTAGAGCACTTTTCACAAAGCAGGGGGTTTCTGTAAACCTAATGCAATTATGATTTGTATACTTGCATAAAAAGCGCGGCGCCGCCCCCCAATCGGCGCCGCACCGGGGCGTCAAAAGGCAGCGGCTGCATGATGTAAGGCGCAAGATCCATCCTTGTCAAATTTACAGCGCAATTTTATCGGCGCGCCGTAGAAGCAAAGCCGTCGTCAAGGGCAAATTCGCGGAACTGAAGGAAAAAAAGGGGTACAGTCTGGGTATATGTCGAATCGGACATTTCGCCTGCTTTTTAATTGATTTTTTATTTTCTGATTTTCCGTCGTGATAGCCTTGGGAAAAATTCATAAAATAGTAGGAGACTTTTCTAAAAACATATGCTATAATAAAAAATAGAACATTGTGGCTTTTTGCCGTTTTTGAAATTGCCTGCTGAAAGGAGCGAATTTTATGCGTAATCTGCGGGGCTTTCTGGTCGCCGCCGTTTTTGCCGGACTAACCTGGCTTTTGACCTGGGCCGCCAAATATTACAACGACCTTTTATTTCTCGCTTATCCCGCCCTGGCTCGGACGGTGCAGGATACTCTTGCGCCAATAACCGGGAAATTTGATTTTTGCCTGTGGCAAATGCTGCTGCTGGCTGCCTTTGTCCTGATTCTTTTCACCTTGGCGCTGGCAATTTTGCTGCGTTGGAACCTTCTGCGCTGGCTGGGCGCTTGGACGGCCGCCGCATCCGTGGTGTTATTTTTATTTATGGGTATGTGGGGACTCAATTATTATAATGAGAACACCCTGGCCGAGAGCCTGCGTCTGGAGGTCACGGACTTTTCCAACCGGGAGCTGAAAAACGCCGCCATATACTACCGGGACAACGCCAATACTTTGGCTTTGCAAATGCGCCGGGATGAGGACGGCGGGCTGGATTTTGCAGAATTTGAAACCCTGGCGGAGCAGGCTGGGGACGGCTTTGATACCATGACCTTCCGGTGCTCCGCTTTCGCTGGGGATCGCACCCCGGTGAAGAAGCTGGGACTGTCCGATTTTTACACGAAAATGGGCTTTTCCGGCGTGACCGTGGCGCTGACAGGGGAAGCGGCGGTAAATCCAGACACCTTCGTAGGAATCCTGCCGTTTACCATGTGCCATGAAATGGCGCACCGGATTTCCATTGCAAAAGAGGACGAAGCCAATTTCGCCGCTTATCTGGCCTGCGTATCCAACGATTCAAAAGAATTTCAGTATTCCGCCTATCTGTCGGCGTATATTTACTGCTACAACGCCCTTTATAAAGCCGACCCCGCCGCCGCTCGCGAGGTGGCCGAAGGGGTCAATCCGAAAATGCGCCGGGATCTGGATGATAACAATGAAAACGTCGCCAAAAGCGACGGTCCTGTGAAAGACAAGGCCCACCAGTCCTACGACCAATACCAAAAGGCTGTGGAGCAGGAAAAGGGCATTCAAACCTATGATGAAGTATCCACATTGCTGGTGAACTGGTATCTCCATGAAATTATGGCCACAGATGAGCCGGAGGTTCCCCAGTTCGACCCCTATCAGGTAGAATATTGATGGAAAATACAGTGATGCAAGCGGCGCTCGCTGCCGCGTTGCCCCCGCTGGGCATTGCGATGCCCCAAGACCGGCAGGAAAAGCTCTGCGCTTTCGGAGATATGCTGCTGGAAAAAAATAAGGTCATGAATCTGACCTCCATTACTGATCCGGCGCAGGTAGCCGTTTTGCACTTTGCCGACTGCCTGACTCTTTTGACCCTTGCGGATTTCCAGGGAAAGACCGTCATTGACGTTGGCTGCGGCGGCGGATTTCCCGGGGTGCCACTGAAAATCGCCTGCCCGGCGCTGAAGCTGACGCTGCTGGACTCCTTGGGCAAGCGCATGAATTGGCTGGCGGAAACCTTACCGGCTTTGGGTGTAGACGCGGAGTGCGTCACCGCCAGAGCGGAAGAAGAAGTCCTAAACCGCCGGGAACGCTATGATTTCGCTTTGTCCAGAGCTGTCGCCCGGCTGAATATCCTTTGCGAGCTGTGTTTGCCCTATGTAAAGGTGGGCGGATATTTCTTTTCCATGAAAGGAGCGGCGGCCCAGGAGGAAGCAGCCGAAGCCGAAGCCGCAATAGAAAAGCTGGGAGGAAAACTGGAAAAAATACAGGAATTTTCCATCGGCGGCGCAAGTCACAGCGTTATTATGATTCGCAAGACGCGGCCTACGCCCAGAGAATTTCCCCGTCGGTACGGAAAAATCAAACAAAAGCCACTGTAATAGGTTTTGCAACCGCAGACTCCCCCTTGCGCCGCCTGGGCAGCGCAAGGGGGAGTCTGCGCATCAAAAAAGCCTCGCAGAGTTCGCGTCCGCAGGCGCGAATAAAGTCAAAATTATTTTCCGACGCGGCACGTACGTGGCGGAAAATACTTCTCAGGCTGCAAGTGTGGAATTTGTCCGCCAAAAGCGGACAAATTATGCGCGCAGCAGACTGCAAACTTTTTGTTGAAAAAGCCCAACAGTCTCACTCCCCTTGCGCTGCCCAGGCAGCACAGGGGGGAGTCTGCATAATGCGCCACCCGCAAGGGCGCTACCGCTGCGCCCGTTATCCACGTATCGCAAGGCTACCCCTTATCCGCCTGCTCTGGCGGGGGCGTAAGGAGCTGCTCCGTTAGAAGCTTATACAAAGTAGCGGAAACCGCGCAGGACAAAATCAACTCGTTTTCTGTAAACGCCGACGCGGGACGGGTCTGCAAAATGTTGCCGGATAAAGTCAACGCGATTTGGGAAAACTGACTTGTTGTCTGGCCAAAAATCTGAGCAAAGGAAGTATAAAGCGACTGCACCTGCCCATCCTCCAAGCCCATGGGGAAAACCTTTTGTATGCTCACCATAGGCATACTTTGTTTCAGGAAGCAAATGGCAATCAGGTATGCCAGATGAATCCGGCTGTATCGCTTTTTCACCGGGGCGGGCATAATCTTCATACGGACATAATTGTTGACCGCGCTGGGGGTTAGAACCGGCTCCTCCGCCTGATCCTTGGCCAGCAGCGCCAGATAACGGCCGACCAGCGCAACCACCTGATCCATATAAAGCTCCAGATCCGGCAGCTCCTCCCAAGTGGGAAGCTGATACGCCGCCATATTTTTCTGCCAGCTATCCAGACAGGCAGAAAGCAGTTTGTGTTCTTTTTCCAAAGCGATCACCTCTGTTGTTATTTTAGCACACCTTGTCAAATACTACAAGTACCGCAAGGAATCCTTGTTCAAAATATTAATATAAATTTTAAAAATGCCTATTTACATAATGAAATAAATCATTTATAATAATATCGTATATTAGATAAGAGGTGCAGCATTATGGCATTTAAAATCATTACCGATACAGGCAGTAACCTGCCCAAGTCCACCTTGACGCAAATGGACGTTACTGTAATTCCCTTTACCTATTGGATGCAGGGCGTTCCCCAGGAATGCCCGGTCTACCCGGAGGATTTCGACAGCCACGCTTACTATGACAAGCTGCGCGCCGGGGCTGAAGTAAAAACCTCCCTCATCAACAGCGATAAATTCGCGTCCTATTTCCGCCCCGCTCTGGAGGCGGGGCAGGACGTACTGTATATCGGGATGTCCACCGCCATCAGCGGCACCTGCCAGTCGGCAAAGCTGGCGGCCGACGCGCTGGCGGAAGAATTCCCCGGGCGCAAGGTTTTGGTGCTGAGCAGCCTTGGCTCCGGCTGCGGCACGGGGCTTCTGGTCTGCCGGGCGTGGGACGCGTGTCAGGCGGGGCGCACCCTGGACGAAACCTACCAGGGGCTTTTGCAGGACCGGGACAGACTTTGCGAATACTTTACCGTAGACGACCTGATGTTTTTGAAGCGGGGCGGGCGGGTCAACGCGGCGGTGGCACTGGTTGGCTCCATGCTGCACATCAAGCCCATCCTCTATGGCAACGACGAAGGAAAAATTGTCATAACCGGCAAGGCGCGGGGCAGAAAACGCGCCATTGATACCCTGGCGGAGCTGTATCGGAAAAAGGTGCGGATGCCGGAGCGCAGCCGGGTCTTTATTTCCCACGGCGACTGCCTGGCAGAAGCCCAGACCCTTGCAAAGATGATTGAAGCAATCGCGCCGCCCAAAGAACTGACCATAACGGTGCACGAGCCGCTTACCGGCGCCCATGTGGGGCCGGGCATGCTGGCGGTGTTCTTCCTGGGCGATTCCAGATAAAAGCGAAAAAGCGTCCCACGTCCTTGCGGGAAAGCAAGGACGTGGGACGCTTTGCTTACGGCATTTCTTCCTGAATCCCGTACAGCCGGCAGCCGTTGGCGAAGGTTACGCGCCGCATTTCCGCCGGGCTGACGCCTCGAATCTCTGCAAGCCGCTCCGCCATGCGGTACACATACCCCGGATCGTTTCGCCGCCCGCGAAAAGGCTCCGGCGCCATATAGGGGCAGTCCGTCTCAATCACAATCCGGTCAAGGGGAATAGTCTCAGCGGTTTCCACGGCCTTTCTGGCGTTTTTGAAGGTGATGACCCCGGTAAAGCCAATGTACCAGCCCCGGCTTGTCAGCCACCTGGCCATTTCCGCCGAGCCGGAATAGCAGTGAAACACCCCGGTGACCTCTGGAAATTCCTCCACAATGCGGCAGCCGTCCTCATGAGCCTCCCGCTCATGGACGATAACCGGAAGTCTCAGTTCCCTTGCAAGCTGCATTTGCGCCCGGAAAGCCTCTATCTGCCGCTCCCTGGGCACGTCCTCATAATGATAATCCAGACCAATTTCTCCAATGGCCTTGACCTTGGAATTTTCCCGGCAAAGGGCGCGGTAAGCGGCCAAAACCGCCGGGGTCAGCTTGTCCGCCGCGTCCGGGTGGGAGCCAACGGCGGCGTAAATCCAACTGTTTTCTCTGGCAAGGGCGGCGGCCGCGTAGGAAGAAGGCAGGTCGCAGCCGGGATTCATCAAAAGCCTTACGCCTTTTTCCGGCAGGGTTTGCAAAAGTTCCGCCCGATCCTTGTCAAACCGCCGGTCGTCTAAATGGGCATGGGTATCGAATAGCATCAACGCGCCTCCTTGTTTTGCTCCAGATAAATGAGTAGCACCGCAATATCCGCCGGGCTGACCCCGGAAATCCGCCCTGCCTGTCCGATGGAAACCGGCTGAATTTCCGCAAGCTTCTGCCGCGCCTCCAACCGGAGTCCGCCAATGGCGCTGTAATCCAGATTTTTGGGCAGAAGCCGGGCTTCCTCCCGCTTAAATTCCTCTACCTGCCGCTCCTGCCGCGCCAGATACCCGGCGTATTTGAGCTGAATTTCCACCTGCTCCGTCACAGCCGGGGGCAAATCCGGGCGATTTGGGTCGAAAGGCGCGATGACTGCATAGCCAAGCTGGGGGCGGCGCACCAAATCCGCCAGCCGGGCGGAGCCGGTTACCTCCGCCGTGCCCGCCTTGCGGCAAAGGTCGTTCAGTTCCTTGGATTCCGCCACGCCTGTGGATTCCAGACGGCGGATTTCCTTGCGCACGGCCTCGTATTTGGCCTCCACTTCCGCCAGACGTTTTTCCTCCACCAGTCCCACCCGATGCCCAATGGCGGTCAGGCGAAAATCAGCGTTATCCTGCCGGTGCAGCAGCCGGTACTCCGAGCGGCTGGTCATCATGCGGTAGGGTTCCTGGGTGCCCTTGGTCACCAGATCGTCAACAAGCGCGCCAATATAGCACTGGTCTCTGGTGAGAATCATGGGCGGTTCGCCCTTGATTTTCAAAGCGGCGTTGACCCCCGCCACAAGTCCCTGGGCGGCGGCTTCCTCATAGCCGGAGGTGCCGTTAAACTGCCCCGCGCCGTATAGGCCGGGGATTTTTTTACTCTCCAGGGTAGGCAAAAGCTCCGTGGGGTCGATGCAGTCGTACTCAATGGCATAGGCCGGGCGCATCATTTCCGCCCGCTCCAGCCCTTGAATGGAGTGGAGCATGGCAAGCTGCACATCCTCCGGCAAGCTGGAGGATAGTCCCTGGACATAAAGCTCCTCCGTGTCCAGCCCACAAGGCTCGATAAAAAGCTGATGCCGGTTTTTCTCCGCAAAGCGCACAATTTTGGTTTCGATGCTTGGGCAGTACCTGGGGCCAACGCCTTGAATGGTACCGTCGTACATGGGACTGCGATCCAAATTGGCGCGGATAATCGTATGGGTTTTTTCGTTGGTGTAGGTTAGGTAGCACACCGCCTGATTTTTCGGGGTGCAGGAGGTGGAGAAGGAAAACGGCTCCGCTTTCTCATCTCCCGGCTGCACCTCCATCTGGGCAAAGTCCACGCTGCGGCGGTTGATTCTGGGCGGCGTGCCGGTTTTGAACCGGCGCATGGATAGACCCAGAGATCGCAGGTTTTCTGATAGCCCCACAGCGGCGTGCATCCCGTCCGGGCCGGAGGGGCAGACCACGTCTCCCGTGATTACGGTACTGTCCAGATAGGTGCCCGTGGCGAGAACGACCGCTTTTGCCCGGTACTCTGCGCCAAGCTGGGTTGCAACCCCGGAAACTTTTCCGTTTTCCGTAAGAACTTTTGTGATCATGGCCTGCTTCAATTCCAGATTTTCTTGCCGCTCCAATAGATGCTTCATATATGCCTGATAACACCGGCGGTCGGCCTGCGCCCGCAAAGAGCGAACAGCGGGGCCTTTGCTGCTGTTGAGCATCCGGTACTGAATGCAACAGGCGTCGGCGGCCTTCGCCATCTGCCCGCCCAGCGCGTCCAGTTCCCGGACAAGATGCCCTTTGCCCGTGCCGCCGATGGCGGGATTGCAGGGCATATTCCCCACCGCGTCCAGATTGATTGTGAAAAGCGCCGTCTTGAGACCTAAGCGGGCGCAGGCCATGGCGGCTTCAATCCCGGCGTGCCCCGCGCCAATGACGCAGACGGCGTATTCTCCCCCAAAATAACCCATAAAATGACTCCTTTGTGTTCCAATCAGGGTCATTATAGCAATTTGCAGCTCGAAATACAAGTCCCTGCCGGGAATTTGAACCGCTCCGGCGGATTTTGGAGGACAACCAGTGGTTGTAAACCGTTGGTTGGGAAAAAATCGCCGCAAAAAAACCACTGCTTGATTGCATTCCACGCTTTAACGCGCTATAATGTCAGCACCAAAAAACGCCGCCGGTGCGGCCGCAAAGGAGAGCATGCCATGCAACCATTCAAAACGCTAACCCACGCCTTTTACCGAAAAAACAAACTGCTTTATATAGCCGTTATGTTTTTGATGCTGCTATCTCCCATTTTCCGGGTGATCTTTTCCTGGAGCCTTGGGGAAATTCTGGACATCATCACTTTAAAAAAGCCCAACGCCCTGGAAGCGCTAATGAATCTTTTGTATCTTATGATCGGCGTGGGTCTTCTCAATTTCCTTATCGACCTTCTGCCCTACCGCCTGAAAAGCCGTTTTATTGCCAAGGCCATGACCCAGTACAAGGATCAGGTTTTTTCCCGGCTCAGCGAAAAAAGCATCAGCGCTTTTTCTACGGAAAACACCAGCCGCTATTTGTCGGTTCTGAACAACGATATCGCCTCTATTGAGGAAAACTACTTAAACCGCTCTTTTCTGCTGGTCTATGAAGGGGTGAATTTTGTCATCAGCCTCATCATTATGTTCTGGTATAGCTGGGAATTGGCGCTTGCGGCAATTTTCCTTTGCTCCTTGCCGATTGTCATCTCTGTGGTGATGGGCAAGGAATTGACCAGCCGGGAAAAGGCCGTCAGCGACCAGAACGAGCGCTATATGGGATCGTTAAAGGATTTGCTCACCGGCTTTTCCGTGATTAAAAGCTTCAAGGCGGAAGCCCAGGCGAAAAGGCTGTTCCACAACGCCAGCACAAAAGCGGAAACAGTCAAATGCCGCCGGCGGTGGTGGGACGGGCTTTTAATGGCGGTGGGCAATTTTTGCGGTTTGATCTTCCAGTTCGGCATCTTTTTTATCGGCGCATACCTTGCCCTTCGCGGGCAGATCACAGCCGGCGCCGTGCTGGTGACTGTAAATTTGTGCAACGGCATTATGGAACCGGTGCGCGTCGTGCCCCAGTACTGGGCGAGCCGCAAGGCCGCCAAGGGACTTATCGAAAAGCAAGAGGAGCTTTGCGCGGAGAATACCACAAAGCCAGGCAAAACCATCCAGCCCAAGCTGGAAACTGCCATTACCCTGCAAAACGTTTCCTTTGGCTACGAAGCGGATCAGCTTGCGTTGCGCAATCTTTCCGCCGCGTTTCAGGCGGGCAAAAAGTACGCCATCGTCGGCGGCTCCGGCTCCGGCAAGTCCACCATGCTGAACCTTCTCATGGGCGCTTCCAGCGACTACACCGGCTCCATTGCCGTAGACGGGCAGGAATTGCGGGAAATCGACCGGCGCAGCCTGTACGAGCTTATGAGTCTTATTGGACAAAACGTATTTTTGTTTGACGACACGCTGGAAAATAATATTACCATGTTCCGCAAATTTCCAAAAGAGCAGGTAGAAAGAGCTGTGGAGCGGTCCGGTCTTGGGGCGCTGGTGGCGGAAAAGGGCGCGGATTATTGCTGCGGCGAAAACGGCGGTGGGCTTTCCGGCGGCGAGCGGCAGAGAGTGTCCATTGCCCGGTGCCTGCTCCGGGGCGCGCCGGTGCTGCTTCTGGACGAGGCCACGGCGGCGCTGGACAATCAGACCGCCTATGCCGTGACCGACGGGATTTTGCAGTTGGAGGGGCTGACCCGCATTGTCGTCACCCACCGGCTGGAGCAAGGGCTGATGGAGCAGTACGATGAAATTCTGGTTCTGCAAGAGGGCAGCCTCCGGGAAAAAGGTACCTTTGCCCAGCTCATGGCGCAAAAGGGGTACTTCTATTCCCTGTTTACCCTGGAAGGCGGACATGCCGAATCCATACGCGGCGAAGCCCCCGCAAGCCTCTGAAATGCAACGCGCCCCCTCCGCATTTTATCCAAAAGCGGAGGGGGGTTGTTTGTCTCATAAGCAGCAGGGCGATTTCTCTGTTTTCTAAATTTTCAGCAAATACGCCAATATGTCGTTTCCCTGCGTCAAACGCCTGTTATTTCTGCTTTTCCGCCAGGGTAAATTCTCCTGCAAGTTCGTCCTTACCGTCGCCAAGGAACCACTCAATTTTCCCCGGCAAAAGTTCCAGCTTCATGGCGCTGTTCCACTGGGAAAGCGCCTCCCTGGACGCTTGCAGCGTCACGGTTTTGGCTTCGCCCGCTGGAATCCAGACCTTCTGGAAGTCCGCAAGGGCGCGAATACGAGACGTAACAACGCCCTGGGTGCGGTGCAGGTAAAGCTGAGGGACTGCGTAAGCGTCTTGGCTTCCGGCGTTGCGGATTTCCACCTGAAACGCCGCGCCGCTTGCGCCGTCCACCTTACCTTCCGGCGCGGACAGCAGCCGGTAGGTGAAATTTGTATAGGTAAGTCCGAAACCGAAAGCATACTGGGGATGCTTTTGAGAGTCATAATAGGTCATGCCCCGGTAAGAGTCCTTGTAATTATAGTACACAGGAAGCTGCCCTGCATGATCCGGCAAGGATGCGGGAAGCCGCCCGGCGGGGGCAAGCTTGCCGAAAAGCAGCTCCGCCAAGGACGCGCCGCCTTGCAAGCCGGGATAGAAGCAGCAGAAAATTGCGTCGGAATACGCTTCCACTTCCGCCATGGCGTAGGGTCGTCCCTGTATGAGCACGGAAACTACCGGCTTGCCGGTTTCCTTTAGCCTGCGAAGCAAAGAAATCTGACTGCCGGGAAGCTTCAGTTCGCTTGCGTCCACGTTTTCGCCGCAGTCCATGGTAAGCTCCGATTGATGCTTCAGCGCGCCATTATCATGGAACTCCGCCCCGGCAAATCGGCTGGAGGAGCCGCCCAGCACCGCCACAATCACGTCGCAGTTCTTCGCTAGCTGCACCGCTTCTTCCACCATTGCATCGTCCGCGCCAAACAGGGGGCAGCCCTGGTGGAATTTGGCTTCCATGGGCATACCTTCCAGATGCCGGGAAATCCCCTGCCACACGGTTACGCCGCTTTCCGGGCGCACCGGTGGGGTGTAGTCCCCAAGCTGACTGTAAATCGCGTCGGCGTTGGGACCCACCACCGCAACAGTTCCCTTTTTCCCGGGATTCAGGGGCAAAAGCCCTGCTTTGTTTTTCAAAAGGACGATGCTTTCGTCGGAAAGCTGCTTGGCCTGGGGGTATTTTTCCACCGTGAAGCCCCGCCACAGGTCGTTTTCCGGCACAAAGGGTTCTTCAAACAGCCCCCGGCGGAACTTCACTTCCAAAATCCGCAAAACCGCCTCGTCCAGGCGTTTTTCGGGGACAAGTCCCTGCGCCACCGCCTGTTCCAGCATGGCAAAGCCCGTGTCCCACAAGCCCATATCCACGCCCGCATCCAGCGCCAATGCGCCGGAGGCCATCCGGTCTCCTGTCACCGCGTCCAGCTGGTCGATGGCTACGCCGTCGGACATGACAAAGCCCTCAAAGCCGTATTCTCCCCGCAAAAGGTCGGTGAGAAGCCAGGAGTTTCCGTGGCAGTACACGCCGTCAATTTCATTGTAGGCCGCCATAAAGGAGGCTACCCCTGCGTCCACGCAGGCTTTCACCGGTGGCAGGTGAATTTCCCGCAGCTCCCGCTCTCCAATTCTGGCGGCGCTGGCGTTCACGCCGCCGGTGGTTTCGCCCTGGGCGCACATGTGCTTGGCCACCATGTCTACCCCCGCGCCCTGCATTCCCTTCACCGCCGCCTGGGCAAGCCGGGAAGCCAGCAAGGGATCTTCGCCGTAGCATTCCTCGCTTCTGCCCCAGCGGGGGTCTCGCAGGATGTCCAGAGCGGAAACCAACGCCAGATCCACGCCCATAGCCTTAAGCTGCTTGCCGCAGACCGCCGCCGCCTGCTCCAGCAGCTCCGGGCGGAAGGTTGCGCCAACAGCCAGATTCACCGGCAGCAGATAGCCGTCCAGCGCCTGATGGCCGTGGGGGCATTCGCTGCTCATGAGCACAGGAATGCCCAGCCGGGAGTGCTCCAGCACATATTTTTGCACCAGGTTCCGGGCTTTTGGCGCCAGCGCGCCGTCCAGCCCCGTCTCAAAATCCTTGCCGGACCAGGGGTCGGCGCGGTAAAGCCCGTACAGCGTCCCAAGCCCGCTGTACCGCGCCACTTCTTCCTGAAATTCCTCCAGCAGCACGATTTCCTCGCCCCGGCGCTTGTAAATGCCGAAGCCATAGAGCCGCTGGGTAAGCTGCCCTACTTTTTCCTGCAAGGTCATCCGGGCAAGCAAGTCCTTTGCCCGCTCCTTGGGGGATAGATGCGCGTTTTTATATGCTTCCATGGTTTTGTGTCCTCCCATGCGCTAAAATTGCATTTTACTTATTATGCATAGTATATCCGACAAAAAGCCCTAACGCAAGTCCTTTCCTGAAAAATCATGCTTTGTAGGGAATTACATATTTCGCTGGTAAAAATTGGGATTATTCATAATGGACATTGAGTGAAGGACTTGTTATAATATTATTGTGCAAAGGCACAATAATTAAGATAAAAAAGGGGGAAACGATGATGCGAAAAATCATTTCTATTTTTCTTAGCGCGGCGATTCTTCTTTGCTTCGCCGCTTGCCAAACGCCAGCTCCCCAGCCAGAGGCGGCGAAGCTTCTGGAATTTCCCGAAACCAACTGGAGCATGACCATACAAGAGGTCATGGACGCGTACCAGGTGACGCCGGAAACAGAGGGCGTGACGGTTCTGGACGATCAGTCCGCTTTTCGCATAGAAGGTCTTACCCTTTTCGGCGTAAAAACAGACAACGTTCTTTTTGCTTTCCAGCAAGCTGACGGCAAGCTTTCTCATGTACGTCTCGCTTATCCCGATGACGCGGATATGCAAACCGTTCGCCAGCAGCTGCAAACGCTGTACGGCGACAGTGTGAAGCGGCATACCAGGCTTGAGTATGATCTCCAGGAGGCGACCATGGAAGAAACGGAGCATTTTGCATTCTGGCACAGCGCCACGCCAATTTCCGGATACTTAAACGCAGAGGATTGGGCAGCGTTTCAGCGGCTCGCCCAGAAAAAAGACGAAGAACAAAATGCAGGCGGCGCATGGAGCGCCTTTATGGAAAAGGAGCCTCTGGTTGTCCTCACTTGGCAGGACGATGCTTCTTACCCGGACAACATGACGGTTTCCGACGATTTACCCGCCATGCCTAAAAATAAGGTAGTATTTAATGCTTCCATTTTGCACTATCTGCCGGAGTTTCTGGCTTCATACAAATAATGCATTTTATCCCGCCCCCCGTTTTCTGCCAGAAAGCGGGGGGACATTTTTCAGACTGTCAAAAAAGTACATTTTCAAATACAAAAATGCATAATCCGTAGTAGTAACTTGCAAAAAGCACAATTTGCAAGCCTTGCATGGTAGCGCGAGGCGGCATTGCTGGCAGTTATTGAAATGCAACTGCTGTCAGATTTTGCAAGGTAACGGTCGCTCGGAGGGCGCGCGGGCGCGCCGTTAGTAACGATTTGCTTTGCGTAAGACGGCGCGTAACTAGTTTCAGCTTTGCAAAGCGATTCAAACGCACTGCCGCCCGGCCCCTATGGGTTCCGGGCCGCAGCCCGGCGGCTTTTGGTGACTTTTCGCCGGAGAAAAGTCACCCCCCGGAGGGTACGGCACAAAGGCAAAGAACAAACTACAGTCAAAAAACCAAAATGAAGAATTTAACTTTCAATCCTTCATTTTTGTCATGTATATTTCGGTTTTTTGACAGTCTGATTTTTCTTGTCTCCCCGAAAAAAACGTGCTAAAATAAAGAAAATTGAAAGGAGGGATGGCCTTGGCCCGGCTCACCGACCCCATTACCGCCCTGAAGGGCATAGGCGCGGCGAAGGAAAAGCAGTTTGCCGCCTTGGGCGTTTACACGGTTTACGACCTCATCACCCATTTTCCCAGAGCCTACGAGGACAGGACAAGACTTGTCACCATCGACCGTCTGGAGGTAGACGTTCCCGGCTGCTTTCGCGCTATGGTAACATCCAATCCTCGAACCAGCCACATCCGGCAGGGTCTGGATATTACAAAGGTGCAGGTTTCCGACCACACTGCACGGCTGAATCTCACCTTTTTTAACCAGAAATTCCGGGCGGAACAACTGATTTACGGAGAAGAATACTACTTTTACGGGGCGGTTTCCGGGGATTTTATCGGATACAATATGCAAAATCCCGTCTTTGAATCCATAGACAGCCCGCCGCTTTTCACCCGGCGCATTCTGCCCATATACCCCCTCACCGCCGGCCTGTCCAACGCCGCCGTGACAAAAGCCGTGGCGCAGGCTATGGAGACGGCGGAGGCTGTGCCGGAGGTGCTTCCTCTGGAAATTCGGCAGGCCTACGACATATTGTCCGCCGGCCGCGCCTATTTCGCCATTCATCAGCCCCAAAGCTTCGAGGAGCTGGCGCAGGCAAAAAAGCGGCTGATTTTCGAGGAATTTTTCATTTTCTCCGCCGGACTTTCCCTGATGCGCGCCCGGCGCGCCGTCAAAACCGCCGCGCCCTATGCAAATACGGATTTGCAGCCCTTTTATGACGCGCTCCCCTTCCAGCTCACCGGGGCGCAGCGGCGAACCATCGACGAAATCCTGGGGGATTTTCGCCGGGGCGTTCCCATGAACCGGCTGGTGCAAGGAGATGTGGGCAGCGGCAAAACCATGGTCGCGGCGGCAGCGGCTTACTGCGCCTGCAAAAACGGCAGGCAGGCCGCGCTGATGGTTCCCACAGAAATTCTCGCAGAGCAGCATATGGCCACCTTGGATAAGCTGCTTTCCCCCCTGGGTCTTCGCTGCGGCCTGCTTACCGGCTCCATGACCCCCGCAAAAAAGCGGGAAACCCGAGCCGCCCTGGAAAACGGTGCAATCGACTTTGTGATCGGCACCCACGCCCTGGTTTCGGAAGCAACAAAATTTCAAAATCTGGGCTTGGTGATCACCGACGAGCAGCACCGCTTCGGCGTTGGACAGCGGGGGGCGCTGTGGGAAAAAGGCGCAACCCCCCATTTGCTTGTCATGTCCGCCACCCCCATTCCCCGGACGCTGGCGCTGATTTTATATGGTGATCTGGATGTTTCCATCATCGACCAGCTTCCCCCCGGGCGGGAAGCTGTGGATACCTTCCTGGTGGGAGAAAACATGCGCGCCCGGATCAACGCCTTTATCCGCAAGCACGTAAAAGACGGACACCAATGCTTTATTGTATGCCCGGCGGTGGAGGAAAGCGAGACCCTCAGCGTCAAGTCCGCCGAGCTATGGGCCGAAACCCTGCAAAAAACGGTTTTTCCTGATCTGCGAGTGGCTCTTTTGCACGGGCAGATGAAAAGCGCTGAAAAAGAAGCCGTCATGGGGGCGTTTGCCAGAGGGGAATTTGACATTCTGGTGGCCACCACCGTCATTGAAGTGGGGGTGGATGTGCCCAACGCCACGCTGATGATTATAGAGGACGCGGATCGCTTTGGCCTATCGCAATTGCACCAGCTCAGAGGGCGCGTGGGGCGGGGTAAAGCCAAAAGCTACTGCGTGCTGTTCACCAACAGCCGTAGCGCGGAGACGCTTTTGCGGCTAAAGGCGCTTTGCAAAACCAACGACGGCTTTCAAATCGCCCAGGAGGACTTGCAGCTTCGCGGGCCCGGGGATTTCTTCGGCCAGCGGCAGCACGGCCTGCCGGTTTTCCGCGTTGCAAATCTGGACTGCGATTTAGAAACGCTGAAGTTGGCGCAGGAGGCCTCCGCCCGGTGGATTGAAAGCCACGGCGGAGAAAACACCCCGGAAGCGGCGGCTTTGCGCCAGCGCATAGGAATGTTGTTTGAAACCGGAAATCCTGTATTAAATTAAGTTCGCCTGTTGAAAATTTCAAAGCATTGCCGGCAATTGCCGCAAAACCGGCCGAATCACTCCCGCAAAACAACAAATTTCATTCGGTTTTTTCACAGGTAAATATATGAAAAGATATATATTAGTATAAATCGGAAAGAAACCGAGAGAATGTGTACAAAAAATAGTTGCAATCCGCCAAGAGTGCTTGTATAATAAGTCTATCTTATAAATTGGGGGAGTTGGCCGGCACATAAAAACCGGCGGCAGGAAGGAGGCGGTCGCCTTGGGCGAAGTCATCGCCGTGCTTTCCGGCAAGGGCGGAACCGGCAAAACCTCTCTTTGCGCCGGGATTGCCACCAGCCTTGCAGCGGAAGGCAAGCAGGTGCTTTGCGTTGATCTGGACGTTGGACTGCGTAATCTGGATATCGCCCTGGGGATGCAAGAGATTCCAGCCTTGTCCTTTACCGACGTTCTAAGCGGCGAATGCGCCGTGGGCGCAGCCGCCATGCACCCTGATTTTCCCACGCTGTCCTTTCTCACCGCGCCGGTGGGCATGGCGCCGGAGGATATCGAAAGCGTCCGCTTCTTCCACTTTTTGGAGCAAGCCGCCAAAGACTTTGATTTCTGCCTGATAGACGCCCCGGCAGGTCTTGGCGCAGGCTTTACCCTTGCCGCCGCCAGAGCCAACCGCATTCTGGTGGTAACCGGCGGAGAACCCGCCGCCTTGCGGGACGCGGATAGAACCGCGCAGACCCTTGCCCTCATGGGCAAGCATTCCGTCCGGCTGATTGTCAACCGGGTTCGCCCGGAGCTGTATGAAAAAATCTCCCTGACGGTGGACGATATTATGGACAGTGTTGGGCTGCCGCTGCTGGGTATCGTGCCGGAAGACAGAAATGTTACCTTGGCCGCCGCATTCGGCCATCCGCTGATTCAATATTCCAATCATGGCGCTTCCGCCGCCTGCCGGAGAATCGCCCACCGGCTATTGGGGCAGCGGGTTCCCATTCCCAAAAGACCGTGTAAGTAGAATGAATTTTAAAAGGAGTGATCTGTAGTGAACATCGCTTTTTTGGCTCATGATAAGAAAAAAGAACTCATGGTGCAATTCTGCACCGCGTATAAAAGCATCTTGTCCAAGCATCAGCTTTACGCCACCGCTACCACTGGGAGGCTCATTGCAGACACAACCGGTCTTCCCATTACGCTGCTGCTGAGTCACAAGCAAGGCGGCCACGAGCAGGTAAACGCCCGCATCGCCTATAACGAATTGGATCTGGTGCTTTTATTCACGGATCCCAATTCCAACGAGCCTTGGGACAATCAGCAAATTTTGGGTACCATCCGCGCCTGCGACAAGTACCGGGTGCCGGTAGCCACCAACCTCGCCAGTGCGGAAATGCTGATTTTCGGCTTGCAGCGGGGCGATCTGGACTGGAGAGAAATGCTCCGCCCCAAAAATTCCTTGCGATAAACAACGGTATGGAAGGCTGCCGCGTTTTGCGGTGGCCTTTTTTCAGGAGGCGATTTTTATGAAGCTGCTGCGCGCATCCCCGGCTTATCATGAGAAAAGCAAACAATATGGCAAAAAGGATGGACTTTTCGCATTTTTGCTCTTCGGCGTTATGGTACTGCTCTACGCTGTCCTTGGTCTGCTGGCCGTACATTCCAGCTTCGTGAAAAGCCATATCACCGCCGCCGGGTGTCTAGTGAATCTTTTGCTGGTTGCCGTTGCAATCCTCTTTGCCAAAGCAAACGGGCAGTCCCTCGCTACCATCGGGCTTTCCGGCGGCAACTGGAAAGCAAGCTGCATCGCAGGAATCCTTCTGGGCGCTGTCTTTGTTTTTAACAACTGCGTTTCCCACCTTCTAAGCGGCGGCCAATTGCTTCCCCTGGGGGAAATTGGCGTTTTGCTGGTTTATTTCCTGCTGGTCGCCCTTTGCGAAGAAATTGTGTTCAGAGGCTACATCGGAACCAGAATTTATGGCCTGATTCAGAAAAAGTGGCTTGCCATTGCAGTAACTGGCATTTTGTTTGTGGCGATGCACTACCCCTACCGCATGATTGCCGGGGGCATGACTTTCAGCCAGCTTACCTTCGACAACTTTGGCTGGATTTTGAATCTGTTCTTTACCCATGTTCTGCTGAACTTTATTTACTTAAAAACCGACTCGCTGTACGGCGCAATTCTTCCCCATTGGCTTTCCAATCTGGCTTACAACATTGTGCAGTAAAAAGGAGAAACTCTAATGTATTTACCCATTGGCAACGATATGTCCGTGCGAAATTCCTCGATTATCGGGATCTTCGACCTGGATAACACCAGCTATTCCAAGCATACCAGAGCCTTTCTGCGTCAAGCAGAGGAAAACGGGCAGGTCGCCGCCGCCACCGATGATTTGCCAAAATCCTTTCTTTTGACCCAGGAATTTGGCATGGATCGAATCTACCTCACCCAATTCAGCCCGGCGACTCTGGAAAAAAGACTGAAAGAAGCTAAAATTTAAGGAGCGAACCCCCTATGAAAACTTTGCTGCATATTTGCTGCGCCCCATGCGCCAATCAGTGTATCGACGTGCTGCGCGCGGACGGGCTAGAGGTCACAGGCTACTGGTACAATCCCAATATTCACCCCTTTACAGAGTACCGCGCCCGGCGGAACTGTTTGCGGGAATACGCGCAGACCATTGAATTGCCAGTGATTGAGCAAAACGACTACGGCCTGCGGCCTTTCGTGCGGGAAGTGGCGGAGGATATTGCCGGCCGCTGCGTGAAATGCTACGAAATGCGCCTGTACGCCGCAGCAAAAACCGCGAAAGCGGAGGGATTCGACAGCTTTACTTCCTCCTTGTTTATTAGCCCCTACCAAAAGCATGAACTCATGCGCGAGGTAGCCGAGCGCGCCGCGGCGGAGTACGGCGTGACCTTTTTGTATCGGGATTTCCGGCCATATTTCCGCGCCGGACAGGCGCGCGCCAGAGAACTGGGCTTTTATATGCAAAAATATTGCGGCTGTGTGTTTTCCGAGGAGGAGCGTTATTTGAAAGCCAGCAAAATCATTCCTTAGGGAAAATCTGATGCGCGACATCTGAAAAAATTTGCAGAAAAACAGATTTAGGGCTTGACAGCGCCACCTTTTTCGGCTATAATATAAAAGCCGTAAAGAAAACGGCCACCGAAATGGGGGTATAGCTCAGCTGGGAGTCGAAACTCTACCGTTGTGTACCCCTGTTGAGTAGCGATTTCCGACAATTTAATATGACTTCCCTTAATATCCCGACATTAACGGATTATTCGGGGGTATAGCTCAGCTGGGAGCCGAAACTTTACCTTCGCCTACCCCCTTTGAGCAGTTATTTTTGACAATTTAATATGACTTCCCTTAATATCTGACATTAGCGGATTATTCGGGGGTATAGCTCAGCTGGGAGAGCGCTTGAATGGCATTCAAGAGGTCAGCGG